>CP020563.1:6823156-7425472 GCA_002082585.1 Kitasatospora albolonga
CCCGGGCCTGAGCCTCGGTCAGACCCACCGCCGCCGTCTGCGGCGAGGAGTACGTGACCCGGGGAACGGTGGCGTAGTCGACCGGAGGCGTCCGCAGCCCGGCCAACGTCTCCGCCACTAGCAGACCTTCGGCGAAGGACGCGTGGGCCAGGCCCAGGGAAGGCGGCGGCAACAGGTCGCCCACCACGTGGATGCCCGGCACCACCGTCTCCAGCCGCGCCCAGTCGGCAGGCGCCACATGGCCCCGTCCGTCCGTGGCCAGACCCGCCGCCGCGAGCCCCAGCCCCTCTGTCACCGGCTCCCTGCCCACCGCCACCAGCAGCCGCTCCGCCGCCACCGTGACGGTCTCGCCCCGGGCGGTCCGTACGACGGCCCGCACCCCGTCCTCCACGACCGCCGTCTCCAGCAGCCGGGCCCCCGTCTCCACCCGGATGCCGCGCTTCTTCAGCCCCCGCGTCAGATGGCGCGACACCTCCGCGTCCTCCAGGGGGACCAGCCGGTCGGCGGCCTCCACCAGGATCACGTCGGCCCCCATCGACCGGTGGAACGATGCGTACTCCACCCCGATCGCCCCGCCGCCGACCACCAGCACGGAGCCGGGCAGCCCCGGCGCGTACAGCGCGTCGTCGCTCGTCACCACCCGCAGCCCGTCCGCCACCACCCCCGGCAGCATCCGGGGCCGCGACCCGGTCGCCAGCACCACCCCCCGCCGGGCGACGACCTCCCCGTACCCGTCGATCCGGGCGGAACGCGGGCCCGTCAGCCCGGCGCTGCCGCGGACGACCCGCACCCCGGCCTGCGCGAGACGGCCTTCGACCCCCCGGTGGTTGCGGGTCACGATGTCGTTCCGGGTCGCCACCAGGGACGCCCAGTCCACCGATTCGAGCGACGCCTTCACGCCCCACCGCTCCCGGGCCTCCGCGATGCCGTCCACGAGTTCGGCCGCGTGGAGCATCGCCTTGCTCGGAACGCAGCCCCGGTGCAGACAGGTCCCCCCGACCAGGTCCCGTTCCGCGAGCACCACCTCCAACCCCAGGGCCGCCGCCCGCAGGGCCGCGGAGTATCCGCCCGTGCCACCGCCGATCACCAGTACGTCCGCCGTGTCGTTCTCCGTGTTCGTCCACGCCATGGCTCCACCCTCCGCCCACCCGCCGCCATACGTCCAAGGCAGAATGTGAGTGGATTCCATGCACGGTGTTTATGGGGGACGGGGCGTCAGGTTCCGCAGGAGGAACGGTCGATGACCCTGACCTGAGGAGAGGAGCGGCCGATATGAGGAACAGCCGGTGAGCCTGCGTCAGATGGAGTACTTCGTCACTGTCGTCGAGGAGTCCTCCTTCACCCGGGCCGCCGAACGGCTCCACGTCACCCAGCCCGCCCTCTCCCACCAGATCAAGGCGCTGGAACGTGAGATCGGCGGCGAACTGCTGGAACGGCTGCCGCGCGGTGTCCTGCTCACTCCGATGGGCCGCGCCTTCCTCCCGCACGCCGAACGCTCCGTCCGCAGCGCCGCCCAGGCCCGCCGCGCGGCCCGCGCCGCCGCCGGAGCCGAGGGCGGCGAACTGCACATCGCCACCGTGCACTCGGTGGCCGTCGGCCTCCTCCCCGAGGTCTTCGCCCACTGGCGCCGGGCCCACCCGGGCGTCCGCCTCGTCCTCCACGAGTACGCCCGTACCGACGCCCTGGAGGACCAGGTCGAACGCGGCACCGCCGACCTCGCCCTCGGACCGGTCCCCGAACGCTGGAGCGGCCCCCTCATCCCGGTGGGGGAGGAGGAGATCGTGCTCGTCGTCCCGTTCGACGACCCGCTGGCCGGACGCTCCTCGGTCGGCCTCCACGAGCTCGCCGACCGCGCCTGGGTCCGGTGCGCCATGGAGCCCGTCGTCGAGGGCCGCCCGTTCCTCGACGGGGTCTGCGGCGTGGCGGGCTTCGAGCCCCGTACGGCGGTGTGGACCGAGCACACGTCCACGGCGATCCGGATGGCGGCGGCCGGGGTGGGCATCTCCACCGCCCCCGGCCACACCGTGCGCGGCGCGCTGGGCGAGGACTGCGCGGTCCTGAGCGTCGACCCGCCCTGGCTCCGGGCCCTCGCTGTCTTCTCCCGCGCCCCTCTGACCGGCGCGGCGGCGGCCTTCACCGAACTGCTCACCGCCCTCCCCGGCACCGGAATCCGGCCGTCCGGCCCTCCGCGCCCTCGCGCCCCCTCACCCGAACGGGCGTACGCCGACTGCGGTGGGCCCCCGGCGGTGGTCCGCTGAGAGCAGGTGCGTCGACGGGCGACGCCACGACCGCAGGGGGCGACGAGGGATGCCGGCCGACCGTTCAGAGGCCCTGCCCGCCGCCCGCCGCCCCCACCGGATCGCGGGCGGACAGCCGGGGCTGCTGGAACCCGGCGCCTCGACGGACCCGTACCGGCTGCGCCTCTACCGCGTCCTGCGCACCGACTTCCCGCTCGCTTACGAACCCGGGCTCGGCGCCTGGCTGCTGAGCCGGTACGCGGATGTGGCCCTGGCCCTCACCGACCCCCGCTTCACCGGCTACCCGCGCGACGGGGCCCCGCGCGGCCCGGTCCCGGCCCCGCTGGGGCTCTGCCGGGGGAGCCTGGTCTGCACACCGCTCCCCGTCGGCGGAACGGCACCGGAGCCGGAGCCGGAGCCGGAGAGCGTGTTCCCGAGCACGGGAAGCACGCCCCCGGACCCGGGAAGCGCATCCCCGGCCACCTCCGCCGTCGAGCGCACCGCGTACGTCCTGGCCCGCCGGATATCCGGGCGCGACCGGGCGGACCTGGTCGGTGAGTTCTGCCGTTGGCTGCCCGCCGGAGCCGGAGCCGGGGCCGACGTGGCAGGGGGCCTCGACCAGGGTGCCCGGCCCCGTCGCACCGGCCACCGGCTTCCCGGCGGCGGAGCCGACGACTGTGCCGGGACCACCGCCCTCCGCGAGAAGGCCCTCGCCTCCTTCCTCGCCAACGTGCTGGACGATCCCGACCTGGCGGCGGCCGCCGCAGCGGGCGGGGCCGGGGCGGGGATGCTGCTCGGCCGGGCCTGGACGGAGACGCTGCGCCGTGACCCGCCCGTCCAGATCATCCTGCGCCGCACCCGTACCGAGGTCCGCGTCAGCGGTGGCACGCTGCCCGCCGGGGCGCCCGTCGCCTGTCTCATCGGGGCGGCGGGGCGCGACCCGGCCCGGTTCGCCGCGCCCGACCGCTTCGACCCGCTGCGCGCCGACCAGGACCCCCTGATCACCGGCCCGGCCGGCTGCCCCGCCGCCCTGCTCGGCCGTAGGGAGGCCGAAGCCGGACTGAGGGCCCTGCTGGAGGCGATGCCCCGCATCCGCTGGGCCGACGGCTTCCGTCCGGCGTCCAGCGGGCTGCTCACCCGGGGGCCGAGGAGCCTCCTCGTACGGCCGTCCTGAGACGCCTCCCCGGCGCCTGCCTCACCCCCGTACCCTCCGCAACAGCGCCACCGGCCGCTCCGCGAACAGCTCACCCGCCGCCACCGCGCCCCCCGTGAACTCCCGGCCCGGCGAAGGCTCCAGGACATCCCGCCACGGCCCCGCGTCCGGCAGCTCCACCACCGTGCCCCGCCAGCCCCCGTCCTCCGCGAGCCGCAGCGACAGCCGGGTCACCGCCACCGCCACCTCGCCCGACCGGCAGAACGCCACCACATGCCCGGCCGCCGGGCCCCGGGCGCCCAGCGGTACGTACGTCCCCGACTCCCCGAACACCTCCGGCAGCTCCCGCCGCAGCCCCAGCGCCGCCGCCGTCACCACCTGCTTCTCCGACATCTCCCCCGGGCGCCGGAACGGGCTGCGGTTGTCCGGGTCGACCAGGGCCAGGTACTCGCTCTCCGTCCCCTGGTACAGGTCCGGCACCCCCGGCATCGTCAGCTGCACCAGCGCCGCCCCCAGCACATTGGCCCGGACCTGCGGAGCCAGCGACTCCGCGAAGGCGGTCACCAGCCTCCGGGCCGTACCGGAGCCGTTGCCCGGGCCCGCCGCCACGAAGTCCGTCACCGCTCGCTCGTACGCCGCGTCCGGCTCCGTCCAGCTGGTGAACAGCCCCGCCTCGCGCACCGCCTTCAGCAGCGCGGGCTCCAGCCGGGCGCCCAGCTCATCGGCGGGCAGGGGAGCGCAGCCGTAACCGGACTGCCAGGACTGCCAGGCCAGCTGCGGGTCGGGCGCCGCGACGGGGGTGGCGCCCGTCAGCTCCGCCACCAGCGCCGCCCACCGCTCCGGACACTCCGACAGGACCGCGATCCTGGCCCGTACATCGGCGCTCCGCTTGGTGTCGTGCGTGGTCAGGACCGTCCCCGTGGCGGGCCAGTCCCGGGCGATGCGGGTGGCGAAGGCGTGGAACTCGTCCACCGTCACCGCGGGCCGCCCCGGGTCCCCGCCCACCTCCGTCGCGGAGACCAGCGGCACGTACCGGTAGAACGCGGTGTCCTCCACCGACTTGGCGTGCAGCGCGGAGGCCGTCTGCGCGAACCGGGCGCAGAACGCCGCCCGCTCCTCCCCGTCGCCCAGCCGCCCGAGCGCCAGATCCCGTACGGTGTCGACGGCGGCGGCCTCCTCCGGCACGGAGAACACCGCCTTCGCCTCCCGTACGGCGTCCTCCGGAAGGGTCTCCTCCGCGATCCGGGTCGGCGGTACGCCCGCCGTGACGTACGGCCGGTAGACCGGCACCCGTACCAGCAGCTCCCGGATCGCCGTCCGCAGCGCCCAGGGCGCGTGGTCGCGCAGGGCGGGGTCGGCGGCGCAGACGGAGGTGGCGAGCCGGGTGAGCCAGGCCGTCTCGGAGGCCAGTTCGTGCGTGGCCACCCGGTAGGCGGCCCGGCGGACGGTCGCCTTCCAGTAGCCGCCCCGGTCGCCGGGCGGGCCCGCGAACTCCCGGTAGCGGCCGAGCAGCTCCGCCGCCCCCGCCGGGTCCGTGAACAGCCCGTCGATCCGGTGCAGCGCGTCGTAGCCGGTCGTCCCGGCCACCGCCCAGCCGGGCGGGAGGTGCTCGTCTCCGGTGAGGATCTTCTCCACGACCGTCCACCGCCCGCCCGTGGCCTCGTTCAGCCGCCGCAGGTACGCCGCCGGGTCGGCGAGGCCGTCCGGGTGGTCGATGCGCAGCCCGTCCAGCACCCCGTCGCTGAGGAGTTCCAGGACCTTGCCGTGGGTGGCGTCGAAGACCTCGGGGTGCTCGACGCGGACCCCGATCAGCTCGGAGACGGTGAAGAAGCGGCGGTAGTTCAGCTCGGTGCGGGCCAGCCGCCACCAGGCGAGCCGGTAGTGCTGGGCGTCGAGCAGCTCGGGCAGCGGCAGCTCCGCCGTGCCCGCCCGCAGCGGGAACTCCTGCTCGCCGTAGCGCAGCACCTCCGCGTCGGCGTCCACGGTGAGCGCCTCCAGCTCGCCGCCGAGCGGACCGGCCAGCACCGGGAGCAGCACCTTGTCGCCGCCCGCCGCCCAGTCGATGTCGAACCAGCGGGCGTACGGGGAGGACCGGCCCTCGCGCAGCACCTCCCGGAGCTGCCGGTTGTACCGGGGCACGGCGGCCATGTGGTTGGGCACGATGTCCAGGACCAGCCCGAGCCCGTGCTCCCGGGCGGCGGCGGCGAGGCTCCGCAGCCCCTCCTCACCGCCCAGCTCCTGCCGTACGCGGCTGTGGTCGACCACGTCGTACCCGTGCCGGGAGCCGGGGACCGCCTCCAGGACGGGGGAGAGGTGCAGATGGGAGACGCCGAGCGCGGCCAGGTACGGCACCGCCTTCTCGGCCGCCGGGAAGGGGAAGTCGGGCTGGAGCTGAAGCCGGTACGTGGCGGTGGGCGTCATGGACTTCTACGTACCCCGCCCGGGGCGAACTGTGTCACCCCGGGCGGAACGCTCACCCTCGCCGGTCCTGCGCGCGTGCCCTCGGGCGGGGGCGTCAGGCAGGGGGGGGCGGATCATGCGGGGCGTCAGGCGGGGCGCTTCAGCACGGTCAGGCTGCGCCCGATCAGCGCCACCCGTTCGCCCTCGGCCACCTTCGGACCCGTCCCCGGGGGCACCCCCTCGGCCCGTGCGGTGTCCACGACGACCTGCCACTGCTCCCCGTGGTCGACCGGAACGGCGAACTCCAGCGTCTCGGCGCTCGCGTTGAACATCAGCAGGAACGAATCGTCGGAGATCCGCTCCCCGCGCGGCCCCGGCTCGGAGATGGCGTGGCCGTTGAGGAACACGGTCAGCGCCTTGGCGTGGGCGGCCTGCCAGTCCTGCTGGGTCATCTCCTCCCCCTCGGGGGTGAACCAGGCGATGTCGGAGAGCTCGTCGTGCGTGCCCTCCACCGGCCGCCCGTGGAAGAAGCGGCGGCGCCGGAAGACCGGGTGGTCGCGGCGGAGCCAGACCATGGCCCGGGTGAACTCCAGCATGTTCCGCCGGAACTCGTCACCGGGGGAGTCCTCGGCACCGGCGTCCGGGTCGGGCCAGTGAATCCAGGAGAGCTCGTTGTCCTGGCAGTAGGCGTTGTTGTTGCCCTTCTGCGTCCGCGCGAACTCGTCGCCGTGGCTCAGCATCGGCACGCCCTGCGACAGCATCAGCGTGGCGATGAAGTTCCGCATCTGCCGGCCCCGCAGCGCCAGCACCTCCGGATCGTCGGTCTCGCCTTCCACTCCGCAGTTCCAGGACCGGTTGTGGCTCTCGCCGTCCCGGTTGCCCTCGCCGTTGGCGTCGTTCCGCTTCTCGTTGTACGACACCATGTCGTGCAGCGTGAAGCCGTCGTGGCAGGTGGTGAAGTTGATCGAGGCGAGCGGGCGGCGCCCGTCGTCCTGGTAGAGGTCGGAGGAGCCCGTCAGCCGTCCGGCGAACTCCGCGAGCGTGCGCGGCTCGCCCCGCCACAGGTCGCGGACCGTGTCGCGGTACTTGCCGTTCCACTCGGTCCACAGCGGCGGGAAGTTGCCCACCTGGTAGCCGCCCTCGCCCACGTCCCACGGCTCGGCGATCAGCTTCACCTGGCTGACCACCGGGTCCTGCTGCACGAGGTCGAAGAAGGAGGAGAGCCGGTCCACCTCGTGGAACTGGCGGGCCAGGGTGGCCGCCAGGTCGAAGCGGAAGCCGTCCACATGCATCTCGGTCACCCAGTACCGCAGCGAGTCCATGATCATCTGGAGCACGTGCGGGGACCGCATGAGCAGGGAGTTCCCGGTGCCCGTGGTGTCCATGTAGTACCGCTGATCGTCGGTCAGCCGGTAGTAGGAGGCGTTGTCGAGGCCGCGGAAGGAGAGCGTCGGACCGAGGTGGTTGCCCTCGGCCGTGTGGTTGTAGACGACGTCGAGGATGACCTCGATCCCCGCCTGGTGCAGGGCCTTGACCGCCTGCTTGAACTCCAGCACCTGTTCCCCGCGCTCGCCCCAGGAGGCGTACGCGTTGTGCGGGGCGAAGAAGCCGATGGTGTTGTAGCCCCAGTAGTTGGCGAGCCCCATGTCGACCAGGCGGTGGTCCTGGACGAACTGGTGAACGGGCATCAGTTCGATCGCCGTGACACCCAGTTCGGTCAGATGCGCGATGACCTCCGGGTGCGCGAGCCCCGCGTACGTACCGCGCAGCTCGGGCGGAAGCCCCGGATGGAGCATCGTCAGGCCCTTCACATGGGCCTCGTAGATCACGGTGCGGTGGTAGTCCGTACGGGGGCGGCGGTCGTCGCCCCAGTCGAAGTACGGGTTCACCACCACCGAGCTCATGGTGTGCGGCGCCGAGTCGAGGTCGTTGCGGGCGTCCGGCCGCCCGAACGGGTAGCCGTACACCGCCTCGCCCCACTCGATCTGCCCCGCGACCGCACGGGCGTACGGGTCCAGCAGCAGCTTGGCGGAGTTGCACCGCTGCCCGTGCTGGGGCTCGTAGGGCCCGTGCACCCTAAAGCCGTACCGCTGACCCGGCATCACCCCGGGCAGATAGGCGTGGCGCACGAAGGCGTCGGTCTCGCGGAGCTCGACCGCCGTCTCCGAACCGTCGTCGTGCAGCAGGCACAACTCGATCCGGTGGGCGGCCTCGGAGAAGACCGCGAAGTTGGTACCGGCGCCGTCGTAGGTGGCGCCGAGGGGATAAGCGTGTCCCGGCCAGACCTGCATAGGCAGAACTCTTCCATTTCTGATCCGGGTGCGTCGGCCTTCCTCGGCCTGTTACCCCCTGACGGTTACCCCCGAATACTCCACGAAAGGGGGGCGCCCACCTAGTACGCCGTGCGGTGCGGCCGGGTCCCGTCGCCCGTCTCCGGCCACACCGGTCAACTTCGGACACCCGGGTGCCGCCCCGGACGCGATTGCGGGCGCGGCACTCCGGCGGGCGTCCGGATCACGGCTTTCGCCGGGGTGCCCAATCACTATGAATCCGCTCACTCCACCCGATCTCGCCGCAAGGAACAGGCCGCCGCTCCACCGGAGTTGAGAAACCGGCCCGGCCATCGGGCTGCACCGCGTCCCGCTCCCGGAGTACCCTTCCTTGATCGTTGGGTGGGGGAGTGGAAGGCGGTACGCGGGTGAGCTCGGGAGGGTTCGAGCTACCCCCAGGTGACGCAGGTCACGAGGGGGAACCGACCGATGCGCCGCCCGGGGCGGTGTCCCTGGCGCAGCCCATGGAGATCGGTGCCGAGCTGGAGTGGAGCGCCGAGGCGTGGAGCGAGGTGCGCACCCGCGCACAGCGGGCCGGGCGCGCCTATATCTGGCTGAATCTGGTCGAACAGCGGTTGCGTGCGGTGGTCGCCGCGGTGCTCCGGCCGATCTACGAGCCGGTGCACGGCGACGACTGGGTGGTGGCCGCCGCCGGACCCGCCGGACAGGAGTGGGTGCAGCGCGCCGTCGCCGTACGCGAGGTCTCGCGCCGCAAGGGCTATCTGCTGGACCCGGCCGACGACAACGTCCTCAGCTTCCTCACCCTGCCGCAGCTGCGCGAGCTGATGGTCCAGCACTGGCCGTGCTTCGAGCCGTACTTCGACGACCGCCGGGACGTCGAGCTGGCTCTCGACGAGCTGGAGGTGACCCGTAACGTCGTCTCCCGCAACCGCGCGCTGAACGAGGCGGTCCTCGCCCAGGCCGAGCGCGCCTCCGCCCGCCTCCTGGACATCCTCGGCAGCGGGGCGGGGGTGCCCTCCGCCGACCGGCTGCCGGTGGACGCGGTGGAGGAGCTGGTCGGCGACCGGTACGCGGACGTGGTCTCCGTCCACCCCGACCGGGTCCGGCTCCAGCGCCAGCTGCCCGCCGAGGACCTGTTCGGCGGGGCGCGGCGGCTGGACGCCATCGGCATAGGGCTCAACCTGCTCGTCCAGAACTTCTCCGGCCGCCGGCTCGTCCGGCTCGCCGAGTCGGGCTGCCGGGTCCGGCTGCTCTTCATCAACCCGGCCAGCAGCGCGGTGAAGCGCCGGGAACGGGAACTGGGCCTGAAGAAGGGCGAGCTGAGCCGCTCGGTGGAGATGAACATCCTCCACATGCGCCGGGTCCGCTCCAGGCTCCGCGACCCGGGCGCCTTCGAGATCCAGGTCTTCGACGAGACCCCGCGCTTCACCGCGTACCTGGTGGACGGCGACGGGGCGGACGCGGTGGGTGTCGTCCAGCCCTATCTGCGGCGCGCCCGGGGCATGGAGGCGCCGGTGCTGGTGCTGCGCGGCGGGGGGCGGCGCACGGTGGTGCGGGCGGGGCAGGACAGCGAGAGCGGCCTCTTCGAGACGTACCGCGAGGAGTTCGAGTCGGTGTGGACGGACTCGCGCCCGGTGTCGTAGGGCCCCGCGACTCGTCTCCGGTGTTGTCAGTGCCGCATGCGAAGGTGGTCATCACTCGGGGGAGAACACCACGGGGGACCACGAAGGAGGTATCGGGATGAGCTGGCATCAGGGACCACTGGTCGGCTTCGACCTGGAGACGACGGGGACCGACGTCGAGAGCGACCGGATCGTCACCGCCGCGCTGGTCCGGCTGGAGCCGGACGGCACGGTCTCCGAGCAGCGGACCTGGCTGCTCGACCCGGGGGTGGCGATACCCGAGCAGGCCGCCGCGATCCACGGCATCGGCACCGACCACGCCCGCAGGCACGGCGCGCGGGCGGCCTCGGCCGTCGGGGAGATAGCCCACGCGGTCGCCGAGGTGCTGCGCTCGGGGGTGCCGCTGGTGGTGATGAACGCGCGCTACGACCTCTCGCTCCTGGACCGCGAGTGCGCGAGGTACGGCCTGGACTCCGTCGAGCAGCGGATCGGCGGTGTGCCCTCGCCCGTCATCGACCCCCTGGTGATCGACAAGCACGTCGACAAGTACCGCAAGGGCAAACGGGCGCTCCAGGCCCTGTGCGAGCACTACGGCGTGACGCTGTCCGACGCCCATGAGGCGAGCGCCGACGCGGTGGCGGCGGTCCGTGTGGTCCGGCTGATGGGCGAGCGCCACCGCCCGGTCAGCACCCTGCCCCCCACCGAGCTCCACGCCCTCCAGGTCCGCGCCGCCGCCGAACAGTCCGCCTCGCTCCAGGCGTACCTGCGCCGCACGGCCGACCCGGCCGCGGTGGTCGAGCCGGCCTGGCCGGTGATCCCGCGCAGGCGCTGACCGCGCGTGCGGAGACCGCACCGACGAGGACCGCGCGGACGGTACGTGCCCGGAGAGGGAGGGTCAGTTCGCGGCGGGGGACGCCGTGTCGTCGGCCTTGATGTCGAAGTTGATCCGCTCGTCCTCGACCGAGGTGACGGTGACCGTCACACCGAGGGTGCTGCCGTCGTCCGCCGTCAGCGTGCAGCGCGTGGTGGTGCCGACCTTCCCGACGAGGTCCTCGGGGCAGGTGATGTCCGGCTTCGGCTGGTTCGTGGTGGCCGCGAGCTTTTCGGAGACCGTCGTGGCGAGCTTGTCCGACGACAGCTTCGGTTCCGTGTTTCCGATGCTGACCGACCCCGAACAGCCGACGAGCAGCGCCCCGGCGGCCACCGCCGACAGGCTCCAGGTCACTGCGGTCGAGCGGGCCATGGGCATGAGAACTCCCTTGCGAAGGATGCGAGACGGTCGGCGGGAAGCATACGGGGCACGGTGGCGCCGGTAGGTCGCCGGAGGGGGCGACGGACTGCTCAGAGCTTGCCGAAGACCACCCCGCGCCAGGTCCAGCCCGCTGCGAGGACGGTGTCCCGCAGGGGGTCCGTCAGCTGCGCGCTGTCGAAGCTGAAGGACTCGGCTGCTTCGAGGCGCCCGTTCTTCCCCCGCTGAAGTGTGTACCTGCGCGAGACGGTCCTGCCGCCGCCGCGCGCGTACTCCGCCGAAGCCCGTAGCCGCGGAGGATTCCCGACCCGGGTGACCTCCCACTGCTCCTCGACGGCGCGGACCTCGGGGACGTCCTCGGCCAGCCGCATCCGGATGCGGAGGGCGTGCGTCAACTGGGACCTGATGAAGAAGGTCTGCCAGGCGGGCTCGGCGATCCGCCACCCCGCCACCAGATCGGCGCCGTGCGCCGCGCCGTCGCCGATGACGTAGGGGACGTCCGGCCGGTTGAGACCGAGCAGGGCCGTCCGCAGCTCCTCGGCGGACCGGGGTGCCGTCCCGGCCTCGGGGTGCCTGGTCCCGGTCAGCTTGTCGAACCATCCCATGAGGTCACCTGTGCGGGGTCGAAGGGGCGGGTGGGAGCGGAGCCGTTCCGGCGGGCGCTCGTTCCTGGGGACGTCCGTTTCAGGGGGCGCCCGTTCCGGCGGGCGTGTTACTGAGCCGTGCCGGTGTCCGGGCGGACCGTGCGCACGAACTCCCGGAAGTCCTCGACCACCGAGCCGTGCTGGGACGCGGTCACCGTCAGAACCAGCCGGATCACCGCCCGCTTGCCCGGATCGTCCACGTCCAGCAGGGACAGATAGACCTGCGACTGGACGAGGTCGCGGAGCGTGCCCCCGGCGACGGCCGAGACCGCGAGGGTCTGGGTGAGGCCGGGAGCGTCCTTCGAACCGACCTCCCGGCGTTCGGCGATCTCGACCGAGGCGCCGGACCCGCGCAGATTCTCCACCGACTCGTCGGCGATCTCGGCGAGCGTCGCCGGGTCCGGGCGGAACCCGCCGTCGACCGTGATGTTCGCGGTGAATCCCGCGTCCGGACGCGGGTGCAGGGCGACGAACGCGGCGCCCGGCGCGCCCGCTCCGTCCGGCGGCGCGGCGCGCCAGCCGTCCGGCAGTTCGAACGCGATCGGTACGGGCAGGGTGGTGGTCATCCGGAATCTCCTCACGGGTAATGGCGTGCTCATGGCACCGGGGTCGTGGTGCCATCCCTCAGAACAGGCTGCCGATCCCCTTCCCCACCCAGCCCGCCGCATCGCCCACGGTGTCCACGAACTTCCCCGGGTCGACGGTGAACTCGAAGCCCACGGAGCCACCGAGGCCCGGCGAGACGCCCACCCTCGGACCGAAGTGCCACACGCCGTTGGCGTCCCTGCTGGCGTTGAACCCCGCCTCGGCGCCGGGACCGGCCCAGCCCTCGGCCGTGGCACCCACGCCGATCCCGGCGACGTCCGCGCCCGCCCCGGCGCTGGCCTTCGCCCCGGCGAACGCCTCGGCGCCCACCGCCACCCCCTCCGCACCCGCTTGCGCGTTGAGCCCGGCCTCCACGCCCGCCATGGTCTCGGCCCGGCCGTATCCCCCGACGGGGCCGGTGGCGGCGGTGCCGCCGACCGAAGCCTCGCCGCCCGCGAAGCCCTTGGCCTCGGCCTGGGCGCCCCCGTTGGTGATACCGGCGGCCGCCGACACCTTGGCGCCCGCGTAGGCTTCGGCCTCCCCGGCCAGCTCCGTCGAACCGTTGGTGAGCGTGGCCTCCGCCTTGGCGCTGCCGAGGTCGGCGCTCGCCTCGGCTTCGGCCAGCTTCCCCTTCGCGACGTCCGGACCGCTGGCGTCCGTCCCGAGCCCCGGCCCCGACGCCTCGGAACCGGTCTCGGCGACCCAGCCGCCCTTCTTGCGGGGCTCGGGCTCCGGCCGGCCGGCCTTCGCGAGATCGCTCTCGGCCGCGGTGTTGAACCCGCCGATGCCGATACCGTCCATCGAGACGTCTCGTGTCGCCCGGGTCAACGCCCGCTTGACGCTCTGGTCGGCGTCGTCGACCGCCCCGACCGCCTTGGCTATCGCGGCGGTCCAGCCCCGCGCCTTCTCCCGGGCGTCGGCCAGCAGACGGGTGTGGTCGGGGTCGTGCTGGAAGACGTACCGCTCCTGCGGGGAGAGGTTGTCGTACCCGACATAGGTCGCCCGGCCGGTGCTGTCGACCTTGTACTCCTTCTTCTCGGCGTCCGCGACCAGTTCCCTGACCGCCTTCTGGAGGCGGGTCAGCTCGGTCTGCGCGGCCGTGAGAAGGGCGGCGACGGCCAGCGCCTCGGTCTTCGCCGCCCCGAACTCGAAGGCGATGGCCGCGGCGCCGTTCTGCTGGGCGCCGAACGCCTCCCCCTGCCAGTTCCCGTTGGCCAGTACACCTTGTACGTGCTGCGCGTAGTCGTCCTTGAGCTCGCCGAAGCGTTCGCCCATCCTCTTCCACGCCCCGGCCACGTCCGTGAGGGAGGACAGATCGGCCGTCACCACGTCCTGATAGTTCAGCGTCATGGTGAGCCCGTCACATCCCGTCGAAGCTGCTGGGGGGCCGGATGGAGTTCATCTGGGCACCGGCGGCGAGATCCTGGCCGCGGAGGATGCTCTTCGCGCCCTTCAGCCCGTTCAGCTCTTTCTGTAACCGCGCCATCAGCCCGTTCACCTGCGCCTGCCAGGCACCCAGGGCGTCGGAGACACCTTGGTCCGAAGCCCAGCCGGAGAGCCCCGACACTCCGGTGTCCTCCCTCAGCGGAGGGCTCGGCGGAGCCGCCGACGGTGCGAGGAAGGAGGCCCGTACCGATCCACCGCCCACCGCCATACGGCCGGCCGCCTGCGTGCCGGGCATCAGCTGCTCTTCCAGATACTTCGCCGCGCGCTTCTTGTCGCTCGCCGATGTGGCGAGTCTCTGCTCGCCGCCTTCTCCGGTTCCCATGGCAACCCCCGTTGCAATTGCACCTGTTCGGCTTCGCAGCCAAGGTGCATAGTACGGAGGTGTCACCGGGCGCCGGAACCCACCCCGGCCCGGCTCAGAAGGGGTACCAGCGGACCGCCGCGTTCCCCTCCCGCAGCGACGCCACCCTGCGGCGGAACTCGGCGAGCGCCTTCGGGCTGGCCGGGGCGTGCTGGGCGACCCAGGCGCAGCTCGCCGTCTCGCGGGCGCCGCGCAGGACCGCGCAGCCCTCCCACTCCCGTACGTCCCAGCCGTACGCGGAGGTGAAGGCGTCGTAGGCCGCGGCGGGCAGCCCGTAGCGGTCCCGGGAGAGGGCGAGCACGACCAGGTCGTGTTCCCGCAGATCCGTGGCGAAGGTCTCCAGGTCGACCAGGACCGGACCCCCGGGGCCGATGTGCACATTGCGGGGGAGCGCGTCGCCGTGGATCGGGCCCGGCGGCAGATGCGGCACCAGGGCGGCGGCCGCCGCCGCGAAGCCGTCGCGGCGTTCGCGGAGGTAATCGGCGTCGGCCGGATCGATGCTGTCGCCCGCCAGGGTCAGCCAGCGCTCCACCCCGCCCAGCAGTTCACGGCGCGGCAGCGTGAAGCCCTCAGGTACGGGCAGCGCGTGCACCTGGGAGAGCAGGGGCGCCAGATCGCGCGGTTCGGCGGGGCGTACGGGGGCGGGCAGCCGGTGCCACAGCGTCACCGGGTGGCCCTCCGCCAGGCGTACGCGGTGCTCGGCGGCCCGTACGGCCGGGACGTCCGACGCGGCGAGCCAGTCGGCGACGGCCACCTCCCGCTCGGCCCGCTCCCGCAGCTCCGGGTGGCCGGTGGCGTCCCGGCCGACCTTGACCACCAGGCCGTCGGCCGCGAAGACCGCGTTCTCGCCCAGCGCGAGCAGCTCCGGTGCGCCGGTGATTCCGGCGGCCGTCAGCACCTCGCGCGCACGCATCTCGTCCATGGGTGCGATTTTCGCATCCGCGCAGGCCACCTTGACGAACCGACGGCCCGTCAGCACGATGACGGAGGCCACCGGGGCGGCCAGAACGGGAGAAGTCCCACCGGAGAGGGCAGAGGGGATCATTTGTGGCGTTAGCGGGCTCGAAGAAGCGGTGGTCCGGGGCGGACGGTCCAGGCCCGGGCCCCCGCCCCCGCCGGGGCGACGGCACGGCGGTCCGGGGCCGGGCGGGTGCCTGGTTCCTCGTCCTGCCCGCCCTCCTCCCCATCCTGATCCTCAGCGTCGGCCCCCTCCTCTACGGCATCGCGCTCGCCTTCACCGACGCCCAGTCCGGCCGCACCCGCTCCACCCAGTGGATCGGCACCCTCAACTTCCAGGACCTCCTGCACGACACCCTGTTCTGGGACTCCTTCCGGATCGGCCTGCTCTGGGCGGTCGGCGTCACCGTCCCGCAGTTCCTCCTGGCCCTCGGCCTCGCGCTGCTGCTCAACCAGCGACTGCGGATGCGCTGGCTGGCCCGGGCGCTGGCGATCATCCCGTGGGCGATGCCCGAAGTCGTCGTCGGCATCATGTGGCGCCTGGTCTACAACCCCGACGCGGGCATCCTCAACGAGACCGTCCGCGACCTCGGCCTCGGCGACGGCCGGGACTGGCTGACCGGCCTCGCCACCGCGCTCCCCGCCGTGATCCTCGTCGGCATCTGGGCGGGCATGCCCCAGACCACCGTCGCCCTGCTCGCCGGACTCCAGAACACCCCGCACGAACTCCACGAGGCGGCGGCCCTGGACGGGGCGGGCGCCTGGCGCCGGTTCCGTACCGTCACCTGGCCCGCGATCAGGCCCATCGCCCTCGCCATCAGCGCCCTCAACCTGATCTGGAACTTCAACTCCTTCGCCCTGGTCTACGTCCTGACCAGCGGCGGGCCCGGCGGCCGGACCCGGCTGCCGATGCTCTTCGCGTACGAAGAGGCTTTCCGCTACGGGCAGTTCGGCTACGCCGCCGCGATGGGCTGTGTGATGGTCGCGGTGATCTCCGTGCTCCTCGCCTGCTTCCTCGTCGGCCGGATCAGAGGGGGAGGCGAGGAACGATGAGCGTCTTCAGGAGAGGCGTTCCCAGAGGTGGCACTCCCCGGAGAGGCGGGGCGCGATGAGCCTCCCCACCGGCAGGGCCGCGCGCACCGGCCAGTACCTCGCGCTCCTGGCGTACCTGGTCTTCCTCGCCTTCCCGTTCCTCTGGCTGCTCTCCACCGCCTTCAAGCCCGCCCGCGAACTGGGCTCGCTGCACCCCACCTGGATTCCCGAGCAGCCCACCCTGGACAACTTCCGCCAGGCGTTCGAGGAGCAGCCGCTGCTCCAGGCGGCGGCCAACTCCCTGGCCGCCGCCGTCTCCGCCGCCCTGATCGCGGTCGTCATCGCGACGCCGATGGCCTACGTGATGGCCCGCCACCGGGGCCGGCTCGCCACCGCCGCCACCGGGTGGGTCGTGGTCAGCCAGGCGTTCCCGTTCGTGCTGGTGATCATTCCGCTCTTCCTCGTCCTGAAGAACCTGCATCTGATCAACACCCTGTGGGGGCTGATCCTGGTCTACGTCGTCTGGTCGCTGCCCTTCGCGCTGTGGATGCTCGCCGGGTACGTACGCGCCGTGCCCGCCGAGCTGGAGGAGGCCGCCGCCGTGGACGGGGCGGGGCGGGTACGGACCCTCGTCTCGGTCGTCGCCCCGCTGCTCGCCCCCGGGATCGTCGCCACCGCCCTCTTCGCGTTCATCACCGCATGGAACGAGTTCTTCTTCGCGCTCGTCCTGCTCAAGACCCCGGAGAAGCAGACCTTGCCGGTCGTCCTCACCCACTTCCTCGGCGCGGAGGGAGTGGCCGATCTCGGGCCGCTGGCCGCCGCCGCGTTCCTCGCCACGCTGCCCTCCCTCGTCCTCTTCGCCTTCATCCAGCGGCGGATCACCGGCGGGATGACGGCCGGGGCGGTGAGGGGCTGATGCGCGCCCCGGCCCGGCGGACGGCAGCGGCCGTCACCGTCCTCGCCCTGCTGCTCACCGGCTGTTCGAGCGGCGATGACGGGCGGGACGCCGACGGCACGATCCGGCTCAGGTTCCAGTCGCTGGCCTGGCAGAAGGAGTCCGTCGACGCCAACAAGCAGCTGGTGAAGGAGTGGAACGCCGCCCACCCCGGCGTACAGGTCGACTATGTCCAGGGCAGCTGGGACAACGTCCACGACCAGCTCCTCACCTCCTTCGAGGGCGGTGAGGCGCCCGATATCATCCACGACGCCTCCGACGACCTCGCCGACTTCGCGTACGGCGGCTACCTCACCGATCTGCGCCCCCTCCTCCCGGACCGGCTGAAGGCCGACATCCCCGAGCGGTCCTGGCGCACCACCACCTTCGGCGGCGGGATCTACGGCGTCCCCTTCCTCCAGGAGCCCCGGGTCCTCATTGCCAACACGGAGCTGCTGAAAGCCTCGGGAGTCCGCATCCCGACGCCACAGGCCCCCTGGAGCTGGGCGGAGTTCCGCGATGTGACCAAGGAGCTGACGGGCGAGGGCCGTTACGGGGTCGCCTGGCCGCTCAGGGAACCGGTCTCCGTCACCCTCAACCTGGGCCTCTCCGGCGGCGGGCAGCTCTTCCACCGCACCGCGGACGGCAAGGCCGAGCTGCGCTTCGAGAAGGGCGACGAGGTGGTGACCGGGACCATCCGCGACCAGGTCAACTCCGACCGCAGCGCGGCCCGTACGGCGCTGGGCATGGGCGGATCGGACGCCCTGCCCGGCTTCTTCGGCGGGCGGTACGCGATGCTCCCGCTCGGGTTCGCCTACCGCCAGCAGGTCGTCGAGCAGGCCCCCGAGGGGTTCGCGTGGACGGTCCTGCCCGCTCCGGCAGGCAGTGGAGAACTGGCCCAAGGGGTGAGTCCGCAGACCCTCTCCGTCGCCGAGGACAGCCCGCACAAGGAGGAGGCGGTCGCCTTCATCGACTTCCTGCTGCGACCGCCGAACATGGTGCGTCTGGCCCGGGGCGACTGGATGCTCCCCACCGGCACCACCGCCCTCGCCCACCCCTCCCTGCACACCGCCGAACACGGCTGGGCCACCGGGACGGCGCTCGCCCAGCACCTTCGCCCGGCGCCCGCGCAGACCGTACGGGGCTACCCGGAGTGGAAGGACAAGGTGGCGACCCCCGCCCTCCAGGAGTACTACAGCGGCGCGATCGACAGGGGTGAGCTGCGGAAACGGCTGGTCGATGACGGCAACCGGGTCCTGGCCCGCTACCAGCGCTGAGGCAGCGCCGCGGAAGGGCCGAGGAAGGGCTGATGAAGGACGCCGAAAAAACTAGACGAGACGGTCCGTCTCGCTTAAGGTGAGGGCATGACGGAACCCCCGCGTGCCCACATCGCCATGTTCTCCATCGCCGCCCACGGACATGTGAACCCGAGCCTCGACGTGATCCGGGAGCTCGTCCGCCGTGGGCACCGTGTCAGTTACGCCATCCCCGCCTCGTTCGCCGAGAAGGTCGCGGCCACCGGGGCCGAGCCGGTGATCTACACCTCGACCCTGCCGACGGACGACGACCCCGACGCCTGGGGCACCGAGCTGATCGACAACATCGAACCCTTCCTCGACGACGCCCGCCAGGCGCTCCCGCAGTTCGTCGCCGCCTTCGAGGGCGACGAACCCGACCTCGTCCTGCACGACATCACCTCCTATCCTGCCCGCGTCCTCGCCCACCGCTGGGGCGTCCCCGCCGTCTCGCTCTGGCCCAACCTGGTGCCCTGGGAGGGGTACGAGCAGGAGGTCGGCGAGCCCATGACCGCCGAGCTGAAGCAGACCGAGCGCGGCAAGGCGTACTACGCGCGCTTCGACGGCTGGCTCGCCGACAACGGCCTCGGCCATCTCTCCAGCGACGACTTCGTCGCCCGCCCGCGCCGCGGCCTCGTCCTGATCCCCGAGGCGCTCCAGCCCAACGCGGACCGGGTGAACCGTGAGATGTACACCTTCGTCGGCGCCTGTCAGGGCGACCGGGCCGACCAGGGGGAGTGGGAGCGGCCGGCCGGAGCGGAGAAGGTGCTCCTGGTCTCGCTCGGCTCCTCCTTCACCAAGCAGCCCGCCTTCTACCGGGAGTGCGTCACGGCCTTCGGCGGCCTGCCCGGCTGGCACGTGGTGCTCCAGATCGGTGCGCATGTCGACCCGGCCGAGCTCGGTGACGTACCGGCGAATGTGGAAGTGCGTACATGGGTGCCGCAGTTGGCGGTGCTGAAGCAGGCCGACGCGTTCATCACCCATGCCGGGGCGGGCGGCAGCCAGGAGGGGCTCGCCACGGGGACGCCGATGGTGGCCGTACCGCAGGCGGTCGACCAGTTCGGCAACGCCGACATGCTCCAGGCGCTCGGGGTGGCCCGGCATGTGCCCATGGAGGAGGCCGACGCCGCGACGCTGCGCGAGGCCGTGCTCGCCCTGGTCGGTGACCCGGAGGTGGCGGAGCGGTCCGCCCGGCTGCGGGAACGGATGGCGGAGGAGGGAGGTACGCCCAGGGCGGCCGATCTCATCGAGGCCGAACTGTCGCTCTGAGCGAACCGGTTGGGCTGATATCCGGACGTTGTCCGCCCCGTCCCGCACCCCCGCACAGCCCGGGGATGCGGGACGGGGCGTTCTTCTGTGCGCTGCCGGTGGTCGTTGCATCTGCACGCATGCCCGGGTGACTTCACACCTCCGGCAGGGGACTTCACCTCTCCCGCGCACTTCTTCACGCACGTTCACATGTCTTCACGCATACCCGCGACGATCCGGGGACGCCGGTGCCGGGCGTACGGTGCCGGGCGCCGCAGTGGTGCGAAAGGCTCGAAGGCGCCCGTGAGCTGGGGGTTTCCCGTCCGCGGAGTCCCGTCGGGGTCGGCCGGTCCGGCCTTGTTACCGGCGTGTTGCCTCCCGCCGTCCGTTGTGACCCGCCCTGGCCGATTCCTTATTACAAAACGTTGTTGAGTAAGTCACAGCTGCAAGGAGGTCTTGATCTGTGCTCGTCAATCGGTCAGGGTTTCGAGCCAACCCCCGGAGATCTTCCGGCCGGAGGTCAATCCCCCCACAGAGATTGACGAGGAGACCCCTCTTCATGGCCAAGCACCAGCGCACCGTCACTCGCCGGACCAAGCTGACCGCCGCGATCACCGCCGTGGCAGCCGCAGCCGGAGTCACCCTGTTCGGAACCTCGTTCGCCGGAGCCTCACCGGCCCCCATGGGCACGGTCTACGGCGCGGACGCCGAGACCGCCGTCGCCGGCAGCTACATCGTCATGCTGGGCGAGAAGGCGGACAAGTCCAAGCTCGCCAAGGAGTACGGCGGCAAGCTCCAGCGCAACTACTCCTCCAGCATCAACGGCTTCTCCGCCAGCGGCCTTTCGGAGACCGAGGCCAAGCGCCTCGCCGCCGACCCGGCCGTCGCCAAGGTGGTGCAGAACAAGAAGTTCAGCATCAACGCCACCCAGGAGAACCCCCCGTCGTGGGGTCTGGACCGCGTCGACCAGACCGAGACCGCGGGCGACAACGCGTACACCTACCCCGACACCGCCGGTGAGGGCGTCACCGCGTACGTCATCGACACCGGGGTCCGCGTCACCCACGAGGACTTCGAGGGCCGGGCCACCTCGGGCTTCGACGCCGTGGACAACGACGACGACGCCGACGACGGCAACGGGCACGGCACCCACGTGGCGGGCACCATAGCCGGGGCCTCGCACGGCGTCGCCAAGAAGGCCAAGATCGTGGCCGTCCGCGTGCTGGACGACAACGGCTCGGGCACCACCGAGCAGGTCATCGCCGGTATCGACTGGGTCGCGGCCAACGCGTCCGGCCCCTCCGTCGCCAACATGAGCCTCGGCGGCGGCGCCGACCCGGCCCTCGACGCGGCCGTCCAGAAGGCCATCGCCGCGGGCGTCACCTTCGGTGTGGCGGCGGGCAACGAGTCCAGCGACGCCGGGCAGGTCTCGCCCGCCCGCGTCCCCGAGGCGATCACCGTCGCCTCGTCCACGGAGGCCGACGAGCAGTCCTCGTTCTCCAACTACGGCTCCATCGTGGACATCTACGCCCCGGGCTCGGACATCACGTCGACCTGGAACGACAGCGACACCGGCACCAACACCATCTCCGGTACGTCCATGGCGACCCCGCACGTCGTCGGCGCCGCCGCCGTCTACCTGGCGGGCAACCCGGACGCCTCCCCGGAGGCGGTCGCCACCGCGCTCACCGAGGGAGCCACCCCGGACGCCATCTCCAACGCGACCGAGGGCACGGCGAACAAGCTCCTCAAGATCGTCGAGTAGTCACCACGCGGTACCTGCCGGACGGTGGCGCCCCACCGCCACCGTCCGGCCCACCTCTCGCGCACAGCCGTCGCCGCGCCCTCCCCCACGGGGCGCGGCGGCTGCGCGCCGTGGAGAGATCGCTCTAGTGTGGGGAGCCATGACCACGAAGTACGCGGCGCTGCTGCGCGGGATCAATGTGAGCGGCCACAAGAGGGTCCCGATGGCGGAACTCCGCGCGGTGCTGGGCGAACTGGGGCACACCGACATCGCCACCCACCTCCAGAGCGGCAACGCCGTCTTCCGCAGCGACAGCACGGACGAGGGCGCGCTCGCCGCCGACCTGGAGCGGGCCCTGCATGAACGGTTCGGCTTCTCCGTCGGCTGCATCGTCCGCACCGGCGCCTATCTCGCTGCCGTCGCCGACGCCTGCCCCTTCCCCGCCGCCGAACTGGAGGGCAGGCAGCTCCACGTCACGTACTTCGACCGGCCCGTCGACAGCGACCGCTTCGCCGCCCTCGACGCCCAGGCCCATCTGCCGGAAGCCTTCGAACTCGGCGACCGCTGTCTCTATCTCTACGTCCCCGACGGCCTCGGCCGCTCCAGACTGGCCGAGGCACTGGCGCGCCCCCGGCAGACCGATGGCCTCACCGCCACCACCCGTAACTGGAACACCGTGGCGAAACTCGTGGAGATGACCCGTGTCTGAGCCGTCGCCCGCCGTCGCCGCGGCCATCGAAGGCGAACTCCGCCTGCTGGACCCGGCGGTACGCGCCTCCCCGGATCTCCTGGCCGCCCTGCTGCACCCCGAGTTCCGGGAGATCGGCACCACCGGCCGGCTCTGGAGCCGGGAGACGATCATCGAGGCGCTCACCGCCGACGACGCCCCGCGCCCCGGCCCGCTGACCGCGTCCCGGATGCGGGGCGTGGAGCTCGGCCCCGACCTCGTCCACCTCACCTTCGACACCGAGTCCAAGGGGCTGCGCTCGCACCGCAGCTCCCTGTGGCGGCTGACCGGGGCGGGGTGGCGGCTCTACTTCCACCAGGCGACCCCGTTCGCCGCCGACCCGCTCGCCGAGACGTGAGCCACCCCGGTCAAAACGGTACATACGAGACCGGATGGCCCGACTGTGACGTGCACCGGTTAGCCTTGCCATCGTTTGGCTGGAGACGCGTGGCTGAAAATCACCTCTCTTCTCTCCGGTCCGTTACACGCTGAGGAGCAGGTGAGTGGGGGCTGACATGTCCGGGCGCGGTGTCCTCCGCCGTGCCGTCGCGGGGCAGCGCCGGGACGTCGTCACCGGCTCGCTGCTGGGCGCCGCCCACCAGACCGGCGAAGCGCTCGTTCCCGTACTCATCGGGATGATCGTCGACCGGGCCGTGGTCCGCCCCGACGGGGGAGCGCTGGCCCTGTGGCTGGTGGTCCTCGCGGTCGTCTACGCGATGCTCTCGTACGGTTTCCGCTTCGGCGCCCGGGCCGGGGAGCGGGCCGCCGAGCAGGCCGCGCACGCGCTGCGCCTCGATGTCGTACGCCGGGTCCTCGCCCCGCACGGCGGTGCCGAGGCGGGCCGTCCGCCCGGCGCCCTGGTCAACGTGGCCACCGAGGACGCCCGGCGGGTCGGGGCCTTCACCATGGCCCTGACCCTCGGCATCGCCGCCGTCGTCGGGGTCGTCGCGGGCGCGGTCCTCCTGCTCCGCGCCTCCGTCCCGCTCGGCCTCCTCGTCCTGGTTGGCGCCCCGGTCCTCATGGCGCTCGGCCACTACCTCGCCCGCCCCCTGGAACACCGCAGCCAGGCCGAACAGGAACGCGCCGCCCACGCCTCCGGGGTCGCCGCCGACCTGGTCGCCGGGGTCCGCGTGCTCAAGGGGCTCCGGGCCGAGCGCGCCGCCGTCGCCCGCTACCGGACCACCAGCCAGGCGTCCCGCGAGGCCAACGTGCGCGCCGCCCGCGCCGCCGCCCTCCAGACCGGCCTGATGCTCACCCTCACCGGCGCCTTCATCGCGCTGGTCGCCCTCGTCGGGGGCCGCCTGGTGCTCAGCGGCTCCATCGGCCTCGGCGCCCTCGTATCCGCCGTCGGCCTCGCCCTCTTCCTGCCCGGCCCGATCGCCGTACTGGCCTGGGTCGGCGCCGAACTCGCCAAGGCCCGCGCCTCCGCCGCCCGCATCGCGGACGTGCTGGCCGCACCGGGCGAGACGACGGGCGGCACGGGGGAGCCGGGCGCTTCCGGCGCGGCGTCGGCTTCGGCGTCCGGCCGGGGCACGTCCGCTGCCGCGCCCGCCGAACCCGCCGACGCCCCGGCTTCCGGCTCCGGCTCGGCGTCCGATCCTGGCTCGGTCCCCGCCTCCGCCGTCCGCGTCGCGGAGGTGCTGGCCGCACCGGGTGAGACGACCGGTGGCACGGCGGAGTCGGCCGCTTCTGGCGCGGCCTCGGCCTCGGCGTCCGGCTCGGCTTCCGGCCCTGCCTCGGTCCCCGCCCCGGCCTCGACGTCCGATCCCGCCTCGGCCTCCGCCCGGACCTCCGCGTCGGCCCCCGCCCCCTCCTCCGCCCCCGGTGAGCTGCGGCTGCGTGGCCTCGGTCATGCCGGGCTCGACGGAATCGACCTCACCGTCCGGCCCGGCGAGCACCTCGGCATCGTCGTCACCGACACCGCCGACGCGGTCACCCTGCTGCGCTGCCTCGCCCGCCGTTGCGACCCCGACCGGGGAAGCGTCGAACTCGACGGCACCCCTCTCACCGAGCTCGCCCCCGCCGCCCTGCGCTCCGCGCTCCTCGTGGCCGAGCATGACGCCCAGCTCTTCGACGGCACCCTCCTCGACAACGTCACCGCCGCCGCCCCCGCCGGAGCGGACCCGCAGCCGGCCATGGACGCCGCCGCCGTCGACGAGGTCGCCGCCACCCTGCCCGGCGGCACCGCCGGGCGGATCGGGGAGCGCGGCAGCTCCCTCTCCGGCGGCCAGCGCCAGCGCGTCGCGCTGGCCCGCGCGCTCGCCGCCGACCGGTCCGTCCTCGTCGTGCACGACCCGACCACCGCCGTCGACGCCGCCACCGAGGCCCGTATCGCCACCGGCATCCGTCGCGCCCGCACCGGCCGTACCACGATCCTCGTCACCAGCAGCCCCGCCCTCCTCGCCGCCACCGACCGGGTCGTCCTCATCGACGGCGGCACCGTCACCGCCGAGGCCCCGCACGAGGACCTCGTACGCGACCATCCCGTCTACCGCACGGCGGTACTCACATGACCACCACCCCGGCCGAACTCCTGCCCGTCGCCACCGGCGCCCGCACCCGGGCCGCCCTGCGCACCCTGATCCGCCCCGACCGGGGCCGCGCGGTCCTGGGTCTCGGCGTGCTGGTCGGCGCCACCGCCGTGGGGCTCCTCGTCCAGCCGCTCCTGGGCCGGATCGTCGACATCGTCGCCGACGGCCGCCCCGCCGACGCCCTCACCCTGCCCGTCGTCCTCCTGCTGGCGGTCGCCGTCGTCCAGGGCGTCACCACCACGCTCGGGCTGACCCAGGTCGCCCGGCTCGGCGAGACCGTACTCGCCCGGCTGCGCGAACAGTTCGTCGAACGCGCACTCCAGCTCCCCGCCGACCGGCTGGAGCGCGCGGGCGCCGGTGACCTCACCGCCCGGGTCACCGGGGATGTCGCCCGGGTCGCGGAGGCCGTCCGCTCCGCCCTGCCCGAGATGGCCCGCTCGGTCCTCGCGATCGTGCTCACCCTCGGGGCGATGGCCCTGCTGGACGTACGGTTCCTGCTCGCCGCGCTCCTCGCCGTACCCGTCCAGGCGCTCACCGCACGGTGGTACGTACGCCGGGCCGCCACCGTCTACGCCGACCAGCGGGTCGCCAACGGGGCCCAGCAGCAACAGCTCCTGGAGACCATCGGGGGAGCGGCGACCGTACGCGGCCACCGGCTGGAGGAGCAGCACACCGAGAAGAGCGCGCGGGCCTCGCGCAGGGCCGTCGACCTGACCATGCGCAGCGTCCACCTGGTGCTGGGCTTCTACGCGCGGCTGCACATCGCGGAGTACATCGGGCTGGCCGCCGTCCTGGTCACCGGGTTCTTCCTGGTCCGCGACGGGTCCGTCTCCATCGGTACGGCGACGGCCGCCGCGCTCTACTTCCACAGCCTCTTCGGCCCCGTCAACGCCGCCCTTGTCCTGCTCGACGACGCCCAGTCGGCGGCGGCCGGGCTGGCGCGCCTGGTCGGGGTGACGGATCTGGAGGAGGACGCGGTACGGCTGCCGCATCAGCGCACCGGGGCCGGGACGGAAGCCGGGGCCGGGGGCGAGGCCGGGACGGAGACCGGCGCCGGAGGCAGAGCGGAGACCGGGGCCGGGACAGAGGCCGGAGCCGAGACCGAGGCCAGGGCCGGGACGGAAGCCGAGGCTGGGACGGAAGCCGAGGCTGGGACAGAAGCCGGAGCCGGGACGGAGAGCAGGGGCGGGGCGGAGGCCGAAGCCCCCGTCACCGTCGCCGTCGATGCCGTGAGCCACGCTTACGGGCCCGGCCGCACCGTCCTCCACGACGTCTCCCTCACCCTCCGCGCGGGCGAACACGTGGCGCTCGTCGGGACCAGCGGGGCCGGGAAGTCCACCCTGGCCCGGCTCGTCGCGGGCGTCCAGCAGCCGACCGGCGGCACGGTCTCCGTGGCGGGCGTCCCGCAGTCCGCCGGAGGCACCGCCTCCGTGGCGGGGAAAGAAGAGGCCGGGCCCTCCGTCGTCCTGGTCACCCAGGAGGTCCACGTCTTCACCGGCACCCTCGCCGATGACCTCCGCCTGGCCCGCCCCGACGCCACCGACGCCGACCTCCGTACCGCCCTCGCCACCGTGCACGCCCTGGAGTGGGCCGACGCCCTCCCCGAAGGGCTCGCCACCGTCGTGGGGGAGGGCGGCCACCGCCTCGACCCGGCCCGCGCGCAGCAACTCGCCCTCGCCCGGCTCGTCCTGGCCGACCCCCCGGTCGCCGTGCTCGACGAGGCGACCGCCGAGGCGGGCAGCGCGGGCGCCCGGGCCCTGGAGCGCTCGGCCGGGGCCGCCCTCGCGGGCCGCACCGCGCTGATCGTCGCCCACCGGCTCACCCAGGCCGTCGCCGCCGACCGGGTCGTGGTCCTGGAGGCCGGCCGGGTCGTCGAGAGCGGCACCCACGACGAACTGCGCGTCGCCGACGGCCCGTACGCGGTGCTCTGGCGCGCCTGGTCCGGCAGCCGCGCCGCACCCGCACCCCGCCTCCGACCCCGGTCCTGACGGGCCGCCGCCGCACCTTCCGCCCGTGCGGCGGCGGTCCGTCCCGGAGTCATGGACTCACCGGCCCCCGGGCCCCGGCTTCACCGGCCCCGGCTTCCCGGGCCCCGCTTCCCGGCTCAGATCCCCGCCGACGCCATCTCGATGATCGAGCGGTAGTACGCCGCCGTGGAGACCACGCACGCGCGGTAGGTGCGGTTGTCCTTCACCACCAGGAAGTAGTCCCGCAGGTTCTTCCAGTACTGGACCAGATAGCCCAGGCCCGGGACGAAGCCCGGCGGCCGGGGCACCAGGGCGAACGCCTCGGAACACTGGAGGATGCGCTCGGTGGCCTGCGAGAGCACATCGGCGACCTCGGCGTTCATGTTCCAGCCCGCGGCCAGCTGGGGCGTCCAGATCGCACCCGCGATCTCCCTCAGGCGCTCCTGCTCCTGGGGCGTCGGATCGGCCTGGAGCCGGAGCTCGGCGGCGGCCGGGGCGGCGGCGGCCCCGTCCCCGCCGCCTGGGCCGGTACGGCCGCGCCGACGGCGAGGAGCGCTCCGGACAGCGTGAGCGCCATCGCCGGGATCATCGCGGCCTTACGTCTTCTCATGGTCGTCCCCTCGCGGTGGCCCGCCGTACCGGCGGGGCTGCGTACGGTTACTTGCGCGAAGTGACGCTGACACGGCGCCCGTTGCCCGTCAACGGCGCCTGACCGGCCGTTCGTGAAGTGCCGCGCGAACCACTTGCGCCCGACGGCGCGCGTTCCGCGGACCATCCGGCGGGCCCGCCCCCATTGGCCCAATGAGTCCGGACGCGATTGGCCCTGGGGACCGCGCCAATCGCTGCCTAGGGTCGAAACCATGAGCACCCGCGACCGCACGACCGTCGACTTCTTCTTCGACCCCGCCTGCCCGTTCGCCTGGATCACCTCCCGCTGGATGCTGGAGGTGGAGCAACTGCGCGACATCGACCTCCGCTTCCGCCCCATGAGCCTGTACCTGCACAACGAGGGCAACGAACTGGCCCCCTGGTACCGCGAGTTGGTCGACCGGTCGATCGGCCCGGTCCGGGTCGCCGTCGCCGTGTCCGCCGCCCATGGGGACGCCGCCCTGCGGGACCTCTACACCGCGCTCGGCACCCGCATCCACCAGCGCCGGGAGAAGGACTTCGATGCGGTGACCGCCGCCGCCCTCGCCGAGCTGGGCCTCCCCGCCGAGCTGGCGGAGGCCGCGCACTCGACGGCGTACGACGAAGAGGTGGCCCGCAGCCACGACGCGGGCAAGGACCCGGAGCAGGACGCCTACGTGGGCACGCCGACGATCCACGTCGACGGCACGGTCTGGTTCGGCCCGGTCCTCAACGCGATCCCGCGCGGCGAGGAGGCGGCCCGGCTCTTCGACAGCTTCCGGGTCCTGGCCGGTCACCCGGGCTTCTTCGAGCTGAAGCGCGCCCGCTCCGGCGGTCTTTCCTACGACTGAGCCGACTAAGCCGCCGGGGCCGACTGAGCTGCCGGGGGTGCCGGGGCCGCCCGTGGGACAGCCCCGGGCCGCCCTCAAGATCATCGATATGTCGACAAGAGTCGGACTGGACGCCTGGTACGGGCCGGTGTCGTCCACGCGGTCGCCGGACCGATCGGCCGGAGCCCAACCCCAACCCCAACGACAGGAACTGGAGGCCCCGGCCCCCTCACGCCGACAGCGACGCCCCCACCGTCACCCGCGCCTCGTCGTACCGGTCCAGCAGCAGCCGCGCCAACTCCGGGGCGGGGCCCAGCACATCGGCCAGCACATCCGCGCCGGCCGCCTTCGCGCCCGCCGCGATGCGGTCCGGGAGCCGGCCGGGGGCGATGACATACGGCGCCACCGCCACCCGGTCCGCGCCCTCGGCGCGCAGGGCCCGTACCGCGTCCTCGGTACGGGGAAGAGCAGCGGAGGCGAACGCAGGCCGCACGGCGCACCAACCGGTGTGCCGCAGCTCCCGCGCGATTTCAGCGATCACTGCGATCGCCTCCGGGTCCGAAGATCCCGCCGAGGCCAGGACGAGCCCGGTCCGGGGGATGTCGCCGGGGCGGACCCCGGCCTCCCGCAGCCGCCGCCCGAGAGTGGCGTTGAGCAGTGGGGACGGGCCGAGCACCGCCGCCTGGCGGACGCGCAGCCGGGGCAGCCGGGCGCGGG
Organism: Kitasatospora albolonga; assembly: GCA_002082585.1. Lineage (NCBI taxonomy): Bacteria > Bacillati > Actinomycetota > Actinomycetes > Kitasatosporales > Streptomycetaceae > Kitasatospora > Kitasatospora albolonga. The sequence continues at coordinate 6,851,754 of CP020563.1, forward strand.
CCTCGCGCAGGACCGAGGGGATGTCGGTCTTGGCGTGGAACGCCCGGGTGAGGAGGAGGGGCAGGGCGATGACCTCACCCGCCCCTTCCGCGTGCAGGCGCTCCAGCACCCGGGGCACGGAAGGGGCGTTGAACTCCAGGAACCCCGTCTCCACGCGCAGCCCCGGCCGTGCCGCCCGCACCCGTTCGGTGAGGGCGTGCACGGTCGCGGCGTGCCGTGGGTCGCGGCTGCCGTGGGCGATGACGAGGAGGACGGGACGGGTCATGGCGAGGCTCAGTTCTTGACGAGGAGACCGCGGCTGCGCAGCACCCGCCGCTCCAGCGGACTGAAGATCAGCTGGTCGATCGCGATACCGACGAACAGGATGAGCAGGATCGAGAGGAAGATCCCGGGCATGTCGAAGGTGCTGCGGCCGTTCTCCAGCAACTGCCCCAGCCCCAGCCCCAGTTCGGGGGAGGAGGCGATGATCTCGGCGGCCATGAGCGAGCGCCAGGAGAACGCCCAGCCCTGCTTGAGCCCCGCCAGATAGCCGGGCAGCGCGGCCGGGAGCACGATGTGCACGGTCCCGCGTATCCCGGTCGCGCCCAGGGTGCGGCCCGCCCGCAGATACAGCGGTGACACCTGGTCGACGCCCGAGACCAGGCCGTTGGCGATCGAGGGCACCGCGCCCAGCAGGATCACCGCGAACATCATGCTGTCGTTCAGCCCGAGCCAGATCACCGCGGGGGCCACCCACGCGACCGACGGCAGCGACTGGAGCCCGGCCAGGATCGGGCCGATCCCGGCCCGGATCAGCTTCACCCGGGCCACCAGCAGCCCCAGCGGCGTACCGATGGCCACCGCGAGGAGGAAGCCGAGCAGACCGCGCGAGACGCTGGTCCAGATGACCTCCAGCAGCGTGCCCTTCAGCCACATGTCGACCGCGCTGTCCCAGACGGCGGTCGGCGGCGGCAGCATATAGGTCTCGGTGACCTCGGCGCGGACCAGCAGCTCCCAGACCGTGAGGACCAGCGCCACCGCCACCACGGGCGGCAGCACCTTGTGCAGCAGGATCTCGCGCACCGGGGTGCGGTTGATCTGCACCGCGTCCAGGGCGTCGAGTCCGGCCTCCAGGCCGGCCAGGTCGTCGGTCTTCGCGTCGACGGGACCGGCCGCCGGTCCGTCCGGCCGTTTCCGGCTCGACGTGGTGTCAGTGCTGGCCATGTCGGCGGATCTCCCCACGCAGTTCTTCGGTGATCTCGACGGACAGCTCCGCCACGGCGGTGTCCTCGATGCGGCGCGGCTGCTCGATGTCGACCGTCCACTCCCGGGCGATCCGGCCCGGCCGGGACGAGAGCAGGATGACGCGCTGCGCGAGCCGTACGGCCTCGCGCACGTTGTGCGTGACGAAGAGGACCGAGGCGTTCGTCTCCCGCCAGATCCGGGTCAGCTCGTCGTGCAGCACATCGCGGGTGATGGCGTCCAGCGCCGCGAACGGCTCGTCCATCAGCAGCAGTTGGCTGTCCTGGGCGAGCGCGCGGGCCATCGCCACCCGCTGCCGCATTCCGCCGGAGAGCTCGTGCACCCGCTTGCCGTGGGCGCCGCCGAGGCGGACGAGTTCGAGCAGCCGCTCGGCCTCGGTGCGGCGCTCCGACTTCGGTACCCCGCGCAGCCGCAGGGCCAGTTCGATGTTCTTGCCCGCGGTCAGCCACGGGAAGAGGGCGTGCTCCTGGAACATCAGGGCCGGCCGCCCGCCCGGGGTCTCGATGGACCCCGAGGACGGGCGGTCGAGTCCGGCCACCAGATTGAGCAGCGTCGACTTACCGCACCCGGAGGCTCCCAGGAGGGTGACGAACTCACCCGGAGCGACATCGAGCGAGATGTCGTCCAGCACGAGCTGCTGCCCCGTGGGTCCGGCGAAGGACTTCGAGACATGCGAGAGACGGGCGGCGTGCTCGACCGTCGTACGGTCCTCGGCCTTGGTGAGGGTGGTGGTCGCCATGGTCGTCACCTCCTGGGAATCCTGGGTCCGATACGGGTGGGGGTTACTTGACGCCGAGACCGGCGTCGGAGACCTCGGGCAGACCCTCGGCCTTGAGGATCTTGTTCAGCGGACCCAGGTCGTAGATGCCCTCCAGCTTCGGGTCCTCCAGCAGACCGGCCTTCACCGAGAACTCCGACTGCGTCTTGAGCGTGGTGGCCAGCGGGTCGTTGAGGATCTCGATGGACTCCCAGGCCGGGTCGAGGATCTCCTGGGGCAGCGGCTTGCCGCTCAGCTTCTCCAGCGCCTTGTTGGCGGCGGCCTTGGCGTCCTCGGGGTTCTCGTTGATCCACTTGTTGGTGGAGACCGAACCCTTGATCACGGCCTCGACCACATCGGGGTGCTTGTCGAGGAACCTCTGCGACACGATGATGTGCGTGATCACGAACTTCTTGTCCGGCCACAGCTCCTTCTCGTCGAGCAGGACCTCCGCACCCTCGGAGACCAGCTTCGACGCGGTCGGCTCGGGGACCCACGCCCCGTCCAGCGAACCGGCCTTGTAGGCGTCGGGCGTCACCTTGTTGTCCGAGCGGACGATGGAGACGTCACCCTTGCCGCTCTGCGGGTCGACCTTCCAGCCCTTCTCGGAGATCCAGTTGAGGAAGGCCACGTCCTGGGTGTTGCCGATCTGCGGGGTCGCGATCCGCTTGCCCTTGAGGTCGTCGAGGGTCTTGATCTTCTTCGGGTTGACGACCAGCTTCACTCCACCGGAGGCCGAACCCGCCACGATCCGCAGCCCCTTGCCCTGGGACTTGACGTAGGCGTTGATGGCGGGGGAGGGGCCGATGAAGCCGATGTCGATCGACCCGGCGTTCAGCGCCTCGATCTCGGAGGGGCCCGCGTTGAAGGTCGTCGACTGGACCTTCGTGCCGCCCAGCTCCTTCTGGATGGTGCCTTCCTGAATACCGATCAGGGCGGTGGCGTGCGTGAGGTTCGGGAAGTAGCCGATCTTCACGGTGTCCGCGGAGAGCTTCTTCCCTCCGGCGGAGACGTTCGCCTTCGCGTCGTCCTCCTGGGCGTCGGAGCCGTAGCCGCAGGCGGTGGCGGCCAGGGCGAGCAGCGGCAGGGCCGCGACGGCGGCGATGGAGCGGCGAACGGTGGAACGGGGGGCAGGCACGGGAGGCTTTCCTCTCGTTGGCCCGGTACGCGCGCCCTGCTGTTGGTCAGGGGGGCGCGGCCGGGAGATCGGCAGGTCTTCGGCGGTACGGGTGCGGGGGGTTCAGGGCGCGCGAGCGGTGCGCGTACGTCATCACGCACATCGCCCCACGCCTCCCTGGCCGCTGCCGAGGGCGCCGCTGCCCACCCGGCCACCCTCCTTCGCGAAGGTGGAGAAGAAGTCGTCGCTCATCAGAAGTCCCACTCGGCGTCGTCGTCGGCCGCGACCGGCTCCGTGGCCGCGGCGAACGCGGTGCCCGCCATGCCGGCGCTGAGCGTCGTCCCGTCCGCCGGGTCGATCAGCAGGAACGAGCCGGTGCGCCGGGAGTCGGCGTACGTGTCCAGCGCGAGCGGCTCGGCGGTCCTGACGACGACCCGGCCGATGTCATTGGCGACCAGCTGCCCGGGGGCCGGGTGCTGGGAGAGGTCGTCCAGGGTCAGCCGCGAGGGGATGTCCTTGACGATCGCCTTGACCGTACGGGTGGTGTGCTTCAGCAGCACCCGCTGGCCCACCGAGAGCGGCTGGTCGGCCACATGGCAGACGGTCGCCTCGACGTCCTGGGTCACCGGCGGCACATCGGCGGCCGGGGCGATCAGGTCGCCGCGCGAGATGTCGATGTCGTCGGCCAGCCGGAGCGTCACCGACTGCGGCGCCCAGGCGATGTCCACGCTCTCGCCGAGCGCGTCGATGCCGGTGATCGTGGTCGTACGCCCCGAGGGGAGTACGGAGACGGCCTCGCCGACCCGGAAGACCCCGGCCGCGATCTGCCCGGCGTACCCCCGGTAGTCCGGGTGCTCGGCGGTCTGCGGGCGGATCACGTACTGCACGGGGAAGCGCGCGTGGCAGGCGGTGAGGTCATGGCTGACCGGGACCGTCTCCAGGTGCTCCAGGACGGTCGGCCCGCCGTACCAGTCCATGTGCGCGGAGGGCTCCACCACGTTGTCCCCGGCCAGCGCCGAGATGGGGATCGCGGTGATCTCCGGGACGCCGAGGGACGCGGCGTACGCGGTGAACTCCTCGGCTATCGCGGCGAACACGGGCTCCGCGTAGTCGACCAGGTCCATCTTGTTGACGGCCAGCACCACGTGCGGGACGCGCAGCAGCGCGGCGACGGCGGCGTGGCGGCGGGTCTGCTCGACCACCCCGTTGCGGGCGTCGACCAGGACCACGGCCAGCTCGGCGGTGGAGGCGCCGGTCACCATGTTGCGGGTGTACTGCACATGGCCCGGGGTGTCCGCGAGGATGAACCGGCGGCGGGCGGTGGCGAAGTAGCGGTAGGCGACATCGATGGTGATGCCCTGCTCGCGCTCGGCCCGCAGCCCGTCGGTGAGCAGCGCCAGGTCCGGTGCCTCCTGGCCCCGGCTCAGCGACACCTGCTCGACGGCCTCCAGCTGGTCGGTGAGAACCGACTTGGAGTCGTGCAGCAGACGGCCCACGAGGGTGGACTTGCCGTCGTCGACGGACCCGGCGGTGGCGAAGCGCAGCAGGGTGGTGGCGCTCAACTGCTCAGCTGTCGTGGTCATTTAGAAGTACCCCTCGCGCTTGCGGTCTTCCATCGCGGCCTCGGACATCTTGTCGTCGGCGCGGGTCGCGCCCCGCTCGGTGAGCCGGGAGGCGGCGATCTCGGTGATCACGGCGTCCAGCGTGGTGGCGTCGGAGTCGACGGCCCCCGTGCAGGACATGTCCCCGACCGTGCGGTAGCGCACCAGCCGGGTCTGGACGGGCTCGTGCTCCTTGGGGCCGCCCCAGCCGCCTGCCGTCAGCCACATGCCGTTGCGGGAGAAGACCTCGCGCTCATGGGCGAAGTAGATCTCCGGCAGCTCGATCCCCTCGCGCTCGATGTACTGCCAGACGTCCAGCTCGGTCCAGTTGGAGATCGGGAAGACCCGGACGTGCTCACCGGGGGCGTGCCGCCCGTTGTAGAGCTGCCACAGCTCGGGGCGCTGGCGGCGCGGGTCCCACTGGGAGAACTCGTCGCGCAGCGAGAACACCCGCTCCTTGGCCCGGGCCTTCTCCTCGTCGCGCCGCCCGCCGCCGAAGACCGCGTCGAAGCGGTGCTGCTGGATCGCCTCGGTGAGCGGCACGGTCTGGAGCGGGTTGCGGGTGCCGTCGGGGCGCTCGCGGAGCTTCCCGGCGTCGATGTACTCCTGCACGGAGGCGACATGGAGCCGCAGCCCGTGCTTCTTGACCGTACGGTCGCGGTACTCCAGGACCTCGGGGAAGTTGTGCCCGGTGTCCACGTGCAGCAGCGTGAACGGCACCGGCGCGGGCGCGAACGCCTTGAGCGCCAGGTGCAGCATCACGATGGAGTCCTTGCCGCCGGAGAAGAGGATCACCGGCCGCTCGAACTCCCCCGCCACCTCACGGAAGATGTGGACGGCCTCCGACTCCAGGGAGTCCAGGTGGCTGAGCGCGTACGGGTTCGCGGTGTCCTCGGTCACGGTGGTGGTGACGGCACTCACGCCAGGCCCCTCTCGGTGAGCAGCGCGTGGAGCGCCGCCGCTGACTCCTGCACGGTCTGCTGGTGCGACTCGATCCGCAGGTCGGGCGATTCGGGCGCTTCGTAGGGGTCGTCGACCCCGGTGAGACCGCTGATCTCGCCCGCCGCCTGCTTGGCGTAAAGGCCCTTCACATCGCGTACGGAGCACACCTCGACGGGCGTCGCGACGTGCACCTCCAGATAGGTGGTGGACTCGGCGGCGTGCCGCTTGCGGACGGCCTCGCGGCTGTCGGCGAACGGGGCGATGACGGGGACGAGCACCTTCACACCGTTGGCGGCGAGGAGTTCGGCGACGAAGCCGATCCGGGCCACGTTGGTGTGCCGGTCCTCGCGGGAGAAGCCGAGCCCCGCGGAGAGGAACTCCCGGATCTCGTCGCCGTCGAGCACCTCCACCTTGTGGCCCTCGGTACGCAGCCGGCCGGCCAGCTCGTACGCGATGGTGGTCTTGCCCGCGCTCGGCAGACCGGTCAGCCAGATCGTGGCTCCCGTCTCCGTCACGCTCATCGAACTCTCCTGATCAGTCGTCATCAGCCGTGCAGCCCGCATTCGGTCTTGCCCCGGCCGGCCCAGCGGCCGGCCCGTGCGTCCTCGCCCTCCAGCACCCGGCGGGTGCAGGGCGCGCAGCCGACGGAGGCGTAACCGTCCATCAGCAGCGGGTTGGTGAGCACCCCGTGCTCCAGGACGTACGCGTCCACGTCGTCCTGGGTCCAGCGGGCGATGGGGGAGACCTTCACCTTGCGGCGCTTGGCGTCCCAGCCCACCACCGGGGTGTTCGCCCGGGTGGGGGACTCGTCGCGGCGCAGTCCTGTCGCCCACGCCGCGTACGCGGTCAGGCCGTCCTCCAACGGCTTGACCTTGCGCAGCGCGCAGCACAGGTCGGGGTCGCGGTCGTGCAGCTTCTCGCCGTGCTCCGCGTCCTGCTCGGCCACCGTCTGCCGGGGGGTGATCGTGATGACGTTGACGTCCATCACCGCGTCCACCGCGTCCCGGGTCCCGATGGTCTCCGGGAAGTGGTAGCCGGTGTCCAGGAAGACCACGTCCACACCCGGCAGCACCCGGGAGGCCAGATGCGCCACCACGGCGTCCTCCATGGAGGAGGTGACGCAGAAGCGCGGCCCGAAGGTGTCGGTCGCCCACTTCAGGATCTCGGTGGCGGAGGCGTCCTCCAGCTCCCGGCCCGCCCGCTCGGCCAGCTCACGAAGCTCACTGTCGGTGAGCTCTCCGCTGATCAGAGTGTCCGTCATATCCGGTCCCCTTCACCGTCGTTGCGCCGAACGCCCCGGGTCAGCAGACCCAGGAACTTCAGCTGGAACGCACGGTTGCAGGAGGCACATTCCCAGGCGCCGTGACCGGTCTCGTTGGGGCGCAGGTCCTCGTCGCCGCAGTACGGGCAGTGGAACGGGGCGGCTCGCTCGCTCATGACAGCGACTCCGCACTGGCGCGCGCCGCCCAGGTGGCGAAGCGCTCGCCCTCCTCGCGCTCCTCCTGGAACCTGCCGAGCACGCGCTCGACGTAGTCCGGCAGCTCGGCCGACGTCACCTTCAGGCCACGGACCTTGCGGCCGAACCCGGCGTCCAGGCCGAGCGCCCCGCCCAGGTGCACCTGGTAGCCCTCGACCTGGTTGCCGTCGCCGTCCAGCATCAGCTGGCCCTTGAGACCGATGTCCGCGACCTGGATACGGGCGCAGGCGTTCGGGCAGCCGTTGATGTTGATGGTGATGGGGTGGTCGAACTCCGGGATGCGGCGCTCCAGTTCGTCGATGAGCGAGGCACCGCGCGCCTTCGTCTCGACGATCGCCAGCTTGCAGAACTCGATGCCGGTGCAGGCCATCGTGCCGCGCCGGAACGGGGAGGGCGTGACCTTGAGGTCGAGCGCCTCCAGACCGGCGACCAGGGACTCCACCTGCTCCTCGGCCACGTCCAGCACGATCATCTTCTGCTCGGCGGTGGTCCGCACCCGGCCCGAGCCGTGCTGGTCGGCCAGGTCCGCGATCTTCGTGAGCGTGGTGCCGTCGACCCGGCCCACCCGCGCGGCGAAACCGACGTAGAAGCGGCCGTCCTTCTGCCGGTGCACGCCCAGGTGGTCGCGCCAGGTCTGCGCGGGCTGCTCGGGCGCGGGGCCGTCGACCAGCTTGCGCTGGAGGTAGTCGTCCTCCAGGACCTGGCGGAACTTCTCCGCGCCCCAGTCCGCGACGAGGAACTTCAGCCGGGCGCGGGTGCGCAGCCGCCGGTAGCCGTAGTCGCGGAAGATCCCGATGACCCCGCCGTACACGTCGGCCACCTCGTCCAGGGGCACCCAGGCGCCGAGCCGGACCCCGAGCTTGGGGTTGGTGGAGAGGCCGCCGCCGACCCAGAGGTCGAAGCCGGGGCCGTGCTCGGGGTGGTTCACGCCGACGAACGCGATGTCGTTGATCTCGTGCGCCACGTCCAGCTGCGGGGAGCCGGAGACCGCGGACTTGAACTTGCGGGGCAGGTTGGAGAAGTCGGGGTTGCCGATGAACCGGCGCTGGATCTCCTCGATGGCGGGGGTGCCGTCGATGATCTCGTTCTCGGCGATGCCTGCGACGGGGGAGCCGAGGATCACGCGGGGCGTGTCACCGCACGCCTCGGTGGTGGAGAGGCCCACTTCCTCGAGCCGCCGCCAGATCTCCGGCACGTCCTCGATGCGAATCCAGTGGTACTGCACGTTCTGCCGGTCGGTGAGGTCGGCGGTGCCGCGCGCGAACTCCTGGGAGATCTCGCCGATCACCCGCAGCTGCTGGGTGGTCAGCCGGCCGCCGTCGATCCGCACGCGCAGCATGAAGTACTTGTCGTCCAGCTCCTCCGGCTCCAGCACGGCGGTCTTGCCGCCGTCGATACCGGGCTTGCGCTGGGTGTACAGCCCCCACCAACGCATGCGTCCCCGCAGGTCGTTGGGGTCGATGGAGTCGAAGCCGCGCTTGGAGTAGATCGTCTCGATACGTGTCCGTACGTTGAGACCGTCGTCGTCCTTCTTGAACTGCTCGTTCCCGTTCAGGGGGGTGTGGTGGCCCACGGCCCACTGACCCTCGCCACGGTGGCGTCCGGCCTTGCGGCGCGGCGTGGTGGTCGCAGGCTGTTCCGGGGTAGCGGCCATGACAGTACGTCCTTCGGGACTGCAGGAGGGCGGCTCTGAACGGCACACTCGCGCTGAGGCGCGGCGGTGCGCAGGGGCAGGTCAGAGGTAAGAGGAGTGCGGCGGTGCTGGGACTCTCAGCCCGCCGGACAGATGGCGCTGGACATGCGGCAGAGGTCGACGTGGCGTCGACTCACCAAGGCAATTCCAGTTCCAGACATGACGGAAGCGTGTCACGCGGATCTCGGGGCAGTCCACCACTATCCACGATGTGGACGGCAGGGTCTCGCAGGGTGAGATATTGTGGCGCCGGTCACAGGCGGGGTCCCCGGCAATGGGGACAAATCGCCCCAGGAAGGGGCCCGTGAGGGCCCCGGTGTCCTACGCGGGAGGAGAGCCCCGGGGAAGGGAACCCCCGGGGGAGAGGGGCATCAGCCGCCGTACGCTCCCGGCCACGGCCCCGGGGTCGCCACCTCCGGCTCCACCTCGGTCTTCGTGTCGAAGAGCCGGAAGCCGCGCCGCAGATAGTTGTCCATCGCGTACGGGCCGTCCTTCGAGCAGGTGTGCAGCCAGACCCGCTTCGTCACCGGCCGGTCCGGCCACCGCTCCGCCAGGTCCCAGGCGCGCGCCGCCCCGTAGGAGAGGAGGTGACCGCCGATCCGCCGCCCCCGGAAGGCCGGGATCAGCCCGAAGTACAGGATCTCGACCGCACCGTCGTCCTGCGCGTCCAGCTGCACGTACCCGGCCGGTGTCCCGTTCGCGTACGCCACCCAGGTCTCCGCCCCCGGCCGCTCCAGCTCCTCCTGCCACTGGGCGTACGTCATCCCCAGCCGGTCGGTCCACCGGATGTCGCCGCCCACGGCGGAGTAGAGGAACCGGTTGAACTCCGGCAGCGGCACCTCGGACCGTACGATCCGCAGATCACCCTCCGGTACGGCGGCGGGCCGCAGATCGGCGGGCGAGGTCTGCTCCAGCGACCAGACGGTCACCTCGACGGTGGCCTCGGTCGCCTCGGCCTCGGACACGGTGGCCTCGGCGTCGGGCACGGGGGGCTGCGCGGGGTTGCTCATGCCGGTCAGACAACCATGCCGCCGCCCTCGTACGCACAGCACCCCCGGTCTCTCGCGCGCACAGCGCCCCCGGTCAGGGCCGTGCGGCCGCCCGCCGCGCCCCCGTCACCACCGGCGCCTTCGAGCGCGGCAGCAGATCGGCGGGGTGCTCCGGGTGGACCACCTCCACCACCACCCCGTCCCCGAAGCGGTACGGGCGGTGGGCCAGCACCTCCGCCAGATGGCGCCGGAGCCGGGAGACCTCGGCCCGTACCGTCACCGTCCGGGTCGCGTCCCCGAAGATGTCCTGCGCCAGCTCGGAGGCCGTACGCCCCTCACGCCGCACCGCCAGCGCGTACAGCAGCTCCGCGTGGCGCGGCGAGAGCCGCTGCGTCGAGGTGCCCAGCGGGCCCACCAGATGCACGGCCAGCGCCCGGGGCCGGCTCAGATCCAGCACCACCCGGCGCGGCGCCCCCTCCACCGCACCGTCCGACACCTGCACCAGCCAGCCCCCCGGCAGCTGCTCCACCCGGCACATGCCGAGCGAGGGCAGCCACACCCGGCCCGGCCGCAGCGACTTCGGCAGCGGCAGCCGGTCCACCGGCGGCATCCCCGTCACCGCCGCCAGCCACCCGTGGGTGTCCACCGCCAGCGCCCGGCCCCCCAGCCTGCACAGGATCGGCGCCGCCACCGCGCGCAGCCGCTCGATCGCCACCAGATGGCGGGTACGGATCTCCGCCTCCGCGAGCCGTGCCACCGAGTCCACCAGGGCCAGGGTCGCCGGATGGAACGTGGTGGCCGGACCGCTGATGTCGACGATCCCCACCAGCCGCCCGTCCCGCGGGTCGCGGACCGGCGCCGCCGCACACGTCCAGCTGTGCAGGGCCCGGATGAAGTGCTCGGCCGAGTGGACCTGGATCGGCCTGCGGGCGGCCAGCGCCGTACCGATCGCGTTCGTCCCCGTCGCCGCCTCCGCCCAGGCCGCCCCCTCCTCCAGACAGATGTCATGGGCCCGGTGCAGCACCCCGGAGTGGCCCTGGCGCCACAGCACCCGGCCCTCCGCGTCGGTGACCACCATGATCTGCTGCGCCGCGTCCGCGATGGACGCGAGCCCCGCCCGCAGCACCGGCATCACCTCGCCGAGCGCGGTGCTGTGCCGCCGGTGCTCGATCTCCTCCGCCCGCAGCAGCTCGCTCTCCGGCGACTGCTCCGGGTCGATGCCGCTGCGCACGACCCGGTTCCAGGAGGCGTCGATCTCGGCCCGCGGCGCCACGGAGGCCCGCTCGCCCGCCAGCCGGGCCTCCCTGGCCCGGTGAAGTAACCGGGTCGCGCGGTCGGCCTCCTGGCCGATCACCCGCACCACCTCGGCAGAACCCGTCCGACTCATGGTCCCCACCCGTTCCCCCCGAAACACTCCGAGCTCTCCGGCCCATCCTGCCGCCGCCCGGACGCAACCGCCGCGCGGCCCCCACCATGGTTGCAACCCTTTGCAACTCTGGCGATGCTCCACCAGACCGTACGAGAGTGGCAACGTGCCGTACGCCGGGCCCGTGCCCGGCGAGCGGCGCGGTTCAAGCATGGAGGGTGGTGCCGTGTCGGCGCAGCACCACCCTCCGTCGCTCACCGCTAGGGCCTCTCGTTTGGATCATGCCGGGCTCGCGGGCCCCGGCACGCACATCTGCCGCGTTGTCGTCAATCACCAACGCTCCGCGTTGCCTCAATCCTCCGCCTTGCAGCTGCACGCACCGGACCCCGCTCCCTGATCCGGCCTGACCCAAACGAAAGACCCTAATCGGCCACCGGCCGCGCCCGCGCCACCACCGAGGCCAGATCGAGACTGTGCGGCAGCGTCCCGAACGCCGCGCCCCAGTCCCCGCCCAGCCGCGACGCGCAGAACGCGTCGGACACCTCCGGCGGCGCCCACCGCACCAGCAGCGACCCCTGGAGCACCAGCGCCATCCGCTCCACCAGCCGCCGCGCCCGCGCCTCGATCCCCTCCAGGTCCGCCAGCTCCGTCAGCAGGTCCTTGATCGCCGCGTCCAGCCGGTGATCGGCCCCGCGCGCCTTCCCGACCTCCCGCAGGAACGCGTCCAGCGCCCGCGGCTCCCGCTGGAGCGCCCGCAGCACATCCAGCGCCTGGACGTTCCCCGACCCCTCCCAGATCGAGTTGAGCGGCGCCTCGCGCAGCAGCCGGGGCATCCCCGACTCCTCCACGTACCCGTTGCCGCCCAGGCACTCCAGCGCCTCGCCCACGACCGGCGTGCACCGCTTGGTGACCCAGTACTTCGCGGCGGGCACCGCGATCCGCAGGAACGCCCGCTCCTCCTCGGTGTCCGTGTCGTACGCCGCCGCCAGCCGCATCGCCAGGACGGTCGCCGCCTCCGACTCCAGCGCCAGATCGGCCAGCACGTTCCGCATCAGCGGCTTGTCGATCAGCAGCCCGCCGAACGCGGAGCGGTAGGTGGCGTGGTGGATCGCCTGCGCCACCGCCTGCCGCATCAGCGCCGCCGAACCCACCACGCAGTCCAGCCGGGTGGCCGCCACCATCTCGATGATGGTGCGCACCCCGCGCCCCTCCTCACCGACCCGGCGGGCCCAGGTCCTGTCGAACTCGACCTCGCTGGAGGCGTTCGACTTGTTGCCCAGCTTGTCCTTGAGCCGCTGGATCGCGAACGCGTTCCGCGTCCCGTCCGGGAGCACGCGCGGCACGAGGAAGCAGCTCAGCCCGCCCGGCGCCTGCGCCAGCACCAGGAACCCGTCCGACATCGGCGCCGAACAGAACCACTTGTGCCCGGTGAGCAGATACTCGCCCTCCCCGGCCAGCGGCTCCGCCCGGGTCGTGTTGGACCGTACGTCGGTGCCGCCCTGCTTCTCCGTCATGCCCATCCCGAAGAGCACCCCGGCCTTCTCCGACGCGGGCCGCAGCCCCTCCTCGTAGACGTACGAGGTCAGCCTCGGCTCCCACTCGGCGGCCAGCACCGGGTCGGTCCGCAGCGCGGGCACCGCCGCGTGCGTCATCGACAGCGGGCAGCCGTGCCCCGCCTCGGCCTGCGTCCAGACCAGGAACCCGGCCGCGCGCCGGACATGACCGGCCGGACGGCCCCAGGCGTCGGTCAGCCCGGCGGCCACCGCGTGCCCCAGGAGCCGGTGCCAGGCGGGGTGGAACTCCACTTCGTCGATCCGGTTCCCATAGCGGTCATGGGTGCGCAGAACGGGCGGATGCTCGTTCGCCTGCGCACCCCACTCCTGGGCCTGCACGGAGCCCGCGGACCGCCCGAGCGTCCCGAGCTCCTCCCGCGCCACGAGCAGGAGGCCCGGCTCGATGTGCCGCTCGACGGCCTCGGACAGGGCCCGGTCGGCGGCGAAGACGTCATAGCCGACCAGCGGCGGAACCTGATTGGTCACTGTGTGGGTGGTGGCTGCCATGCCGATACGGTAAGGAGGTGCAGGCAGCAAATGAAACACCCGAGCGGCCACCGGGCCGGCTCCACCGGGCCCGAGTGCTCTACCGCAACGTCTCCAAGCGGCGCATGGCGTGGCAGTTGCTCAAGGACACCGTCAACTCGTGCATCGAGTACCGGATTCTCGGGCTGGCGGCCGAGGCGGCGTTCTTCACCCTGCTGTCCCTGCCGCCGCTGCTGCTCGGACTGATCGGGCTGCTCGGTTACGTCGACGAGTGGACGACCACCGAGACGGTCGCCTCCATCGAGCGCAACATCCTCTCGGCCTCGCAGACCGTGCTCTCCGAGCGCGGGGTCAACGAGTTCGCCAAACCGCTGCTCGCCGACGTCACCACCGGCGCCCGCCCCGACGTCATCTCCATCGGCTTCGCCATCGCCCTGTGGTCCGGCTCCCGCGCGGTGAACGTCTTCATCGACACCATCACCGTCATGTACGGCCTCGACGGCCACCGGGGCATCGTCAAGACCCGGCTGCTCGCCTTCCTGCTGTACGTGGTCGCCCTGCTGCTGGGCGCGGTGGTGCTGCCGCTGCTCGTCGTCGGACCCGACCGGGTGGTCGAGTGGGTGCCCTGGGGCACCGAGGTCATCGCCGTCCTCTACTGGCCCCTGGTCATCGTCCTCACGATCGCGTTCCTCACGACGCTCTACCACGTGTCCGTCCCGGTGCGCTCGCCGTGGATCGAGGACGTCCCCGGGGCGCTCGTGGCGCTCGGGATGTGGGTGCTCGGCAGCTTCCTGCTGCGGATCTACCTCACCAACACGGTCGAAGGCCCCACGATCTACGGCTCCTTGGCGGCACCCATCGCCGTCCTGCTCTGGATAGGCATCTCCGCTTTCGCGGTCCTGGTCGGCGCCGCGGTCAACGCGGCCATCGACCGGGTCTGGCCCTCGCTCGCCACCGCCGCCGCCCGCGAGGCCACCGAACGCGTCCGGGCCGCGCAGGCCGCCGAGTTCGTCGCCCGGACCCGCCCGGCCGCCTACGACGAGGTGGACGACGACGATGACGAGGACGACGGCCAGGCGTACATGCCCTCGGAGTTCCCGGAGCGCTGGTCCCGCTTCCTGCCGCCGGACGACGTCAAGTCCCGGTTCCAGCCGACCTGGGAGAAGGAGCCCAAGGAACCGAAGGAGCCGAAAGAACCCAGAGGCCCCCAGGTCAAGGAGCCCGGAGAGCCCCGCGACGGCTCCGGCCCGCCGCCGGTCTGACCCCGCGCGCTAGCGTGGAGACATGCCCCAGGAACCCCCGCGCTACCAGGAACGGCCCTCCCGGCTGCCCGGTGCCGTCGTCTGGACCTGGGACGCCCCCGCCCGCCCGCCGCTGCGGCCCCGCTCGGTGCTGCCCGACGGCTGCATGGACCTGATCTGGACCGGGGGCCGCATTGTCGTCGCCGGACCGGACACCCACGCCTTCGAGGTCGACCCGCGCGACCGGGCCTCCTGCGCCGCGATCCGGTTCGCCCCCGGCACCGCGCCCGTACTTCTCGGCGTACCGGCGCACGAACTGCGCGACCAGCGGTTCGAACTGGCGAGCATCTGGCCCGCCGCCGCCGTGCGCCGCCTCACCGAACGGATCGACCGGGCCCCCGACCCCGCCGGGGCCCTGGAACGGCTCGCTCTGGACCGGATCGCCGACACCGGCCCGCCGGACCCGCTGACGGTCGCCGTCGCCGAGGGACTGCGCCGGGGCCGGTCCGTCGCGGCGACGGCGGCGGAGGCCGGACTCGGCGCCCGCCAGCTCCACCGCCGCTCGCTGACCGCCTTCGGCTACGGCCCCAAGACGCTGGCCCGCATCCTCCGCCTCCAGCGCGCCCTGGAACTCATCCGCACCGGCCTCCCGTACGCCGAGGCGGCCTGCGCGGCGGGCTGCACCGACCAGGCGCACCTGTCCCGCGAGATGCGCGACCTGGCCGGAACAACGCTCGGGGCCTACTTCGCGCCGGACGGGGCGGCGGGCGCGAACAGCGAGACCCCGCACCCGTCCGGGTCCAGCACCACCGCGTAACGCTGCCCCCACACCGCGTCCCACGGCTTCAGATGCCCGGTGTGACCGGCCCCGGTCAGCTCCTCGTACAGGGCGTCCACCTCCGCCGGACCGTCACAGAGGAACGCCAGCCCCAGCCGCTCCCCGCCCGCCGGGCGCTCCCACTCCGGGTCGAACGAGCGGATGACGTCCTCGGTGTCCCACAGCAGCCGCTGCCCGCCGGGCAGGACCACCTCCACATGCGGGGCGGACTCCGCCCCGGCCGGGATGTCGAGGCCGAGCCTGCGGTAGAAGGCGAGCGAGGCCGCCAGGTCGGCGGTGATGATGCTGATCGCGTCGAGTCGTGGAGTCATGGGACGACGGTAGGCACCGGGCCTCCCCGCCGTCTTGTACGAATCGGACGCGGCCCGGCCCCTCACACGCGGCGGCCTCCGGGGATCGCCCCCCTCGGCGATCACCCCCAGCAGTCACCCACCGCCGTCCCCGCATCCGTCAGCGCCAGCCCCAGATCCGCCCGTTCGGTCACCCACCGCGTCGGCCGGTGGCGCGGGTCGCCCGTCGTCGTGTGCAGCGCCCGCTGGAGCTCCAGCAGCCGCGCCGCCCCGATCCGCTCGCCCCAGGCCAGCGGCCCCGCCGGATAGCCCAGCCCGGTCGTCACCGCCAGGTCGATATCGGCCGGGGTGGCGAGCGAGCGCTCCGCGATCGAGGCGCCGACCGCCACGATCGACGACAGCAGCCGCTGCGCCACCGAGCCCGCCGTGTCCCGCACCACCGTCACCGCGTGCGGATCGTCGCCCGCCGCCCGCGCCAGCACCGCCCGCGCGTCCCGGGCCGTCGACGGATCGGTCGCCGCCGTCACCGCCAGCACCCGCCGCCGCCCGGCCGCAGGCAGCACCTCCACGCCCAGCGTCCGGTCCGCCGGCAGCCCGCCCGCCCGGACCGCACCGGACACCGTCGTCCCCCAGACCGGCACCAGCACCAGCGCCCCGGCGGACGGCTCCGCGCCCCGCTCCAGCCGGACCCCGGCCGCCTCCAGTGCCCCGGCGAGGGCCTCCACGTACGGTGCCGTCCCCGCCGAACCGCTCGGAGCCAGGAACACCGGCCGGTCGCCGTCCCCGGTCACCGGCGGCTCCGGCGCGGGTCCCTCGGCGCCCTCGCCGTACGCGTACCAGCCCTGCCCGGTCTTGCGGCCGTGCAGCCCCGCCACCACCCGGTTCGGTGTGAGGTACGAGGGGCGGAGCCGGTCCTCGTACCGGAAGCCCGTCCAGATCGAGTCGATCACCGCGGCCGTGACATCCAGACCGGTCAGGTCCATCAGCTCGAACGGGCCCATCCGCAGCCCCAGCACGTCCCGCGCGATCCGGTCGATGTCGGCGGGGCGCGCCACCGACTCCTCCAGCAGCGCGAGTGCCTCCGTCACCAGCCCGCGCCCCGCGTGGTTGACCAGGAACCCGGGGGTGTCGGCCACGGTCACCGCCCGGTGCCCGCACCCCTCCACCAGCCCGGTCAGCACGGCCGGGATCTCCGGGCGGGTCGCCGCGCCCGGCACCACCTCCACGATCCGCATCAGCGGCACCGGGTTGAAGAAGTGCAGCCCGGCCAGGCGTGAGGGGTCCTGGAGGGTCGCCGCGATCCGGGTCACCGACAGGGAGGAGGTGTTGGTCGCGAAGACGGCGGAGGAGGGCAGCGCCCGCTCCAGCTTCCCGAACACCTCGGCCTTGGTCTCCAGATCCTCCCGTACGGCCTCGATGACGAGCTCCACGTCAGGACCGGCGGCCCACGGGTCGGCCAGCGGCACCAGCCGGGCCACGGCCGCGTCACGGTCGGCGGCGGACATCCGGCCCTTGGCCACCGCCCGGTCCAGCATCGAGCCGACGAACTCCACGGCGTCCGTCACCGCCTCGGCCCGTACGTCCCCGAGCTCCACGGTGTGTCCCGCGCTCGCCGCCCACTGGGCGATACCGCGGCCCATGGCCCCGGCTCCGACGATCC
Source organism: Kitasatospora albolonga (assembly GCA_002082585.1). Classification (NCBI taxonomy): domain Bacteria; kingdom Bacillati; phylum Actinomycetota; class Actinomycetes; order Kitasatosporales; family Streptomycetaceae; genus Kitasatospora; species Kitasatospora albolonga. The sequence continues at coordinate 6,869,006 of CP020563.1, forward strand.
TGATACGCATGGCGGTGGGGCCCTTTCAGCATGATCGGCACAGCAATCCGCTCCACGGTGTCAGTGCCCATTGATGACTGTCCAATACCGAATTAAGGTCGGATCAAGACGCCGGGAGTATGAATATGGAGCTGCGCCACCTCAAGGCGTTCCTCGCCGTGGCCGAGGAGCTGCACTTCGGCCGGGCCGCCAAGCGGCTCCAGATGGCCCAGCCACCGCTCAGCCAGCAGATCCGCCAGCTGGAGAAGGAGCTCGGCGTCCAGCTCTTCCGGCGCAACACCCGCTCGGTGCGGCTCACCAGCGCGGGGGAGTCCTTCCTCGAACCCGTACGGACCGTCCTGGAGGACCTGGACACCGCCGTGCGGGCCGCCAGATCGGCGGGGAAGGGCGAGTACGGCCGGGTCACCATCGGCTTCGCCGGGGCCTCCACCCACGAGACGCTGCCCCGGCTGACCCGGGCCGTGCGCGCCGCCCACCCCGGGCTCGAACTCGTCATGACCGGCCAGACGTACGCCAACACCGCCCTGTCCCGGGTCGCGGACGGCTCGCTCGACCTCGGCTTCGTCCGGCTGCCGGTCACCCGGCCCGGCGTCGCCCACCGGGTGATCGACGAGGAGGAGCTGATCTGCGCCCTGCCCTCCGACCACCCGCTCGCCCGGCGCGGGACCGTCCCCCTCGACGCACTCGCCGACGAACCGTTCGTCTCCTTCCCCGCCAACTCCGGCTCCACCGTCCGCGACGCCATGACCGAGGTCTGCGAGGGCGCCGGGTTCACCCCGCGCGTCGTCCAGGAGGCCCCCGACTCGTACACGATCCTCGCCCTGGTCGCCGCCGGGGTCGGTGTCACGCTCACGGTCACCTCCGTCCAGCACATCCAGCAGAACGGACTGGTCTACCGCCCCCTGGCCGGACCCCCCGTCCGCCTCCGGGCGGCCCTCGCCTGGCGCGCCGACAACCCCTCCGCCGCCCTGCGCGCGGTGCTCGCCGTGGCGGAGGAGGCGCTGCCGACCCCCGCACCCGCCCTTGAGTGAGCCGCGCACCCACGATTGAGACGCACAGCCTCTCGATCCGGTGCATATTCGATATTGGACCGACTCAGTGACGGAGTGCGAAGGTCTGCGAAGGTCCCTCCACCGCACGCGCCCGCGCGTACCGCCACCGCTCCCACGAAAGGCCCGCTGTGCCGCTCGAAGTCGTCATCTGCGAACCGCTGCGCACCCCCATCGGCCGTTTCGGCGGAGCGTTCGCGCAGCAGACACCGGCCTCGCTCGCCGCGCACGTCATCGCCGAGGTCGTCGCGCGTACGGGGATCGACCCCGACCGGGTCGACGAGGTGATCCTCGGCCACTCCTACCCCTCCGGTGACGCACCCGCCATCGGCCGGGTCGCCGCCCTGGACGCCGGGCTCCCCGCCACGGTGACCGGCTCCCAGATCGACCGCCGCTGCGGCTCCGGGCTCCAGGCGGTCCTGGACGCGGCCATGCAGATCCGGACCGGCTTCAGCGAGGTCGTGATCGCCGGAGGCGTCGACGTCATGAGCGCCGCGCCCTACTACACCCACGACGGCCGCTGGGGCATCAAGGGCCCCGGCCTCCAGCTCCACGACTCCCTCGCCCGGGGCCGGGTCACCGCCGGAGGCCGTCACCACCCGGTCCCCGGCGGCATGATCGAGACGGCGGAGAACCTGCGCCGGGAGTACGGGATCAGCCGCGCCGACCAGGACGCCCTGGCCCTGCGCTCGCAGCGGCGGGCGGCCACCGCCCTCGCCGAGGGGCGGTACGCGGCGGAGACCGTCCCCGTCACCGTACGCACCCGCAAGGGCGAGACCACCGTCACCGCCGACGAACACCCCCGCCCCGACACGACGGCCGAGCAACTCGCCGCCCTCCGGCCGGTGATGGCGAAGTCCGACCCGGAGGCCACCGTCACGGCGGGCAACGCCAGCGGCCAGAACGACGCGGCCGCCGCCTGCCTGGTCACCAGCGCCGAGACCGCTGAACGCCTCGGCCTCACCCCGCTCGTGCGCCTGGTCTCCTGCGCCCGCGCGGGCGTTCCCGCCGCCACCATGGGCATCGGACCCGTCGCCGCCACCCGCACCGCCCTCGACCGCGCCGGACTCACCCTCGCCGACCTCGACCTGATCGAGCTCAACGAGGCGTTCGCGGCCCAGGTCCTCGCCTGCACCAGGGAGCTGGGCCTCGGGGAGAAGGACCACGAGGAGCGCATCAACGTCAACGGATCGGGCATCTCGCTCGGCCACCCGGTCGGCGCCACCGGCGCCCGCATCCTCGCCACGCTCGCCCGCGAACTGGACCGCAGGGAGGGCCGGTTCGGCCTGGAGACGATGTGCATCGGCGGCGGCCAGGCGCTCGCCGCCGTCTTCGAACGCGTCACCCGCTGACACCGGCCCCGTTCCGCTCCCCGTCATTGCGCGAGACCCATGACGTCCGGAGCGGCAGTGGCCCCGGCCCCTGTCCGCCGCCGACCGGTTCCGGGCATGCGAAAGGTCCGGCCGGACAGTCCCCGCTGTCCGGCCGGACCTCGTTCCTCGGCGGGTGGGTGAATCAGTCCCGCGCGTCGCGGGTGCGGCGCATCAGCACCGTCCCGCCCAGCAGCAGCGCGGCGCTCGCACCGGCCGCCAGGCCCAGCCCGGCTGCGCCGGTGTCGGCGAGGCCCGGGGTCTCGGAGCCCGGGGTGTGGGTACCGGGCGTGTTCGGCCCCGGTCCGTCGGTGGGCGGCTGCTCGGCCGGGGGCTCGTTGGTCGGCGGCTCGTCGACCGGCGGCTGCTCGGTGGGCGGCTCGTTGGTCGGGGGCTCTTCGACCGGGGGCTCCTCGGTGGGCGGCTCCTCAACCGGCGGCTCCTCCGTGGGGGGCTCCTCGGTGGGGGGCTCCTCGGTGGGCGGCTCTTCGGTCGGAGGCTCCTCGGTGGGGGGCTCCTCGGTCGGAGGCTCTTCGGTCGGGGGCTCCTCCGTGGGGGGCTCCTCGGTGGGCGGCTCCTCCGTCGGCGGCTCCTCGCCCGGAGGCTCGGTGGGCGGGTACTCGTCCTTCGGGCCGCTGATGTTCTCGCACTTGTTGCCGAAGACCGGGTTGAGCGCACCGACGACATTGACGGTGTTGCCGCAGACGTTCACCGGGACGTGGACCGGGGCCTGGACCAGGTTGCCGGAGAGCACCCCGGGGGAGCCGACCGCAGCGCCCTCGGCGCTGGAACCGCCCGTGCCGCTGCGGTCGCCGCCGTTGCCGTAACCGTCGTCGTTGCCGCTGGAGCTCACGTTCGCGCACGCGTTGCCGAACGCGGGGTTGAGCAGGGCGATCACGTTCACGGTGTTGCCGCAGGCGTTGACCGGGACGTGCACCGGCACCTGCACGGCGTTGCCCGAGCCGACCCCCGGCGAACCGACGGCGGCGCCCTCGGCCGACGCGTCGGCGTGCGCGGAGCCGCCGGCCACGGCCAGGAGGCCCGACGTGGCCGCCATGACGATCATGCTTTTGTTCAAGACCTGTCGCATTACTTGCCCTTCCTTAGGACATTCGCGAGGACATTCGCGTGGGTGCTTCGCGCGCGGAGCCAGCCGGGCGGTTCCGCTGCTGTGGCGGACCCCCGTGGTCCTGCGGGGAAGCCATGGTGAAAGCCGTTACACGTGCGCGCTGGACGATTGCCATAACGATCGAAGGCTGTGCGGGAAACTTGGGGAAGCGTGGAAGTTGTGTAATCACCCGAACGGATGGATTAGGGGCGTGCCGCCCTTCCGTGCTCTCCGTTGAAGGGAAACGATTCAGCCTCAACTTTCCCTTCTGAAGCCGCCGTTGACCTACGAAGGAATGCTGACGCGGGGAGTGCGCGGCGGGCGGGTCCATCGGTCCTGACGACCCGTTCGGGCGAGCGCGCCGGACGGTGTGTACGCAATTCCTTCACGAACACCTGGACGTGCGAACAGAGGCAGTGTTAAGGGCGCGCGCAGGCGCGGACCGGTCACGCTCCCGCGCAGTGCGCCCCCTGTGCCCGGCATTCGGGTGAATGCTCGGAACCAAACACCCGGCGCCGAGTTGATCAGTGCGCCCCGCTACGGGGCAACCGGTACGAGAAGGGTTAATCGTGATCAAGAAGGTTCTGGCTACGGGCGCTGTCGCCGCCTCCATCCTCGGGCTCGGCTCGACGCAGGCCATGGCGATCGCCAACGACGGCGGCACCACGACGGTCAACGGCAACGGCGCTTCGCAGTCGTACGGGAACTCCGAGACCCACGGCGACTGGTCCCCGCAGTTCGCGCTGATCCAGGGCTCGCTGAACAAGCCCTGCATCGCGCTGCCCGCCAAGGCCAACCTCGGTTCGCTCGTCGGCCTCGTGCCGATCACGGTCCAGGACATCAACGTCCTGTCCTCGCCGCAGAACCAGCAGTGCACCGAGAACTCCACCCAGGCCAAGGGCGACGAGGCGCTGTCGCACATCCTCAACGACATCCCGATCCTCTCGGGCAACGGCGCCGGCAACGGCTGATCCGCAGCCACCCTGCTCGGGCCCGGGCCGTCGGCGTTCCTCCACCGAACGGCCCGGGCCCGTCGTCTTTTCCGTGCGTACGGTCACCGGTCCGCCGCCCGTACGCACCGCCGCAAGGCCCGCCGGGCATTGCGGCATTCGGGCGGATATCCGGGAATCCGCCCGCCGAACAGTTTCGAACCCGGGCGTTCATCGTTACGTAGGACAGCGCCGGAGTCGCGAGCGATTCAGTATCCGGCTCGGGCGGACACGACCGTCGTGACCGCACCGGACTCCGCCGAGGAAAGGGACAACAAAAGTGAAGTACACCAAGGTTGCCGCAGTCGCCGCCGGAACGCTCATGGCGATGGGCGCCGCCGCCCCGGCCATGGCCGACTCGGGCGCCGAGGCCGCCGCCGTCGGCTCCCCGGGCGTGCTGTCGGGCAACATCGTGCAGATTCCGGTGCACATCCCGGTCAACGTCTGCGGCAACACCGTCAACGTGATCGGCCTGCTGAACCCGGCCTTCGGCAACACCTGCATCAACAAGTAAGCATCGGACCGACCGGGCTTCCCGCCCGGAACGCGGTCGGCCCCGGACGGCAACGGCCCTCCGGGGCCTTTGCTCTGCCCGGCGGGCATTTCCACGACGCCGGGCAGAAATTCACGCGGGCACAGTTTCCCGCACGTGCCCTGATCGTTATCCCGGGGGAAAGCGGCGGAAGTCACAGGTAAAGAAAGCCTGTGTGCGGCACGGAAACGTGACCGATGCAGACGCCGCGTGGAAGGGAACCAGAAAAGTGAAGTACGCGAAGACCGCCGCACTCGTCGTCGGTTCCGTCGCCGCCCTCGGAACGGCCGCTCCCGCCTTCGCGGCCACGACCCCCACGGCCCCCAACTTCAGCCTCGACAGTGGTCTCAACCAGGTGATGGCCAGTGCCCCGCAGGTCGTGAACCCGCTGGTGGACACGGTCGCCGAGACCACCGAGACGGTTTCGAAGAACGGCACGGTCGGCAAGCTGGCGGGTCAGGCGGCCGGTGCGGCCGAAGGCGCCGCCCCGCTGCTCGGCGGAATCCCCCTCGGGCGCTGACCGCCGCGGTACGGCCCGTTCCGCTGGTTCCCTCACCGATTCGCATCCCTGTCCGCAACACTCCTCGGAAGGTCTCCCCATGCTGAAGAAGATCATGGCCTCGGCGGCGGTCGCCGCCTCGGTCGTCGGTGTCTCCGCCGCGACCGCTCCCTCCGCCATGGCGATCGCCAACGACGGCGGCACCACGACGGTCAACGGCAACGGTGCCTCGCAGTCGTACGGCAACTCCGCCACGTACGGCGACTGGTCCCCGCAGTTCGCGCTGATCCAGGGTTCGCTGAACAAGCCCTGCATCGCGCTGCCGCTCAAGGGGAACCTCGGTTCGCTCGTCGGCGTCGTGCCCATCTCGGTCCAGGACATCAACGTCCTGTCCTCGCCGCAGAACCAGCAGTGCACCGAGAACTCGACCCAGACGAAGGGCGACGAGGCGCTGTCGCACCTCCTGAGCGACATCCCGATCCTCTCGGGCAACGGCGCCGGCAACAACTGAGCCGGGCAGTACAGGGGGCCGGTCCGTCGGACCGGCCCTTCGCCGTGTCCCGGGGGCCTCGGCCGGTGTACCGCGGTCGGCACCTCCGGCAGGTGTGTCCGGTTGGGCCGGATGCCGTAGCCCCGGCTGACGAACCGCGTCCGGCCGGGTAGGGCCTCCGTATGAATCCGTACGACAGTCAGACCTCGCAGAGCAGAGAGCCGTGGCGCGCACCGGCCGACGGCACACCGATCTACGACCGGCTCGTCGCCGAGTGGCGGGCGGCCGGGCACGAACACCCGCTGTCCGAAGGGCCGTACCCGGAGCCGGGCCTCCGCGCCGCGGGCGGATTCGTACCGGCGGCACGGACACCGGGCGAGCCCTTCGGCGGCTGAACCCGTGCGGGAACCGGGCGGTGGCGTCGACCTTGCGACGGAACGAACCCATTTGAGTGGTACTGCGCAACCGATCCGACCCCTGGGCAGTTGATCAGTACGTTCCACAACGGGACGCTCCGAAAGGTGAAGTTGATGAAGAAGATGATGGCCGGCGCCGCAGTGGCCGTGTCCCTGCTCGGCCTGTCCGCAGCCGCGGCTCCCACGGCCATGGCGATCGGCAACGACGGTGGCACCACCACCGTCAACGGCAACGGTGCCGAGTCGGAGGTCGGTAACGCCGTCACCAAGGGCGACTGGAGCCCGCAGAACCAGCTCGTCCAGGGCACCCTGAACAAGCTCTGCGTCGGCCTGCCCGCCAAGGTCAACGTCGGTTCGCTCGTCGGCCTCGTGCCGGTCACGGTCCAGGACATCAACGTCCTGTCCAACCCGCAGAACCAGCAGTGCACCGACAACTCGACCCAGGCCAAGGGCGACGAGCCGCTGTCGCACATCCTGGACGACATCCCGGTCCTCTCGGGCAACGGCGTCGGCAACAACTGACGCACCACGGCCTGACACGCACCGAGCGCGGGCGGCCCGGGGGTTTCCTCCCCGGGCCGCCCGCCCGCGTTGCGGCCTCACCAGCGGCACGACGTGGGACATGGCGATGCCCACCACTCCACGGGGGGTGGTGGGCATCGCCATGCCCGGGGGACCGGGAGCGGGAGGGTCAGCCGATCGAGCGGACCGGGAGGAGGCAGTGCGCGGCGGTGCGGACGACCTCCTCGTTCGCCGCGAAGGCCCGCAGCTGGTCCTCGCTGACCGGCTGCCCCGGAACGGCCTCCGGCCACGGGGCGGTGGCGAACATGCCGTACACCTGGCCCTGCGCCAGAGCGGCCGCGACCCACTCCGCGGGGGCCGGGTACTGCGCCTTGAGGTGAGGCATCGTCAGGACCGCCTGGCCCGCCTGGACGAGCAGCTTCACCTGGATGCCCGGCGCCTCGGCCGCGTCCTGGATCGGGCCGCCGACCTGGAGGCCCGCCCGCTCCAGCGCGATGCGCAGCGCCTCCCGGCCGACCTCCGGGCCCTCCTGCCCGTCGCCCAGCGAGTAGGCGAGGAGATAGGCGGTGTCCTGGTCGGCGTCGGGCTGCCGACTGCTCCAGCCGATCAGGATCTGGGTGCCCAGCTGGGCCAGGGTGAACGTGCCGGCGGAGGTCTGAGGTGTGGTCATGACCGGCACCCTAACGGCCCCGGACCGGTCGTTATGCATGCGTATCACCCGATCGAGGGAGACCGGTGAGATCCCGGGGCAACTCCGGCCCGGGCGCCGGAAAACCTGTTGACGCCGCCGGGAGCGGCGGGGCTAGGCTCAGCCACGAACAGGAACCCGGACCATCAGGAACCAGGAGGTGAGGACATTGATGACGGTCATCGCGACGGGCACTGCCCGCAACCGGAAGAGCATCGTTCCCACCCCCGTGGCCACCGGCTGACCCACACCACGTACATCACGTACGTCTCCTTGACCTCCCGCGCCGAACGCGCGGTGCCGGGGCCACCCTGTGAAGGGTTTCCCTTGTCTTTGTCTTTCCTGTTTTCTTCTTCTCCGTCCGCCTCGCACCCGCTGGCTCCGTACGGCTGGGACGACGGCTGGGCGGCCGTCTTCTCCCCCTGCGCCGAGCAGGGTCTCGTGCCGGGGCGAGTGGTGCGCGTGGACCGCGGTCAGTGCGACGTGGTCACCCCCGACGGCCCGGTCCGGGCCGACACCGCGTTCGTGGTGCCGCGCGACCCGATGCGGATCGTCTGCACCGGCGACTGGGTGGCGCTCGACGCGGACGGCGACCCGCGGTTCGTCCGTACGCTGCTGCCGCGCCGCAGCGCCTTCGTCCGCTCGACCTCGTCGGAGCGGTCCGAGGGGCAGGTCCTCGCCACGAACATCGACCACATCGCCATCTGCGTCTCGCTCGCCGTCGAACTCGACCTCGGGCGGATCGAGCGCTTCCTCGCGCTCGCCCTGTCCAGCTCCAACGGCGCCGCGCTGCTGGGCGGCGGACACGGCACCGGGGAGCACCGGCCCGAGCCGCTCGTCGTCCTCACCAAGGCCGACCTGGTGCCCGACGCCGTCACCCTCTCCCACCTCGTCCAGGACATCGAGGCCATCGCCCCCGGCGTCCAGGTGCTGCCCGTCAGCTCCACCACGGGGGAGGGGCTCGACGTCCTGGGGGCCGTCGTCTCCGGCGGTACGAGCGTGCTGCTCGGCATCTCCGGGGCGGGCAAGTCCACCCTCGCCAACACCCTGCTGGGCCTGGACGTGATGGAGGTGCGGGCCGCCCGGGAGGTCGACGGCAAGGGCCGGCACACCACCACGACCCGCAACCTGCTCGTCCTGCCGCAGGGGGGCGTCCTCATCGACACCCCCGGGCTGCGCGGGGTGGGCCTGTTCGACGCCGGGACCGGGGTCGGCGAGCTCTTCTCCGAGATCGAGGAGCTGGCGGCCCGGTGCCGGTTCCACGACTGCGCCCACCTGAGCGAACCCGGGTGCGCGGTCCTCGGCGCGCTGGCGGACGGCTCCCTGCCCGACCGGCGGCTGGAGAGCTACCGCAAGCTGCTGCGCGAGAACCAGCGGATCGTCGCCAAGACCGACGCCCGGGTGCGCTCGGAGATCCTGAAGGACTGGAAGCGCAAGGGCGCCGAGGGGCGCGCGGCGGGGCGGGCCAAGCGCGGGGGCCGGGTGCGGTAGCCGGGTACGGCGGTCGCCGGGGCCGTACGGCGTCACCTCGCGCTCCGGCGCCGTACGGCCCCGGCACCCGTACGCCTCGACGTCCGAAAACCGCGAGTGCGGCAGCGGCGGCTGCCGCACACTGGACGGTGTGATGGACGACCGGAGCAGGTACGAGGCGGTGAGCAGCCGTGACGCGCGGTTCGACGGCGCGTTCTTCTTCGCCGTCGTGACCACCGGCATCTACTGCCGCCCCAGCTGCCCCGCCGTCACCCCCAAACGTGCCAACGTGCGCTTCTACCCGACGGCCGCCGCCGCCCAGGCGGGCGGCTTCCGGGCCTGTCGGCGCTGCCGCCCCGACGCCGTACCCGGCTCCGCCGAGTGGAACGTGCGCGCCGATGTCGTCGGCCGCGCGATGCGGCTCATCGGCGACGGCGTGGTGGACCGCGAGGGCGTCCCCGGACTCGCCGGGCGGCTCGGCTACAGCGCCCGGCAGGTCCAGCGTCAGCTCAACGCCGAGCTCGGCGCCGGACCCGTCGCGCTCGCCCGCGCCCAGCGCTCCCACACCGCCCGGGTGCTCCTCCAGACCACCGGCCTGCCGGTCACCGAGATCGCCTTCGCCGCCGGGTTCGCCAGTGTGCGGCAGTTCAACGACACCATCCGCCGGATCTACGCCCGCACCCCCAGTGCCCTGCGCGCGGAGGCCGGGACCGGACTCGGCGGGGGCCGGGCCACGGGGCTGCGCGCCGGGGTTCCGCTGCGGCTCGCCCATCGGGGCCCGTATGCCGCCGGAGCCCTGTTCGACCTGCTGGGCGAGCGGGCCGTGGCCCGGACCGAGGAGCTGGCCGGGCCCCGGGGGCGCCGCACCTACCGGCGTACGCTGCGGCTGCCGTACGGGACCGGGATCGCCGCCGTCGACGAGGCGTCCCCCGGACCGTGGCTGGAGGCCCGTATCCACCTCACCGATCTGCGCGACCTGACCACCGCCGTACAGCGGCTGCGGCGCCTGTTCGACCTGGACGCCGACCCGTACGCCGTCGACGAGGCCCTGGCGGCCGACCCCCGGCTCGCCCCGCTGGTCGCCGCCTGCCCCGGGCTGCGCTCGCCGGGGGCGGCGGACCCGGAGGAGGAGGCCGTACGGGCGCTGGTGGGGCGGGAGCGGGCCGAGGCGCTGGTCGAGCGGTACGGGAAGGTGCTGGACGTGCCGTGCGGGGCGCTCACCCATGTCTTCCCCGAGCCGGGCGTCCTGGCCGGTGCCGTGACCGAACCCGCCCTGCGCGCCCTGGCCGCCGCGCTCGCCGACGGGGACCTGCGGCTGGACGCGGGGGCCGACCGGGAGGAGGCAGAACGGATGCTGGGCACCCTGCCCGGGGTGGACCGGCGGACCGCCGCGCTGATCCGGATGCGGGCGCTCGGGGACCCGGACGTCGACCCGTACGGCACACCGGGCGCCGAGCGGTGGCGGCCGTGGCGCTCGTACGCCGTACGCCACCTGGAGTGCGCCGAGCGGAGGCCCGCCCGGGGCGGGCGCCCTCAGCCCCAGAGCAGCGCGCCCAGCCATGCCCCCGCCACCAGCAGACAGGCGAACAGCTCCACCAGCACCGCGTACCCGGTCGCCCGCATCACCGAGCGCACGGACGCCCACCCCGCCCCGCGACTGCCCAGCCGCAGCCGCTCCACCCCGTAGATCGCCCCCACGAACCCGGCGACCCCGCCCACCACGGGCACCACGAAGAACCCCACGATCCCCGCGACCCCGCCGATCAGCACCGTCCGGCGGGGCGCCCCCGACTCACCCGGGCGGCGCGGCGGCAGCAGCGGCTTGAGGGCCTGGTTCAGCAGCATCAGGGCGGTCGCGCCGATCAGGACCCCCCAGGCCGTCGGGGTCATGTCCGTCAGCGCCCACCACAGCACCGCGGCCCAGACGATCGCCTGCCCCGGCACGCCCGGCACCAGCACCCCGACCAGGCCCAGCAGCATGACCAGGCCCACGGCGACGAGCTGCCACACACTCATTCGACCAGCGTGCCGGAGAGTCCCCGGCTCCGCCCGTCAGCGCACCCGGCTACCTGCGCCGATGGAGCCCCGGCGACCTGCGCCGATGGCGCGGCTCGGCCGGGTGGGGTGGCCGATGGGCACCTCAGCCGGGTGGGATACGGGACACCCAGCCCCTCTCGTACGCGTGCCAGCCCAGCTGGAGCCGGGTGGAGACGCCCGTCAGCTCCATCAGCCCCTTGACCCGGCGCTGCACGGTCCGCAGCCCCAGCTCCAGCTGCTTGGCCACCCGCGCGTCGGTCAGCCCGGCCAGCAGCAGCGACAGGATCTCCAGATCCGTCGCGTCGGGTCCGGCGCACTCCTCGCGGACCCCGGCACCGTCCTCGCCCAGCCGCAGCGGCATGGCTTCCCGCCACACCGCCTCGAAGAGGCCCGTCAGGGACTCCAGCAGCCCGCTGGCGTGCACGACCAGGGCGGCGGGCTCCGCGTCGTGCTCGGTCAGCGGCACCATCGCCAGGGTCCCGTCGGCGATCACCAGGTTCGTCGGCACCCGGTCCACCACCCGGCACTGCTCGTCCCGGCCCAGCGCGGCCGACAGCTCCAGGGTTCCCGACGGCAGCGACAGCACCTCGCGCTCGACCACCATCCGGTGGGCGACCCCGCGCGCGGCGGCGGCTTCCCCGGACCCGTTCTCCGGCCCGGCCACCGCGACCGGCTTCCCGGAGACCAGGGCGCACACCTCGGACGCGGCCCCCAGCCGCACCTGGTGGAACCGCCGGGCGACCGCCGCCTCCCCGGTCACCACCTCCACCAGATCGTGCACCTCGGGCTCGCTCGCCTCCGCCCGGTACTCCTCGGCCAGCAGCGCGGACGCCTGCTCCGCCTGCTCCAGCTCGTGCCGCTGCCGGACCAGCAGCGCCCCCAGCGCCACACCGGGCGGCGCCGCCACCCAGCGGCCCGGGCGGGACGAGGACCGCGCCGCCAGCCCCTGCTGCTCCAGCCGCCGCAGCACCCGCTCGGTCTCCGCCTCCGGGAGGCACAGCCGGTGCGCGAGACCGGAGAGTTCCGCCGCCCCCGCCGCCACCAGCGTGCGGTACGCGGCTTCCTGCCTCTCGTCGAGACCTATGGCCCCCAGCATTCCCCGACCCTCCCCAGTGTCGTGATCACGCGTCGCAGCGCCCGTTCCGGCCGGTCGGCCGTGGCGGAAAAGGACCACGTCGCGAACCTGCCGCGCACATCATCCCCCGTACCTCCTGCCCCTCTGCCACGGTGGCGTCACCGCAGTACCGACAACCTCCGGAACGGGGACCCTACTTACGGGCCACTTTTTCGGGTTGCCCCGTTTTCGGGCGGGCTTCGCGGTGGACAATAAGGGCATGAGTCAGCAGGGGGAGAAGCCCGCCGCCCATGAGGACGACTGGTGGCGGAAGCTGTACGACGAGACCGCGCCGGACACCGGTCCGAGCAGCGCGCCCGACAGCCTCGACGACCGCTTCGACTCCGTGTCGGACACGGTGAGCAGCGCGGTGGGCCACCAGCGGGACACCGCCCGCCACGCCGACCGGGATGTCGGCCGGGGCGTCGGCCCGGACGTCGGTCCGGGGACGGCCCGGGACACGTACCCGGGGCCGGAACCGGAACGGAGACCGGAGCCGCAGCCGGAGGCGGAACGGAAACCCGACCCGCGCTCGGCCTGGGACCCGTACCGGGAGCCGGAGGCGTACGAGGAGCCGGAGCGGAAGCCGCAGGCGTACGGGACTCCTGAGGCGGCGCGGATGCCGTACGAGGAGCCGGAGCGGAAGGCGTACGGGACCACTGAGCCGGAGCGGAAGTCGTACGTGGCCCGGGATTCGGCACAGAGGCCGTACGCAGCCCCGGAACCGAAACCGGAACTCGAACCGGAACCGGAACCGTACAGAGCCTCCGCCCCCGCCACCCCCGCCCCCGCCCCCCTCCCCGCCCCCCGCAACACCGCCTTCCCCGCCCCCTGGGAAGCCCCCTCCGGTCCGCCCGTGCCGCGCACCTTCGCCGCGCCGAAACCGCCCGAGCCCGAGCCGCCGCCCGCTCCTCCGGCCGCCGGACCGGTCACCGTCCCCGACCCCAGCGCCCTGCACGAACTCCCCCCGGACTGGGCCGCCAGCGACGCCCCGGCCGACGGCGGCGGGGCCCGGCCCCTCGTCGACCACCTCGGGGACCGGCCGCCCACCTACGACGCCGAGCCCGCCGCTCTGCCCGCCGCCACCTCGGAGAACCTGGACGCGCTGGTCCCGGACACCATGCTGGACGGCGCCCGGTACGGGACGTACACCCTGCGCGCCGCCTCCGTCCGGGGCGACTCCGCCCGGTTCCGGGGCGAGCCCCGGCGCGACGCGCTGCTCACCGCCCGGTTCGGGGCGGCGGAGAGCGCCCTCGTCCTCGTCGCCGTGGCCGGGGGCGCACGAGGCAGCGAGGGGGCGCATCTCGCCGCCGCCGACGCCTGCCGCTGGATCGGGGGCGCCGTCGCCCGCAGCCACGCCCGGCTTTCCGAGGACATAAGGGCGGGCCGCCGGGGCGACCTGAAGGCGGGGCTGCACCGGCTCACCGACCGTACGTACGGCAAGCTGCGCGCCCGCGCCGCCGAACGGGGCGTCGAACCGGGGGAGTACACCACGAGCCTGCGGTGCCTGCTGCTCTCCGCCGACCCCGACTGCCGCACCCGGGTCTTCTTCGGCGTCGGCAGCGGCGGTCTCTTCCGGCTCCGGGACGGGGTCTGGCAGGACCTGGAGCCGGTGATTCCGGAGCAGCAGTCCTCCTCCTCCGGAGGCGGCGGCGCGAGCGAGGAGAGCCCGGACGGCGACCGGCTGACCATGGACCTCCAGATCACCACGCCCCCGTCCCCGTACGGCGACGACCCGCCCCCGCCGCCCGCCGAGCTGTTCCGCTTCCGGGCCTCCGTGGCCCGCCCGGGCGACACACTGCTCCTGTGCGGCAACGGGTTCGCCGAGCCGATGCGCGGCGAACCGGAGCTCCCCGCCGAGCTCGCCGAGCGCTGGGGCCCGCCCGGTCCGCCCGGGCTGCCCGCCTTCCTCGCCGACACCCAGCTCCGGATCAAGGGGTACGCCGACGACCGCACCGTCGCCGCCGTCTGGGAGGCGTAACCGCGCACGCCATGGGTTGATGGACTCCGGAGGCCGCACGTCCGGCCGATGTTTCGGCCTCCGGAGTCCGGACAGCCGACAGGGCACGGAGCAGAGGGAGAAGGGCGCGCACCCATGGCCAAGCAGAACGTGGCGGAGCAGTTCGTCGACATCCTGACCAGGGCGGGCGTCAAGCGTCTGTACGGTGTTGTCGGCGACAGCCTGAACCCCGTCGTGGACGCCATCCGGCGTAACCCGTCCATCGACTGGATTCACGTCCGGCACGAGGAGACCGCCGCCTTCGCGGCCGGGGCCGAGGCCCAGATCACCGGGAACCTGGCGGCCTGCGCGGGCTCCTGCGGGCCGGGCAACCTGCACCTGATCAACGGCCTGTACGACGCGCACCGCTCGATGGCCCCGGTCCTCGCCCTCGCCTCGCACATCCCCTCCGGCGAGATCGGGCTCGGCTACTTCCAGGAGACCCATCCGGAGCTGCTGTTCCAGGAGTGCAGCCACTACAACGAGATGATCTCCAACCCGGAGCAGATGCCGCGCCTCCTCCAGACGGCCATCCAGCACGCCATCGGGCGCGGTGGCGTCAGCGTCGTGACGATGCCGGGCGACATCGCCTCCAAAACCGCACCGGAGAAGACCGCCGAGCACGCGCTCGTCACCTCGCGGCCGACCGTACGCCCCGGCGACGACGAGATCGACAAGCTCTGCCGGATGGTGGACGAGGCCAAACGGGTGACGCTGTTCTGCGGCAGCGGTACGGCGGGCGCGCACGCCGAGGTGATGGAGTTCGCTGAGAAGGTGAAGGCCCCGGTCGGGCACGCGCTGCGCGGCAAGGAGTGGATTCAGTACGACAACCCGTACGACGTCGGTATGAGCGGGCTGCTCGGCTACGGCGCCGCCTACGAGGCCACCCACGAGTGCGATCTGCTGATCCTGCTCGGCACGGACTTCCCGTACAACGCGTTCCTGCCGGACGACGTGAAGATCGTGCAGGTCGATGTGCGGCCCGAACACCTCGGCAGGCGTTCCAAGTTGGACCTCGCGGTGTGGGGAGACGTCCGCGAGACGCTGCGCTGTCTGACGCCCCGGGTGAAGCCCAAGAACGACCGCAAGTTCCTCGACCGGATGCTGAAGAAGCACGCCGACGCGCTGGAGGGCGTCGTCAAGGCGTACACCCGCAAGGTCGAGAAGCACACCCCGATCCACCCCGAGTACGTGGCCTCCGTCCTGGACGAGATGGCGGACGAGGACGCGGTGTTCACCGTCGACACCGGGATGAACAACGTGTGGGCCGCCCGCTATCTGACGCCCAACGGCAGGCGGCGGGTGATCGGTTCGTTCAGTCACGGCTCGATGGCCAACGCGCTGCCGCAGGCGGTCGGCGCCCAGTTCGTGGACCGGGAGCGGCAGGTCGTGGCGATGTCGGGCGACGGCGGGTTCTCCATGCTGATGGGCGACTTCCTGACCCTGGTCCAGTACGACCTGCCGGTGAAGGTGGTGCTGTTCAACAACTCCTCGCTCGGCATGGTGGAGTTGGAGATGATGGTCGGCGGACTGCCCGCCTACGGCACCACCAACAAGAACCCGGACTTCGCCGCCGTGGCCCGCGCCTGCGGGGCGTACGGGGTGCGGGTCGAGAAGCCCAAGCAGTTGCAGGCCGCGCTGAAGGACGCCTTCAAGCACAAGGGGCCCGCGCTGGTCGACGTGGTGACCGACCCCAACGCGCTCTCCATCCCGCCGAAGATCAAGGCCGACATGGTCACCGGCTTCGCGCTCTCGGCGAGCAAGGTCGTGCTGGACGGGGGCGTGGGCCGGATGCTCCAGATGGCCCGCTCCAACCTCCGTAATGTGCCCCGCCCTTGAGGCGGTGCGCCCCCGGGCGCTGCCCTGAGCACCGCCGAGGCCGAGTGCGGGACGGAGCCTTCCCCGTGCGCCCCCCGCTGCCTCGGCCCGCGCTTGTCCCACCCGAACCGGAAGCGTGACGGTGTGCGTACAGGGGCATGCATCCCGTGAGGCTGTTCGACGGGCAGCCGGAACAGAGGAGGTCGGATCGCTGTGCGGGCGGGGGACATGGTGAAGCGTCAGAAGAGAGACCGGGTCATCGAGGGGCGCGGTCCCCGGGGGCGCAGACCGGGTGAGGCGCAGCAGCAGCCGGCCCGGATGCGCCGCAGGGTCGGCCATACGGAACGGTCGGCGGTGGGGGAAGTCCGGCGCGAGCTGCGGGAGTTCCTCCGACATCGCTCCGGCACCGAGCAGATCGAGGCGGCGGAGCTGCTGCTGAGCGAGCTGGTGACCAACGCGCTGATCCACACCCGGCACGGGGCCGTGGTCACCGCGGAGGCGACGCCCGCGGCCTTACGGGTGGAGGTCCAGGACTTCGAGGCGGACCTGCCCGCGCCGTACGTACCGAACGCCGACGACGGTACGCACGGCAGGGGGCTGATCCTGGTGCGGAGCCTGGCCGACGCCTGGGGGGTCGAGGCGCGGGCCCTGGGCAAGGTGGTCTGGTTCGAGCTGCGCGGCGAAGGGCTGTGAACGCCCCTTCGCCGCACGGCGTGCGGGTCATGAACCCGTGTACTGCTGCTCCAGATCCTTCAGTTTCTGCTCCAGGGAGTCGAGCCGGGGGAGTGTCTGGGTGTCGTCCTCGGCGGTGAGGTCGACGGTCCGCGCGTCACTTCCCGGCTTCGAAGGGCCAAGGCCCTTCGAGCTCGTACCGTCCGTCGGCTGGGTCGGGCCGACGGCTTGCAGGGATGGCCGGGGTCGCAGAGGCAGCTGACCCGGCTCTGCTATGGCGGGCTCCGCGACGGGCGGCGCCGTGCCGCCCGACGCCGGGGCGAGGGCCTGGACGTCCACCTGGTGGCCGCCCCTCAGGCCGCCGCGCCCCCAGGCCCGGTTCTGCCGGTTCAGGGCCTTGATACGGGCCCGTTCCAGCTTGGCCTGGTCGCGGCGGCGCACCCGGTCCTGCTCCCGCTCCTTGCGGTCCTCCCGTACCTCGTCCACCGCCTCGTCCAGCGTGCGGACGCCTTCCAGGAGCATCAGCGACCAGGCGCCGAAGGTCTCCCGGGGCGCCCGCAGCCAGCGGACGATCCGGATCTGCGGCAACGGACGGGGCACCAGGCCCTGTTCGCGCAGCGCGGCCCGGCGGGTCTGCTTCAGCGCGCGGTCGAAGAGCACCGCGGCCGACAGGGACATCCCCGCGAAGAAGTGCGGAGCGCCCGCGTGGTCGATGCCGCGCGGGGCGTGCACCCAGTTGAACCAGGCGGCGGCCCCGGCGAACGTCCACACCAGCAGCCGGGAGCCGAGGGCCGCGTCTCCGTGGCTCGCCTCCCGTACGGCCAGCACGGAACAGAACATCGCGGCGCCGTCCAGTCCGAACGGCACCAGGTACTCCCAGCCCCCGCTCAGGTTCAGGTTCTGCCGGCCGAAGCCGACGAGCCCGTGGAAGGAGAGCGCGGCGGCGACGGCCGCGCAGCAGAACAGCAGGACGTAACTGGCGGTGGCGTACAGCGCTTCCTTGCGCCTGCGCCGTTCCTCGCTGCGTTCCCAGGAGTCGTCGGCCGCGGCCTTTCCGGCGGCACGCTTGCCGCGTGCGACCACCGTCACCGCCGCCATGACTCCCACGAGCAGCACGGCGCCCGGAAGCAGCCAGTCAAGCGATATGTCGGTCAGTCTCATGCGCGGGTCCCTTGCGTCACGTAGGGCGTTTCGTGCGCCATCGTGACGGAATTCCCGACCCGCTCCGGGGGTTTCGGGACAAGAGCACGCCATGGGGGTGGGAGAGGTTATCGATGGGTGGAATCTTCTCGAACGGCCGCGCGGTCCAACCGAGTTGCGTTCGATTCCACGTCATCCGGACGGGCGGTGTGACACGGTGCGGATCAGGAAGCGGTGGCGAGCTTCCGTACCCGGTCCGCGTCGCAGGTGCGCGGGCAGGTCACACAGGTGTCCTCGGGGCGCAGGGTGTAGAAGAGGCAGCAGCTCGCCCGGTCCCGGGTCGGCAGCGACTGCCCCTCGGGCCCGGTCAGCTCACGGAAGCCCGCGGAGCCGACGTACGGCTTGGTGGTGCCGGGGAGCAGCAGCTCCAGCTCGGCCATCGCGCGGCGCTCCTCGCCGAGCAGATGGGCGATGTACCAGAGGCCCTCGACGATCTCGTCGGTCGCCATCCCCCACAGCGCCCGCTTCCCCCGGCGCATACGCGGCCCGAACCCCTCCAGTACCGGTTCCAGGTGCTCGGTCAGGGCGGCCAGGACCTCGGCCCGCAGCGCCGCCTCGTCCGGGACCACCCGGGCGCCGGGCAGATGCGCCGCCGGGTCGTCCGGCAGGCAGGCGAACTCCCGGACCCGTACGGTCATGTGGCCCAGGGCCCGCTGGAAGGCGACGTCCCCGACCGGGACGCGCGGCACCCGGCGGTGCAGGAACCAGGGCACGGTGACCAGCAGACAGGCGGGCCAGGCATACCGGTGGAGGCCGAAGCTGGCGACCACGTCGGGGCGGGCCTGCTGCCCGTAGTCCCGCAGCACCTGCGCGTTGTCCCAGGCCAGGAAGGTGTCCACGGCCGGACCGCCCGCGGCCAGCTCGGCCGCGCCGACCCAGCCGGCGCCCGTCGGGGCGCTCACGCCCTCGTCGAGCACCTCGGCGCGCAGCCCGGGGAAGACCTCGGTCAGGCGGGTGTACGCGGCGGTCACGGGGGACGTCGTCGCGGCGCCGGCGAGCAGCGGAGTGAGGGTCATGCAGGGACCACCGAATCGGGATCGTGTGCAGGTAAGGCTTACCTTACCCGACGCCATCGATGTTTGAACTGCGGCCTCCTTCTTCTATCGTGCACGGGGGGCCGGGCACGCGCGAGCCGGCCCGCACGGATGGCTTAGGGAGTGTCGTGTCGATCAGGCCGGAGCAGGGCGGCGCGCGTGGGGGCGTACGGCCGTCGTACGCGCCCGGCGCGTACGCGGGCGCCCCGGCGGCGGGCCGGGTGCCCGAACAGATGGGCCCCGACCGTTCGCGGGAGGGGGCGTCGGCCCGGGGCGAGCACACCCACAGCGAGCCGCCCGCCCCGCGTGTCGTCCGTCACTCCGTCCGGGGCCAGATCCTGGAGGCCCTGCGCGCCGCGCTCGTCGACGGCGAGCTGATCCCCGGGCAGGTCTACTCCGCCCCGGCGCTCGGCGCCCGCTTCGGGGTCTCCGCGACCCCGGTGCGCGAGGCGATGCAGCAGCTGGCCGTCGAGGGGGCCGTCGAGGTCGTGCCGAACCGGGGCTTCCGGGTCAGCGAGCGCGGGCCCCGCGAGCTGGCGGAGCTGGCCGAGGTACGGGCCCTGATCGAGGTGCCGGTGATGCTGCGGCTGGCCCGCACCGTCCCGGCGGAGCGGTGGGGCGCGCTGCGTCCGCTGGCCGACGCCACGGTCGCGGCGGCGGCCGTGGGGGACCGGGCGAGCTACGCCGAGTGCGACCGGGCCTTCCACCGGGCGGTGCTCACCCTGGCGGGCAACGAGCAGCTGGTGGCCGTCGCCGACGAGCTGCACCGCCGTTCGCAGTGGCCGCTGGTCGCGGGCCCCGCCACCCGCCGGGCCGACCTGCTGGCGGACGCCGCCGAGCACACCGCGCTGCTCGACGCCCTGATCGCCCAGGACCTGGCCGTCGTCCAGGCCCTCGTACGGGAGCACTTCACGGGCGCGGACGGCTGAGAGCCGGTCGGGCGTCGGCCTGAGCCTGGGCCTGGCGGGGTCAGTGCCGGGGGCGCGCGGGCGTGCGCCTGCGTGTGTGCCCAGGGTGCGCGCCCTGGCGCGTGCGTACGGTCACGGGTGACCGCTCCGGCGTGCGCCCGGCCGGTCGGCCGAACGGGCGCACGGGCACAGCGCGCACGCCGGGCGGTACGTCCCTCAGCTCGCCGCCGCCGGCCGCGGCCCCGGAACCCCGATGTGCGGGGCCAGCCAGGTCGGCACCCCGCCGAGCAGCCGGAACAGCCGCCCCGCCTCCGCGCGCAGCCGGGCCGCCTCCGGTTCGGGCTCCGCCTCCGCCAGGGAGATCAGCGCCGGGGCCGTACCGACCAGGTAGCCCAGCTCCTCCCGGATGCGCAGCGACTCCGAGAACCCGTGCCGGGCCTCGGCCAGCTCGCCCTCCTGGAGAGCGAGCGAGGCCAGCTGGCGCCAGGTGAAGGAGAGCAGCAGCTCGTCGCCGCGCGTGGCCGCCCCGGCGTGCGCCCGGCGGTACGCGGCGCGGGCGGACTCCGGGGAGTCCGCGATGTTCTGCGCGATCAGCCCGCGCCGGAAGTCCAGCAGCGGCCGTCCGGGGGCGGTGGGCGCCAGCAGCGCCGCCGCCCGGCTCAGCGCGACGCTGGCCTCGTCGGCCCGGTCCCGTACGCCCAGAAGGGTGGAGGCGTAGGCGAGATGGCCCCGCTCGCAGGCGGCCCCGCCGCGCTCGTCGTCGGTGCGGGCCAGTGCCTCCGCGCTCCGCAGCGCGTCCTCGGCGTCGGTCCAGCCCTCGCCGGTGTACAGGCACCGTTCGGTCAGCAGGGCGGTGCGCTGGAGGGCCGCCGCCGGGTCGCCCGCCGCGTGCGGCTCCAGCAGGGCGGCCGCGTCCGTCCAGCAGGCGCGGGACCGCAGCCGCCATACCGCTGTCTGGAGCGGCGGATCGTCATCTGCTGTCGTTCCGGAACCAGACATGGCGGTATCCGCCACATTGCCCTCCCCGAGCGCGCCATTGTGCTGTTGAGTACCGCCGAATCTCAGCACGGATCGGCACGCCGGGCCAAGGGGTCCGACCGATGTCAGGTGAAGGAATTCACAAACGGGGGGAGCTCACCGGCGCTCGGCGGGGCGCACGGGTCAGCTCATACGCAGGGCGAGGAAGAAGTCGAGCTTGTCCTCCAGCCGCGAAAGGTCACGGCCCGTCAACTGCTCGATTCGTCCGACGCGGTAGCGCAGTGTGTTGACGTGGAGATGGAGCCGGGCCGCGCAGCGCGTCCAGGAGCCGTCGCAGTCCAGGAAGGCTTCCAGGGTCTCGATCAGCTCCGCGCGGTGGCGCCGGTCGTAGTCGCGCAGCGGGTCCAGCAGCCGGGCGGTGAAGGCGCGGCGGACGTCGTCGGGGACGAACGGCAGCAGCAGCACGTGCGAGGCCAGCTCGTGGTGGCCGGCCGCGCAGACCCGGCCCGGCCGGGCCGCCGCCACCCGGCGGGCGTGCCGGGCCTCCTCCAGCGCCCCGCGCAGCCCCTCGGCCGAATGCACGGCCGCGCTGACACCCAGTGTCAGCCGCCCGTCGTCGGCGAGCCCCGCCGAGAGCGGGTCGCGTACGGCGGCGAGCAGCGCGTCGGCGTGGAGGGCGGGGTCCTGCGCGGCAGCCGCCGGAGTCCGGTCGGTTCCCGGAGTCCGGCCGGTCCCCGGGGCGGCGCCCGGCTCCGGAGCCCGGCCGGTACCCGGGGCGTCCCCGGCCTTCGGCGCTGCGGAGGCGGCGGGGGTGCCGGTGCTGCCGGTGTGGTCAGCGTTGTCGGTGGGGCCGTCTACCGTCTCGGGGAGGGGGGCGGGCACGGCCGGCAGCGGTACGAGCGCGATGGCCTCCTCGCCCGTGTGGGCGACGGCGATGCGGTCGGCGGAGTCGGGGCCGCTGACCGCCGGGTCGACGAGGATCTCCTCCAGCAGGGCCTGGGCGACCGGGCCGCCCGCGATGTCGCCCGGGACGCCCGCCGGGCCCGGCGCGTCCGTGGCGGTCCAGTCGACCCGGGCCACCACGACCTGCCACTGCGGGGTCACCCCCAGGCCCGGCAGCAGGACCGGGGCGGCGACCCGGAGCCTGGCGGCGATCTCGGCCGGGGCGGCGCCCGCCTGGACCAGCTCCAGGACCTCCTGGGCGAGCCGTCGGCGTACCGTACGGGCCGCGTCACGGCGGTCGCGCTCCACCGCGATCAGCTGCGTGACGCCCTGGAGCAGGTCGATCCGGGCGGCGGGCCAGTCCGAGGCGTCCGCCTCGACGGCGAGCAGCCAGTCGGAGAGCACCGACTCCCGGACGTCACGGGCGGCCGGGACCGCGCCCCGGCCCGTGTTGCGGATCGGGAAGAGCGAATACGTCGTCCCCGCGACGGCCGCCCGGTGCGGGCCCCGGCGCCCGGTGCGGGTGGCCGCCAGGTGGTGCCCGGCCAGCGTCGCGCCCAGCGGTCCGGGCAGCGGGGCGCCCGCCCCGGCGATCTGGCGGCCGGTGGGGGAGAGGACCCAGGCCCGCAGGTCCAGGTCGGAGGTGAGGAGGTCCAGGACCACTTCCGGTCCGCCGCCCGCCGGGCCGGAGGTCATCAGCCTGCGGTGCCGGTCCACCACGGCCGCCAGATCGCCCGCCCGCTCGCCGGAGACCTGGCGCACGACATGCTCGGTGATCGTCGCGAACGCCACGGTCTCGTGCACCGCGAAGAGCGGGAGGCGGTGCCGGTCGCACGCCTCGACCAGATCGGCCGGGATGTCGCCGAGCTCCGCCTCGCCCGCCGCGAGCCCGGCCACCCCGGCGCCCGCCAGGATGCGGACGAACGGCTCGGAGTCGCTCGCGTCCCGGCGCCAGGCCAGCCCCGTCAGCACCAGCTCGCCGCCGGAGAGGTAGCGGCTGGGGTCGCGCAGGTCGGTCGTCATGACGCCCCGGACCGTGCGGTCCAGCTCGCCCTGGCCGCCGAGCAGCCGCAGGCCCAGCGCGTCGGTCTCCAGCAGTGCGCGCAGCCGCATCTCGTCGCCGCCGATCTCTATCCGTAGGGGTGGGAGCAGGTGGGTGAAGCCGGGAAGGGGTGGGGGACACCGGGTGGAAGGGGTACCTGTCAATTGCGGCGAGGTTACTGATCCCCGCCATTCGTTCGAATCTACAAGACGAGGACGGAGACCAGCCAACTCCTTCAGTGTTTCGGTGACTGCACCCACCGCGTCCCGGCTTGTGTACTGGGCCACACACCACATGAACACCACATGAACGAGCCACACGAGGCAGTCGAGGGCCGGCCGTCCCCAGCCCCGGTGTACGACCGATTGAGAAGAAGAGAGCCACTCATGGACTTCCTTCGCCCCGCCAGCTGGGAGGAGGCGCTCGCCGCCAAGGCCGAGCACCCCACGGCTGTGCCCATCGCGGGCGGCACGGATGTGATGGTCGAGATCAATTTCGACCACCGGCGGCCCGAATACCTCCTGGACCTGAACCGCATCGGTGAGCTGTCCGAGTGGGAGGTGGGCCAGGAGAGCGTACGGCTCGGCGCCTCCGTGCCGTACAGCTCCATCATGGAGCACCTGCGCACCGAACTGCCCGGCCTGGCGCTCGCCTCGCACACCGTCGCATCGCCGCAGATCCGCAACCGCGGCGGGGTCGGGGGCAACCTCGGCACCGCGTCGCCCGCCGGTGACGCCCACCCGGCGCTGCTCGCGGCGGGGGCCGAGGTGGAGGCCGAATCCGTACGCGGGACGCGGCTGATTCCCATCGACGCTTTCTACACAGGCGTCAAGCGCAACGCCCTGGCCCCGGACGAGCTGATCCGCGCCGTGCACATCCGGAAGGCCGACGGGCCCCAGCAGTACTCCAAGGTCGGCACCCGCAACGCGATGGTCATCGCCGTCTGCGCCTTCGGCCTCGCCCTGCACCCCGAGACCCGTACGGTCCGCACCGGCATCGGCTCCGCCGCCCCGACGCCCATCCGGGCCAAGGAGGCCGAGGAGTTCCTGAACGCCGCGCTGGAGGAGGGCGGGTTCTGGGAGAGCGGCAAGATCATCACCCCCGCGATCGCCAAGCAGTTCGCCGCCCTCGCCTCCGGCGCCTGCAACCCGATCGACGACGTACGGGGCACGGCGAAGTACCGCAGGCACGCGGTCGGCATCATGGCCCGCCGCACGCTCGGCTGGACCTGGGAGCAGTACCGCGGCGCGGGCCGCACGCTGGAAGGAGCTGCGTAACCATGCGAGTCAATTTCACGGTCAACGGCCGTCCTCAGGAAGCCGACGACGTATGGGAGGGCGAGTCCCTTCTTTACGTGCTGCGTGAGCGTATGGGGCTGCCCGGTTCCAAGAACGCCTGCGAACAGGGCGAGTGCGGGTCCTGCACGGTCCGCCTGGACGGCGTCCCCGTCTGCGCCTGCCTGGTCGCCGCCGGCCAGGTCCAGGACCGCGAGGTCGTCACCGTCGAGGGCCTGGCCGACTACGCCAAGCACCGCCAGGACGCCCACCCCGGCGGCTCCTGCGCCACCGGCTCCTGCGGCACCACCCTGGACGCGGCCAAGCGCTGGCAGTCCAAGCCCACCGACGGCCAGACCGGCGAGGCCGTCGAGCTCTCCCCGATCCAGCAGGCGTTCATCGACGCCGGAGCCGTCCAGTGCGGCTTCTGCACCCCCGGCCTCCTCGTCGCCGCCGACGAGCTGCTGGAGAACACGCCCTCCCCGTCCGACCAGGACATCCGTGAGGCGCTCTCCGGCAACCTGTGCCGCTGCACGGGTTACGAGAAGATCCTCGACGCGGTCCGCCTCGCGGCCGCCCGCCAGGAAGAGGCGGTCCAGTCATGACGACGCACCCCGAAACGGCACCGCGCCCCGAAGCCGCCACGCCCGTCAAGGCGCAGACCGTACCGGCCGGAACGCCCACCAAGATCACCCAGGGTTCGCCCACCAAGGGCGGCATCGGCGAGTCCACGCTCCGCCCCGACGGCACCCTCAAGGTCACCGGGGAGTTCGCGTACTCCTCCGACATGTGGCACGAGGACATGCTGTGGGGCCAGACGCTGCGCTCCACCGTCGCGCACGCCGAGATCGTCTCCATCGACACCTCCGAGGCGCTCGCCACCTCCGGCGTCTACGCCGTGCTGACCTACGACGACCTCCCGGCCGAGATGAAGAACTACGGCCTGGAGATCCAGGACACCCCGGTCCTCGCCCACGGCAAGGTCCGCCACCACGGCGAGCCGGTCGCCATCGTGGCCGCCGACCACCCGGAGACCGCGCGCCGCGCCGCCGCCAAGATCAAGATCGAGTACCGGGAGCTCCCCCTCATCACCGATGAGGCATCGGCGACCGCCCCCGACGCCGTACTCGTGCACGAGGGCCGCGACGACCACCACATCGGCCACGTCCCGCACCCCAACATCGTGCACCGCCAGCCGATCATCCGGGGCGACGCCGACGAGGCCGCCAAGCGCGCCGATGTCATCGTCCGGGGCGAGTACGTCTTCGGCATGCAGGACCAGGCGTTCCTCGGCCCCGAGTCCGGTCTCGCGGTGCCCTCCGAGGACGGCGGCGTGGAGCTGTACGTCGCCACCCAGTGGCTGCACTCGGACCTCGGCCAGATCGCCCCCGTCCTCGGCCTGCCCGAGGACAAGGTCCGCATGACGCTCTCCGGCGTCGGCGGGGCCTTCGGCGGCCGCGAGGACATCTCGATGCAGATCCACGCCTGTCTGCTGGCGCTCCGCACCGGCAAGCCGGTCAAGATCGTCTACAACCGGTTCGAGTCCTTCTTCGGACACGTCCACCGGCACCCGGCGAAGCTCCAGTACGAGCACGGAGCCACCAAGGACGGCAAGCTCACGCACATGAAGTGCCGCATCGTCCTGGACGGCGGGGCCTACGCCTCCGCCTCCCCGGCCGTCGTCGGCAACGCCTCCTCGCTCTCGGTCGGCCCGTACAAGATCGAGGACGTGGACATCGAGGCGATCGCCCTCTACACCAACAACCCGCCCTGCGGCGCGATGCGCGGCTTCGGCGCGGTCCAGGCGTGCTTCGCCTACGAGGCGCAGATGGACAAGCTGGCCGCGAAGCTCGGTATGGACCCGGTGGAGTTCCGGCAGCTCAACGCCATGGAACAGGGCACCCTGCTGCCCACCGGCCAGCCCTGCGACTCACCGGCCCCGGTCGCCGAGCTGCTGCGCCGGGTCAAGGCCCGGCCGCTGCCGCCCGAGCAGGAGTGGCTGACGGCGGGCAGCGACGGCACCTCCGTCGACGTCCGGGCGCTGCCCGGCGGGCTCTCCAACACCACCCACGGCGAAGGCGTCGTGCGCGGGGTCGGCTACGCGGTCGGCCTGAAGAACGTCGGCTTCTCCGAGGGCTTCGACGACTACTCCACCGCCCGGGTGCGGATGGAGGTCATCAACGGCGAGCCGGTCGCCACCGTGCACACCGCGATGGCCGAGGTCGGCCAGGGCGGCGTCACCGTGCACGCCCAGATCGCCCGTACCGAACTCGGGGTCAACCAGGTCACCATCCACCCCGCCGACACCCGCGTCGGCTCCGCCGGGTCGACCTCCGCCTCCCGCCAGACGTATGTCACCGGCGGCGCGGTCAAGAACTCCTGCGAAGCCGTACGGGAGAAGGTCCTGGAGCTCGGCCGCGCCAAGTTCGGCACCTACCACCCGGCCTGGGCCACCGCCGAACTCCTCCTGGAGGGCGGCAAGGTCGTCACCGACGGCGGCGAGGTCCTCGCGGACCTGGCCGACGTGCTGGAGGACGAGGTCATCGACATCGAGCTGGAGTGGCGCCACCGGCCCACCGAGGCGTTCGACCTCCGTACCGGACAGGGCAACGGCCACGTCCAGTACTCCTTCGCCGCCCACCGCGCGGTCGTCGAGGTCGACACCGAGCTCGGCCTGGTCAAGGTCATCGAACTGGCCTGCGCCCAGGACGTCGGCAAGGCGCTCAACCCGCTCTCCGTCCTCGGCCAGATCCAGGGCGGCACCCTCCAGGGCATGGGCGTCGCGGTGATGGAGGAGATCATCGTCGACCCGAAGACCGCGAAGGTGCGCAACCCCTCCTTCACGGACTACCTCCTCCCCACCATCCTCGACACGCCGACCATCCCGGTCGACGTGCTCGAACTCGCCGACGAGCACGCCCCGTACGGGCTGCGCGGCATCGGCGAGGCCCCCACCCTGTCGTCCACCCCGGCCGTCCTCGCGGCGATCCGGAACGCGACGGGTCTGGAGCTCAACAGGACACCGGTACGCCCCGAGCACCTCACCGGCACCAGTTCCTGACGGCCGCCGGGTGACCTCCCACCGGTCGTCACCCGGCAGCCCCTGAGCGGTCCCCCCCCGGACTCTCCGGGCGGTGTTGCTGAGCCGAGAACGTCACACTTTTCCGCATCCCGCACCGCCCGGAGACACCAAGCACCGCACCGCTCGCGGTTCTCCGCCGTGCACCGGCACACCCCGGCGCGCACGGCAGCGCCTCACGGATCGACTCGTGCCTCCGGCACATCCGTATCTGCCTCAACAGTTCGTCCCGGCCGTCCCCGGGTCGTGCAGCCGTCGCAGTCATCCCAAATCCCGCATTCAGGAATCTCCAAGCGGGTGCCCCTGTGAACCTTGGGAGTCAGGCATCATGACCCAGCAGTCAGTGGAACCGAAGACCAGCGCGGAGGCCGCGGGCCCCGGCTCGCGCGTCCCCGCCGGAAGATCATGGCTCGACCGGTACTTCCACATATCCGAACGAGGCTCCACGGTCGCGCGCGAGGTGCGCGGCGGCGTCACGACCTTCATGGCCATGGCGTACATCCTCCTGCTCAACCCGCTGATCCTCGGCGGGGAGGACGTCAACGGCGACCTCCTCGGCCAGAGCGGACTGATCACCGCGACCGCCTTCGCGGCAGCCGCGACGACCCTGCTCATGGGCTTCGTCGGCAAGGTGCCCCTGGCCCTCGCCGCCGGACTCAGCGTCTCCGGTGTGCTCGCCTCGCAGGTCGCGCCCAACATGACCTGGCCGCAGGCCATGGGCATGTGTGTGATCTACGGTGTGGTGATCTGTCTCCTGGTGGTCACCGGCCTCCGCGAGATGATCATGAACGCGATCCCGCTCGCGCTCAAGCACGGCATCACCATGGGCATCGGCCTCTTCATCGCCCTCATCGGCCTCTACAAGGCCGGATTCGTCCACCAGGGCACGGCGACCCCCGTCTCCCTCGGCCCGGCCGGTGAACTCGCTGGCTGGCCCGTCCTGATCTTCTGCGTGACCCTGCTCCTCATCTTCATGCTCCAGGCGCGCAACATCCCCGGCGCGATCCTGATCGGCATCGTCGTGGGCACCGTGGTCGCCATCGTCATCAACGCGATCGTCGACATCGAGGCGAAGGCGTGGAGCAGCGGCCCGCCCGCCCTGGACGGCGGCGCGGTCGCCTCGCCCGACTTCTCGCTCTTCGGCAACGTCGAGTTCGGCGGCTGGGGCGACGTCGGTGTGATCACCGTCAGCATGATCGTCTTCACCCTGGTGCTGGCCGGTTTCTTCGACGCGATGGCCACCATCATCGGTGTCGGCACCGAGGCCAAGCTCGCCGACGACAAGGGCCGTATGCCGGGCCTGTCGAAGGCGCTGTTCGTCGACGGCGCCGGCGGTGTCATCGGCGGTGTCGCCTCGGGCTCCGGCCAGACGGTCTTCGTGGAGTCGGCCACCGGCGTCGGTGAGGGGGCCCGGACCGGGCTCGCCTCCGTCGTCACCGGCCTCTTCTTCGCGGCCTGCCTCTTCTTCACCCCGCTCACCGCGATCGTCCCGGCCGAGGTGGCCTCCGCCGCCCTCGTCGTCATCGGCGCGATGATGATGCAGAACGCCCGCCATGTGGACTGGAGCGACCGCTCCGTGGCCATCCCGGTCTTCCTGACCGTGGTCCTGATGCCCTTCACTTACACCATCACCACCGGTGTGGCCGCGGGTGTCATCGCGTACTCCGCCATCAAGCTCGCCCAGGGCCGGGCCCGCGAGGTCGGGGCCTTCATGTGGGGGCTGACGGCGATCTTCGTCTTCTTCTTCGCCCTCAACCCGATCGAGAGCTGGCTCGGCGTCCACTGAGGACGACCCGCCTTCCCCTCCCTCACTTAAGGAGACACGCCACCATGCTGGACATCGCCGAAGAGCTGAACCGGTGGGTCTCGCAGGGACGCGAGTTCGCCGTCGCCACCGTGGTGGCGGTCGGCGGCAGCGCGCCCCGGCAGCCGGGCGCCGCACTCGCCGTCGACGCCGACGGCACCGCGATCGGCTCGGTCTCCGGCGGCTGTGTGGAGGGGGCGGTCTACGAACTGTGCCAGCAGGCCCTTGAGGACGGGAAGTCCGTCCGCGAGCGCTTCGGCTACAGCGACGAGGACGCCTTCGCGGTCGGCCTGACCTGCGGAGGCGTCATCGACATCCTGGTCACACCGGTACGGGCGGACGACCCCGCCCGCCCGGTGTTCGCCGCGGCGCTCGCGGCCGCCGCCGAGGGGACGGCGGCCGCCCTGGCCCGGGTCACGGAGGGCCCCGACGAACTGCTCGGACTCCCGCTCCTGGTCAGGGCCGACGGGAGTTACGAGGGCGGGCTCGGCGGCCACCCGGCACTGGACCGGACCGCCGCGGCCGAGACCCGGGCCCTGCTGGACGCGGGCCGCACCGGACCGCTCGCCATCGGCGAGCAGGGCTCCCGCTGCGGCCGGCCGATCCAGCTCCTGGTCGAGTCCAGCGTCCCGCCGCCCCGCATGATCGTCTTCGGCGCCATCGACTTTGCCGCCGCACTCGTGCGGGCCGGGAAGTTCCTCGGCTACCGGGTCACCGTCTGCGACGCCCGCCCGGTCTTCGCCACCGCCGCCCGCTTCCCCGAGGCCGACGAGATCGTCGTCGAATGGCCCCACCGCTACCTGGAGGGGACCGAGACCGACGCCCGTACGGTGCTCTGCGTCCTCACCCACGACGCCAAGTTCGACGTCCCCCTGCTGGAGGCCGCCCTGCGCCTCCCCGTCGCCTACGTCGGCGCGATGGGCTCGCGCCGCACCCACCTCCAGCGCAACGACCGGCTGCGCGAGGTCGGCCTCACCGACCGCGAACTGGCCCGGCTGCACTCGCCGATCGGCCTCGACCTCGGCGCCCGTACGCCGGAGGAGACGGCCCTGTCCATCGCCGCCGAGATCGTCGCCGTGCGGCGCGGCGGCAGCGGCACACCGCTCACCGGGGCCCACACCCCCATCCACCACGACAGCAGCGGACAGCCGCTCGTATCGGTGGCCTGAGACACCCGGGCCGGGCCTCCTGCCGGGCGGGCCCGGCCCTCCCGCGTCAGCCCCCGGCGGGAACGGCGCCCGGCGCACGCCCGAACCGGGCCAGCAGATGCCACACCTTCTTGAGGTCCTGCTCCGCATGGCGCCCGGCGCGCACCGCGTCACCGATGATCCGGGCGTCCAGGAACCCGTCGACCGCGAGCGCCGCCCCGAGCTCGACGTACGCGGCACCCCGGAAGCCGGGACGGCGGCGCAGCTCCTCTACCCCGAGCCGGAACCCCCCGTGCCACTCCACCGGACACGGCAGCCCACGGGCCGCGGCCTCCACCGCCGTCCCCCGGTACACCGGGTCGAGCACCAGCGCCTCCACATCCCTCCCCAGCCGGACGGGAGCGTGGAGCTGCGCCTCGATGTAGTCGTCCAGGGCGTCACGGCGGTCCGCCGCCGCCAGCTCGACGAGCCCCGACATCCTGGCCGCCACCCCGAAGTGAACCGGCTCCGCGGCGCTGTCCGGGTAGCAGAACGTGGCCGAGCCGAGGACGTCCGCCGTCAGCCGGAAGTGCGCCGACCCGAACCGGGGCGCCGCACCGAAGGGGGAGCGCCGGACGTCCAGCGCCCCGTAGACGGGCCGCTCGCCGGGGTCCGCCCGGTCGTACGCGCCGCCGAACATCCGGCTCTCCCAGCGCCACCGGTCACCGCCGGGGTACGCGGTGAGCCCGCCGTTGCCGGTGCCGGTCACGAACTGGGAGACGTACAGCCCGTCCTCGCCCAGCCGTTCGAGGACCGGCCGCCCCGCCACCGTACGGTCGGGGTGGAAGTTCAGCGTCACCCGCGGCCCGGCGTCCAGCGGGGCGCCCGAGGACAGGGCGGCGACATGCTCCAGCGCGCGTCTGCGGGGCGGGGTGCGGGGAATGAGCGGGAGACCGGCGTCCATCACGGCAGTCTGCCCGGACCGCACCCGGGGGTGCACGTGAATACCGGGAGCGCCGGGTGCGGTTGGATGAGCGTATGAGCGTTCACGACGTTGCCCGCCGACTGCCGGGCATATCCCCCCTCAACGACCTCTGCCGCTCCCTGGCGATGCTGGACGCGATCCTCTGCCCCGAATGGGGCGACCGCTGGCACAGCTTCGACGCGCACTGGTCGCCCACCGAGACGATGGCCTCGATGCGGGACGGGTCGGGCGGCGAGTACTCCGTGGTCTTCTCCGCCGCCGGGGCGTACGCCCGCGGCTTCGACCACGAGTCGCCCATGAGCCCGTACGTGGACGACGCCCCCTGGCCCGGCGTCCTCGACGAGGTCCCGGCCGTCTTCCGCGCGTACGTGGACGAGCCCGCGTTCACCGACGAGTCCGGCGTGCCGGTGGTCACCGCCTGCCT
Source organism: Kitasatospora albolonga (assembly GCA_002082585.1). Classification (NCBI taxonomy): domain Bacteria; kingdom Bacillati; phylum Actinomycetota; class Actinomycetes; order Kitasatosporales; family Streptomycetaceae; genus Kitasatospora; species Kitasatospora albolonga. The sequence continues at coordinate 6,900,576 of CP020563.1, forward strand.
CTGGCGCGAGAGCACCGACGACCGCTGGCGGGCGGGGAACATCGAGTTCCCGGAGGACGGCGAGGACTCCGACGGCGCGGACTGGCTCTTCCAGCTCCTCGTCACGGGCACCCCGGAGTCCTACCAGGAGTGGGCGGAGGAGTACTTCGAGGTCCCGGTCGACCTCGAAGCCGTACGCCATGTCTACGCGCTGCGCCCCCTGACGGACGAGGTCGTCGCCGCGCTGAACCCGGAGCGGGTGGCCGCGGAGCTGGCCGGGGACATCGAGGAGATCGGGTACCCGGCCGGTTCGGAGTGATCCCGGTGCCGGTGCGCGGGGGCTGTCCCCGGCCGCACCGGCACCCGGTCCTGTCCTCCCCGCTCAGCGCCCCGCCTGGAGCGCACCCCAGGTGGCCGGGCCCACCTTGCCGTCGACGCTCAGGCCCCGGCTGCTCTGGTAGCTGCGTACCGCCGTCTCCGTGGTCGGGCCGAAGCTGCCGTCGGCGCCCACGGTGCTGCCGAGCGCCGCCGTCAGGGCGCGCTGGAGGCGCTTCACCGCGTCGCCGGAGCTGCCGCGCGCGAGAGCGGGCGTCGTACCGGCGGAGAGCAGGGCCGTCCAGGTCTTCGGGCCGACCGCGCCGTCGGCGGTGAGGGAGCGGGCCCGCTGGAACGCCTGCGTGGCGCTCTTGGTGGACGGGCCGAAGATGCCGTCGGCGGTGCCCGCCGCGTACCCCTGGGCGTTCAGCAGCAGCTGGACCGCCTTCACCTGCGGGCCCGAGGAACCCGACTGCTGGAGGGCGTACGAGGGGAAGGTCAGGCTGTCGCCCGGGGTGCCGGGGCCGCCCCCGACCAGCTGCATGTAGTAGTTCCAGTCCCAGTGCACCCCGGGGTCGGTGTGGTCGTTGCCGGGGACCTCGCTGTGCCCGACGATGTGCGTCCGGTTCTTCGGGATGCCGTAGCGCGCGCTGAGGTGGGCGGTCAGCGCGGCGGAGGAGCGGTACATCGCATCGGTGAACCACGCGGGGTTGTTGACGTACCCCTCGTGCTCCAGGCCGATGGACGAGGAGTTGGCGCTGCGGGCGTGCCACGCCGTGTTGGAGTCGCGCACCGTCTGGGTGATCTCGCCGTCCGATGACCGGATCACGTAGTGGGCGCTGACCTGGGCCGCCGGGTTCTGGAACCAGCTGATGGCACCGGCGTACGAGCCCTGCGTGACGTGGACGACCACCTTGTTGATGGCGGCGGTCCGGCCGGTGGCGTAGTTCTGCGAGGAGGCGGGGACCCAGCGCGCGGAGGGGTAGTCGGGGCTCTGCGCGAAGACCCCGGCGGCGGGCACCTCGTCCTTGTCCGGGGCGACCGGGCGGGAGGGGACCCGTACTCTCTCGCCGCCGGGCGCCGTCGCGTTCAGCCCCTCGGCGAGGAACGTGAACACGGTGTCGGCGTAGAGCGCGGCGGCCGGGCCCTCGGCCTCGCTGTACCGGGCGACCGCGGGGTACCAGGCGTTCACGTCCCGCCGCTCCGCGCGGTCCAGGCCGAGCCGGTCGGCGTGGTCGCGCAGGACGGCGGCGCCGCCGAGGATGTTGGCCTCGGTGTTCCGGCGCAGCCGGTCGGCCGGCTCGCCGGTCAGCGCGGCGGCCTTCTCCAGGGAGCGGTTCTCGGGGTTGCTCGCCAGGTGCATCACACCGTAGCCGTTCGCCTGGCTGGGCAGCCCCGCGTGGCCGTCGAACCGGCTCTCGCCGTAGCCGACGGCGGCCAGCAGATCGCGCGGTACGCCGTACTCCCGCGCGGCCCGGTCGAAGGCGCGGTTCAGCGGGTCGGCGGCGGGCGGGGCCGGGGCGGCGGTCGCCGGCTGGCCGGTGGCGACGAGGGCCGTGACCGTGAGCGCCGCCAGGACGGAGGCGCGGGACCGGGCGCGGGCGACGGGGCTTGGGGGCATGGGTGCTCCTGCTCTGTGGGGAGATCCGGGGCGAGAAGAGAGAAGCCCTCGGTCCGGGGTGGGGGGCCGAGGGGCTGCGAGCGCACCCAGGCTAGCGAGGTGAGAGGGGCATGACAATGAACGCCGGATGGCGGCGTGTCGGCCAACTCGCTTGCCGTGTAAGTCAGTTGACGGGCAATTAGGGCCTGTCGGGTGACGGGGTGTATCACCCGACAGGGTGGGTGATGGGCCGATCGGCCCCGCCTCCGTCGTCGGTGGCCGGGGGCGAGGGCCCCGGTTTTCGCTACCAGCGGTTCCGGTGGATGACGTCCGCCACCGGGCGGCGCCGCACCGGCCCGAAGTTGCCCAGCGGCCACCCCACCGGAATGGCGGCGAAGGTCGCCATGTCCTCCGGGATGCCGAGCTCCTGCTTCCACTCCTGCTCCAGGAACAGGTGCCAGATGGTGATGTTCGCCGCGAGCCCGAGGGCCCGTGCGGCGAGCAGCAGGTTCTGGACGCCCGGGTAGACGCAGGAGCCCTCCGCCAGCGCCTGGAACCGCACCTGGGAGGTCATCATCCGCTCGGTCGCGGCCGGGCCGAGCGCCTGCGCGGAGGCGATCAGCCCCTCCTCGTCCAGGCGCGGCGCCGGGAAGCGGTAGCACGGCACGATCAGCGCCGGGGTGTCGGCGAAGTGGTCGCGCTGGTACTCGATCGCGGCGACCATCCGGCCGTACGCCGCCTCGTCCATGCCCTTCGGCGCGTACTTCCCGGTCGTCGCCAGGTAGGAGTCCACGCACCGCTTCCACAGCGGGGCGAGCCGCGCCATCACCTCGCGGTCGGTCACCACGACGTACTCGTAACACTGCATGTTGCCGCCGCTGGGACCCCAGACGGCGGCCTGTATGAGCTGGTCGATCGTCTCGTCCGGCACGGCGTCCGGCTTGAGGCGGCGCATGGCGCGCATGGTGGACATGGTGTCGAAGAGAGCGGGGCCGCCGAGGGCGGACGGGTCGGCCTGAACCGTTTCGATGGTCATGATCACGGAGTTTACGGACCGGACCACCGCTCCATAAGGGGTGCTGACGGCCCGTCCGTCATATGCCGCGGGCGCGTTTCTCTCAGGGGCCGCGCCAGAGGTTGGCGAAGGCCGAGTTCTCGATGGCCCGCCTCTGGCGTACGGCCTCCAGCTCCATCACCGCGTCATGGACGGCGGCCACCACGGTGGTCACCGCGTCGTCGAGCCCGGTTTCGGGCCCGGTTTCGGGCCCGGTTTCGGTCCCGGTTTCGAGGCCGGTCTCTTCGCCGGAAGGACCGTTGCCGTCGTTGCCGTCGCTGTCACCGCTGTTGCCCAGGCCCACCGCCGAGGCCAGGGCGGTCAGCACGGCCTCCCCCTCCTCCCAGCGGTCGGCCGCCCGGCGGCGGGCGGGCGTATCGGCCGGTGCCACCTGCTCCGGGCCGAGGGAGAGCCGGCCGCTCCGCCTGCGTACCAGCTCACCGTCCCGCTCCAGCGCGGTCCGGTACCCGGCGGAGAGGTCCCGGCCCCGGCGCCACAGCCAGTCCTCGATCCGCTCGTGGGGCGGCTGCCGGACGAGCAGCGCCGCGGCCTCGCCGAGAAGCCGGTCCCCGGCGGCCGGCGGACCGCCCGGCACGATGCGGTCGCCGTCCACGGTGACGGCCCCCGCGCCGATGAGGTCGATCAGCTCGGCACCCGCGAGCGCGAGCGACAGATCGCCCTGCCCCACGGCCTGCTCTGGCGGCTGATCCACGGAGATGATGAACAGGTCTCTCGCCGTGCTCATGAACGGCTCCTCTCGCTGCACTCACTGCGCTTGATACACAGACACATCGACAAAGCTGCTTTTCCCTGGCCGCTCAGCGCCGGGTCAGCCGGACCACTGGGATATCGCGCTCGGTGCCCGCCTGGTACTGCGCGTAGCGCGGGAACAGCTCCACCAGGCGCGGCCAGACCCGGGCCTTCTCCTCGGCCGGGAGCGTCGCCGCCACGGCCGGGAAGCGCTCGGTCTCCACCCGGAGCTCGACCTCGGGGTTGGCCCGCAGGTTCAGATACCAGAGCGGCGGCCGGTCCGATCCGCCGTTGGAGGCCACGATCAGGTAGTCCTCGCCGTCCCGCCCGTACATCAGCACCGTGCGCCGTACGGCCCCGCTGCGCCGCCCCACGTAGTCCATCAGCAGACAGGGGACCCCGAGCTGGGTCGTCCCCTTCGTGCCGCCCGACGACTCGTACAGCTCCGCCTGCCGGGCCACCCAGTCGGTGGGGCTGACCTCGACCTCCGCCGCGCCGTCCGCTTCCGCCGCCATGTGCCTCTCCCTTTCCTCGTACGGGCCGTTCCTTCTCCTCGTACGGTCCGTACGTCCATCCTGCACCCCCGTCCGGCCGTACCGGGGGATTCGTACACCTGGACAGGGTCCCCACCGCACGGGGGAACGCGGCCCGGGAACCCCTCCGTGAAGGCGTATAAAGGGTCCTTCCGGAGCAGCCGGCGTCCCCCGATGGCCCCATCCCACCTCACCCCTCAACGCGCGGCCGGCGTCACCGCGTCACTGAGCCCAGGAGCGCCAATGACCACCTCGGAAGAGATCAGCGCCCTGCTGGTAGCGAAGTTCGGAACCGACCCCGAGGCACTCCGCCCCGACGTTCCGCTGCACCGGCTGCGGCTGGACTCCCTCGCCCTGGAGGAGCTGCGGCTGCTCATCGAGGACCGGCTGGACGTCGACCTGGAGGACATCGCGCTCACCTCGCGCGACACCCTCGGCCGGCTGATCGAGGTCGTCCATGTGAAGGCCACCGCATGAGCGCCCCCACGGCCCCCGCGACCGGGACCTACCGCCGTACGCCGCTCGCCCCGTACGCCGCCGCCGTCACCGGGGTCGGCCTGGTCACCTCGGCCGGTACGGGCGTACGGGCCGCCTGGCACGGGGTCACCGAAGGGCTCGCCCCCTCCGTCGGCCCCCGGCCCGAACTCGAGGGCCTGCCCTGCGACTTCTTCTACTCCGTCACCGACTGCGACCCGCGCGAGGTGCTCGGGGTGGCCGCCCAGCGGCTGATGGACCGTTTCGCCCAGCTCGCCGTCATCGCCGCCCGCGAGGCCGTCGCGGACGCCGGGCTCGACCCGTCGGTCTGGGACAGCGGCCGGGTCGGCATCGTCATCGGCTCGGCCCACGGCGGGCTTCCCTTCTACGACGAGCAGCACGCCGTCCTCGCCGGGCGCGGCGCCCGCCGGGTCTCCCCGAAGCTCGCCCCCCTCAGCGTCGTCAACGGGGCGGCCAGCAGCGTCAGTCTGGACCTCGGCGTGCGGGGCCCCAGCCAGTCCGTCTCGACCGCCTGCTCCTCCGGTACGGTCGCCATCGGCACCGCCCACCAGATGCTCCGCTCCGGAGCCTGCGACATCGTCATCGCGGGCGGCGCCGAATCCACCTGCACCCGGCTCCTGCTGGCCAGCGCGTGCAGCCTCAAGGCCGTCTCCACCCGCCGCGAGGACCCCACGGCCGCCTGCCGCCCCTTCGACACCCACCGCGACGGCTTCGTCGTGGGCGAGGGCGCGGGCCTCCTCGTCCTGGAGCACCCGGACCACGCCCGCGCCCGGGGCGCCACCGTCCGCGCCCACGTCAGCGGTTACGGAGCCTCCAGCGACGCCCACTCCGCCGTCGCCCCCGACCCCGACGGCCTCGGCATCGAACGCGCCCTGCGCACCGCGCTCGCCGACGCGGGCATCTCCCCGGCCGACGTCGGACACGTCAACGCGCACGGCACCTCGACGCTCTCCAACGACCTCATCGAGGCGACCATGCTCCGCCGCGTCCTCGGCGAGAGCCCCCTCGTCACCTCCACCAAGGCGATGACCGGGCACACCCTCGGCGCGGCGGGCGGCATCGAGGCCGCGCTGACCGTGCTCGCCCTCCAGCACCAACTGGTCCCGCCCACCGTCAATCTGGACGCGCCCGACCCGGAGATCCCGATGGAGATCGTCGCCAAGGAGGCCCGGGCCTCCTCCTTCGACTGCGCGGTCAAGACCTCGCTCGGCTTCGGCGGCCACAACGCGGCGCTCGTCCTCACTAGGGCCTGAACGTAAGGGAGTTGGGGAGCAGTTATGCCCGAGGAGATCATCCGGACGCTCTCGGTGGACGGAGTGCGCTACAGCTACCGCGTCCTGCGTCACGACCGCGGCGCGGGGGCCGCCCCCGCCACCGAACCGGCGCTCGTCCTCGGCGGCGCGCTCCAGGGCATGTACGGCTGGCCGCAGATGGACGACCACCTGGGCCCGGCCGCCGACGTGGTCACCGCCGACCTGCCCGGTATGGGCTCCGCCGACCCGCTGCCGCCCGGCCCCAGCGCGGACATCCTGCGCCGGGCGGTCCTCGGGATCGCCGACGACCTGGGCGCCCCCCGGATGAACCTCTTCGGCTTCTCGTACGGCACCGCCATCGCCTTCGGCTTCGCGCGGCGGCACCCCGAGCGGGTGGCCCGGCTCGCCCTCGGCGGCGTACCGGTGCACATCGGCGCGGCGCAGGTGGAGAGGTGGGAGCGGGGCCGGGCGCTCCTGGCGGCCGGGGACCAGGAGGGGTTCGCCGCGCTGGCCGCCGACGCGCTGATGTGCCTGGACCCCGAACGCCCGGTGTACCGGCGAGAGTTGGCCCGGCGCTATGTGCGCCGCTCGTTCCTGCACGCGCTCGCCCGCTCGCCGCACGCGGCGGACTCGCTCCACCGGGCGCTGGCGGACCGGCCGGACTTCTCCGGCGGGCTGAGCGGTGTACCGGCGCTGGTCTTCGCCGGGGAGCACGACACGGTGACCTCACCGGAGCGGCAGCGGGAGTTCGCGGCGACCATCGAGGGCAGCCGGTTCCTGACGCTGCCGGAGTCCGACCACTGGGTGGTCCTCGAACGGGCCGTCGAAGTCGCGGAGTTGGTGGCGCGGTTCTTCACCGAGGGGCCGCCCGCGAGTGCCCCCGTCAGCCTGCCCCGCCAGGCGGGTGCCCCGGTGGGCCGGACCCGGTAGTCCGACCCACCGGGTCCGAGCCCGCCGGGTCTGAGCCCGCCGGGTCTGAGCCCGCTGGGGCTGAGCCCGCCGGTCCGAGCCCACCAGGCCCGGGCCCGCCGGGCTCCGGTCTCAGAACCAGAGGCCGTCGACCTTCACCCGTACCACCTGCGGGTCGTGGTCGCTCGCCTGGTCGGCGAACTCCGCGTTGATGTGCACCACGTCGTAGTCGAAGCGCCGGATGCCCGGGCTCGTCAGAATGTGGTCCAGGGTCTGCGAGTTGCCGTCGAAGACATAGCTGTACCGCTCCGACGCGGGCAGCGTCGTGATCAGCGGCTTGAGCACCTTGCCCTTGGTCAGCGCCGTGAACGTCGGGGAGAACTCGAAGTCGTTGAAGTCCCCGAGCGCCACCACCCGCGCCGACTTGTCCGCCTTCAGCAGCGCGGTGACGAAGGTGTTCACCTCGGCGGCCTGCTGAATCCGCTTCGTCTCCGAGGAGCGGTTCGGCTCCTGGAAGCGGCCGTGCAGCGGCTGGTCACCGCCCTTGGACCCGAAGTGGTTGCCGATGACGAAGACCGGCTTGCCCCGGAAGGTGAACTCGCCCACCAGCGGCTTCCGGCTGGATTCCCACGCCGGGCTCGTCGGGTTGATCCGGCCGGGGGAGGCGGAGAGCCGCACGCCCTTCCACGTCTTCACCGCCTGGACCGGGGTGGTGGCGTCGCCGCCCGGCCGGTCGGTGAAGGAGACCCGCTGGGCGTTGTAGAGGAAGACATTGCGGATGTTGCCGCCGGGCTCGCCGCCGTCCTTGTTGTTCTCGGGGGCGATGTAGCGCCAGGCGTAGCGCGGGCCGCCCTTCGCGACGATCGCGTCCGTGAACCGCTTCAGCGTCTCCTCGGAGCCCACCGTGCCGTCGTTGACCGGCCCGTTGTCGTCCTGGATCTCCTCCAGCGAGACGATGTCGGGGGAGGAGAGGTTCTTCGCGATGCCCTCGGCCAGCGTGTCGAACTTGGCCTGGTCGTCGCGCGCGTCCAGGTTCTCCACGTTGTAGGTGGCGACCGCCAGCTCGTTCTTCTTCTGCTTGCGCGTCACCTCGCGCCGCAGCTTCTTGTCGACGTGCGTGCCCAGTTCGGTGGCCTGGAGGTTGTAGCCGCCGTAACTCGCGTAGTCCAGAACGCCGGTGGTGCGGCCCTTCAGCACGTCACCCACGTTCGCCGTCGGCACCGGCCGCGCCGGGTCCAGCGACATCACCTTGAGGCGGCCGGTGTTCTGGTCCTGGTACGAGGCGTAGTGCGTGCCGCCGCGTCGGGTCGGGTTCTCCTTCGGCTTGACCGTCACCCAGACCTCGTCGTACGCCGTCGTCGCCCCGGTCACCCGGGTGTCGGCGATCCGGACCCGGACGCCCTCCAGGGACTCGTACAGGTCCAGGGCGTACCGCTTCGGCTCCAGGGGCAGCGCGTCGATCGAACCGCCGCCCGCCGAGGGCACGTAACGGCCGGGCACCGAACGGGCGTCGAGGACGACCGGGGCGGGCAGCGCGTTGCCGGAGGAGAGGACGGTGGTGCGGGGGCCGGTGATCTGGGTGATCGACTGGGTGGCGGTGCCCGGGTAGTACTCGGCCACCTTCCCGCTCACCAGGACGGCGTCGCCCACCCGCACGGCGGGTGCGGTGGAGCCGGTGTAGACGAAGAGGCCCTCGCTGGTGCGCGGGTCGCCGTCGGGCGCGGTCTCCTGAATCCAGAAACCGCGCGAACCCGTGGCCCGTACGCCGGTGACGACGCCCGGCACGCCGGTGACCGCCGTGCCGTCGAGCGGGGAGACCCGGGTGGTGCCCTGGATGTCGTGGATGCGGACCGGGCCGGGCTCGGTGGGGCCGGGCTCCTCCGGCTCCTGGCCGCCGCCGGACGTCTCACCGGCCGCGTTGACGGGGGTCGGGGCACCGGCGGAGAGGTCGGCCGCGTTGTCGTCGGTGTCGGCGAGCGAGGCGGCCCGCGCGACGGACGCCGTGGCCGAGGCGCCGGTGGCGGGTCCGCTGCCCTCCCGGACGACGGCGGAACCGTAGCCGACCAGGTCCACGATGCGGGGCTCGGCCGCGCAGTCCGCCGCAGTCTTGCACGTGAGCGGGGCGGTGCCGGAGACCAGGGCCACGGTGCCGCTTCCGGCGGCCATGGCGATGGTGCCGGTGGCGTCGGGCGTGGGCAGGGCGACGGTGCCGCCGGTGCCCGCCGCCTGGGCGACGAGGTAGCGGCCGCCGGGGGCGATCGTCCCGGTGAGCGCGGAGACCTGCCACTGCGAACCGGCCGACGGAGCGCCCGGCAGGTACTGGACGGTGAGGCCGCCGACCTCGAAGGGTACGGAACCGGCGTTGGCCAGCTCGACGAAGTCCCGGGTCAGCGTGGCGCCGGAGTTGCCCCCGCCGCCGTACACCTCGGAGATCACGGCGGTGGCGGACGGGGCCGCCTGGGCGGCGGGCAGGGCGGTCACCGCGAGCGCGACGGCGACGGCGCCGGTCAGCAGGACGGAACCGGATCTGGATATCTGCACGAGGAGGTGCCCCCAACTTGGTAGTGAGACACAGAAAACTATGCGCGTAGAACGGGGCATGACAAGGCATCACCGGTTAATTCCCGGCATCGTCCGGGTGGAGAACAGGTCACCGCGTCCGCCGGGGGTCGCCGCCGGAGCCCGCCATACGCCCGTCACATGCGGCAATGTCCGGGCAACGTGCCCCCGTGAGACGGCCGTCCACCATCCGGTCGGACGTTTGACCGGGTTGGGCCGTTCCGGCTACGTTGCGCGCCATGCAGCGATCCGCACACCTGACGACGCGAGGTCATGTCGACCTGAAGCGCGTGTGCTCCGCGGCGTGTCACCGGGCCTGACCGCACCACCGAGTCCCCGAGCGACCGCGGCCGGAGCCCGTCCGGCGCGCGCACGCCGGGCGACCGTCCCACGGGAGAAGCCGCAGCCCCCGGCCGCACCGGCCGGGCTGGGGCCCGGGGCCCCGATCACGGGCCTTCCCGCACGGCCCGCTGCCACCGAGGACCTGGAAGACACGTGAAACGTCTGACCGCGCCCGCCCGCCGCCCCGCCCCGCTGCGCCGCTCCGACATCCCCGCCGCCGGACCCGCCCGCCGGGCCTCCGGCACCGGCTCCGTGCTGAGCGCGATCCTCGACCACGGGCCGGTCGCCCGCTCCACCGTCGCCCGCCTCACCGGGCTCTCCCCGGCCGCGGTCACCGGCCATGTCGGCAGCCTGCTGGCCCGGGGGCTGGTCCGGGAGAGCGCCGAGACCGCCGGGCCCAAGGGGCTCGGCCGCCCCCACATCCCCGTCGAGATCGACACCGGCCGCTATCTGGTCGCCGGGGCCCACGTCGCCGTCGCGCACTCCACCGTCTCCCTCATGGACCTGCGCGGCCGGATCGTCGCCGAGGACCGCCGGCCGCACGCGATCGGTGCGACGGGCCCGTACGCCACCGTCCCCGGCCGCTCCCCGCGCGGGCTCTCCTCCGGCCCCGCCCTGCTGCGGGACCTCGCCGAGCGGCTGCCCCGGCTCACCGAGGCGCACGGGGCGGGCCGGACCGTCCTCGCCCTCGGCTTCGCCACCGGACACCGGGTGGACCCCGCCGCCGGAGTGGTCGTCGACCACCCGCACCTGGGGTGGCGGGACGTCCCGGTGCGCGACATCCTCGAAGCCGCCACCGGGCTGCCCGTCCATGTGGACAGCCACTCACGGGCGTTGGCCCGCGCCGAGCAGCTGTTCGGCGAGGCGTCGACCCGGGCCAGCACCGTCCTGCTCTTCGTCGGCGCGGTGGTGGACGCCGCGTTCGCCAGCTCCGGGGCCATGCACCTGGGTCCCCGCTCCGGCGCGGGCAGCGTGGCCCATCTGCCCCTGGGCTCCGGCGGATCGGGCGGCGCCGAACCGTGCTCCTGCGGGCGGACCGGGTGCCTCCAGTCGGAGGTCTCCGAGCGGGCCATGGTGCGCCGGGCCGCCGAACAGGGCCTGGTTGTCGGCTCGTTCACCGAGCTCCTGGACCGGGCACTGGCCGGTGACGCGCGGGCTCTCGCGCTGTTCCGGCGCAGGGCCCGGCTGGTGGGCCGGGGCGCGGCGCTGCTGCTGGACATGTTCGACCCCGAGGTCCTCGTGGTGGTCGAGCCGGGGTCCGGGCGGATTCCGGAGTGCCTGGCCGATCTGCGGGCGGAGGTGGCCGAGCGGTCCTGGGTCTGCGAGGACCCCGAACGGGCCGTGGTGCCGAGCAGCTTCACCGGATCGGTGCTGGCCACGGCGGGCGGCGCGGTCGCGCTCGGCGCGCTCTACACCGACCCGCTGGGGCCGTGGCCCGCGCTGCCCGCCGTGTCCTGACCGGGCGGATCGGCCTCCGTACGGCCGGCGCGGAATCCGACTTAATTCAGAAAGTTGCATTGTTGACCGGCCCGTCGGCCGGCCGGGAAGATGGATACATGACCAGCCGCCGACGTATTCAGCAGAGCATGCCCCGCACGGCATGCCGCTGCCGCTGTCGTACGGCTGCACCGGTGAGCAATTCCTCCCGGCCTTTCCGTTGTCGCCCCTGTCCGGGTCCCCGATAACACTCCGCGTCCCCGAAACACCCCGCTGACGCACGGGCGTTCCGCGCGGTCCGCCGCGGAACCGGTCGCGTGACTTTTCCCGTACGTTCTCGCCCGCCGCGCCGTCTCCTTACCGCCGCGCGTCCTTTTCCGCCTTTCCCCTCCAGGAGAGATGTTGACCATCACCGTTTCCCCGTATGCCGCCGGGTACGCCCCGGACCGTTTCAAGCAGGTGTTCCGCCGCTATCCGGCGGGCGTGGTCGTCGTCACCGCCGACTCCGGCCGCGGGCCCGTCGGCTTCACCGCCACCTCGCTCACCTCGCTCTCCCTCGACCCGCCGCTGGTCTCCTACGGCATCGGCACCACCACCTCCTCCTGGCCCCATGTGGAGCGGGCCGCCTCCACCGTCGTCAACTTCCTCGGCGCCGACCAGGAGTCCGTCGCCCGCACCTTCGCCACCAGCGGCATCGACCGGTTCGCCGCCCCCACCGCCTGGCGGCGGCTGGCCGGGGGCGAGCCGGTGCTCGACGGGTCGGCCGGCTGGCTGCGGCTGGAGACCGAGCGGATCGTGCCCGCCGGGGACCACCGGATCGTCATCGCCCGGGTCACCGACTCCTGGCTCGACGAGGGCCGCAGCCCGCTGCTCTTCCACAACGGCACCTACCACTCCCTCTGAGCACAGGAATACCTCTCATGTCTCCTCACCCCACCGACGGCCCTTCCGCCACCGCGCGAACCGTGGGCCGCAGATCATTTCTCGCCCTCGCCACCGGAACGGTTCTCGGTCTCGCCGCCTGCTCCCCTCAGGTGAAGACGGCCGCCAACGCCGAACCCGCCGGAAAACTCCCCTCGGGCGCCCCGCCGCCCGGAACGAAACTGGCCGTGGCGGTACGCCAGACCCGGCTCCAGCTCGAACCCTCCGGACTCAAGAAGGACCTCGCCTTCACCGTTTCCGAATGGCCGAACCTGAGCGCGGGACCGGATATCATCCAGGGATTCCGGGCCCGGTCCATCGACCTCGCCTCCAATGCGGGAATTCCCCCGATCCAGGCCAAGGCCATCGGCGTGCAGACCCGGATCGTCGCCGTCCAGGTGCGGCCCCTGCCCATCTACACCTTCGCCACCGCCCCCGGCACCGCCATCGCCTCGGTGGCGGACTTCCGCGGCAAGAAGATCGGCTTCTCCCAGGGCCAGGCCCAGGGCGTCGTCGTCCTGCGCGCCCTGAAGGCCGCCGGGCTCAAGAACAGCGACGTCGAACTCGTCGCCCTGCCCAGCACCCAGTTCCTCACCGCCCTGCAGTCGAAGCAGGTCGACGTGGCGCCGCTGGGGGAGCCGTCCCTCACCAAGTACCTCGACCAGTACGCCAAGGACGGGGCCGCCGCCGTCAAGACCGACGTCGTGGACCTGCTCACCGTCCTGTGGGCCCCGGTCGAGGTGCTCGACGACCCCGCGAAGGCCGCCGCCGTCCGCAACTTCATCCCGCTCTGGGCCAAGGGCCTGGTCTGGGCGTGGGAGAACACCGACGAGTGGATCGACACGTACTACGTGAAGGACCAGGGCGTCTCCGCCGCCGACGGGAAGCGCATCGTCTCCTCCCTGAACAAGCCTCAGTTCCCGGTCAGTTGGGACAAGGCGATCGCGTGGGAGCAGGAGACCGCCGACCTGATGGCCGAGGGCGGCTTCGTACCGGAGCAGGACGTCACCGACCTGTTCGACCGCCGCTTCGAGGGCCTGGCGGCGGAGTCCGTCGCGGCCGAGTACCGGGAGACCTCATGACCGACCTGCTGCCCACGGCCCGTACGGGCGGGCCCGCCGTCCTCACGAAGGGCGCGGCGCCCCCGGGTGACGGCCCGCCCCGGGAGCCCGGCCCCGCCACCGTCGCGCGCGGCACCCGCAGACGGCTCGGCCCCGGCCGGTCCCTGCCCTTCGGCCGGCTCATCGGCCCCGCCCTGCTCGTCGCCCTGTGGTGGGCGGCCTCCGCCTCCGGCTATCTGGACCCGCGCATCCTGTCCGGGCCCGGCAGCGTGATCTCCACCGCCTCCGACCTGGTCGCCACCGGGCGCCTCCAGGACAACGTCCTCATCTCCCTCCAGCGAGCGGGCCTCGGCCTGTTCTTCGGTGTCGTCAGCGGCGTCGTCCTCGCGGTCGCGGCCGGACTGAGCCGCAGCGGCGAGTACCTGATCGACGGGCCGCTCCAGATCAAGCGCGCCATCCCCTCGCTCGCCATGCTGCCCCTGCTGATCCTCTGGCTCGGCATCGGCGAGGAGATGAAGGTGACCGTCATCGCCCTCGGCGTCGCGGTCAGCATGTACATCAACACCTTCGCGTTCCTGACCTCCATCGACAGCCGGTATGTGGAGCTGGCGGAGGGACTCGACCTGGGCCGGGCCCAGTTCATCCGCAAGGTCGTGATCCCCGGCTCGCTGCCCGGCTTCTTCGTCGGCCTGCGCCTCGGCGTCACCTCGTCCTGGGTCGGACTGATCGTCGTCGAGCAGATCAACGCCACCAGCGGCATCGGCTACATGATGTTCCAGGCCCAGCAGTACGCCCAGTCCGACGTGATCATCGTGGGCCTGGTGGCCTACGGGATCTTCGGCTTCGCCTCGGACGCGGCCGTACGCGCCATCGAGAGGAGGGCCCTGTCATGGCGACGCACCCTGGCGGGCTGATCACCGGGACCCGGCCCGCTGTCCGGACCAAGCGGCTGGTACGGAAGTTCGGCGACCGGATCATTCTGAAGGAGCTCGACCTGACCGTGGCGCCGGGGGAGTTCACCGCCCTTCTCGGCCGCAGCGGCTCGGGCAAGTCCACCCTGCTGCGGGCCGTCGCCCGCCTCGACCACACGGTCGAGGGCTCCGGCGAACTCACCGTCCCCGAACGGGTGTCGCTCTCCTTCCAGGACTCGCGGCTGCTGCCCTGGCTCCGCGTCCTGGACAATGTGATCCTCGGGCTGCGCGGCCCCGGCGCCCGGACACGCGGCCTCACCGCCCTGGAGGAGGTCGGCCTCGCGGGCCGCGACCGCTCCTGGCCGCACGAGCTCTCCGGCGGCGAACAGCAGCGCGCCGCCCTCGCCCGGGCCCTGGTCCGCGAACCCGAACTCCTCCTGGCCGACGAGCCGTTCGGCGCCCTCGACGCGCTCACCCGGATCAAGATGCACGGCCTGCTGCGCGAACTGTACGAACGCCACCGCCCCGCCGTCCTCCTGGTCACCCACGACGTCGACGAGGCCGTCGAACTCGCCGACCGGGTCCTGGTCCTGGACGAGGGGCTGATCTCCGTCGACCTCGCCATCGACCTGCCGACCCCGCGCTCCCGCCGCGACGCGCGCTTCCAGGAGTACCGCGACACCCTGCTCACGGCCCTCGGGGTCATCCAGCCGCCGCCGGGCTGAGCCGCAGGCCGCCCGCCCGGCGTGCCACCGACGGCCTGAACCACCGCCGCGCGCGCCCGGAGTGCGCCGCCAACTCTCCGTATCCGTAAGGACATCACCCGCGCCGGGAGCCCCGCACCCGTACTGGCCTCACCCGCATCGGGAACCCCGCCCTCGTACGGACATCACCCGCACCGGGAACCCCGCCCGCCCCTGCCTGGAGACACCCATGCCCGCAGCCAAGAACCGCAAGCCGCTCCACCTCAACGCCTTCCTCATGTCCACCGGCCACCACGAGGCGTCCTGGCGGCTCCCCGAGAGCCCCGCCGAGGCGGGCTCCGACATCGAGCACTACAAGAACCTCGCCCGGATCGCCGAACGCGGCCGTCTGGACTCCCTCTTCCTCGCCGACAGCCCCGTCCTCATGGGCGACCCCGGCCGCCGTCCGGCCGCCAAGCTGGAGCCCACCGTCCTGCTCACCGCGCTGGCCGGGGCCACCGAGCGCATCGGGCTCATCGCCACCGCCTCCACCAGCTACAACGAGCCCTACAACCTGGCCCGCCGGTTCGCCTCGCTGGACCATGTCTCCGGCGGCCGGGCCGGCTGGAACATCGTCACCACCGCCGGGGCCGACGCCGCCCGCAATTTCGGCCTGGACGACACCCCGCTGCACCACGAGCGCTACCGCCGGGCCGCCGAGTTCGTCGAGGTCTCCACCAAGCTCTGGGACAGCTGGGCGGACGACGCCGTCGTCGCCGACAAGGAGAGCGGCGTCCACGCCCGGGCCGAACGGGTCCGGGCCATCGGCCACCGGGGCGAGTTCTTCCGCGTGGACGGCCCCCTCAACGTCCAGCGCCCGCCCCAGGGTTACCCGCTGCTCGTGCAGGCGGGCTCCAGCGAGGACGGCAAGGACTTCGCCGCCCGGTACGCCGAGGCCGTCTTCACCGCCCAGCAGACCCTGGAGGAGGGCATCGCCTTCTACCGGGACGTCAAGGCACGGGCCGTGGCGCTCGGCCGCGACCCGGACGGCATCAAGATCCTGCCCGGCATCGTCCCCGTCATCGGCGACACCGAGGCCGAGGCCCGCGAACTGGACGCCGAGCTCGACCGGCTCATCGTCCCCGAGTACGCCAAACGCCAGCTCGCCCTGCGCCTCAAGATCGCCCCGGACGACCTGGACCTGGACGCCGAACTCCCCGAGGACATCCCCACCGAGGACGAGATCGAGGGAGCCAAGAGCCGCTACACCCTGATCGTGGAGCTGGCCCGCCGCGAACGTCTGACCGTACGCCAGCTCATCGGGCGGCTCGGCGGCGGACGCGGCCACCGCACCTTCGCCGGGACCGCCGAGCAGGTCGCCGACACCATCGAGCACTGGTACGACAGCGGGGCCGCCGACGGGTTCAACATCATGCCCGCCGTGCTCCCCTCGGGACTCGAGGTCTTCGTCGACCGGGTCGTCCCGATCCTCCAGGAGCGCGGCCTCTTCCGCACCGAGTACACCGGCTCCACCCTGCGCGAGCACTACGGCCTGCCGCGCCCCGCCAACCAGCTGTTCGACACGGCGGACCAAGCAGGCCAGGCGGACCGGGCGGACCGTGCGGCCCCGGCCGCCTCCGCACCTCACACCGACCTGGCCGCGGCGGGGGCCCGGTGACCGACTGTACGACGCGCGGCGGTGCCGGCCCCCTGCCCCGGGAGGCCGGCACCGGCTGGGCCCGGCGCCTCCTCGCCTACTGCCTGCGCCACCGCACCGACCTCCTCCTCGCCTTCGGCGCCGCACTCGTTGCCGCCGTAGCCACCGCCACCCTGCCCCTGGTCCTGCGCCATGTCGTGGACGGGGTCGCCGACGGCACCACCGCCTCCCTCACCCCCTGGATCGGCCTGCTCGCCGCGCTCGGCGCCGTACGCTTCGGCGCGAGCTTCACCCGCCGCTACCGGGCCGGGCGGCTCTCCCTCGGCGTCCAGTACGACCTGCGCAACGACGCCTTCGCCGCCCTCCTGCGTCTCGGCGGCGCCCAGCAGGACGGGCTGCGCACCGGGCAGGTGGTGAGCCGGTCCATCTCCGACATCACCCTCATCCAGACGCTGCTGCAATTCCTGCCGAACCTCACGGGCAACGTCCTGATGTTCGTCTTCTCGCTGGTCTTCATGGCCTGGCTCTCGCCCCTGCTGACCGTCGTGGCGCTCGTCGTCGGGCCGCTGCTCTACACCATCGCGCTGCGCAGCCGCCGCGACCTCTTCCCCGCCAACTGGCACGCCCAGCAGGAGGCCGCCGAGGTCGCCGCCACCGTCGAGGCGACCGTCACCGGCGTCCGGGTCGTCAAGGGCTTCGGCCAGGAGAGCCGGGAGCTCACCGGGCTGGAGGAGCGAGCCCGTACGCTGTTCGCCTCCCGGCTGCGCGTCGTCCGCTTCACCAGCCGCTACAACCCGGCACTCCAGGCGGTCCCGGCCCTCGGCCAGGTCGCTGTCCTGGCGCTGGGCGGCTGGATGGCCCTGCACGGCCGGATCTCGCTCGGCACCTTCCTCGCCTTCACCACCTACCTGGGCTCCTTCGTCACCCCCGTACGCCAGGTCGCCACCCTGCTCACCGTCTGGCAGCAGGCACGGGCGGGGGCCGAACGTGTCCTGGAGGTCGTCGACGAGGCCCCCGTCATCACCGACGCACCGGACGCCCGCGAGCTGCCCGACGACCCGGAACGCCCGCCCGCCCTCTCCTGGCGGTCCGTCACTTTCCGTTACGGAGAAGGTGATCCGCTCCTCCATGACTTCACGCTCGACGTCCGTCCCGGCGAGACTGTCGCCCTGATCGGCGCGGCGGGCTCCGGCAAGTCCACCGCCGCCGCCCTGCTGCCGCGCTTCTACGACGTACCCTCCGGAACGGTCGCCGTCGACGGCACCGACGTCCGCGAGCTCTCCCTCGCCTCGCTCCGCTCCCGGATCGGGTTCGTCTTCGAGGAGAGCCTGCTGATCTCCGGCACCGTGCGCGCCAACATCGCCTACGGGGTCCCGGACGCCACCGACGAACAGATCCGCGAGGCGGCCCGGATCGCCTGTGCCGACGAGTTCATCGAGCGCCTCCCGCAGGGGTACGACACCGTCGTCGGCGAACAGGGCCTCACCCTCTCCGGCGGCCAG
Source organism: Kitasatospora albolonga (assembly GCA_002082585.1). NCBI lineage: Bacteria > Bacillati > Actinomycetota > Actinomycetes > Kitasatosporales > Streptomycetaceae > Kitasatospora > Kitasatospora albolonga. Next base: position 6,918,537 of record CP020563.1, read on the forward strand.
CGCCAGCGCATCGCGCTCGCCCGCGCCCTCGCCGCCGACCCGGCCGTCCTCGTCCTGGACGACGCCACCTCCGCCATCGACGCCCGGGTGGAGGCCCGCATCCACGCCCGGCTGCACGAGGCGACCCGTCGCCGTACGACGCTGATCGTGGCGCACCGCCGCTCCACCCTGGAACTCGCCGACCGGATCGCCGTACTGGACGGCGGCCGGATCACCGACACCGGAACCCTGGACGAACTCCGTTCCCGTTCCGCCCTGTTCCGTACGCTGCTGTCGACGGCCGAGCCCACGGCCTCCGAACCCGTGCCGGAGGCCCCGGCGGGCGGGGTGACCGCGGATCTGTGGCGGCGCGAGGCCGCCGAGGCCGCCGACACCGAGGAGGGCACCGCCGTCCGCGCCGCCCAGGCGCTGGCCGAGGCCGCCGCCACCGCCGGGCCCGGACGCGGCGGCCCCGGCGGCGGGGTGCTCGGCTCCGCCCCGCCCAGCCCGGAGCTGATCGCCGGGCTCGCCCGCCTCCCGCTGCCCGAGGCCGATCCGAAGGTGCCCACCGCCCAAGCGGTCGCCGCCGACCGGGAGTTCCACCTCGGCACCCTGCTGCGGCCCTTCCGCCTCCCGCTCCTCCTGGGGCTGCTCCTGGTCGCCCTGGACGCGGGGGCGCAGATCGCGGTCCCCGTCCTCGTACGCCATGGGGTCGACCACGGGGTGGCCCGCCAGGCCGGGGGAGTCCTCCTCGCGGCGGCGGCCGTCGCGGGGCTCGTGACCGCGGTGAACTGGCTGATCGGGGTGGCCCAGGTCCGCACCACCGGACGCACCGGCGAACGGCTGCTCTACACCCTGCGCGTGAAGACGTTCGCCCAGCTCCAGCGGCTCGGCCTGGACTACTACGAACGGGAGCTCGGCGGCCGGATCATGACCCGGATGACCACGGACGTGGACGCCCTGTCCACCTTCCTCCAGACCGGTCTGATCACCGCCGTCGTCAGCCTGCTGACCGTCCTCGGCGTCCTGGTCGCGCTGCTCGTCATCGACGCGGGCCTCGCCACCGTCCTGCTCGTCGCCCTCCCCGTCCTGATCGCCGCCACCGCCCTCTTCCGCCACCACTCCGTTCCCGCCTACCGCGAGGCCAGGGAGCGCGTCAGCGCGGTCAACGCCTGCCTCCAGGAGAACGTCACCGCCATCCGCGTCACCCAGGCGTTCCGCCGAGAGCACCACAACGCCCGGGACTTCGCCCAACTCGCCTGGGGATTCCGGGACTCACGGCTGCGCGCCCAGCGGTACATGGGCACGTTCTTCCCGTTCGTGGAGTTCCTCGGCACCCTGTCGGCCGCCGCCGTCCTGGTCGTCGGCGCGGGCCAAGTGCGCTCCGGCGAGCTGAGCGCGGGCACGCTGATCGCCTTCCTCCTCTACGTGGAGCTGTTCTTCTCGCCCATCCAGCAGCTCTCCCAGGTCTTCGACGGCTACCAGCAGGCGGTGATCGGCCTCGGCCGCCTCCGCTCCCTGATGCGCACCCCGGCGGGCACCCCACCGGCCGAACAGCCGCTGCCCGTGGACAAGTTGCGCGGTGAGGTCGAGTTCGACGCGGTGTCGTTCGGTTACGGAGCCGGCGGCGGCCAGGAGGTCCTGCACGGGCTCCGGCTCCGCATCGCCCCCGGCGAGACCGTCGCCCTGGTCGGGGCGACCGGCGCGGGCAAGTCCACCGTCGTCAAACTGCTGGCCCGCTTCTACGACCCGACCGCCGGGACCGTCCGCGTCGACGGCCACGACCTGCGCGACCTGGAACTCGCGGAGTACCGGCGGCGCCTGGGCCTCGTCCCCCAGGAACCCCACCTCTTCAGCGGCACCGTCCGGGACGCCATCGCCTACGGGCGCCCCGACGCCACCGACGCCGAGGTGGAGAGCGCGGCCCGCGCGGTGGGCGCGCACGAGATGATCGCCGGGCTCCGGCTCGGCTACCTCCAGCAGGTGGGGGAGCGGGGCCGCAACCTCTCCGCCGGACAGCGCCAGCTCCTCGCCCTGGCCCGGGCCGAACTCGTCGACCCGGACCTGCTGTTGCTCGACGAGGCCACCGCCTCGCTCGACCTGGCCACCGAACGCCGGGTCGCCGCCGCGACGGAGGCCCTGTGCCGCCGCCGTACGACCGTGGTCGTCGCCCACCGGCTGACCACCGCGGCCCGCGCCGACCGGGTCGTCGTCCTGGACGCCGGAGCCGTGGTCGAGAGCGGCACCCACACCGAACTCCTCGCCGCGCGGGGCCCGTACCACCGCCTGTGGGAGGCGTTCCGGCAGACCGGCGGCGGCCCCCTCCCGCCGCAGGACCACCCCGACCCCACCGTTCAGCTCGTCAAGGAGAGTGCACGATGACCGAATACCGCAACCTCGGCCGCACCGGCGTCCGGGTCAGCCCCCTCGCGCTGGGCACCATGATGTTCGGCGCCCGGGGCAACACCGATCACGACGACAGCGTCCGGATCATCCACCACGCCCTGGACTCCGGCATCAACTTCGTCGACACCGCCGACGTCTACTCGCAGGGCGAGTCGGAGACCATCGTCGGCAAGGCGCTCGCGGGAGGGCGGCGCGACAACGTCGTGCTGGCCACCAAGTTCCACGGCCGACTGGGCGACGACCCCAACGAGTCCGGCAACAGCCGCCGTTGGATCATCCGCGAGGTGGAGAACAGCCTGCGCCGTCTCGGAACCGACTGGATCGACCTCTACCAGGTCCACCGTCCCGAGCCCGGCACCGACTTCGACGAGACGCTCGGCGCCCTGACCGACCTGGTCCGCCAGGGCAAGATCCGCTCCATCGGCACCTCCACCTTCGAGCCCTCCGCCATCGTGGAGGGCCAGTGGATCGCGGAGCGCCGGGGCCGCGAACGCGTGGTCGCCGAGCAGCCCCCGTACTCGCTGCTCGCCCGGGGCATCGAGCGCGAGGTCCTGCCGGTGGCGCAGCGGTACGGGCTCGGCGTGCTGTCCTGGAGCCCGCTGGCCGGCGGCTGGCTGACCGGCCGCTACCGCACGGGCGCCGAGCAGCCTGCCTCCAGCCGCGCCGAGCGCCAGGCCGCCCGCTTCGACATCGCCGCACCGGAGAACGCGGCCAAGCTGGCGGCCGCCGAGGCCCTCGCCGTACTCGCGGAGGAGGCCGGTCTCACCCTCGTCCAACTCGCCCTGGCCTTCGTGCTGGAGCACCCGGCCGTCACCTCGGCGATCATCGGTCCGCGCACCTTCGAGCAGCTGGAGAGCCAGCTCGGCGCCGACAAGGTGAGGCTGAGCCGGGACGTCCTCGACCGGATCGACGAGATCGTCCCGCCCGGCACCAACCTGTCGGCCCGCGATGCCGGTTACACCCCGGCGGTCCTCAACGACGCCTCACTGCGCCGCCGTTCGGCCTGACGGAGCGGAGGGCGGGCCGGGGTCACTGGCGGATGCGCTCGCGAATCCAGACCCCGGCCTCCTTCAGGACCCCGGTCCCGGTCCAGTTGGAGCCGTTGCAGGTGCCGGTCTTGAAGACGGCACCGGAGCGGTGGTCGTCGGAGTAGTTCCAGTTGGTCCAGGAGATCTTCTTCCGCTTCATCAGGTCGAGGTAGCGCTGCGACATCGCGAAGTCGTTGGCGCCCTCGCCCGCGTAGTTCTGCGTCCCGAACTCCGTGACGAAGACGGGGAGTCGGTCCGATGCCCGGTCCAGCGTCGCGAGATACGCCTCGCGGTGGGAGGCCGCGTAGAAGTGCAAGGTGTACATGATGTTCGAGGCGCGGACCGGGTTGTTCACCACCTCGGACTCATTGGAGCCCTCCGAGACCCCGAACGAGGACCAGGCGCGCGTCCCGACCAGGACCACCGCGTCGGGGTCCTGCGCCCGGATCACCGGGATGATCTGCTCGGAGTAGGACTTGATGGCCGACCAGCTCACCCCCGAGGGCTCGTTGGCGATCTCGTAGAGCACGCCCGGGTGGTCCTTGTACCTCTTCGCCATCGCGGTGAAGAACGTTTTCGCCCGGTCGAGGTTGGCGTTCGGATCGCCCGGCGTCAGCATGTGCCAGTCGATGACCGCGTACATCCCGCGTGCGTGCGCCGCGTCGATGAACTTCTGTGCCCGGGCGGTGAATCCGGCCGGGTCGGTCTCGTACCCGCCCTCCTGTACGTAGGTGGAGACGCGCAGCACATCGGCGCGCCAGTCGTGGGCGAGGGCGTTGAGCGAGCCGTCGGTGACGCACTGGGCGTACCACTGGGTGCCGTGGGTGCTCATGCCGTTGAGGGCGATCGCCTGGCCGGACGCGTTACAGAGCTGGAGACCGCAGACGCGGAGCTGCCCGTTGGCGGCGAGCGGTGTCGCGGCGGTGGGGGCGGCGGAACCGGCGGCGGGCGCCGGGGCGGCCCCCGCCCGTACGGGGGACAGGAGCGCGGTCACCACGCCGAGCGCGGACGCGGCGAGCAGGGCCTTGCGGGCGAGCCCCCGCCGGCCGCCCGTGGGGGCGGCGGCCTCGGGGGTCTCGGCGGGAGGGGTGGGGGACGTGGGGGGAGTGGGGCGCTGGTGCATGGTGGTGCTCCCTTCGGATGGGGGGTGGGAGACGCCATGGCGGCAGAACTGAAAGTAAAGCTTCCTTCCAATTGTCGTCAACAGTGTTGGGAAACTTTCCTGTCTATTGCCGCGCGCGAGTGAAGGGGCCCCGAAGAGCCCCTTGCTTCCCGCCCGTTGCCGTCGGCGCCCCGCGCTTCCCGCCCGGGGCCGCCCCGGCCTCAGCTCTGCTGCGGCAGCGGATACACCGCCAGCGAGAACGAGTGGCCCGCCGGGTCCCCGTACACCCGGACATCGCGCGGACCGCTGTTGCTGTCACCGGTGTCGACGGGCCGGGCCCCGAGCGAGATCGCCTCGCGCTCGGCCTCGTCGATGTCGTCCCTGCTCACCAGGATGCGCAGATGCGCCTGCTGGGAGTCCTCCGGGCGGGGCCAGCTCGGCGGTGCGTAGCCGTGGTCCCGGCGGATCGCCAGCCGGACGCCGTCGTTGCCGACGATCTCCACGAAGTCGGGGTCGGAGCCGATCCGTATCTCCGCGTCGAGCAGACCGGCGTAGAACTCGGCCAGCTCCATCGGTTCGGCACAGTCAAGGACGAGAACGCTCGTTTTCTCCACAGTCATGCGGGAACAGGTACCCCCGGCCGTCCGGGACACGCCGTGCGGGACCCGGACACGCGGTGCGGGACGCGGACACGCCGTACCGGAACCGGACGCGCGTACCGGATACGCGTACCGGAACCGGGTGCGCGTGCGGGACCCGCCGCGCCGTCCACGTCCCGGGCGGGCGCGCCCCGGACGTCCAGGATGAGGAAACACCCGGCCCGACCTAAGGTGCGAACCATGGCAGAGAGCGCGGCGCGACCCGGCCCGGCCGGACGCGACGCCGACACCGGCGGCCCCGACCCCCGGCGCTGGAAGGCGCTGGCGGTCTGCCTGGTGGCGGGCTTCATGACCCTGCTGGACGTCTCCATCGTCAATGTGGCCCTCCCCTCCATCCGCGAGGGCCTGAACACCCCCGAGTCCGACCTCCAATGGGTCGTCTCCGGCTACGCCCTCGCCTTCGGCCTCTTCCTGATCCCCGCCGGACGCCTCGGCGACGCGCGCGGACGGCGGGCCGTCTTCATGGCGGGGCTCGCCCTGTTCACCCTGGCCTCAGCCGCCTGCGGAGCCGCCCAGTCCAGCCTCTGGCTGGTCATCGCCCGACTGGTCCAGGGCATCGCGGGCGGACTGATCTCCCCGCAGATCTCCGCGCTGATCCAGCAGATGTTCTCCGGGCGCGAGCGCGGCCGGGCCTTCGGCATGTTCGGCACGGTCGTCGGGATCTCCACCGCCGTCGGCCCGCTGCTCGGCGGACTGCTCATCCAGGCGGCGGGCCCCGACCACGGCTGGCGCTGGGTCTTCTACGTCAACCTCCCGCTCGGCGCCGTCTGCCTCCTGCTCGCCCACCGCCTCCTCCCCGACACCCCCTCCGCCGGCCGGGTCCGGCCGCGCGACCTGGACCCGTTCGGCGTGCTGCTCCTGGGCGCGGGCGTACTGGCCCTGCTGCTGCCGTTCGTCCAGGCCCAGCAGTGGCCCGGCAACGGCAAGTGGCTGCTGGTCGTGGTCGCCGCCGTCCTGCTCGGGGCCTTCGTCGCCTGGGAGGCGCGGTGCACGGGCGGCCCCACCCACCCGGTGCTCGACCTCTCGCTGTTCCGGCTGCGCTCGTACTGGCTGGGCTGCCTGCTGATCCTGCTCTACTTCGCCGGGTTCACCTCGATCTTCTTCGTCACGACCCTCTACCTCCAGTCCGGTCTGGACTACTCCGCCCTCCAGGCCGGACTGGCCATCACCCCCTTCGCCCTCGGCTCCGGGGCCGCCGCGTCGATCGGCGGCCGGCTCGTCGGACGGTTCGGCCGCCCGCTCGTGGTGGCCGGACTCGTGATGGTCGCCGTCGGCCTCGCGGGCACCGCGCTCGCCGTCCACTGGGTGCCCGGCAGCGGCGCGGGCTGGGCGATGGCCGCCCCGCTGCTCCTCGCCGGTCTCGGCAGCGGTCTGGTGATCGCCCCGAACCAGACGCTGACCCTCGCCGAGGTCCCCGTACACCGGGCGGGAAGCGCCGGGGGCACCCTCCAGACCGGGCAGCGCGTCGGCTCGGCGGTCGGGATCGCCGCCGTCGGCGCGGTGTTCTTCGCCCAGGTCGGCCCGGAGGGGTGGGCGGACGCGTACGACCACGGGCTGATCGTCTCCGTCGCCTTCGTGCTGGCCGCGCTGATCGTGGCGCTGGCCGATGTCGGGGCCGACCGGCGGGGCAGACGACGGGAACGCAAGGAATCCACCGACCCCTCGAGGAGCACGGCATGAGCGACACATCCGGCAAGAGCGCCGGGAGCGACGGCAACACCTCCTACGGCCACAAGCCCTTCAAGCGGTCCCGCAGCCACTTCGCCGACCGCATCACCGCCGACGGCCGCGACGGCTGGCCGGTCGAGGCGGGCCGCTACCGGCTGGTCGTCAGCCGGGCCTGCCCCTGGGCCAGCCGCGCTCTGGTCTCCCGCCGCCTGCTCGGCCTGGAGGACGCCCTCTCCCTCGCCGTCACCGACCCCATCCAGGACGACCGCAGCTGGCGCTTCACCCTGGACCCGGACGGCAAGGACCCGGTGCTCGGCATCCGCTATCTGAGCGAGGCGTACGACGCCCGGGAGCGGGACTACCCCGGCGGGGTCAGCGTCCCCGCGATCGTCGACGTACCGAGCGGGAAGCTGGTCACCAACGACTACCAGCGGATCACCCTGGACCTGGCCACCGAGTGGACCGCCCTGCACCGCCCCGGCGCCCCCGACCTCTACCCCGAGCCGCTGCGCGCGGAGATCGACGAGGTCATGGAGGGCATCTACCGGGACATCAACAACGGCGTCTACAAGGCCGGGTTCGCCAGCACCCAAGAGGATTACGCGGAAGCCTACGAGGCACTCTTCGCCCGCCTCGACCAGGTCTCCGACCGCCTCACGGACCGCCGCTACCTGGTCGGCGACACCATCACCGAGGCCGACATCCGCCTCTTCACCACCCTGGTCCGCTTCGACGCGGTCTACCACGGCCACTTCAAGTGCAACCGTACGAAGCTGACCGAGGACCCCGTCCTGTGGGCGTACGTCCGCGACCTCTACCAGACCCCCGGGTTCGGGGACACCGTCGACTTCGACCACATCAAACGCCACTACTACCAGGTGCATACGGGGATCAACCCGACCGGCATCGTCCCTCTCGGCCCCGACCTCTCCGGCTGGACCACCCCGCACCACCGCGAACAGCTCGGTGGCCGCCCGTTCGGCGACGGCACCCCGCCCGCGCCCGTACGGGAGGACGAGCGGGTCACCCCGGCCGACCGGGTCTGACCCCCGGCTCCCTCAGCCGGCCCGAGGCGGGGGCGGCTGCGGTGCGAGCGTGTCGGTGGCCAGGGACGAGCGGGCCAGCACCACACAGCCCGCGGCGATCAGCCCCAGCCCCGCCAGCTCCGGCAGCAGCCACCAGCCGGTGCGCAGCTCCTCCTCGAAGAGCGTCACCCCGTACAGGATGCTGATCAGCGCGTCCCCGAGCGTCAGCATCGGCTGCACCGCCACCAGACTCCCCGCGTGCAGGGCGTTCTGGAGCAGGAAGAGGGCACCGACCCCGGCCGCCGCCGTCGCGTACAGCTGCCACGACGTCAGCAGCGCGACGGCCCCGCCTTCCGGGCCCAGATGCGCCATCGCGTCCTTCATCAGCGCCGCCGTCAGCGCGTAGCCGCAGGCGGCGGCGAGCCCCAGCAGGGCCGCCCGGGCATTGCCGCGCACCCGCAGCGCGGCGACGATCAGCACCGCCTCGAACGCCCCGGTCAGCAGCAGCGTCGGCACCCAGTCCGCACCCCGCACGGCGTCGGTGCCGTCGACCGGCGCGGCCGACCCGAGCCCGACCGCCAGACCGGCGGTCACCGCGGCGACGCCGTACCAGACCGTGCGCGGCGCCCGGACCCGCATCATCCACCCGGCCAGCAGCAGGGTCGCGGGCAGCTCGATGACGAAGATCGGCTGCACCACCGAGATCGGCCCGGTCGCCAGCGCCACCGCCTGGCAGACCGCCGCCACGATCACCAGGGCGATCCCGGCCAGCCACACCCGCTGGCGCACCAGATGGCCGATGAGGGAGAGGCGCATCGCCTCGCCGTCGGGCACCTCCAACGCGGCCCGGCGCTGGAGCACCGAGGCGGAACCGTTGCTCAGGGCGGTCAGGACGGCGAAGAGGACACTGATCACCGGTTCATCATGGAGCGGCCGGGGAAGGGGCGCGCGGGGCGTGGGGCCGGAGGGCGTAACGCCGGTCCCCGGCCGTCGCGGACCGTCCCTGTCCGCAAGCCCCGCTACCGTACGGACCATGGCCGCGAAGACGCACCGCACCGCCGCACACCCCGCCGTCCTCTCCGCCCGGGCGCTGAACCGGGCGACCCTGGACCGTCAGCTCCTGCTGCGCCGCACCGCGATGTCCGCCCAGGACGCGGTCGCGCACCTCCTCGGGCTCCAGGCGCAGAACACGAAGCCGCCGTACTTCCAGCTCCACGCGCGGCTGGCCGACTTCGACCCGCACGAGCTGTCCGCCCTGATGGAGTCCCGCGAGGTGGTCCGGATCGTCACCCTCCGCTCCACCCTCCACACCCACACGGCGGACGACGCCCTGACCCTGCGTCCGCTGGTGCAGGCGGCGCGGGACCGGGAGCTCAAGGTGTTCCGGCGCGGCCTCGCCGGGGTGGACCTGGACCGGCTCGCCGCCGTGAGCAGGGAACTCGTGGAGGAGCGCCCGCGCCCGGTCAAGGAGCTGCGCGAGGAGCTGCTCGGCCACTGGCCGGACGCCGACCCGCTCGCGCTCACGGTGGCCGCCCGGTGTCTGCTGCCGCTGGTCCAGGTCACCCCGCGCGGACTGTGGGAGCGCGGCGGGCAGGTCGCGCTGACCACGGTGGAGCACTGGCTCGGCAGGGACCCGGAGCCGGTCCCGGCGCCGGACGACACCGTCCTGCGCTATCTGAACGCCTTCGGCCCCGCCTCGGTCAAGGACATGCAGCGCTGGGCGGGGCTGACCCGGCTGCGGGAGGTCTTCGAGCGGCTGCGGCCCCGGCTCCTGACCTTCCGCGACGAGCACGGCACCGAGCTGTTCGACCTCCCGGACGCCCCGCGCCCCGACCCGGACACCCCGGCCCCGCCGCGCTTCCTGCCCGAGTTCGACAATGTGCTCCTCGGCCACGACGACCGCTCGCGGGTGATCCCGGAGGCGAACAAGGGGCGCAACTGGGTGGGCAACCAGGCGTACGGGACCGTCCTGGTCGACGGGTTCTTCGAGGCCGTCTGGCGGGTCGAACGGGAGGACGAGACGGCGATCCTGACCGTGCAGCCGCTGCGTACCCTGCGGCGGGGCGAGCGGACGGAGATCACCGAGGAGGCGGGGCGGATGCTGTCGGTGATGACGGATGCCACGTCGTACGACGTCCGGTTCGGCACGTTCCTGGACTTCGGGGACTGAAGCCCTTCAGGAGACCCTTTACGGCTTACGGCTTACGGGTTTGCGGCTTACGGGTGTCTGCGGGGCGTGGCCATGGCTTTACGGGTGTGGCTCGCGGCAACGGGCGTCATGGCAGGAGCCCCGCCCGTCGCGCCGCCACCACCGCCTCCAGCCGGGTGTGCGCCCCCAGCTTCCGCATGGCCGAGCGCAGATAGCCCTTCACCGTCTCGGGGCGCAGCCCCAGTTGCCGGGCGGCCGAGGCGTTGGTCGCGCCCGCCGCCACGCACGCCACGACGTCCACCTCGCGCGGGGCGAGCCGCACCTCCCGGGCCGCTGCCGGGGCCCGCGCCCCGGACGCCGAGGCCAGGCGCCCGCAGACGGCCAGCAACGCGTCGCGGAGCGCCGGGTCGACCACCCGCGGGGCCAGCGCGCGCAGCTCCCGGTGCGCCTCGCGTACGTCCTCCCAGGCGCCCGGAGCCGTACCGGGACCGGCCGCCGCCACCTGCTCCCGGGTCAGGGCGAGCAGCTGCCGCACCTCGTCCCGGACCGCGAGCGCCTGCTCCACGTCACGGGCCGCCGCCACCGCCGCGTCGAACGTACGGTCCCCGAGGCCCACCGGCGTACGCAGTGCCCCGTACAGCACGCCCCGTACCGTCCGCCGTACGACGACGGGCACCGCGACGACCGAGCGCAGCCCCTCCGCCGCCACCGCCCTGTCGTACTCGTGGCTGATGTGGCGCGAGGCGGGGTAGTCCGTCACGGCGCAGGGCCGGGCGAGGGCGATGGCCTTGCCGCCGAGACCGCTCCCGGCCGCGACGACCAGACCGCGCAACGCGCCGGTCTGCGCCCCGTTCAGCTCCCCGATCCGGGCGTGGCGGGCGTCGGACAGCAGGCCGCCGAAGACCACCGGCAGTCCGCTCGTGCGGCGCAGCCCCGCCAGCGCCGTCCGCATCTCGGCCGCGTCGATCCCCTCGGCCGCGTCGACCGGTTCCGGCACTCCGATGCCTTTCCACCTGTTCCTCGGCTCCCCCGGACGGGGGATCGCGCCACCCCCGTCCGGGGGTGTTGAGACCTGGGTCACTGTTTGCATGATGTCAATCGACGGGTCCGGTCCGCAACGAGGAGGGCACATGCCGGCGACGAGCGCGACGGAGACGTTCCGGGCTGCCCGGGACTTCCTGCTGGAGCACCGCGAGGACTACGACACCGCCTACGAGGGGTTCCGCTGGCCCCGGCCCGACCACTTCAACTGGGCGCTGGACTGGTTCGACGTCATCGCCGAGAACAACGGGCGCACCGCCCTGCACATCGTGGAGGAGGACGGCCGGCGCACCGAGGTCTCCTTCGCGGCGATGTCCGAGCGCTCCGACCGCGCCGCCAACTGGCTGAAGGAGCAGGGGGTCCGGGCGGGCGACCGCATCCTCGTGATGCTCGGCAACCAGGTGGAGCTGTGGGAGACCGCGCTCGCCGCGATGAAGCTGCGTGCCGTCCTCATCCCGGCGACACCCCTGCTCGGCCCCGCCGATCTGCGCGACCGGGTGGAGCGCGGCCGGGTGCGCCATGTGCTCGTGCGGGACGCGGACACCGGGAAGTTCGACGAGGTGCCGGGGGAGTACACCCGGATCGCGGTGGGCGGGGAGGTGGCGGGCTGGCGGCCGTACGCCGAAGCGGCCGACGCCTCCGCCGGTTTCACGCCCGACCGCCCGACGCGCGCCGACGAGCCGCTGATGCTCTACTTCACCTCCGGCACCACCGCCCGGCCCAAACTCGTCGAGCACACCCATGTCTCCTACCCCGTGGGCCACCTGGCGACGATGTACTGGATCGGGCTCCGGCCCGGCGACGTCCATCTCAACATCTCCTCGCCCGGCTGGGCCAAGCACGCCTGGTCCAACCTCTTCGCCCCGTGGACCGCCGAGGCGACCGTCTTCATCTTCAACTACACCCGCTTCGACGCCTCCCGGCTGATGGCCGAGATGGACCGCTCGGGCATCACCGGTTTCTGTGCCCCGCCCACCGTCTGGCGGATGCTCATCCAGGCCGACCTGTCCCGGCTGAAGGTCCCGCCGCGCGAAGTCGTCGCGGCGGGGGAGCCGCTGAACCCGGAGGTCATCGAGACGGTCCGGCGGGAGTGGGGCGTCACGATCCGGGACGGTTTCGGCCAGACGGAGACCGCCGTCCAGGTCGCCAACACCCCCGGCCAGCTCCTCAAGGCCGGTTCCATGGGCCGCCCCAGCCCCGGCTTCACCGTCGTCCTGCTCGACCCGGTCACCGGCAGGCCCGGGGCGGCGGAGGGCGAGATCTCCCTCGACCTCTCCGACCGCCCGGTCGGCCTGATGACCGGCTACCACGGAGATCCGGAGCGTACGGCCGAGGCGATGGCGGGCGGCTACTACCGCACGGGTGACATCGGGGCGCGCGACGCGGACGGTTACATCACCTACGTGGGCAGGTCCGACGACGTCTTCAAGTCCTCCGACTACAAGATCTCGCCGTTCGAGCTGGAGAGCGCCCTGCTGGAGCACGAGGCGGTCGCCGAGGCCGCCGTCGTCCCCGCCCCCGATCCGCTCCGTCTCGCCGTCCCCAAGGCGTACGTCGTGCTGGCGGCGGGCTGGGAGCCGGGGCCGGAGACCGCGAAGGTCCTCTTCGAGCACGCGCGGGCGGTCCTCGCCCCGTACAAACGCATCCGCAGGCTGGAGTTCGCCGAGCTGCCCAAGACCGTCTCCGGCAAGATCCGCCGCATCGAGCTGCGCGAACGCACCGCGCAAGGCCCCGGAGAGGGAACCGAGTTCGACGAGGGAGACCTGAAGTGAGCAGCAGCCTGTCCTACGCGCACGGCACCGGCACCACCGCCCTGCTCGGCGACACCATCGGCCGCAACCTGGACCGGACGATCGCCGCCCACGGGGAGCGCGAGGCCCTGGTCGACGTGGTCTCCGGACGCCGCTGGACGTACACCGAGTTCGGCGCCGACGTCGACGAGCTGGCCCGGGCCCTGATGGCCTCGGGGGTGGAGAAGGGCGACCGGGTCGGCATCTGGGCGGTCAACTGCCCCGAATGGGTGCTCCTTCAGTACGCCACCGCCCGCATCGGCGCCGTCATGGTCACCATCAACCCCGCCTACCGGGCGCACGAGCTGGAGTTCGTCCTGAACCAGGCGGGCATCTCCCTGCTGGTCGCCTCCCTCGCCCACCGCACCAGCGACTACCGGGCCCTCGTCGGCGAGGTCCGCGCCGACTGCCCCGCCCTGCGGGCCGTGCACTACATCGGCGACCCGTCCTGGTCCGAGCTGACCGCCACCGCCCCGGCCGTCACCCCCGGCCAACTGGCCGCGCGGGAAGCCGCGCTGTCCTGCGACGACCCCATCAACATCCAGTACACCTCGGGCACCACCGGCTTCCCCAAGGGGGCCACCCTCTCCCACCACAACATCCTCAACAACGGCTATTTCGTGGGGGAGATGATCGCCTACACGGAGGCCGACCGGATCTGTCTGCCGGTCCCCTTCTACCACTGCTTCGGCATGGTGATGGGCAATCTCGCCGCCACCTCGCACGGTGCCTGCATCGTGATCCCGGGCCCGTCCTTCGAGCCCGCCGCCGTGCTGGCCGCCGTCCAGCGGGAGCGCTGCACCTCGCTCTACGGCGTGCCGACCATGTTCATCGCCGAGCTGGACCTCCCGGACTTCGCCTCGTACGACCTCTCCTCGCTCCGGACCGGGATCATGGCCGGGTCCCCCTGCCCGGTCGAGGTGATGAAGCGGGTGGTCGCCGATATGCACATGGCCGAGGTATCCATCTGCTACGGCATGACGGAGACCTCCCCCGTCTCCACCCAGACCCGCCGCGACGACGACCTGGAGCGCCGCACCGGCACGGTGGGCCGGGTGCTGCCGCACATCGAGGTCAAGATCGTCGACCCGGCGACCGGCACCACCCTGGAGCGCGGCAGCGCGGGCGAACTCCGCACCCGGGGCTACAGCGTGATGCTCGGTTACTGGGACCAGCCCGACCGCACCGCCGAAGTGATCGACGCGGGCCGCTGGATGCACACCGGGGACCTCGCGGTGATGCGTGAGGACGGCTGTGTCCAGATCGTCGGCCGGATCAAGGACATGATCATCCGAGGTGGCGAGAACGTGTACCCGAGGGAGATCGAGGAGTTCCTGCACGGCCACCCGAAGATCGCGGACGTCCAGGTGGTCGGGGTGCCGGACGAGCGGTACGGGGAGGAGATCCTCGCCTGTGTCATCCCCCGGGACCCGGCCGATCCGCCGGTCCTGGAGGAGATCACCGCGTACTGCCGGGAGCGGCTGGCCCACTACAAGATCCCGCGCGGGCTGCGGGTGCTCGACTCCTTCCCGATGACGGTGAGCGGGAAGGTCCGCAAGATCGAGCTGCGGGAGACATACGGCGAGTGAGCACCGCCGGACGGCAGGCGCGGGTACGGCCGGGTCAGGCGGCCTCGATGATGTCGGAGCCGCCCGACCGGGTCGCCGCCGCCCATTCGACGAGCAGCACCTCGTACGTCGCGGACTCCGTGGCGGACCACTCCTGGCCCGCACGGGAGTCGACGAGTGCGCGGATGGCCTCGTTCGCCTGGACGGCGGACGCGACGGCGGGTTGCACGGTATGACGTGGAGTTAAATCCATGCCCTCAGCTTACGGGGCACCACTGACAGCGACCGACGCCGACGCCGGTGCCGGTTCCGGGTCGGGGGGCGATGCCGGGGCCGGCGGCCGGGCGGGCAGCAGGTCGCGCCGCATGCAGACCCGTGGCCAGCGGTCCAGTCCGTGCTGGGCCTCCTCGCCGCGGATCGTGCGCAGTCCGTCGGTGAGTTCCCTCTCGCGCAGCACACGGAAGCCGATGCGCGCGTAGTACGGGGCGTTCCACGGGACGTCGCTGAAGGTGGTCAGGGTCAGGGCGGTGAGCCCCTGCCCGGGGGCGAGTCCGGCGAGGTGGTCGATGAGCGCGCGGCCGATGCCCCGGCGGGCCGCGACCGGGTCCACCGAGATCTGCTCGATGTGCAGGGCGCCGTCGACGGGATCGGCGATCACATAGCCCAGCGGCCGGTCGCCGGTGGCGGAGAGGGGGTCGGTGGCCACCCAGCACCGCCCGGCCCGCCGGTAGGTCTCCAGCAGGTCGAGCGGGGGCGGATCGTCGTCGGCCACGGAGGTCATGCCGAGGGTGCGGAAGGGTTCCCCTGCGGCGCGCTCGATGTCCTGGAGAAGGCGGAGATCGGAGCGTCTGGCGGAGCGGATGCGCATGTACTCAGTGTGCCGCGCCGGGCGGGGCGCCGGTACGGGGTGGCCCGAAAACGCCCCTCCCCGAGAAGCGGCCCGGCGCTCACGCCCCCGTGCTGACCAGTTCGTCCGCCGGGCTGTTCACCGGCTGCGGCACGCCCGTGAGGTCCATGACGAAGAGCGGGAGGCCGACCCCGTCCGCGCGGGCCCGCGCATCGGCCTCGTACCCCGCGAGGGAGAAGAACACCCCGGCCGCCGACGCACCCAGGGCGTTCAGCCAGAGGCACTCGACCCCGCGCAGCTCCACCGGCCGGGTGGAGGCGTCGACCTGGGCGACGAGCCCGGTGGCCCGCAGGTCGATCCCGCCCGCCGGACGGGTCTGCGGCCGGACCACCTCGCGGTAGCCGAGCCAGGTCAGATAGAGGGCGGCCGCGCTCACCGCGTCATGGCCGGTGCGGATCGTCCGCGGCCGGAACGAGGGGCGCGGGTGGGCGGCGGTGCGCGGCAGCGGGATGTGCGCGGGCCTGACGGGGCCGGGCGGGGGCTCCGTCTCGCCGACCGGCCGCACCGGAATCCGCAGCAGGGCCCCGCACGGGCAGCACAGCTCCGGCTGGGGCCACTGGTCCCGCCGGTCGCAGGCGGCGCAGCGGACGGTGACCCAGTCCTCGTCCCAGGTGCGCCGTGTGACCGGGACCGCCGGGGCATCCGGCACCAGCGGCGGGGCGGTGGGCGCGCCGCACGGGCACGGGTAGGCCGGTGCGACGTAGGCATGGTCCCGGTGGCAGGCCGGGCACCGTACCGGCACGGACTTCACGATCGTCTCCCTCCGGCACGGACGGCGCAGGACCGCTGCGCTCCGTGCCTCCCTCGTCACCCCATCGTCCACCAGGAGCGAGGTTCTGGGGAGGGGATTGGCGCACTTCGTACCGACCGGAGTCCGGAGCGCCGGTCCTGGGCCGCTCTTGACGGGGATCGCGCCGCGTTTTAGATTGCTTCCGTATAGCAGAACTAAATTTCCGCAATACGGAATTGGTGCTCTCAGGTGGCGCGACAGAGCCCGACTCCACCAATCCCGAGCAGGAGCACTCAATGCCTCGTATGACCGCTGCCCGTGCGGCAGTTGAGATCCTCAAGCGCGAAGGCGTCAGCAACGCGTTCGGCGTGCCGGGTGCGGCGATCAACCCCTTCTACGCGGCTCTCAAGGCTTCCGGCGGGGTGCACCACACCCTGGCCCGGCACGTCGAGGGCGCCTCCCACATGGCGGAGGGCTACACCCGGGCCAAGGCCGGCAACATCGGCGTCTGCATCGGCACGTCGGGCCCGGCGGGCACCGACATGATCACCGGCCTCTACTCCGCCATCGCCGACTCCATCCCGATCCTCTGCATCACCGGCCAGGCCCCCACGGCCGTCCTGCACAAGGAGGACTTCCAGGCCGTCGACATCGCCTCGATCGCCAAGCCGGTCACCAAGGCGGCGACCACCGTCCTGGAGGCCGCCCAGGTCCCGGGCGTCTTCCAGCAGGCATTCCACCTGATGCGCACCGGGCGCCCCGGCCCGGTCCTCATCGACCTGCCGATCGACGTCCAGCTCACCGAGATCGAGTTCGACCCCGAGCTGTACGAGCCCCTCCCGGTGCAGAAGCCCGCCGCCTCCCGCAAGCAGATCGAGCGGGCCGTGCAGATGCTCAACGCCTCCGAGCGCCCCCTGCTCGTGGCGGGCGGCGGCATCATCAACGCCGACGCCTCCGAACTGCTGGTGGAGTTCGCCGAGCTGACCGGCGTCCCCGTCATCCCGACCCTGATGGGCTGGGGCATCCTCCCCGACGACCACGAGCTGAACGCCGGGATGGTCGGCCTCCAGACCTCCCACCGCTACGGCAACGCGAACTTCCTGGAGTCCGACTTCGTCCTCGGCATCGGCAACCGCTGGGCCAACCGCCACACCGGCAAGCTGGACGTCTACACCCAGGGCCGCACCTTCGTCCACGTCGACATCGAGCCCACCCAGCTCGGCAAGATCTTCGCCCCCGACCTCGGCATCGCCTCCGACGCCAGGGCCGCGCTGGAGCTCTTCGTCGAGGTGGCGCGCGAGCTGAAGGCGGCGGGCGAGCTGAAGGACCGCTCGGCCTGGGCCGCCTCCACCCAGGAGCGCAAGGCGACCCTCCAGCGCAGGACCCACTTCGACAACGTGCCGCTCAAGCCGCAGCGCGTCTACGAGGAGATGAACCGGGCGTTCGGCCCCGAGACCCGTTACGTCACCACCATCGGGCTCTCCCAGATCGCCGGCGCGCAGATGCTGCACGTCTACAAGCCGCGCCACTGGATCAACTGCGGCCAGGCGGGCCCCCTCGGCTGGACGATCCCGGCCGCGCTCGGCGTCGCCACCGCCGACCCGGAGGGCACGGTCGTCGCCCTCTCCGGCGACTACGACTTCCAGTTCATGCTGGAGGAGCTGGCCGTCGGCGCGCAGCACCGCATCCCCTACGTCCACGTCCTGGTGAACAACTCCTACCTGGGGCTCATCCGCCAGGCGCAGCGCAACTTCGACATCGACTTCCAGGTCAACCTGGAGTTCGAGAACCTCAACTCCCCGGAGCTGGGCGTCTACGGCGTCGACCACGTCAAGGTCGTCGAGGGCCTCGGCTGCAAGGCCATCCGGGTCACCGAGCCGGACCAGCTGCTGCCCGCCTTCGAGGAGGCGAAGAAGCTCGCCGCGGAGTTCCGGGTCCCGGTCGTGGTCGAGGCGATCCTGGAGCGGGTCACCAACATCGCGATGAGCGGCACCGACATCGCCTCGGTCAACGAGTTCGAGGACATCGCCACGGACCCGTCCCACGCCCCCACCGCGATCCGCCCCCTGACGGTGTCCTGACCCGGTCCGTCACCCACCCCGAAGGCCCCCGCCCCGGATTCCGCTCCGGGGCGGGGGCCTTCGCCACGTCCCCGGCCCGCCCGGCGCGATCGGAGCAAACGGAGCGTTCGGAGAGATCGGCGCGTTCGGAGAGATCGGGGAACCGAGATGCGCGGTCCGTGGGACCGCCCCTAATCTGCCCGATATGGACATCACCATTCACATGAGCTCCCTCCCGCACGACGACCCGGACGCGTCGCTCGCCTTCTACCGCGATGTCCTCGGCTTCGAGGTCCGCAGCGATGTCGGGCAGGGCAGGATGCGGTGGATCACCGTCGGCCCGGCGGGGCAGCCCGACACGTCGATCCTGCTGGCACCGCCCGCCGCCGACCCGGGAGTCACCGAGGACGAGCGCCGCACCATCGCGGAGATGATGGCCAAGGGCACGTACGGCTGGATTCTGCTGGCCACCCCCGACCTCGACGCCACGTTCGAGAAGGTGCAGGCCGGGGATACCGAGGTCGTCCAGGAGCCGACCGAGCAGCCGTACGGCGTCCGCGACTGCGCGTTCCGCGACCCCGCGGGCAACCTGGTCCGCGTCCAGGAGCTCCGCTGAAGCCGACGGGCGGCGGTGCGGCCGAGCGGCGCCCCGCGCGCGCCGAGGAGCAGCGCCTGGCCGATCTCGCGCGGCTGCGCCGTGTCCGCGACCGGATCGACAGGGAGTACGCGCAGCCGCTGGACGTGGAGGCGCTCGCCCGTGGTGTGAACATGTCCGCCGGGCATCTCAGCCGTCGGTTCAGGTCCGCCTACGGCGAGTCGCCGTACTCCTACCTGATGACGCGCCGCATCGAGCGCGCCACGGCGCTGCTGCGGCGGGGCGACCTCAGCGTCACCGAGGTCTGCTTCACGGTCGGCTGCGCTTCGCTGGGCACGTTCACGACCCGCTTCACCGAGCTCGTCGGCGTGTCGCCGGGGGTCTTCCGCCGCCGGGCCGCGGAAGCGGCGGCCGGTTCCGCCGATGACCCGGCCACCGCCCCCGGCGCGGGGGTGGCGATCACGGTGGAGGGGATGCCGGCGTGTGTGGCGAAGCAGGTGACGAGACCCGTCAGGAATCGAGAAGTCACGGCCACCGGTCCGCCTCTAGCGTGAAGGGCATGGCAACCACCGCTTCCACCTCGCCCGGCACGTCCCTCGCCTCCGTCACCCTTGAGGTGGCCGACCCCGAGGCGGCCCGCCGCTTCTACAGCGCCTTCGGCGTGGACACGTACATCCGCCTGCGGGCCTCCGAGGCGCACACCACCGGATTCCGCGGGTTCACCCTGGCGCTCACGGTGTCCCGCCCGGCCACCGTCGACGGCTTCCTCGGCGCGGCCCTGGACGCGGGCGCCACGGTGCTGAAGCCCGCCGCGAAGTCGCTGTGGGGCTACGGCGGCGTCGTCCGGGCCCCGGACGGGACGATCTGGAAGGTGGCCACATCGGCGAAGAAGGACACCGGCCCGGCCACGGGCGAGATCGACGGGGTGGTGCTCCTGCTCGGCGTCGAGGACGTGAAGGCCGTCAGACAGTTCTACGTCGGCCGGGGCATGACCGTGGCCAGGAGCTTCGGCGGCAAGTACGCCGAGTTCACCTCCGGCTCCTCCGACCCCGTCAAGCTGGCGCTGTACAAGCGCGGCGGGCTGGCCAAGGACCTCGGCGTCCCCGCAGACGGCACCGGATCGCACCGCGTCGTCCTCGGCTCCACCGCTGTCCCCTTCACCGACCCGGCCGGATTCGCCTGGGAACCCGAGGGAGGGCAGGAGGGGGCCTGAGGGCGGGCCGGGTCCGCGCGCCCGGGCATGGGAAAGGGCGTGGAGTACG
Source organism: Kitasatospora albolonga (assembly GCA_002082585.1). NCBI lineage: Bacteria > Bacillati > Actinomycetota > Actinomycetes > Kitasatosporales > Streptomycetaceae > Kitasatospora > Kitasatospora albolonga. Next base: position 6,938,506 of record CP020563.1, read on the forward strand.
GGACCGTATCCGTACTCCACGCCCTCGTTCAGGGGTGACAGGGACCGCGGCGGCGGCGATCGGCCCGGGCGAGGGCGTCTCCTTCAGGTCAGGAGACGGTCCCCGGGTCCTTCACCACCGCACTGGCATCGCACAGCCGCCGCGGCCTCGTCGTCCTGCCCGTGCCGCGCGGCACCCCTCATCCGGGTGCGCGGTACGGGCAGGGGCCTTGAAGAGAGGCTCAGTCCTCGCGCAGGGCGCGGACGGCCTCCTCCACGCGCTTGCCGTAGTCGGCGTCGGCGGCGTGGAAGTGGGCGAGGTTCTTCTCGATCACATCGTCGCGGGTGACCTGCGAGAGGCCCCCGGCGATGTTGGCGACCAGACGGCCCTTCTCGTCCTCGGACATCAGCCGGTACAGCTCGCCCGCCTGGAAGAAGTCGTCGTCCTTGACATGGGCGGCCGTCTCGTAGGTGCCCGTCCAGCCGTGGACGGCGAGGGGGGCGCCGAGCGCGGAACCGGTCTGCGCCGGACCCGCGTACGAGTTGGGCTCGTAGTTCTTGTCGTGGCGCGAGCCGTAGCGGGTGGCGTGCAGCCCGTCGCGGCCGTAGTTGTCGGCCTGCGCCGCCTTGGGGGCGTTGACCGGCAGCTGGGTGTGGTTGACGCCCAGGCGGTAGCGGTGCGCGTCCGCGTAGGCGAACAGCCGGCCCTGGAGCATCTTGTCCGGGGACGGGCCGATGCCGGGCACGAAGTTGTTCGGGGAGAACGCGGCCTGCTCCACCTCGGCGAAGACGTTGTCCGGGTTCCGGTCCAGCACGAGGCGGCCGACCCGCTGGAGCGGGTAGTCCGCGTGCGGCCACACCTTGGTGAGGTCGAACGGGTTGAACCGGTAGTCCGCGGCCTCGGCGGCGGGCATCACCTGGACGTGCAGCGTCCACGACGGGTTGACGCCCCGCTCGATGGCCTGGAGCAGGTCCGTCTGGTGCGAGTTGGCGTCCCTGCCGACCAGCTCGGCGGCCTGCTCGGCGGAGAGGGAACGCACGCCCTGGTTGGTCTTGAAGTGGTACTTGACGAAGAACGCCTCGCCCTCGGCGTTCGTCCACTGGTAGGTGTGCGAGCCGTAGCCGTTCATGTGGCGGTACGAGGCGGGGATGCCCCGGTCGCCCATCAGCCAGGTGATCTGGTGCGTCGCCTCGGGGGCGTGCGCCCAGAAGTCCCAGACGTTGTCCGGCTCCTGACGGCCCGTGAACGGGTCGCGCTTCTGCGAGTGGATGAAGTCGGGGAACTTGATCGGGTCCTTGATGAAGAACACCGGGGTGTTGTTGCCGACCAGGTCGTAATTGCCCTCGTTCGTATAGAACTTGAGGGCGAAGCCGCGCGGGTCGCGGACCGCGTCCGCGCCGCCGAGCGAGTCGGCCACGGTGGAGAAGCGGAGGAAGGTCTCGGTGCGTTTGCCCACCTCGGAGAGGAAGTCGGCGCTGGTGAAGCCGGTGACGTCGTCGGTCACCTCGAAGTAGCCGTACGCGCCGGAGCCTCGGGCGTGGACCACGCGCTCCGGGATGCGCTCACGGTTGAAGCGGGCGAGCTTCTCCAGGAGGTGCTGGTCCTGGAGGAGGATCGGTCCACCGACACCGGCGGTGGCGGAGTTCTGGTTGTCGGCGACCGGGGCGCCTGACTCGGTCGTGAGCACACGCTTAGCCATGTGGCGGGATGACCTTTCGTACGAGCTGCTGACGGCTTGAGGAGCGTAGATTCGCCGCGAGACAACGTCAACAGTTTGTTGAAAACGAAGTGTGTGGTTCCGGGTCGCGGCGGCGCCTGGGCGCGACAGGACAGGTGTCAGCGCCACCGCGACCCGGAGTTCAGGGGGCCCGCCGTGCGGGCCGTGGCCCCGTACGAGGCCAGGGGCTCCTCACGGAGCCCGGGAGGGAGGTCAGACCTGGGAGCCGGAGAGCCGCTCGACCGAGCGCAGCAGCGCCGAGTGGTCCAGCCCGCCGTCGCCCTGGGCGCGCAGCGAGGCGACCAGCTGGGCGACCACACCGCCGACGGGCAGGGCCGCGCCGACGTTGCGGGCGGCGTCGGTCACGATGCCCATGTCCTTGTGGTGCAGGTCGATCCGGAAGCCGGGGGCGAAGTCCCGCTTCAGGAAGTTGTCCTTCTTGCGGGTCAGCACGGTCGAGCCGGCCAGGCCGCCGTTGAGGACGTCGAGCGCGGCGGTGAGGTCCACCCCGGACTTCTCCAGGAAGACCACGGCCTCGGCGCACGCCTGGATGTTGACCGCGACGATCAGCTGGTTGGCCGCCTTCACCGTCTGGCCGGAACCGTGCGGACCGCAGAGCACGATCGTCTTGCCGAGCGCCTCCAGGAGCGGCTTCGCGGCGTCGAAGTCCGCCTGCTCGCCGCCGACCATGATGGAGAGGACCGCCTCGATGGCACCGGCCTCGCCGCCGGAGACCGGCGCGTCCAGGACCCGGATGCCCTTCTCGGCCGCGTTCTTCGCGAGGTCCACCGAGGTCTGCGGGGTGATGGAGGACATGTCCACCAGCAGCGCCCCGCGCTTCGCGTTCTCCAGGATGCCGTCGGGGCCGTAGGAGATGGCCTCGACCTGCGGCGATGCGGGCACCATCGTGATGACGACATCCGCGTCCCTGACCGCGTCCGCGATCGAGGAGGCGCCGGTGCCGCCGGCCGCGACCAGCCGGTCGATCTTGTCCTGCTCCAGGGTGTATCCGGTGACGGAGTAACCGGCCTTGATCAGGTTCTCCGACATGGGGGAGCCCATGATGCCGAGACCGATCCAGGCGACCTTGGGGAGGTTGTTGCTCATGAGGGTGCCTTCCTGAAAAACGTGTGTACGTAAGGGGGTTGGGCTCACCCCGTGGCGGACCCGGTCAGCGGGCCGCTCGGGCGGAGACCGGGAGCCAGTCGAAGGAGTCCGCGCTCGGCCGGTCGCCCGGCTTGTACTCCAGGCCGACCCTGCCCGGGTAACCGGCGTCCTTCAGCTCGTCCAGGAGCCGCTCCAGCGGGAGGGTGCCGGTGCCCGGCGCGCCGCGCCCCGGGTTGTCGGCGATCTGGACGTGGCCGGTCTTCGCGGCGTACGCCTTGATGACCTGGCTCAGGTCCTCGCCGTTCATCGACAGGTGGTACAGGTCCAGCAGGAACTTGGCGTTCCCCAGGCCCGTCGCCGCGTTGACCTTGTCGATGACCTCGATCGCGGCCGGGGCGCTGACCAGCGGATAGAGCGGCGACTCCGGCTTGTTGAGGGTCTCGACCAGGAGGATCGCCCCGACGCGGTCCGCCGCGCGGGCGGCCAGCACCAGGTTCTCCAGGGCGAGCGCGTCCTGCACCTGCGGGTCGGCGCCCTCGACGCGGTTGCCGTACAGCGCGTTGAGCGCCGTGCAGCCGACCGAGGCGGCGAAGTCGGCCGCCACCTCGATGTTGGCGCGGAAGCGGTCCGACTCCTCACCGGGCACGGAGAGCGCGCCGCGGTCGGGGCCGGGCAGCTGTCCGGCGTAGAAGTTCAGCCCCACCAGCTGGGTGCCGGCGTCGTCGAGCGCCTTCTTGAGGGCGTCGAGTTCCGCCTGCGGCGGGGTGGGGGTCTCGATCCAGGGCCACCACAGCTCGACCGCCGTGAAGCCCGCCGCGGCGGCTGCCGCGGGACGCTCCAGGAGCGGGAGTTCCGTGAAGAGGATCGAAAGGTTCACATCGAAGCGCTGGTCCGGGTATCCCATGAGGATTTCGGCGCTCCTTCCGTATTGCGGAAGTTAGTTTCTGCTTAACGGAAGATTGCCTGGGGGGTGGCGGGGCTGTCAAGGGGGTGCCGGGAAATTCGCCCCGGTCGGCGGCGTACGGAACCGGCGGCGAGGGACCTTCGAACCCCTCCCGGGAGTGGCTCCGCGCATACGAAAGCGGGGCGGGGGCCGCCGTCGACCCCCGCCCCGCCCGGTTTCTCAGCCGATCGGAGCTTCTTGGCTCTTTCGCTCGGATCATGCCGGACCCCGTGAGCCCGGCATGATCCAGGCGAGAGGCCCTAGCTGCCCGGAACCGTGTCCGTGAACGTCGTCCCCGCGCCGCGGTACGCCCCGACCATCGCGTTCACCTGTGACGGGGTGAGCACCTGGTCTTTCACGTGCAGGACGTAGTCCACCTGCTGGTCGTAGGCGCGGGGCGTGGTGCTCGGCTGCCCCGCCAGGTCGATCAGCCAGTGGTTGAAAGCGATCACCATCGGCCGCTCGGGCAGATAGTCCGCCCCGTGTGTCGCGAAGTGCTGCCCGTCGACGTAGTACGTGATCCTGTCGTCGTCGATGGTCACCACCAGATCCCGCCAGCCCGCGTACGAACTCCGTTCCACGGTGTGTGCGTTGACGGTCTCCCAGGGCTCGGGCCGGTAGGTCTCCCACGAGGTGGCGTAGAGGATGTTGTCCGGTTCGCCCCAGCCACCGTTCGGCAGGTACTCGAAGTCGTACTCCGCGTAGTCGTCCGCCATCGGTGCGGTCAGGTCGTTGATCGCGAAGAACGTCTGCACGACGCGGTCGCCGTCCGGCCCTGAGCGCGGGGCGTCGGTGAACCTCACCCGGGAGGCGTACGTCCCGTTCTTGAACTTCATCGACCGGGTCGAGAACTCGCTGTGCTCCGTCGAGGCCGCCGTGCCCGCCGTCGATGCCTCCAGATTCATGACCGAATTCCCGCTCTGCGAGACGAAGGTGACATTCGCCGGGTCCCAGGTCGCACCGGACAGTCCGGGGCCTCCCGAGCCGGACCGTACGCTCCAGCCGTTCGCCTGGAGCCTCGGGTCGGTGTGCGAGCTGTAGTCGAAGTCGTCGAAGAGCACGGCCGGGTCGTTTGGCCCGGTGCCGCCGGGCTCCTCGCCCCACACGGTCGCGCCGTTCACATGGGCCGTCACCTTCGGCCAGTCGGCGTACGCGGACTGCCGCGGGCCGAAGGAGTGGTCGTCGGACTGGATGAGCGGCGCCCAGGACGTCTGGTGGAAACGGAGCTGGAGGTCCCCGGAGTCCGCCCCCGGCGCCAGCGAACCGGCCCCGGCGGTGAAACCGATCTCCAGATAGCGGTCGGCCGTGGCTGTCGGGGAGGCGGGCGTCCCGAACGTGCCGGTGATGTTCGCGCACCCCTTCACCGCCCAGGAACAGGCGAACCGGTAGGCGGCGGAGGCCGATTCGGCCTTGAAGTAGTACCGCACCTTGACGCTGCTCAGCGGTACGGAGGTGGCACCGGTGTTCCGTACCTTCAGCCACGGCTCGCTCTCGTGGGCCGTCGCGCCGGACGTGGTCGTGCGGTACTGGACGACGATCCCGTCCGCCGCCGCGTTCGCCGCCGACGGCAGCGCGGCGAGGGCGGTGGTGGCCATGGCCACGGCGGCGGCGGAGGCCAGGGCGGTGCGGAGCCGGGACCTGCTTCCGCGGGGGTTCTCGGCCGGGGTGTTCGTGGGCGGGGTGTTCATGGGCGGGTTCCTCTCCGGAACGGTGGTGGGGAAGGGCGGGTCACGAGTGAGGGCGCGCTGTCCCCGAAGGGGCGGTCGCGGCCCACACATGGCGGGGCATCTCGATCTCCGGTACGACGGTGACCCGCGCTACGCCGCGTACCGCACAGGACCTCTCAACTCCGCCCTGGCATAAGTCCCTTCGTTTGGTACGGAGTCGTAGGGCGCCCCCTCCGGGCCGCTCGGTCCCCCTCTGCGACCGAGCCCGCATGACCTGACAGCCTGACCAGTGGTGCTCACTGGACAGCTCACCTCTCGATGGAGGTCGAAGTTGGCATAGACCAATGTTGGCGTCAACCCCCTGTGAAAAAAGGGGATTTGGTGACTCGCGCGTAACATGGATACTCGTGTGCTCCACGGCAGGAGCTACACTTCGCCTGACCAGCAAGCCAGTTGACTGCTCCGGTCGCTCAACTGGTAAGGAAAGAAGGTGCGCGGAAGGAGCCGTATGGACGCGGACGTGCCGGGGACGGTGCTCAAACGGGAGCGGACCCGCGATGCCGTGCTGGAGCTGATCGAGTCGCGCAGCCCCGGCGACGCGATCCCCTCGGAGCGCGCCCTGTGCGCCCTGCTCGGCGTCTCGCGGCCCACCGTGCGCGCGGCGGTCGACGAGCTGGTCGCCGCCGGGCTCCTGGTGCGCGAACACGGCCGGGGCATGTTCGTCGCGCCCGCCAAGATCACCCAGGAGCTGGTGGCGGGGGACCGGTCGCTGACCGTGCCGCAGGCGGCGGGTGCCTGGTCGAGCCGGCTGCTGGAGTTCACCACCCTCCAGGCCGGGGCCCGGGTCGGCCGCAAGCTGCGGATGTCACCCGCCGCCGAGATCGTCTACGTGGCCCGGCTGCGGCTGGTCGACGGGGCGCCGATGGCCATCGAGCACCTGCACATCCGGGCGGAGCTGGTGCCGGGGCTCAGCGCCCAGGAGCTGGAGAGCGGCGACCTGTACGAGCATCTGCGCACCCGGCACGGCGTCCATGTCCGCGAGGCCGTCCAGGCGATCGAGCCGACCGTCGTCACCCGCGCCGAGGCCGGGCTGCTCGACGTCCCCGAGCTCTCCCCGGCCCTGCTCTTCGAACGGCTGACCTCGGACACCGAGGGCCGCCCGGTGGAGTACGTCCACTCGCTCTACCGGGGCGACCGCTACCGGATCGTCTCCCGCCTCGCCCTCGGCCCGGCCGCCGAGGTCGCCCCGGACCGGGAGGGCCACCACCCCGGCATCCCGCCGGGCGATTTCGCGCACGGCGACGCGATCGCCTCCTCCACCAGGGGGGACTTCCGGACGGGCGGCTGACCTCCGTGCGCGGTTACAGTCGTGCCCCGGCCGCGCGCCCGCACCCGCGGCGAGGACATCAGGGAGGCACAGTGCGCTTGAGGGTGGAATTCACCACCGAGCCCTTCGATCTCGACGAGGCACCCGCCCACGCGGTGGTGGCCCGCGAGGTCATCCAGGGCGCCGAACTCGACGCCGTCGACGTAGGCCCGTTCGGGAACACGGCGGAAGGGGGCGCGGACGAGGTGCTCACCGCCGTGGACTCCCTGCTGCGCCGGGCCCTGGCCTCCGGTGCCACCCGGGTCTCGCTCCAGGTGAACGTGATCGGGGAGGGGGCCCGGTGACCGAATCCGCCGATCACCCTCCGCTCACCGCCGACCACCCCTTCGTAACGGCCGTGAAGCCGCTCGTCGACGCGATGGGCGCCGAGCTGCTCGGCCCCGAGCAGGCCCAGCCCGACGATGTCGTACTCGCCTGGGAGGGCCGGGACGTCATAGCCGTACGGCTGCCCCAGCTCTCCGACTCGCTGGACCACATCCTCGCCGCGCTGGAGAGACGGCACGGGATGCCGCTCGCCGACCTGGACCGGAAGGCCAAGCAGTCCGTCGTCCGGACCCTGGAGGCACGCGGTGCCTTCTCCGTACGACACGGGGTGGAGACCGTGGCCGGCGCCCTGGGCGTCTCCAGATTCACCGTGTACAACTACCTGAACCGGGAACATACGACCAAGAGTGAGTAGTTGGTCGAACACGCAGGAAAGCCGCTGTCCGCATGCCGGGACGGCGGCTTTCTCCGTTCGCGAGATTTCAACAAAGTGTTGACGTCGTGTTGCGGAGGGCGTTAGCTATCCGCAGCCCGAACAACGCACAGCGAAAAACAGCCACGGAGGCTCCCGTGACGTCGAGCTCCACACCGGGCCTCACCCGGTTCAACACCCTGGCGGACGGCGAGGCCACCCCCGCACTGCACGAGGTCTGTGCCAGTGCGGCCTGGGGAGAGACCGTCCTCGCCGGTCGTCCGTACGCCACCGAGGAAGCCCTGCTCTCCGCGAGCGACGCCGCCATGGCCGAGCTCACCGCAGAGGACCTGGCCGAGGCGATGGCGGGCCACCCGCCGATCGGGCGCCCGATCCCCGGCGACCCGACCTCCGCCCGCGAGCAGCGGGGGATGGCCGGGGCCTCCGAGGAGCTCAGGACCGAGATGCTCGAACTGAACCTGGCCTACCAGGAGCGGTTCGGACATGTCTTCCTGATCTGCGCCACCGGCGCCACCGGTGAGCAGATGCGCGACGCGGTGAAATCCCGGATCGGGAACTCGCCGGAGCAGGAGCGGGAGATCGTGCGCACCGAACTGGGCAAGATCAACCGCATCCGGCTGACCCGTCTCGTACGGGAGACCCTCGCAGAGGGAGCTCCCGCACAGGACTCTTGAGATCTAGGAGAGTGACGGTCTTGAGTACCGACACGACCGCATCGGTGTCCACGCACATCCTGGACACCAGCATCGGCCGCCCCGCCGCGTCCGTCACCGTCTCGCTCGCCGCCCGCAGCGGCAGCGGCTCGCCGTATGTGACGCTCGGAGCCTCCGCGACCGATGCGGACGGGCGCTGCAAGGACCTGCCGGCGCTGCCGGAAGGCACCACCCACGTACGTCTCGACTTCGACACCGAGACGTACTTTTCCAAGAAGCAAGCCGAGGCGCAGCAGGACGCCCCCCGCGTAAGGGACAGCGGCGCGTTCTTCCCGGAAGTGACGATCGCCTTCGCGGTCGTGCCGGGCGAGCACTATCACGTACCGCTGCTGCTCAACCCGTTCGGCTACTCCGTTTACCGAGGGAGCTAGCACCGACATGCCCACGATTCTCGGCCAGAACCAGTACGGCAAAGCAGAGAACCGCGTCGTAAAGATCACGCGGGACGGCGACACCCACCACATCAAGGACCTCAACGTCTCGGTCGCCCTCTCCGGCGACATGGACGACGTCCACTACTCCGGCTCCAACGCCAACGTCCTGCCGACCGACACCACCAAGAACACGGTGTTCGCGTTCGCCAAGGAGCACGGGATCGAGTCCGCCGAGCAGTTCGGCATCCACCTCGCCCGCCACTTCGTCTCCTCGCAGGAGCCGATCCACCGGGCGCGGATCAGGATCGAGGAGTACGCCTGGGAGCGCATCGCGACCTCCGACGGCAACTCCAAGTTCATCGGCGCCGACGAGGTCAAGCACTCCTTCGCCCGCAAGGGCATGGAGACCCGCGTCTCCCAGATCACCTACGACGGCGAGAGCTGGGAGGTCATCTCGGGCCTCAAGGACCTCACCGTGATGAACTCGACCAACTCCGAGTTCTGGGGCTACGTCAAGGACAAGTACACGACGCTGAAGGAGGCGTACGACCGCATCCTGGCGACCGACGTCTCCGCCCGCTGGCGGTACAACTGGACCAGCGACGAACAGCGCATGCCGAACTGGGAGAAGTCCTACGAGCAGGCGCGCAAGCACATGCTCCACGCCTTCGCCGAGACGTACTCCCTCTCGCTCCAGCAGACCCTGTACCAGATGGGTTCGCGGATCATCAACAGCCGCAGCGAGATCGACGAGATCCGCTTCTCGCTGCCGAACAACCACCACTTCCTGGTGGACCTCGAACCGTTCGGCCTCAAGAACGACAATGAGGTCTACTTCGCGGCGGACCGTCCCTACGGTCTGATCGAGGCCACCGTGCTCCGGGACGGCGTCGAGCCGAAGATCCCGGTCGACATGACCAACCTCTGACGCGGCACTGAACCGGTCCCCGCCCGCCCGCAGTCGGGCGGGGACCGGTCATCCCGGAGGAAACACCCATGGCACAGCCTGCAACGGGGCCGGCCGAAGCCCCGAAACCCCTTACCGCAACGGCAGTTCACCCGTGCGACGAGAAGCTCCCCGCCGCGCGGCTCGTCCCCGCGGCCCTCCAGCACATCGCCGCCATGTACGCGGGCGTCGTCACCCCTCCGCTGATCATCGGCCAGGCCGTCGGCCTGGACGCCGCCGGAATGACCCGGCTCATCGCCGCGAGCCTCCTGATCGCCGGACTCGCCACCATCGTGCAGACGGTGGGGATCGGCACCTTCGCCGGAAACCGGCTCCCCTTCGTGAACGCGGCGTCCTCCGCCGGGATCGCCCCGATGCTCGCCATCGCCGAGACCAGCGCGCCCGGACACCAACTCCCCGCGATCTACGGGGCGGTGCTCGTCGCCGGAGCCTTCTGTCTGACCGTCGGGCCGTTCTTCGGGCGGCTGCTGCGCTTCTTCCCGCCGCTCGTCACGGGCGTGGTCATCACCCTCATCGGCGTCACCCTCATGCCCGTGCCGGTCGCCTGGGCACAGGGCGGCGACGCCACCGCCGCCGACTTCGGCGCCATGAAGTACCTGGCGCTGGCCGCCTTCACGCTCGTCGTCATCCTGCTCGTCCAGCGCTTCGGCCGCGGCTTCCTCAAGCAAGTCGCCCTGCTGGTCGGCATGTTCGTCGGCACGCTGGCCGCGATCCCGTTCGGACTCGCCGACTTCTCCGCGCTGAAGTCCGCGCCGCTCGCCGCCCTGCCGACCCCCTTCGCCTTCGGCGCGCCGGAGTTCCACCCGGCAGCGATCCTCTCGCTCTGCATCGTCATGCTCGTCCTGATGACCGAGTCCTCGGCCGGGATGCTCGCCCTCGGCGAGATCTGCGAACGCCGCACCGACGGCCGTACGATCACCCGCGGTCTCCGTACGGACGGCATCGCCACCCTGCTCGGCCCGGTCTTCGGCGGATTCCCCACCAGCGCCTTCGCCCAGAACGTCGGCGTCGTCTCGCTGACCCGCGTACGCAGCCGGTACGTCGTCGCGGCTGCGGGCGGCGCCCTGCTGGTCCTGGGCGCCTTCCCGGTGCTCGGCGCGGTCGTCTCGCTCGTCCCGATGCCCGTCCTCGGCGGCGCCGGGATCGTCCTCTTCGGCTCCATCGCGGTCAGCGGCATCCGTACGCTCTCCGAGGCCGGGCTCGACGACAGCTCCAACATCATCCTGGTCTCCGTGGCGCTCGGCGCGGGCATCATTCCGCTCGCCGCGCCCGCCTTCTACGCCGGATTCCCGGCCTGGGCGCAGACCGTCCTCGGCTCCGGGATCAGTGCGGGAGCACTGGTCGCGGTCGTGCTCAACCTGTTCTTCCACCATCTCGGCACCCACAGCCGCACCGCTGTGGCACTCAAATCCTCCTAGGGTCCTGCCGTGCCCACATCGCCACAGAGAGAAGAAGGAAGCGCCATGGCAGCTTCGGCAGACCCTCAGCGCATCGTCATCGAGAACTGTTCGATCGCCACCGTCGACGCCCACGACACGGAGTACGCCTCCGGGTACATCGTCGTGGCGGACAACCGCATCGAGTCCGTCGGCGCCGGGAAGGCACCGGAGGGGCTGACCGGGGTCGTCCGGCGCATCGACGCCACCGGGCACCTCGCCACCCCCGGCCTGGTCAACACCCACCACCACTTCTACCAGTGGATCACCCGGGGCCTGGCCACCGACCACAACCTCTTCAACTGGCTGGTCGCCCTCTACCCGACCTGGGCGCGCATCGACGAGCCGATGGCCCGCGCCGCCGCGCAGGGCTCGCTCGCCATGATGGCCCGCGGCGGCGTCACCACCGCGATGGACCACCACTACGTCTTCCCGAAGGGCTCCGGCGACCTGTCCGGCGCCATCATCGGGGCCGCCCGCGAGATGGGCGTACGGTTCACCCTCGCCCGGGGCTCCATGGACCGCAGCGAGAAGGACGGCGGCCTGCCCCCGGACTTCGCCGTCGAGACCCTCGAAGGCGCGCTCGCCGCCACCGAGGCCACCATCGACGCCCACCACGACGCCTCCTTCGACGCGATGACCCAGGTCGCCGTCGCCCCCTGCTCCCCGTTCTCGGTCTCCACCGAACTGATGCGCCAGGGAGCGGAGCTGGCCCGGCGCAAGAACGTACGCCTGCACACCCACGGCTCGGAGACCGTCGAGGAGGAGCAGTTCTGCAAGGAGCTGTTCGGGATGGGCCCGACCGACTACTTCGAGTCCACCGGCTGGCTCGGCGGCGATGTGTGGATGGCGCACTGCGTCCACATGAACGACTCCGACATCGCCGCCTTCGCCCGTACGGGAACCGGCGTCGCCCACTGCCCCTCCTCCAACGCCCGCCTCGCGGCAGGGATCGCCCGGGTCCCCGACATGCTCGCCGCCGGAGTCCCGGTCGGCCTCGGCGTGGACGGCACCGCCTCCAACGAGTCCGGCGAACTCCACACCGAGCTGCGCAACGCGCTCCTCATCAACCGCCTCGGCGCCCACCGCGAGGCCGCCCTGAACGCCCGTCAGGCCCTGCGCCTCGGGACCTTCGGCGGGGCCCAGGTCCTGGGCCGCGCCGACCAGATCGGCTCCCTGGAGGCAGGCAAGCTCGCCGACCTCGTCCTGTGGAAGCTGGACACCCTGGCCCACTCCTCGATCGCCGACCCGGTGACCGCGCTCATCTTCGGCGCGGCGGCCCCGGTGACCCTCTCCCTCGTCGACGGCAAGCCGGTCGTCGAGAGCAGCCGGCTCACCACGGTGGACGAGGACGCCATCGCCCGCACCACCCGCGACGAGGCCCGCCGCCTCGCGCAGATCGCCGCCGGGGCCTGATCCCGGCGGTATCCCCGAACCGCCGGGCAGCCACCGGGCCCGGCGGAACCCGAACCGCCGGGCGGCACCGAACCCCGGCGGTATCCCCGACCGGCCGGTCGAGGGGGACGGCCCGAGACCGGCCGCCGCGGACCCGAGCGGGGTCCGTGGCAGCCGGTCCGGCGGACGCGCACCCGATGGTGGGCGCCGCCGGACCGGTGATGAACGCTGCCCGCACCCCCCACCGTGTGCGCCTCCGCACCCCCTCTGCCCGACCTGCTCGACCTGCACCACCTGCCCGACCCGTATCACCTGCACCACCTGCATCACCTGAGAGAGCCGCACCACCGCACCACTTACGCACCACCTCCCTGACACCCGCGTCGCCGACGACGTGTAACCGACCGGAGGAACCGCCGTGGCCGCCAACAAGCCCAGGTTTCGCAAAGACGCAGACGCAGCCGCCCCCGGAGCGACGGACGACACCGTCGCGGAAACAGCATCGGACGGCCGGAAACATCCGGTCGACGAGACCCTCCCGCCCCTGAAGATGTTCACCAGCGGCCTCCAGCACGTGGCCGCGATGTACGCCGGGGTGGTCGCACCACCCCTGATCGTGGGGCCCGCCGTCGGCCTCACCGCCAAGGAGACCGCCTTCCTGATGGGGGCGAGCCTCTTCACCGCGGGCATCGCCACCCTGCTCCAGACCATCGGCTTCTGGAAGGTCGGCGCCCGGCTGCCCTTCGTCAACGGCGTCTCGTTCGCCGGGGTCGCCCCGATGATCGCGATCGGCAAGGACCGGGGACACGACGGGATCGCCGTGATCTTCGGCGCGATCATCGTCGCGAGCCTGCTCGGCTTCGTCCTCGCCCCGTACTTCTGCAAACTCGTCCGCTTCTTCCCTCCGGTCGTCACCGGCACCGTCATCACCCTGATAGGCGTCTCGCTCCTGCCGGTCGCCTTCAACTGGTCGCAGGGCGGCAACGCGGCGGCGGACGACTACGGTTCGATGACCAACATCACCATGGCCGCCGTGACCCTGGTGATCGTGCTGGCCCTGCGCAAGCTGCTGCGCGGCTTCCTCCAGCAGATCGCGATCCTGCTCGGCCTGGTCGTCGGCACGCTGATCGCCATCCCGGCGGGCATCACCGACTTCAGCGCCATCAAGAACGCCGACGTGGTCGGCTTCCCGACGCCGTTCGCCTTCGGCGGCCCGCAGTTCGAGATCGCCGCCATCATCTCCATGTGCATCGTGATGCTCGTCTGCATGACCGAGTCCACCGCCGACATGCTGGCCCTCGGCAAGATCGTCGGCCGCCCGGCCGACGAGAAGATCATCGAGGGCGGGCTGCGCGCCGACACCCTCGGCAGCGCCATCAGCCCGATCTTCAACGGCTTCATGTGCAGCGCCTTCGCCCAGAACGTCGGCCTGGTCGCCATGACGAAGATCCGCAGCCGCTTCGTCGTCGCGGCGGGCGGCGGCATCCTCATCGTGCTCGGCCTGGTCCCCGTCGCCGCCTCCGTCATCGCCCTCGTACCGCTGCCGGTGCTCGGCGGCGCGGGCATCGTCCTCTTCGGTACGGTCGCGGCCAGCGGCATCCAGACCCTGGCCACCGCCGCCCTGGAGAAGGGCGAGAACGCGCTGATCGTCGCGGCGGCCCTCGGTATCGGCCTGATCCCGATCGCGGCGCCGCAGTTCTACCACGGCTTCCCGGAGAGCCTGCTGGTCGTCCTCGACTCGGGCATCTCGACCGGCTGTGTGGTGGCCATCGTGCTGAATCTCGCCTTCAACCACGTCGGCCGCAGGCCGGACGCGGAGGACGAGGAGCAGGCGAACGGCGAACACGTGGTGCCGGCGGCCGCCGGGGTGGGCGTGCACTGACCTCCGCTCCCGCTCCCTGACAGCGGCCCGGTGGGACCCCGCACGGTCCCGCCGGGCCGGCGCGCGTTTCGGGGGCGTTCGGGGCGTTCGGTGTGCTCGGGGCGTTCGGGTGGCGTCCGGGACGTCCGGTGGCGGGGCCGGATCGGGACGGGTGGGCCCGGGCAGGGCCGGGGCCTGTGGCGCGGGCGGCCGTCCGGCGGCTGTAGCGTCAGGGGTATGGAAGATCAGTCGGTTGTGGATGTCGGCGATGTGCGCCTCGCGTACCGGGCCTGGGGCGATGCGTTCGGCTCGCCCGTCGTGCTGCTGCACGGTCTCGGCGGTTCCGCCGGGGACTGGGAGGCGGCCGGCACCCTGCTGGGCCAGGAGTGGCGGGTCTACGCCCTGGACCTGCGCGGCCACGGCGAGAGCGACTGGCCCGACGCGTACGACCTGGAGCTGATGGCCGAGGACGTCGTCGGCTTCCTCGACGAACTGGAGCTGGACCGGGTGGGCCTGGTCGGCCACGGCATGGGCGGCGCCGTCGCCCGGCTGCTGGCCCAGGAGCACTCCGACCGGGTGGAGCGGCTGGTGCTGGTGGAGACCCCGGCCCCGTTCCCCGGTGACCCGGGCCCGGCCGGGCGGCCCGAGGGCCCGGTGGACTACGACGAGAACGCGGTACCCGCCGTACGCGACCAGCTCGCCGACCCGGGGCCGGAGGCGGCCGGGGGCCTCGGTGAGATCGTCGCCCCGACGCTGATCATCACCGGCGGCCCGGAGAGCGCGATGGAGCAGCACCGCCAGGCCGACATGGCGTCCCTGATCCCGGACTGCCGGCTGATCACGGTCCCGGGCGGCCACCGCCCGCACGAGACCCGGGCCGACCAGGTGGCGGGGCACATCACGGAGTTCTTCACCAGCTGAGGGGCGGCCCGGCGGGGAGGGGCCGGTGCGGCGGCGGGCCGGAGCGCACGGGGTGTGAGCGGTTGGTGCCGGGGCGGGCCGGGCTTCGGGGCAGGTCAGGGGCGTTGTCAGCACCGGGGCTTCGGGCCAGGTCAGGGGCGTTGTCAGTGGCGGCTGCCATGATCGGCACCATGAACTTCGACCGCGCCCGGTTCCTCGCCGACCTCGACGCCCGGCCCTGGGCCTCCCGCACCCACGCCTACGGTAGCGCCGAGGACGTGCCCGACTGTCTGCGTGCCCTCGCCGGGGACGACGACGCGGCGGCCGAGGAGGCGCGGAACGAGCTGTACGGGAGCATCCTGCACCAGGGCTCGGTGTACGAGGCGTCGGCGGAGGCGGTGCCGTTCCTGGCCCGGATCGCCGCGGCGGGCATCCGTACGGCGGACGTGCTCCTGCTGATCGGCGGAATAGCCGAGGGCGGCGCGGACCCGTCTCCGGAAGGGGCAGGCGTTCCTCCGGAGCGGGAGAGCGACGAGGTCGCCTGCCGCCGGGCCGTCGTCGCGCAACTGCCGCTGCTCCTGGCCTCGGTGGGGCACGAGGACCGTGCCGTACGCCAGTCCGCGGCCTGGGCGGCGGGGGTGACGGGAGCGGCCGGGGCCGACGCCGCCGTGCCGGTGCTCCGTGAGCGGGCGGCCGTCGAGACGGACGCCCTGGTCCGCGCCGAACTCCTTTCGGCTCTGGCCCTGCTGGACCCCGAGGGCACCGCACCGGCCGCGACCGGGGCGCTCGGCCCGGACAGCCCGCCGGAGCTGCGGATCGCGGCCGTGCTGGCCTGCGTGGACATCGGACTGCCCTGGACCCGGGCCCACCACGATGCGGTGCTGGCCCTGCTTCCTCTGGACCGCCTCGTCTCGGACCGGCTCGACCTCTCCCGCAGGGAACCCCTGCACCACATCACCGCCACCCTGCTCCTCCGGGACACCGGGGCGGACCGGGAAGCGGTGTTCGCGCTGCTCGATGCCGCGCTGCGCGGCGATGATCCAGATACCCGCACCGAGGCGGTGTGGGCGGCCAGGGAGGCGTGCGAGCTCTCCCGCAGCGCGCCCGCGCGGCTGGTTCCCGCGCTGATATCGGCGGTCGCGGCCGACGAGGCCACGGCCGACGGGGCGGGTGACGCGTCCGGTGCGCTGTCGGCGTTCGGAAAGCTCGGTCCGTGCGGGGGTCCGGCCGCCGCCGACGTGCTGGCGGTACGCGCGTCGGGCGACGGCGACAGGGCGGACCGTGCCCTCGAAGCGCTGGTCGCCGTCGCTCCCGAACGGGCCGCGCCCCTGCTCGCCCGGGACCTGGAGCGGCGTCCCCGGGCACTCGGAGCGGCCTGCGGCGGGCCCGCCGGTTCCCTGCCGGTCGTGCCGTACGACCCCGAGCTGCTGGCGGCGGTCCGGAAGCGGCTCGCCGCCGTGGAGCCCGACGGCCGCGCTCCCTTCCAGCTGGCGGCGCTGCTCACGGAATGGGGGACGGACGCGGCCGACGCCGTTCCCGAACTGCTCGCCGCGCTACCGGCGTTCCCCGGCCTGCTGCCCAGCGTGCTGGCAGCCGTCCGCCCGCCCGGGCTCCACCCCGAGGTGGCGGACGCGTTGCGGGCGCACACCCGGACCGGCCCGGCGGACGACCGGATCGCGGCGGCCCAGGCGCTCCACCGGCTGACCGGGGACCACGGCCCGTTGCTGCCCCTGCTCGCCGAGCGGCTCACCGCGTGCGCCGGGGGGAGCGGGGACGGGATACGCGAGGCGGCGACGGCCGCCGCCGCGGTCGGGCCCGCCGCCCTGCCGATCGTTCCCGCGCTCCGTGGCGCGCTCAACGCCCCCGGCCCCCGGCGCACCTTTCCGCAGATGGACGCGGATATCGCCATCGCCACGGCCCTGCACCGCATCACAGGCGACGCGGCGGAGGCGGTCCCGGTGCTGGCCGGGATTCTCGGCGCCGACGACCTGCGCTGGGGACGCTGGACCCTGATCCGCGCGGCCCGCGCCGCAGAGGGCCTCGGCCCGGCGGCGCGGCCACTCGTCCCCGTACTGAAGGCGCTGCTCACCGACCCCGAACAGGTACCGGTGGCGGTGCTCGCCCTCCACGCCGTCGCCCGGGAAGAGGTCGACACCGGCCGCCTGGCCGGGCTCCTGCTGGACGCGGCAGAGGCGGGCGCCGCCCCGTTCGAGGCCGTGGACGCCGTGGAGGCGCTCGGCGTGGACACGCTGTCCGAGGAGCACCGGGCACGGCTCACAGAGCTGGGGGAGCGGGATCTGAGAGTGGTGACGTCCGGGGTGGAGGGCACGGTCGAGGCCGCCGACGAACGGCTGCGCGCCCGGGTGCGCGCGGTGGTCGGGGCCGACTGACCCCGCGCACCGGTTCCGGCGGCCCGCGGGACGCACTCGACCTCTGCCCTGTCCGAGTGGCGGGCATGGGGGAACCGCCACGCCGTGCCCTCTCAGCTCCCCGGCCGCCAGTCCGGGCGCCGACCGCTGAGGCCGATCACCCGGTCCAGCAGCGGCGCGTCGTCCGGCACCGGGACGGCCGGCCCGAAGAGGCCCGCGCTGTCCGCGCCGCCAGTGCCGCTCGCGTTGCTCGTGTCGCCAGTGCCGCCGGTGTCGTCCCCGGCCGGGGCGAGCAGGGCCGCGCAGGAGCGCAGTTCGGCCTCCCCGGCCTCGTACGGCTGCCCGGTCGCCCGGGCCAGGTCCCAGCCGTGGACGACAAGTTCGTTGAGCGCGACGGCCCCCGCCACCTCACCGGGCAGCTCCACCCCGCCCGCCCGCGTCAGGCCCGTCCAGGCGGCGGGGGAGCGCCAGGCCGCCGCCACCTCCTCC
Source organism: Kitasatospora albolonga (assembly GCA_002082585.1). Taxonomy (NCBI): domain Bacteria; kingdom Bacillati; phylum Actinomycetota; class Actinomycetes; order Kitasatosporales; family Streptomycetaceae; genus Kitasatospora; species Kitasatospora albolonga. The sequence goes on from CP020563.1 coordinate 6,956,507, forward strand.
AGCCGCCGGGGCAGCACCTCGCGCCAGTCGTCGCCGAGAACCGGCAGGGAGGCGTCCGGGGAGAGGGCCGTGCTCGCCCCGAGATCCTTGCGGGCCGCGTCGCGGAAGGCGGCGGCCAGCCCGGCGAGATGGCCGAGCAACTCCCGTACGGCGTAGTCGGGACAGGGCGTGGGGCCGCCCAGCCGGTCGTCGTCGATCGCAGCGAGCAGCCCCGCGACCCGCCGGGCGGCCGGCTCCAGATCGAGGGCGGGAGCGGGCGGGGAGGCGGATGCGCTGTTGGCGTTCATACAGGGCAGACCGTTCCGCCGCCGAGAACTCATCGGCCCGGGTCGAGCTGCCCGGTCCGCCCGGTGCGCGGCGCACACCACCACATAGCGGAAGGTTCCTCTCCGTCCTCTTGTCGGCAACCCCCACGCCATGTCATACAGGTCTGGACCATTGCTGTCCGGATGGAAGGCACCACCGTGCAACGCCCCCACATATCCACCGCGTTGGCCTGTTCCGCCGCCCTGCTCCTCGCCCCCCTCCTCACTGCCTGCGGCGGTACCGCCGAAGCCGACACGCAGCCCCCCAGCACCCCGAAAGGCGTGACCGCGCAGGCCAGCAGCTCCACCTCGGTGCATGTCATGTGGGAGGCAGCCTCCGACAACAAGGCGGTCGCCGGTTACGAGGTCTACCGGGGGAAGGCCAAGGTCAAGAGCGTTCCGGCGACCAAGAACATGATCGACGTCGACGGGCTGAAGGCTTCCACGGACTACACCTTCACCGTCCGGTCCAAGGACGCCGCCGGGAACCTCTCCGAACCCAGCAAGGCCGTCCCGGTCACCACCCAGGCCACCCCCGCCAAGGACGACGAGCCCCCCACCGCCCCGACGAAGCTGACCGGCACCGCCGACGGAAGCCGGGCCGCCACCCTCAGCTGGGGCACGTCCACGGACGACGTCGGCGTCACCTCGTACGACATCTACCAGGAGGACTCCCGTATCCACAGCGTGCCGGCCACGGAGACGACGGCGAAGCTCACGGGGCTGCGCCCGGGGACCGTCTACACGTTCACCGTCCGGGCCCGGGACGCCTCCGACAAGTCCTCCCCCGACAGCAACGCGCTCGACCTCACCACCGAGTCCGCCCCCGGCGCCCCCGAGAACACCGCCCCCACCGGCCTGCGCGCCGAGATCGGCAAGGAAGGCGCCGACTTCACGGTCGACCTGTCCTGGGACCAGCCCGAGACGGGCGGGGTCATCCCCGCCTACCAGCTCCACCTGAACGGCAAGCTGACCACCACCATCGTCTGGGGCGGCACACCGCCGAAGGGCCGGGCCAGCTACCGGCTGACCCTCGCCGACCCGCCCGGCACCCGCTACTCGGTGAAGCTCCGGGCCAAGCTCCCGGACGGCAAGTGGGGCGACTTCTCGGCCCAGCCCACGATCGTCCTGAAGGACTGACGCCCGCCGTCGCCTTCCCCCGGTTATCCGCCCGGGCCCGTGCGGCAGGCCCACGACCTCCTCGTGGGCCTGCCGCACGGCACGTCCGAGGCTGTCGGGGCCGCCCGCCCTCGTACAACCCGTCCGGGGTCCCGCTCGCCGCACTCCCCGGGCCGGCCCGGGTCAATGCCTGACTGCTGGGTTCCGGCCTTCCGAAGCTCCGTCCAGTGCCTCGGCGGAGACAGCGTGTTCCGCTGCCCGCTGTTCTCCTGAAATGAGCTCACGGAGCTTGTCCCGGGTCTGAGCGTCCGTCGAATAGATCACCGTGCCGATCATTCCGCGGGTCAGAAGCACCTTGTACGTGTTGCGGATCAGCAGGTCGACCTCCTCGTCCGGGGTGGACCTCTTGAAGACCGGGTCCTCCGACTGGGCCCGGTCCGTCTCCCATCGGCCGTTCCGCCAGACGAGGTCCGGCCCGATGATGACGCCGCTCCAGTCGTACTCGAAGCCTTGCGCCGTGTACACGCAGCCGACCTGACCGAACCCGGCCGGATCGGTGGCCCAGAGCGCGGAGGGCGGCGCCCCGGCGACGCTCCGGTCACCGAACACGTTCCACGGCCTTTCCCAGTCCCCGATGACCACGTCGGCGGGGAGCGCCTGACCGGGGGGCGTCTCCTTGGTCCACTTCCAGCAGTACCCCGCGGACATCCGGGCGCCATAGCCGAGTGCGCGTTTGCCGTCCAGGAAACTCTCCATCTCCGCGGGAGTCTCGGCCACCATGAGCTGCATCCGGTCGTCCGGCTGCCAGTCGACGGGCCCGCCCGGATCGAGGCCCAGCAGGCGCAGTACCCAGCGGAGGTAGGCATCGCTGCCGCCGCACCGGAACTGGCTGTCCAGATGGATGACGGTGCAGGCCAGCCCCTTGGCCTCGGCGGCCTGCCTGATCTGGCTCACATTGCCCATCTCTCCCGGCCGCACTATCTGGTGCTCGTCGAGGAGGAAGACGGGGACGCGTGCGGCGTCGATCAGTTCATCGACCTGGGGCCGGTCGCTGCGGTGCGCGGCGGGGGTGTAGCGGTTCGCGGAGGTCTTCCGCATGCGGTGGGCCTCGTCGCAGATGATGACATCGAGGGCGTTGCGTTCAGCGGTCATGAAGCTGTTGAAATACTTGAAGAGGTCTTGGACCTCTCTCTTCCGCGCGCCCGCGACTTTCCTCATCGTCTTGGTGAACGACTGGGACCCCGTAGCGTGCAGAGCGGTGCGGCCCTGCCGGTAGAGCTCGCCCAGCAGCGAGAGAGCGATGACGCTCTTTCCCGTTCCGGGCCCACCGGCCACAACGATCACTTCCTTGCGGTCCGCCTGGGCAGCCCGCCTGACGGCCCCCATGACGGATTCGTAGGCGACGCGCTGTTCATCCAGAAGCACGAACTGTTCCCGGTCGCGGACCTCGTCGGCGGCCACGGCCATGAGCTGCTTCGACGGTCCGACCTTTCCGGCCAGCAATTCGTCCGCGGCGGCTGCTCCGTTGACCGGAGCGAGCCGCTGTTCCAGGAAGCGGATGAACTCTCCGCGGCGCTCCTCGCTGAAAAGGGAGCCCCTTTCGCTCAGCCCCACCTCGGTCAGGCCGGCGATGCCGAACTCCGTCGCGTTGTGGAGGTAGGCCACGCCGGACACCCGTTGGGGGTGGTTCGCCAGTGCTCCGTTGAAAGCGACGAGGTAGTCACAGTAGCCGCGTACCTGCTCGATCGGATTGAGTACCGGATTGCTGTACGCATCGACCCGGCACAGCGAGGGCTCACCCTCCTCCGGCGTGGCTTGGCTCCATTGCTTGAGCTCGACGACCACATAGGACGGTTCACCGGTCTTGGGGTGCACCCCGGCCAGCACGACATCCGCTCGTTTGCTCGTCAGGGGCAGACCGTATTCGAGGAGAGCGGTGACTTCGCCGAGACCGGCCTCCAGCAGCACGTTCATGAGAGCCGGAAGGCTCCGTTCCCAGGAGCGGGCCTCGGATACGCTCGGCCGGTAACCGTGCTCCTGGACGAACCGGTCGGCAAGCCGCAGGAAAAGGCCGCCGCTCAGGGCCTGAGCGGCAACCGCGGAGACGGAGTCACGAATCAAGGCAGGCTCCCGGGCAGCACGGTATGAGGTGTGCGGGTGGGGGCGTGTCCTCGTGAGGAAGTCCGGCGGGCCGCGAAGTCGACGGGCAGAACACTATCTCTTTCGGCATGGGGCAATCCTTGGGGGAACCCGCGCGTGGGAACCGTCTCCCGGCACCGGCGCAGGGGCGACCTACTTGCGGCGGAGCGGGAAGGTGAACAGCGTGCGCAGCACCATCACGTACTGCTTGAGGATTTTGGGGCGATCCGCCGAACTGGTGTCGGCCAGAGCGCGTTTGGCGATGTAGCAGGCCGTGGCACACGCCACGATGAAGCAGGCCGTCAATGAGGTGGGCACCGAGATGGCCACGACGGACCCGACGGAAGAGAACAGCACGAAGACATCCTTAGGGAGAGGATGCCGGAATATCCGAAGGAGTAACGTTTCTCCTGATTCCGGCCACAGCGTGTGAGGTGTGACTGTGGCTGGTCAGATGAGCTGAGGGGTGCTGAGTTCCCTCGAGGGCGGCAAGGTCGCGCGAGAGGAAAGTAGATGAGGGGGCGGCGTCTGCGACAGAGGGCAGGCGGCACAGGCCATGGGCGCGATCACGCGTATTTCCTTACGGTTTGGAGGGCATGGTCAACATTCGACAGCCCGGTGGGTTCCGTAATAGCCCACAAACGATAGCACACATCGTTAGGCCCTGGCCAGAGCCTAACGATGTGCGGCGTGACGGGCCGGGTCCGCTTTCGCGAGTTCGGCAAATGTGCTCGGTGGAATGCCCCGGCCCCCGGTGCTGTGCGGTAACCGGGGGCCGGGCGGTGCTTCGTTCACATGGGTCAGCGCAGCTGCTCGTACGCGGGCAGCGTCAGGAAGTCCGCATAGTCCTGGTCCAGGGAGACCTGGAGCAGGAGGTCGTGGGCCTGCTGCCACTTGCCCGCGGTGAAGGTCTCCTCGCCGATCTCCGCGCGGATCGCGGCCAGTTCCTCGGCGGCGACCTTGCGGGCCAGCTCCGCGGTGGCGTGCTCGCCGTTCTCGAAGACCACGTCCGCGTTGATCCACTGCCAGATCTGGGAGCGGGAGATCTCGGCGGTGGCCGCGTCCTCCATCAGGTTGAAGATGGCGACCGCGCCCAGGCCCCGCAGCCAGGCTTCGATGTAGCGGATGCCGACCGCGACGGCGTTGCGCAGGCCCTCGTACGTGGGCTTGGCGTCCAGGGTGTCGATGGCGATCAGGTCGCCCGCCGCCACCGAGACGTCCTCGCGGAGGCGGTCCTTCTGGTTGGGCTTCTCGCCGAGGACCGCGTCGAAGGAGGCCAGGGCGATCGGGACCAGGTCGGGGTGGGCGACCCAGGAGCCGTCGAAGCCGTCGTTCGCCTCGCGGTCCTTGTCGGCCTTGACCTTCTCGAAGGCCACCTTGTTGACCTCGGCGTCGCGGCGCGAGGGGATGAAGGCCGCCATGCCGCCGATCGCGTGCGCGCCGCGCTTGTGGCAGGTGCGGACCAGGAGTTCGGTGTACGCCCGCATGAACGGGGCCGTCATCGTCACCGCGTTGCGGTCCGGCAGGACGAACTTGGCGCCGCCGTCACGGAAGTTCTTGACGATGGAGAACAGGTAGTCCCAGCGGCCGGCGTTCAGCCCGGAGGCGTGGTCGCGCAGCTCGTAGAGGATCTCCTCCATCTCGTACGCGGCGGTGATCGTCTCGATCAGGACCGTCGCGCGGACCGTGCCCTGCGGGATGCCGACGTAGTCCTGGGCGAAGACGAAGATGTCGTTCCAGAGGCGGGCCTCCAGGTGCGACTCCGTCTTCGGCAGGTAGAAGTAGGGGCCCTTGCCGAGGTCGATCAGACGCTGGGCGTTGTGGAAGAAGTAGAGGCCGAAGTCGACCAGCGCGCCGGGCACCGGGACGCCGTCCAGCTGGAGGTGGCGCTCGTCCAGGTGCCAGCCGCGCGGACGGGTGACGACGGTGGCGAGCTCGTCGGCGGGCTTCAGCGCGTACGACTTGCCCGACTTCGGGTCGGTGAAGTCGATGCGGCGCTCGTAGGCGTCGGTCAGGTTGAGCTGGCCGAGGATCACGTTCTCCCAGGTGGGAGCGGAGGCGTCCTCGAAGTCGGCGAGCCAGATGCGGGCGCCCGAGTTGAGCGCGTTGATCGTCATCTTGCGGTCGGTCGGACCGGTGATCTCCACCCGGCGGTCGTTCAGCGCGGCCGGGGCCGGGGCGACCTTCCAGGAGTCGTCCGCGCGGACCGCCGCCGTCTCGGGCAGGAAGTCCAGCGTGGAGGTACGGGCGATCTCGGCGCGGCGCTCGGTGCGCCGGGCGAGCAGCTCATTGCGGCGCGGCGTGAACTGCCGGTGCAGCTCGGCCACGAACGCGAGGGCCGCGTCGGTCAGGACCTCTTCCTGCCGGGGCAGGGGCTCGGCATCGACGATGGCCAGCGTGGACGGCGCTGGTGCGGACATGAGCTGTCACTCCTTCAGCGGGCGGCGGCGTCTCATGGCCGCCGGGTCGCCTGAGACGGCACGGCGTGCCATGGCTCCGAGATACGGCCGTGGGTGCCGTCTGAGGTTCAGAGGGCTTCTGACCAGTGGATAGTAGTTTCCTCATGGTGGAAGTTCAATGGTTTGTTGATGTCGAGATTCTCCGGGTCGACAGAAACGGGCCGATGGCGGCGCAGCGTGCCAGGGTGGCCACGGAGGGTTCGCGAAGGCTCGTGAGACCCCGCCGGGGCCACCCCGGCAGCCCGTCGAGGTCACTCCAGATGGCTCAGGTCCTGCGCCGTGTCGATGTCGTACGCCTCTGCCACATCCGAACACTCCACCAGCGTGATCGCATCGCGGTGCTCCCGCAGATACGCCCGCGCCCCCTGGTCGCCCACCGCCGTGGCCGCGATGCCCGCCCACCTGTCGGCCCCGAACAGCACCGGATGGCCGCGCTCCCCGTCGTACGAGGCCGCCACCAGGCTCGTCCGCGACCGGTACGCGCCCCGCACCCGCGCCACCGCCTCCGCGCCGATGCCCGGCTGGTCCACCAGCAGGACGAGCGCCGCGTCCGTGCCCGTACCGGTCAGGGCGGCCAGGCCCAGCCGGAGCGAGGAGCCCATGCCCTCCTCCCAGCCCGGATTGACGGTCACCGCCGAGCCCGCCAGATCGGCCCGGGCCCGCACCTCGTCGGCCGCCGCGCCCAGCACCACGTGGAGCGGGCCGCAGCCGCCGTTGCGCAGTGCCCGCAGCGCGTGTTCGACCAGGGGGCGGCCCCGGTGCTCCAGCAGGGCCTTGGGGCGACCGCCGAGCCGCCGGCCGCCGCCTGCGGCGAGCAGCACCCCCGCCACCTTGGGGTTCTTCGCTTGAGAAGCCATGAGCCCTGGATACCACCGAGCCGTTCGCACACGCGACATGCATGTCACTCTCAGGGGTCACCCTGATTTCTGTCCGTGGAGTGGCGCGTACTGCCTGTCATGGCGTTAACTTGCGGACGAACCCGGGTACTTGGCCACGGCCCGGAGTTCGGGGGGTCACACCGGCACAAGGACGTGCGAGGGGGAGTGCTGTGTTGCGAAGCGTGGGGCAGAAGCGGGTGACCGGCAGCGGCGAGGACCCGAGGGTGGCCGAGCTGCGCATAGCCGTCTCCCGGCTCCGCCGTGAACTGGCCTCGCTCTCCTACGAATTCTCCGACCGCCCCATCGCCGAGCAGGAGCTCGCGGCACTCGATGCCATGGCACGCGGCGGGGTCCCGGAGATCCCGCACATGCGCAGCTCCTTACTGCTGATCGCCGGGTCCGTCGGCTCGGTCAGCGCCCTCGCCGCCGCACTGCGCGACGTACGCAACGCGGTCGACCTCTTCGGGGAGCCGCCGCGCGGGTGAGTGCGCGCGGCGCCCGGTGGGCTCAGCGGCGGATCAGCCTGCGCGCCGTCGCCGCCGCGACCGCCGACGTACGGGAGTCCACGCCCAGCTTCGCGTAGATGTGCACCAGGTGGGACTTGACCGTGGCCTGGCTCAGGAACAGCCTCTTGCTGATCTGGAGGTTCGACAGGCCCTCGCCGACCAGTTGCAGCACCTCCAGCTCCCGCCGCGTCAGCGCCTCGGCCGGCGTACGCATCCGGTCCATCAGCCGGTGCGCCACCGAAGGGGCCAGCGCCGAGCGGCCCGCCGCCGCCGTACGCACCGCCGCCGCCAGCTCCTGCGGGGGTGCGTCCTTCAGCAGATAGCCGCTCGCGCCCGCCTCCACCGCCGCCAGGATGTCCGCGTCGGAGTCGTACGTGGTGAGGATCAGGACCCGGGGGCCGTCCGGTACGGCGGTGATCGCCGCCGTGGCCTCGGAGCCGTGCATCCCCGGGCCCGGGCCGAACTGGAGGTCCATCAGTACGACGTCGAAGCCTCCCGCCGCCGCCAGCGCCACGGCCTCCTCGGCGGTGGCCGCCTCGCCCGCGACCCGGAAGTCCGGCTCGGTGTCCAGGACCGCGCGCAGCCCCGCCCGGACGACCGGGTGGTCGTCGGCGAGCAGCAGCCGGATGGCGTTCTCCCCGTTCACGCGGCGCGCTCCCGCTCCTCGGCCGGGCCCGCCAGCGGCAGCGTGACCGCCAGCGCGGTGCCCTGGCCCGGCGCCGACTCCACGCTCAGCGTGCCGCCCAGCGTCGCCGCCCGCGACCGCATCGCGGGCAGCCCGAAACCGCCGTCGCCCCGCTCGTCCACCGGCGCCGCCGAGGGGACGAAGCCCCGGCCGTCGTCCACCACGTCCAGCGCCACGGAGGTGTCCATGAAGCTCAGCGTGATCTCCGCCCGGTCCGCCCCCGCGTGCCGCACCGTGTTGGCCAGCGCCGACTGGGCGGTCCGCAGCAGCGCCACCTCGTACGGGGTCGGCAGCTCCACCGGCGTACCGCTGACCGCGAACCGTACGGTGAGGTCCGGCCCGGTCGTCCGGGCGCAGAGCCGCTCCAGCGCCGCCGCCAGCGAACCGTGCTCCAGGTCCGGCGGGGTCAGGGCGCGTACGAAGGAACGGGCCTCGGCCAGATTGGTCTGGGCGGCCTCCCGGGCGGCGCGGACGTGCGCGGCGGCCGGGGCGTCCCCGGGCAGCGTGCGCTCGGCGGCGCGCAGCAGGAGCTGGATGCTGGACAGGCCCTGGGCGAGCGTGTCGTGGATCTCCCGGGCGAGGCGCTCGCGCTCGGCGAGGGTGCCCGCCGTACGTTCCGCCTCGGCCAGCTCCGCCCGGGTGGCCACCAGCTCCTCGATCAGCTCCCGGCGCCGCTCGCTCTCCCGGAACAGCGCGTCGTACCCGAGAACCGTGGCGATGGCGACGGCCGCGCCGAGCAGCGGGCCGATGAACGCGCCCGGGGCGATCTCCTGCCGGTGTACGACGAAGCCGGTGATCGCGGCCGCCGCGGTGACGACGACGGCCGGGATGCCCCAGCGGGCGGGCAGCAGGTGCAGCTGGAGGAAGTAGAGCGGGAAGGCCACCCACAGGGCGTCGGGGGAGAGGACGAGCAGCCCGAGCCAGAGGGCGCAGAGCCCGGCCAGCCAGATCGCCGCGGCCCTGGTCCCGGGCCGCACGGAGCCGCCAAGCGCCCGCACCCGGCTTCCGGGCTGCGCGGGGGTGGTGTGCGTCTCGGTCCCGGGGTCCGGCTGTACGGGGGTGGCGCGAGGCCCCGTCCCGCCTTCCCGCCGTACGGGCTCCGAGCGCGTCCCGGCCCGCACCCGTGCCCCCGGCCGTACGGAGGGGGCGCGAGTCCCCGCCACCGCCCCCGCCGCGTACACCCCCGCCGTCACCACCACGAGCGCCACCACCGCCCCCGCGTGCGGCGCGTCCTCGCTCAGCGCGCGGGCCGCCACCAGGGCCAGCAGGCCCGTCAGCAGCGCGTGCAGGCAGAGCCGCAGGGCAGCGGTGACGTGGGTGTGCGAACGCGAATCCATGGTGCCGCCAGCCTAGCGGCGGTCCCCGCCGAGCCGGTCAATCGAAAGGTTGATCTGCCAACCGCCCCCCGCGCGATGTTTCCCCTCCCCGGACCACCGACGATGGACCCATGTTCGTCGCATGGAGAGACCTTCGGTTCGCCAAGGGCCGGTTCGCGCTCATGGGGTCGGTCGTGGTCCTGATCACGCTGCTCGTGGGCCTGCTGTCCGGCCTGACCGCCGGGCTGGCCCGGGAGAACATCTCGGCCGTCACCGGGCTCGACGCCGACCACCTCGCGTTCGCCGCCCCGCGCGGGGACCAAGAGGTGTCCTTCACCAACTCGACCGTCCGCGAGGACGACTGGCGGGCCTGGGCCGAGCGCCCCGGGGTCGAGGCCGCGCAGCCGCTCGGCATCCGGACCCTGAACGCCACCGCCCCCGGCGACCGTACGGCCCCCGTCTCGGCCTTCGGCGTCGAGCCGGACGGCACCCTCGCACCGGCGGTACCGGAAGGCATCGGTCCGGGGCGCGTCGTGCTCTCCGAGAAGGCGGCCGAGGAGCTCGGTGCCGCCCCCGGGGACAAGATCGCGCTCGGCCGGGCGGAGCGCGAGGTCGCGGCTGTCGCCGGAGACGCCTCGTACAGCCACACGCCCGTCGTCTGGACCACGCTCGACGACTGGCAGCAGATCGGCCACGACGGCGCCGGACCCGCCGAACAGGCCACCGTGATCGCCCTGACCACCGGGCCCGGCGCCGATCTGGCGGCCGGGGACGAGGCGGCCGGGACCCGCACGCTCTCCCTCGACGACTCCCTCACCGCGATCGGCTCCTACCAGGCCGAGAACGGCTCCCTCCAACTGATGCGCGGCTTTCTCTTCGCCATCTCCGCCCTGGTCATCGGCGCCTTCTTCACCGTCTGGACCATCCAGCGCAGCGGTGACATCGCCGTACTGAAGGCGCTCGGCGCCTCGACCCCGTACCTCCTGCGCGACGCCCTCGGACAGGCTGTGGTGATGCTCGTCATCGGTACGGGGCTCGGCACCGCGCTCGCCGCCGGGGCCGGGATGCTGATCGGCGGGGGGCCGGTGCCGTTCGTGCTGGACGCGGCGACCGTCCTGGTGCCCGCGCTGATCATGATCGCCCTCGGCGCCCTCGGGGCTGCCCTGTCCATCCGGCGGATCACCGCCGTCGACCCGCTCACCGCACTCGGGAGTGCCCGATGACGCTCACCCTCACCGATGTGACCCTCACCTACCCGGACGGCGACGGGCGGCTCACCGCCCTGGACCGGGTCTCGCTGGAGGTCCCGGCGGGCACGCTCACCGCCGTCGTCGGGCCGTCGGGGTCGGGCAAGTCCAGCCTGCTCGCCGCCGCCGCGACCCTGGTCACCCCGGACTCCGGCGAGGTCGTCGTGGCCGGTACGCGGACGGGCCCGCTCACTCCGGCGGCGCGGGCGGCCCTGCGCCGGGAGCACATCGGGATCGTGTTCCAGCAGCCGAACCTGCTGCCCTCGCTCACCGCCGCCGAGCAGCTTCAGGTGATGGCCCACCTCGCGGGCGGGCGGAGCCGGGAGGCGCGTCGTCGGGCCCTGGAGCTGCTGGACGCGGTGGGGCTCGCGGAGAAGGCGGACCGGCGGCCGCACCAGCTGTCGGGCGGTCAGCGCCAGCGGATCAACATAGCCCGGGCCCTGATGAACGAGCCCGAGGTCCTGCTCGTCGACGAGCCGACCAGCGCGCTCGACCACGAGCGCGGCGCGGCCGTCCTGGACCTGCTGGTCACCCTGACCCGGGAGCGCGCCACCGCCACGGTGCTGGTCACACACGACCTGGCGCACCTGGACCGGATGGACCGCACGGTGACGATGGACGACGGGCGGCTGACCGTACCCGCCCGGATCTGAGCCGTCGGGCCCGCCTGGATCTGAGCCGCCAGACTCGCTCGGATCTGAGCCGTCAGCCGCCCGTCGGCCGTGTGGGAACGGCGGTCAGCTCGCCGTCCCGTTGCTCGCCAGCGCGTCCGACAGCTCCTTGGCCACCTGCTGGAGGATCGGCACGATCCGCTCCGTCGCGCTCTCCGTCACCCGGCCCGCCGGGCCCGAGATGGAGAGCGCGGCCGAGGTGGGGGAGTTGGGCACGGAGACCGCCAGGCAGCGGACCCCGATCTCCTGCTCGTTGTCGTCCACCGCGTACCCCGCCCGGCGCACCTGCTCCAGGGCGTCCAGGAACCCTTCCGGCGTGGTGATCGTCTTCTCGGTCGCGGCAGGCATGCCGGTCCGGGCGAGCAGTGCGCGGACCTCGTCGGCCGGGGTGTCGGCGAGGAGCGCCTTGCCCACGCCGGTCGAGTGCGGGAGGACCCGGCGGCCCACCTCGGTGAACATCCGCATCGAGTGCTTGGACGGCACCTGGGCCACGTACACGATCTCGTCGCCGTCCAGCAGCGCCATGTTCGCCGTCTCGCCGGTCTCCTCCACCAGCCGCTGGAGGTAGGGGCGGGCCCAGGTGCCGAGCAGCCGGGAGGCGGACTCGCCGAGGCGGATCAGGCGGGGGCCCAGTGCGTAGCGGCGGTTGGGCTGCTGGCGTACGTAACCGCAGACGACGAGCGTGCGCATCAGCCGGTGGATGGTCGGCAGGGGCAGACCGCTGCTCGCGGAGAGCTCGCTCAGCCCGACCTCGCCCCCGGCGTCGGCCATCCGCTCCAGCAGGTCGAAGGCGCGCTCGAGGGACTGCACCCCACCGCTGGAACCGGTGGGCTTGGAGTCGGCTGTGCTGGCGTGGGACGGCGGCACGTCAACGGTCCTTTCGAAGCGGAAGGCAAGGCAGCAGCCTACCGGGCGCTTCCCGATCGGCCCACAGCCGACCGGACGGCGTCCGTGCCGGTCAGGGGCTGTTTTGTCCGGGTGCCGACGGTGTGGCGGCGGTCGGTGCGGCGGCTCGGTGCCGCCTCTCCTGGCCCATGCTACGTTCCGCACTCCGAAATAGGTCTTCTACTTTGTGGAAACGTCCAGTCGGGTCCTCCGGGGTGGCCCGCCGGACCCCCTCGGAGCAAAGTGGGGTCTTGACGAGGGTGATTCCCGAGTGAAGACTCCAACGAAAGCTTCAACAGTTCGTTGAATTCCTGTCGTGGTCATGGTCGTGATCATCGCTGTCACGGCTGTTGTGATCATTCTTGGAGTGAAGGAGCACGGGTGTCCGGTCCGGACGTGAACCTGGTACTGCGCTCGACGCGCGTCGTCACCCCCGAGGGCACCCGCCCCGCGACGGTCGCCGTCGCGGGCGGCACCATCGACGCGGTCCTGCCGTACGACGCCGAGGTGCCCGCGGGCGCCCGCCTGGAGGACTTCGGCGACGACGTCCTCCTCCCCGGCCTCGTCGACACCCACGTCCATGTGAACGACCCCGGCCGCACCGAGTGGGAGGGCTTCTGGACCGCCACCCGCGCGGCGGCGGCCGGCGGGATCACCACGCTCCTGGACATGCCGCTCAACTCCCTCCCGCCGACCACCACCGTCGAGCACCTGCGGATCAAGCAGCAGGTCGCCGCCCCCAAGGCGCACGTCGACACGGGCTTCTGGGGCGGTGCGATCCCCTCCAACGTCAAGGATCTGCGCCCGCTGTACGAGGCCGGGGTCTTCGGCTTCAAGTGCTTCCTCTCGCCCTCCGGGGTGGAGGAGTTCCCCGAGCTGGACCAGGAGCAGCTGGCCCGGTCCATGGCGGAGATCGCCGGGTTCGGCGGGCTGCTCATCGTCCACGCCGAGGACCCGCACCACCTCGCCGAGGCCCCCCAGCGCTCCGGCCCCGCCTACGCCGACTTCCTCGCCTCCCGCCCGCGCGACGCCGAGAACACCGCGATCGAGGGGCTCATCGCCCACGCCAAGCGGCTGAACTCCCGCGTCCACGTGCTGCACCTTTCCTCCAGCGACGCCCTGCCGCTGATCGCCGCCGCCAAGCGCGAGGGCGTCCGCGTCACCGTCGAGTCCTGCCCGCACTTCCTCACCCTCACCGCCGAGGAGGTCCCGGACGGGGCAACCGAGTTCAAGTGCTGCCCGCCGATCCGCGAGGCCGCCAACCAGGACGCCCTGTGGGCCGGGCTCGCCGACGGCACGATCGACTGCATCGTCTCCGACCACTCCCCGTGCACCACGGACCTCAAGACCCCGGACTTCGCCTCGGCCTGGGGCGGGATCTCCTCCCTCCAGCTCGGCCTGCCCGCCATCTGGACCGAGGCCCGCAGGCGCGGCCACTCGCTGGACGACGTGGCCCGCTGGATGTCCGCCGCCCCCGCCGAGCTGGCCGGGCTGAACCGCAAGGGCGCCATCGAGGCCGGACGCGACGCCGACTTCGCCGTCCTCGCCCCCGAGGCCACCTTCACCGTCGACCCCGCCGAGCTGTTCCACCGCAACCAGGTCACCGCCTACGCCGGGAAGACCCTGCACGGCGTGGTCCGCTCCAGCTGGCTGCGCGGGGTCCGCATCGCCGCAGACGGCGTCCTCGCCGAGCCCGCCGGCCGCCTCCTGGAACGCGACCACTGACCGTGTCCGCGGGCCCCGTTTTCGTACGGGACCGCTGGCCGCGCCGATCGGCCACCACCGCCCACGCTGATCGGCCACCGGCCCGTACGGGACCACCGCCCGTGCCCGTACGAGACCGCTGACCGCCCCCGTACGAGACCACCGACCGTGCCCGAAAGGAACCCCTGACCATGACGGACGCCGCGATACCCCGCTTCACCGGTGACGCCCTCCCGTACGCGGGCGGCGACCCGTACGCCGACCACCGCACCGCCGACTTCCCCTTCACCCACCTCGTCGACCTGGCCGACCGCCGCCTCGGCGCCGGGGTCATCGCCGCCAACGACGAGTTCTTCGCCGAGCGCGAGAACCTGCTCAAGCCCGGGCCCGCCGTCTTCGACCCGGAGCACTTCGGCCACAAAGGCAAGATCATGGACGGCTGGGAGACCCGCCGCCGACGCGGGGTCAGCGCCGCCGAACCGCACCCCACGGCCGACGACCACGACTGGGCCCTCGTCCGCCTCGGCGCCCCCGGCGTCATCCGGGGCATCGTCCTGGACACCGCCCACTTCCGGGGCAACTACCCGCAGGCCGTCTCCGTCGAGGCGGTCTCCCTGCCCGGCTCCCCGTCCCCCGAGGAGCTGCTCGCCCCCGACGTGAAGTGGACGGTCCTCGTCCCGCGTACGGCGGTCGGCGGCCACGCGGCCAACGGCTTCGCCGTCGACGCCGAGCAGCGCTTCACCCACCTGCGGATCAACCAGCACCCGGACGGCGGGATCGCCCGGCTGCGCGTGTACGGAGAGGTCGCCCCGGACCCCGCGTGGCTCACCGCGCTCGGTACGTTCGACCTCGCCGCCCTGGAGAACGGCGGCCAGGTCGAGGACGCGTCCGACCGCTTCTACTCCCCGGCCACCAACACGATCCAGCCCGGTCGCTCGCGCAAGATGGACGACGGCTGGGAGACCCGCCGCCGACGTGACCGGGGCAACGACTGGATTCGCTACCGCCTCGCCGCCCGGTCCGAGATCCGGGCCGTCGAGATCGACACCGCCTACCTCAAGGGCAACTCGGCGGGCTGGGCAAGCCTCTCGGTACGGGACGGGGAGGACGGCGACTGGTCGGAGATCCTGCCCCGGACCCGGCTCCAGCCCGACACCGACCACCGCTTCGTCCTGGCCGGACCGGTGCGCGCCACCCACGTACGGATCGACATCTTCCCGGACGGCGGGATCTCACGGCTGAGGCTGTACGGGTCCCTCACCGAGGACGGCGCGGACGCCCTGGCGGCCCGCCACCGGGAGCTGGGCGGCTGACGGGGGACGGTCACCGGTGGGCCCGCCGCGATCGCTGGGGGATCGCGGCGGGCCCACCGGCCGTACGGCTGCCGCTCAGAACACGACCGGTCCGTACCGCTGCCGATCACAACACGACCGGCCCGTACGGCCGTCGCCCAGGTACACGACCGGTCCGTACGCCGCTCAGAACTCCTCGTGCGTGTCCGGGTCCCCGCCGAACCGCCGCTGCCGCCCCGACGCGATCGTGGTCAGCTCCTGGGCCGTCAGCTCGAACCCGAACAGGTCCAGGTTCTCCCGCTGCCGCCCCGGGTCCGCCGACTTCGGGATCGGCACCGCACCGACCTGCGTGTGCCACCGCAGCACCACCTGCCCCGGCGTCACCCCGTGGTCCTCGGCGATGGCCACCGTGGAGGGGTCCTCCAGCACCTCACGGCCCCGGGCCAGCGGGCTCCAGGACTCAGTGAGGACGCCCTTCGTCGCGTGCACCGCCCGCAGTTCCTCCTGGGGGAGCAGCGGATGCATCTCGATCTGGTTCACCGACGGCAGCACACCCGTCTCCCGCTCCAGCCGCTCCAGATGGGCGGCGGTGAAGTTGGAGACGCCGATGGAGCGGACGAGCCCGTCCTCGCGGAGCCGGATCATCGCCTTCCAGGTGTCGACGTACTTGTCGACGTGGGGGAGCGGCCAGTGGATCAGATACAGATCGACGTACTCGACGCCCAGGCGGGCCCGTGACTCCTCGAACGAGGCGAGCGTCTGCTCGTACCCCTGATGCCTGCCCGGCACCTTCGTGGTCAGCCGGATCTCCTCGCGCGGGATGCCGCTGCGGGCGATGGCCCGGCCGGTGCCGGTCTCGTTGCCGTAGTTGAGGGCCGTGTCGATGAGCCGGTAGCCGAGGTCCAGGGCGTCCGCGACGGCCTCCTCCGCCTCCGTGTCGTCCAGCGGGTAGGTGCCGAGGCCCACCGCAGGGAGTGTGGTGGAGTCGTTGAGCGTATGAACCGGTGTGTCGCCCATGGTCCGTGCTGTCCTTCCGGTCGGGCCTGCCTCGGTCACGTTTTTCCCCGGGGCATGCCTTCCCCCGGGTCGGTCACGTCTTCCCCCGGGCACGTCTGCCCCGCCCCGGCCAGCGTAGGCGCGCGGCCGGGACGGGGCAGTTCGGGCGGGGCCGGGGCTCCGGGTGCCGGAGGGCGGCTCAGGCCGCGTGGCCGCCGTCCATCACGATCTCCGTACCGGTGATGAAGCCCGCGTCCGCGCTCGCCAGGTACGCCACCAGGGAGGCCACCTCGTCAGCCGTACCGAAGCGGCCCAGCGCGGTGGCCGCCCGCTGCCCCTCCGCGAGCGGGCCGCCCGCCGGGTTGAGGTCGGTGTCCACCGGGCCGGGCTGGACCAGGTTGACCGTGATGCCGCGCGGCCCCAGCTCCCGGGCGAGGGGCTTGGTCAGGCCGACGAGGGCGGACTTGCTCATGCCGTAGAGCGTCGAGCCCGGCCCGCCCACGTACCGGCTCAGGGCGCTGCCGACCGAGATGACACGGCCACCGTCGGCCAGCCGGTCCGCCGCCGCCCGGCAGGCGAGGAAGACCGCCCGCACGTTCACCGCGAGGGTCCGCTCGACCTCGGAGTCCGGCAGCTCCGCGATCGGGCCGAGGACGCCGATGCCCGCGTTGTTGACCAGGATGTCGAGCCGGCCGAACGCGTCCGCCGCCTCGTGCACTGCCCGCCCCGCCGCCCCGGCGTCCGCCGCGTCGCCGCGCAGGGCGACCCCGCGCCGGCCCGTCCCCTCGATCTTCGCCACGACCGCGCGGGCCGCCTCCTCGTCCCGTACGTAGGTGATGGCGACGTCCGCCCCGGCCTCGGCGAGCCGCAGGGCGACGGCCGCGCCGATGCCACGGCTGCCTCCGGTGACCAGGGCGGCCCGGGGCGCGGGGGTGGTGATGGTGGTGGTGCTGGACATGGTTCGGTTCCTTGCCTTCGGGGGAGCGCCGCCGATCCGGCGACAGGAACCAGCAAAGTCGGCCGGGGGCCCGGGGACCGGCGGCAATCGGACACGTAGGCGACCGTCCCCTCGAGGGGAGAGGGCATTGCTGACCGAAGCCGCTACAGCACTGACCGAATCTGCTACGGCGCAGACCGGAGCCGCTACAGCACCGGCAGCCGTGCGCTCTCCGTCGCCGCCGCCCGCAGCCTGGCCAGGATCGCCCGTGCCGCCTTGCCGTACCCGAGGCTGTTGTTCTGGAGTACCGACTCCGCGTTGGCCAGCTCCAGGAAGGCGATCACCTCGAAGGCCAGCTGCCGTACGTCGGTGTCCCCGGCCAGTTCGCCCGCCGCCCGCGCCTCCTCGATCGTCTCCTCCACGAAGGTGACCCAGCCGGTCTGCGCGGAGGCCAGGGCGTCGTGCACCTTGCCGCCCCGGGCGTCGAACTCGGCGGTGGCGGCGTAGAAGAAGCAGCCGCCCCGGAAGACCCGGTCCCGGGAGTACGCGATCCACGCCTCGCACATCCGCCAGACCCGGCCGAGCCCGGGCGGGACCGCGCGGGCCGGGCGCAGCACATGGTCGACGTAGACCGCGACCGCCGCGCGCACCGTGGCGAGCTGGAGCTCCTCCTTCGATCCGAAGAGGGCGAACACCCCGCTCTTGCTGAGCTTCAGCTCGGCCGCCAGCCGCCCCAGGGAGAGCCCTTCCAGCCCCTCCACCGAGGCGATCTGCACCGCGCGCCCCAGGATCAGCTGCCGCGTCTGGTTGCCCCGCTCGACCCGCCCGTCCAGGCGTACTGCCGCCATGTGACCACTCCGTACCTCAGAGTTATCGAGGCGTCATTCTAGGGAGGGCCGAAGGCGCCGCCCGACCACCCGTCACCCGGCGCACCGGGCCGTGCCCGGGTGCGCCCCGCCCCTGACCACGGGCGATACCGGCTCACGGGCGGGGCGCGATCCGGCCCGTGAGACAGGTGTTCCTTTCCGCCGCGCCCGGCCAGTAGCGTGATCGTTCCGCGTGTGAGCCGGTGAGGTCTCCACCCCTCTTGTCCCGTCGTGGAGAACCAGGAGCAGCCAACAGGTGACCGCCGCCGTCGCGCCCGCGCCCGCCCTCGTACCGCAGTCCCGCAGGACCTGGCCGACCGATCTGCCCGTACTGGCGGTCGCCCTCGTCTGGGGCGCCAGCTATCTCGCCGCCAAGGGCATCACCACCACCCACACGGTCATCGCCGTCCTCGTCCTGCGCTTCGCGGTCGTGCTGCCCGTCCTGGTGGTCGCCGGATGGCGCAGGCTGCGGGCGCTCAACCGTGCGCAGTGGCGGGGCGCCGGGCTGCTGGGCCTGATGCTGAGCGGGATCTTCCTGCTGGAGACGTACGGGGTCGTCCACACCTCGGCCACCAACGCCGGTCTGATCATCAGCCTGACCATGATCTTCACGCCGCTCGCCGAAGCCGCCGTGACCCGTGTCCGGCCCCCGGCCTCCTTCGTCGCCGCGGCCGGGCTCTCCGTCACCGGGGTGGTCCTCCTGACCCAGGGCGGCGGGTTCACCACCCCCTCGACCGGTGACCTGCTGATGCTGCTCGCCGCCCTCGCCCGTACGGTCCACGTCCTGGCCATGGCCCGGATCAGGGCGGTGCGGTCGGCCGACCCGCTCTCCCTGACCACCGTCCAGCTCGGCAGCGCGGTCGCCGTCTTCGTGGTCCTCGCCGCGCTCCCGGGCACCGGCGCCTCACCCTGGAGCGCGGCGGCGGACTTCGGGCCCCGGGGGTGGGCGGGGCTGGTCTTCCTCTCCGTGTTCTGCACGCTGTTCGCGTTCTTCGTGCAGATGTGGGCCGTACGCCGTACCTCGCCGTCCCGGGTCAGCCTGCTGCTCGGTACGGAACCGCTGTGGGCCGCCGCCGTCGGCATCAGCCTGGGCGGCGAACGGCTCGGCGTCCTCGGGGTGGCCGGTGCCGTCCTCGTCCTGGCGGGCACCGCGTGGGGGCGGCGCAGCGCGGACCGGGGCGCCCGGTCCGGTGCGGTCAGGACCTCTTCCGGACCGCGTCCGGCGCGACCATGATCGCGAACCCCGTCACGATCAGCACGATGCTGACGAACAGCGCGCGGTCACCGAAGAAGTCGATGTGCCGGGCCAGCGTCCACAGCCGCAGCCATCCCGTCCACTCGTGGACCAGCCCTCCGATGCCCTGGAGCATGATGATGAGCCCGGCCGCCTCGATGAATTTCTTCATGTGCCGAGCCTGACGGCGGGCCCGCGCCCGCCGCGTCGGTCGCCCGGTCCGTTCGCCGCGACCAAAGTAGCGGGCCGGGCGACTTTGGTCGCTCCCTCGCCGCGTGGCACCCGCCCCGGCCGCCCGGCTGCGTAACTTTGTCGATATGACGCGTACCGAGTACCGCTGGCTGCTCCCCTCGGCGATGGCCGATCCCGAGCTGCCCGGCGACCGGGCCCGCAGACGGCGGACCGTACGCGACTGGGTCGTCGACATCACGGCCTTCCTCTGCGCGGCCTTCATCGGCATGATCGCCGTCTCCGTGATCGACGCCGACGAGTCCACGGCCGACGTGGTGGTGTTCGTGGACTCCGTGGCGGGTGCGGTGGCCTGCTGCGCGCTCTGGTTCCGGCGGCGCTGGCCCGTCGGGCTGGCCGTGGCCCTGACCGCCGTCGCCGTCGTGGAGCCCGTCGCCGTCGGCGCCCTGCTGGTCGCCCTGTTCAGCCTGGCCGTCCACCGCCCGCTCAAGCCGACGCTGATCGTCGGCGCGGCCGCGCTGGTCACGGTGCCCATCCAGCCGCTCGTGCGCCCCGACCCGCAGACCGGTTACGTGGCCTCCGTCCTCTTCGGGGTGCTGCTGGTGCTGCTGGTGCTGAGCTGGGGCCTGGGCGTACGGTCTCGGCGCCAGCTCGTCCTCTCGCTCCGCGAACGGGCCCGCCGTGCCGAGACCGAGGCCGGACTCCGCGCCGAACAGGCCCAGCGGCTGGCCCGCGAAGCCATCGCCCGCGAGATGCACGACGTCCTCGCCCACCGGCTCACCCTGCTCAGCGTCCACGCGGGCGCCCTCGAATTCCGGCCCGACGCCCCCACGGCCGAGATCGCCCGGGCCGCCGGGGTCATCCGGGACAGCGCCCACGAGGCGCTCCAGGACCTGCGGGAGATCATCGGCGTGCTGCGCGGCCCGGGCGAGACCGGCGAGGGCGAGCGGCCCCAGCCCACCCTCACCACCCTGGACGCGCTGATCGAGGA
Organism: Kitasatospora albolonga; assembly: GCA_002082585.1. Classification (NCBI taxonomy): domain Bacteria; kingdom Bacillati; phylum Actinomycetota; class Actinomycetes; order Kitasatosporales; family Streptomycetaceae; genus Kitasatospora; species Kitasatospora albolonga. The sequence goes on from CP020563.1 coordinate 6,976,926, forward strand.
GTCCCGGCAGGCGGGCATGAAGGTCACCCTCGACCAGCGCGTCGCCGCCCCGGCCGACGCCCCCGCCGCGACCGGCCGCACGCTCTACCGCATCGCGCAGGAGGGCCTGACCAACGCCCGTAAACACGCACCCGGCACCGAGGTCACCGTCACCGTCACCGGCGGCCCCGGGGACGGGCTCACCGTCGAGGTGGCCAACCCGGCCCCCACCGAACCCTTCGAACGGGTACCCGGTTCCGGCCAGGGCCTCATCGGCCTCACCGAACGCGCCACGCTCGCCGGGGGCAGCCTGGAGCACGGCCCCACACCGGACGGCGGCTTCGTGGTCCGCGCCCGGCTGCCGTGGGCCTCGTGATGGGGTCCGCCCCGGTTGTTGGGGGTCGTGGGGTGGGGCGCGTTCCGGTTGTTGTGGTCGGTGGAGTGGGGCGCGCTCCGGGTGCCGGTGCCGGTGCCGGTGCCGGTGGAGTTGGGCGCGTTCCGGTTGTCGTGGCTGTGATCCGCCGTACGGGGCGGCGCGGTGTGAGGCGGTGCGCTATGCGGCGGTGCGTTCCGGTTGCCGTGGCCGTGATCCGCCGTACGAGGCGGCGCGCTACAGGGCGGTGCGTTCCGGTTGCCGTCGCCCCCGGCGTGAGGCAGGGGCGGCAGCCCGGCGGGGCCGACGCGGGGTGGTGTCGTACGGCGCCCGCCCCACGGGCACCCCGGGCCCGCTCGTTACGGTGGCCGTCATGAACACCCCGGCGCCCCCGCCCCCTCCGGAGCCCTCCGCCTCCCCGCCCCCGGCGGACCCGCCCGTCCGGCTGCTCGTCGTCGACGACGACCCGCTCGTGCGGGCCGGGCTCACCCTGATGCTCGGCGGAGCCGCGGGCATCGACATCGTGGGGGAGGGCGCGGACGGCGGTGAGGTCGCCGCCCTGGTCGAACGGCTGCGCCCCGACGTCGTCCTGATGGACATCCGGATGCCCGGCATGGACGGGCTCACCGCGACCGAGGAGCTGCGCCGCCGCCCCGGCGCGCCCGAAGTCGTCGTCCTCACCACCTTCCACGCCGACGAACAGGTCCTGCGGGCCATCCGCGCCGGGGCGGCCGGGTTCGTCCTGAAGGACACCCCGCCCGCCCTGATCGTGGACGCCGTCCGCCGGGTCGCCGCCGGGGACCCGGTGCTCTCGCCCGCCGTCACCCGGCAGCTCATGGCCCGTGCGGCGGGCGGGGCGCAGGACGAGCGCACGAGCCGGACCGCCCGGGCCCGCAGCCGGTTCGCGGAACTGGCGGAGCGGGAGAAGGAGGTGGCCGTGGCCGTCGGGCGCGGACACTCCAACGCGGAGATCGCGGGCTCGCTCTACCTCAGCGTCGCCACCGTCAAGACCCAGGTCTCACGGATTCTCGCCCGGCTCGGCCTCAACAACCGGGTCCAGATCGCCCTGTTGGTCCATGACGCCGGACTGCTCGACCCGGAAGGACCGGAAGGGGACGAGAACGGCGGCCTACGCTGAGGGAGCCGTCCGGCCTACGCTGAGTGGTCCGGACCGGAAGAGGGGGCTGACCACGATGGCTGTGCTCGATCTGCGGGATCTGCCGGATTTCACGGCGAACCCCTACCCGTACTACGCGAAGCTGCGCGCCGAGGGGCCGGTGCACATCGTGCGCACCGAGGAGATCGAGCGCATCTGGCTGATCGTCGGATACGAGGAGGCCCGCTCGGTCCTCGCCGACCAGCGGTTCGGCAAGGACTGGCGGACCACCGGGCGCTGGGCCGACGAGGTCAACCCGATCAGCTCCAACATGCTGGAGCTGGACGCCCCGCACCACACCAGGCTGCGCAGGCTCGTCGCCCGGGAGTTCACGCCCCGCCGCATCGAGGCGCTGCGCCCCCGGGTCGCCGAGATCACCGCGGAGCTCCTCGACGCGATGGTCCCGGCCGGCTCCGCCGATCTGGTGGACGCCCTCGCCTTCCCGCTGCCGATGACCGTCATCTGCGAGCTGCTCGGCGTCCCCGACATCGACCGGGACACCTTCCGTACGCTGTCGAACGGCATCGTCACCCCCACCCGGGCCCAGCGCGAGGCCGACCCGGTGGGCGCGATGAGCAGCTACCTCGTCCAACTCATCGAGAAAAAACGGAGTTCGCCCGGCGACGACCTGATGAGCGCCCTGATCAGGAGCCGCGACGAGGGCGGCGACGGGCTCTCCGGTGACGAACTGGTGGGCATGGCCTTCGTGTTGCTCGTCGCCGGACACGAGACCACCGTCAACCTGATCTCCAACGGGGTCCGGGCCCTCCTCGACCACCCGGACCAACTCGCCCTGCTGCGCGCCGACCCCGGGCTGCTGGACGGTGCCGTGGAGGAGATGCTGCGGTACGACGGACCGGTGGAGACCGCCACCTTCCGCTTCACCCGGGAGGAGGTCACCATCGGCCCCACCGTGATCCCGTACGACGAGCCGGTGCTCGTCGCCCTCGCCTCGGGCGACCGGGACCCGGAGCGGTTCGAGGACCCGGACACCTTCGACATCCGCCGTGGCCCCCAGGGCCATCTGGCCTTCGGTCACGGGGCGCACTACTGCCTGGGCGCCCCGCTCGCCCGCATGGAGGCCCGGATCGCGATCGGGGCCCTGCTGGAGCGCTGCCCGGAGCTCGCCCGCGACCCGGCGGGCGGTGACCCGGACTGGCTGCCCGGCCTGCTGATGCGCGGGGTGCGGCGACTGCCGGTGCGCTGGTGAGCCCGGGGTCCGCCTCGACACCTCCCCTGGCTCGACAACTCTCCCGGAAGGAATCCGCGTTGACCACCGAAGCGATCTCAGCGACCGACGGCACGGTCGATCTCGCCGCGCTCGGCGAGGAGTTCATCCGCGACCCGTATCCGGTCTACGCCGCGTTACGGGCCCGGGGCCCGGTCCACCGGGTCCGTATCCCCGAGGGCTCCCACGCCTGGCTCGTCGTCGGGTACGAGGCCGGGCGGGCGCTCCTCGCCGACCGGCGGCTCTCCAAACAGTGGGCCAACGCCTCACCGGCGCTCGGCGTCACCAAGGTCTCCGCGGGCACCTCGATGCTCACCAGCGACACCCCCGACCACACCCGGCTGCGCAAACTCGTCGCCCGGGAGTTCACCCCGCGCCGGATGGAGCAACTCGCCCCGCGCATCCAGGAGATGACCGACGAGCTGCTCGACCGGATGCTCGCCGCGCCGGACCGGCGGGCCGACCTCGTCGAGGCGCTCTCCTACCCGCTTCCCATGAACGTCATCTGCGAGCTGCTCGGCGTGCCGTTCCTGGACCGCACGGCTTTCCGCGAGTGGTCGGACCACGCGGTCTCCGCCGTGGACGTCTCGAAGCGGGCCTCCTCCACCGAGGCGATGGCCGCCTATCTGACCGGGCTGCTCCAGGACAAGCGGGCGCGGCCGGGCGACGACCTGATGAGCGCGCTCATCCACACCGCCGACGAGGACGGCGACCAGCTCTCCGCCGACGAACTCATGGGCATGGCCTGGCTGCTGCTCGTCGCCGGTCATGAGACCACCGTCAACCTCATCACCAACGGCGTGCACAACCTGCTCGCGCACCCCGAGCAACTGGCCCTGCTCCGCGCGGACTTCAGTCTCATCGACAGCGCGGTGGAGGAGATCCTCCGCTTCGAGGGGCCCGTCGAGACACCCACGTACCGCTTCACGACCGAACCGGTCGACATCGGCGGCACGGTGATCCCCGGCGGCGGCGAACTGGTCCTCGTCGCGATGTCGGACGCCAACCGGGACCCCGCCCGCTACCCCGAAGCGTCCCGCTTCGACATCACCCGGGACGCCCGGGGCCATATCGCCTTCGGCCACGGCATCCACTACTGCCTGGGCGCCCCACTGGCCCGCATCGAGGCGAGGATCGCCATCCGGTCGCTGCTGGAGCGCTGCCCGGAACTGCGGCTGACCGCCGACCCCGCCACGCTGCCCTGGCGCACCGGCATCCTGATGCGGGGGCCGCTGAGCCTGCCGGTGGGCTGGTAGGCGCTGACGGATCACGGCCGCTGCGACGGGCTGTGCCGGGCTGTACCGAGGTGGCCGGTCAGGCCAGTGGCAGCAAGGTGAGGGCCTGGATGCGCGACGCCGCGAAATCGCTACCGCAGCGGGGGCAGCCGTTGATCAGTCGGTGTGCTCCGATGTGCCGTCCGAAGACCGGGAGTCCGGTGTCGGGGCGGACGGCTCGAAAGCGTGCTGCGCAGGCGTCACAGGTCAGGGTGTGGATTTCCGCGAGGACGACTTCTTCCAGGGCATGCGGGTCCGGTGCGGCGTCCTCGGTGAGGTCGGGTGCCGGCCGGTTCGGGGGCCAGACCGCCACATAGGGAGCTTCCGGTCGCAGATGCGACCGGAGGAGTGCCGGGCGGAAGCGGTCCTCGAGATGTGCGAGGGCCTCGGTGGTGGGCCGCAGGGCCGCGGGGACGGGCTCAGCGGCGGCGAACACCTCGAGTTCGCCCCAGGGCAGTGCGAATCGCAGCATGGGTTGTCCTGCCTTCCGGGGCTGTCATTGTCGCCGAAGCCGTGGGCGGCGCCGGCCGCGGGGAGTCGTGGCGGTTCGCGCCGCCCGGAAGCGCCGCCCGGAACCCGTCTCGGAAGCACCGAAGGCCGGTCCCACAGCGGTTCGGTCAGCTCAGCCGCCTGGCCCCGGCTCAGCCACCCGCCGCCCCGGCCTCACCCGCCCGGGATCTCCGCCATCGCCACCGGGCGGCGTTCGCGGCGGGAGATCTCGCACGCCTCGGCGATCCGCAGCGCCTGGAGGGCCTCGCGCCCGTCGCACGGGTTGGCCAGCTCGCCCCGGGCGACCCGGAGGAAGGCGTCCAGCTCCGCCTCGTACGCCGGGGCGAACCGCTCCAAGAACCCGGGCCAGGGCTTCGGCGGGGCGCCTGGGCCCTCCGGTTCGGCCGAGGTCAGCGGCGTACGGTCGTCGAGGCCGACGGCGAGCTGGTCCAGCTCTCCGGCCAGCTCCATGCGGACGTCGTACCCGGCGCCGTTGCAGCGGGTCGCCGTGGCGGTGGCGAGGGTGCCGTCGTCCAGGGTGAGCAGGGCGGCGGCGGTGTCCACGTCGCCCGCCTCCCGGAACATCGGGGGCCCCGCGTCCGACCCGGTGGCGTACACCTCGCGCACCTCGTGGCCCGTCACCCACCGCAGGATGTCGAAGTCGTGGACCAGGCAGTCCCGGTAGAGCCCGCCGGAGAGCGGGAGGTAGTCGGCGGGCGGCGGGGCGGGGTCGGAGGTGACCGCCCGTACGGTGTGCAGCCGCCCGAGCCTGCCCTCCCGGACCGCCGCCCTGGCCTCGGCGTATCCGGCGTCGAAGCGCCGCATGAACCCCAGCTGGAGGACGCTGCCCGCCGCCTCGACCTCCGCGAGGGCGCCCAGTGTGCCGGGCAGATCCAGGGCGATCGGCTTCTCGCAGAACGCGGGCAGCCCGGCCCGGGCGGCGCGCGCGATGAGCGGGGCGTGGGAGGCGGTCGCCGAACAGATGACCAGCGCGTCGAGCGGACCACCGCCGTCGCCCGCCCGCCCGTCCGTGAACTCCGCGGACTCCTTGAACTCCTTGAGCTCCGTGAACATCGCGTCCACCGTCACGGCGGTCGCCCCGGCCCGGGCGGCGGCCACCGCGGCGCGCTCCGGATCGGCGTCCGCGACGAGCAGGGAGTCCACGGCGGGGTGACGGCTCAGCACCTCCGCGTGGAAAGTACCGATACGTCCCGTCCCGATCAGTCCGATGCGCATGGCCCCAAGGTGGCGTTCGCCCGGTCATCATGTCAAGCGTTTGTCCTGACAAATGGCGGACCGGGATGGCCGGGCGCAGGGCGGTGCAGCCGGTGCTCACGGCCCCGCCGCTCACCATGGTTTTGTCCGGACAATCGAACTAGGCTCGTCCCGTGACCGCACAAGGAGCCGACCAGCCCCTGCCGCTGAGCGTGGACCGCACCAGCCCGGTGCCGCTCTACTTCCAGCTGGCACAGCAGCTGGAGGCCGCCGTCGAACAGGGCCGGCTGGCCCCCGGCACCCTGCTCGGCAACGAGATCGAGCTCGCCCACCGCCTCGGCCTCTCCCGCCCCACCGTCCGCCAGGCCATCCAGTCGCTCGTCGACAAGGGGCTGATGGTCCGCCGCCGGGGCGTCGGCACCCAGGTCGTGCACAGCAAGGTCCGCCGCCCGCTGGAGCTCAGCTCGCTCTACGACGACCTGGAGGCGGCCGGGCAGCGCCCCGCCACCAGGGTCCTGCGCACCGCCACGGAACCGGCCACCCCCGAGATCGCAGCCGCGCTCGGTGTCGCCGAGGGCACCGAGGTCCACCTCGTCGAGCGGCTGCGCTACGCCCACGACGAGCCGATGGCCCTCCTGCGCAACCACCTCCCCCCGGACCTGCTGGACCTCCGGCCCGCGGAGCTGGAGTCCACCGGCCTCTACCGGACGATGCGTGCCTCGGGCATCACGCTGCACAGCGCCCGCCAGTCGGTCGGCGCACGGGCCGCCACGGCGGGGGAGGCCCGGGCCCTGGACGAGGAGCCGGGCGCGCCGCTGCTGACGATGGAGCGCACGACGTACGACGACACGGGGCGCGCGGTGGAGTTCGGCTCCCACGTCTACCGCGCCTCGCGGTACGCGTTCGAGTTCCAGCTCCTGTCCCGCTGATCCAGCCCGTCCGGCGTCCGAGGACGGAACCCTTGCGCCGGTGGGCCCGCAGGCAGATGATCCTGGGCACCGGGCTCCCCGGGCGAGCCCCTGCCGGGCGGCCGTCCGCCCCGCTCGGGGATACTGGGCAGTCGGCCCGGGGCCGTACACACCCGGCCCGGTCAAGCGGACAAGCGAGCAGCAGCAGAAGGGCACGGCGGTCGTGGCAAGGGTTCGGACAGGGGTACGCGCGCTGGGTGCCGTGCTGGCAGTGGTGCTGGCAGCCGCAGGATGCAGCAGCACCGGCGGCAAGCGGGCGGAAGAGCGCGCGGCCGAGGCCGCCGAGGGGCGGGCCGCGGTGAACACGCCCCGCTGGACCTTCGCCATGGTCACCCACTCGGGCGACGGCGACACCTTCTGGGACATCGTCCAGAAGGGCGCCGAGCAGGCGGCCGTCAAGGACAACATCAACTTCCTCTACTCGCACAACGACGAGGGCAACCAGCAGGCCCAGCTCGTCCAGACCGCGATCGACAAGAAGGTCGACGGGCTGATCGTCTCGCTGGCCAAGCCGGACGCCATGAAGGCCGTGGTCGCCAAGGCCGTCAAGGCGGGCATCCCGGTCGTCACGGTGAACTCCGGCTCCGCCGAGTCCAAGGAGTTCGGCGCCCTGACCCATATCGGCCAGGACGAGTCGATCGCCGGTGAGGCCGTCGGCGACGAGCTGAACGAACGCGGCCGAAAGAAGGCGCTCTGCGTCCTGCACGAGCAGGGCAACGTGGGCCACGAGCAGCGCTGCGCCGGAGCGAAGAAGACCTTCGACGGCACGATGCAGAACCTGTACGTCGACGGCACCAACATGCCCGACGTCACCGCGTCCATCGAGGCCAAGCTCCAGTCCGACAAGAGCATCGACGCGGTCGTCACCCTCGGCGCCCCCTTCGCCGACGCCGCCGTCCAGGCCAAGCAGACGGCGGGCAGCAAGGCCGAGATCAACACCTTCGACCTCAACGCCAAGGTCGCCACCGGCCTCCAGACCGAGAAGCTCGGCTTCGCCGTCGACCAGCAGCCCTACCTCCAGGGGTACCAGGCCGTCGACCTGCTCTGGCTCTACCGCTCCAACCTCAACGTCCTCGGCGGCGGCCAGCCCGTCCTGACCGGCCCGCAGATCATCACCGCCGACGACGCGGACGCCCTGGCCGACTACACCAAGCGGGGCACCCGATGAGCGGCTCCACCGCCGCACCCGACCGGCTCGACGAGCGCCTCGTCCCCACCTCGCCGCTGCGGAAGCTGCTCGGCCGCCCCGAGCTGGGCTCGGTCGTCGGCGCGGTGGCGGTCTTCCTCTTCTTCGCGTTCGTCGCCGACAGCTTCCTCCAGGCATCCAGCTTCGGAACGGTCCTGTACGCGGCCTCCGTCCTCGGGATCATGGCCGCCCCGGTCGCGCTCCTCATGATCGGCGGCGAGTTCGACCTCTCCGCCGGGGTGCTGGTGACCAGCTCCGCGCTGATCTCGTCCATGTTTAGCTACCAGATGACGGCCAACGTCTGGGTCGGCGTCCTCGTGTCGCTGCTGGTCACGCTCGCCATCGGCGCATTCAACGGGTTCATGCTGACCCGCACCAAACTGCCGAGCTTCATCATCACGCTCGGTACGTTCCTGATGCTGACCGGCCTCAACCTCGGCTTCACCAAGCTGATCAGCGGCACGGTCTCCACCAAGGCGATCGGAGACATGGAGGGCTTCGAGTCCGCCCGGGCCCTGTTCGCCTCGACGCTGACCCTCGGCGGCGTCGAGTTCAAGGTGACGATCCTGTGGTGGCTCGCGCTCGTCGCGCTCGCCACCTGGATTCTGCTCCGTACCCGCTTCGGCAACTGGATCTTCGCCGTCGGTGGCGAGGCCGACGCCGCCCGCGCGGTCGGCGTCCCCGTCGTCCGTACCAAGATCGGGCTCTACCTGGGCGTCGCCTTCGCCGCCTGGATCTCCGGACAGCACCTGCTCTTCAGCTACGACGTCGTCCAGTCCGGCGAGGGCGTCGGCAACGAGCTGACGTACATCATCGCGGCCGTCATCGGCGGCTGCCTGATCACCGGCGGCTACGGCTCCGCGATCGGCTCGGCGGTCGGTGCCTTCATCTTCGGCATGACCAGCAAGGGCATCGTGTACGCCGAGTGGAACCCGGACTGGTTCAAGTTCTTCCTGGGAGCGATGCTGCTCCTGGCCACCCTGCTCAACGCATGGGTGCGCAAGCGCGCGGAGGCGACGACATGACGGCCACGTCCGAGAAGCCCGCGGGCCCCCTGGTCGAGCTGGACGACGTGTCCAAGTTCTACGGCAACATCAAGGCCCTGGAACACGTCTCGCTGGAGGTCCACGCGGGCGGGATCACCTGCGTCCTCGGGGACAACGGCGCGGGCAAGTCCACCCTCATCAAGATCATCGCTGGGCTGCACCGGCACGACGCCGGACGCTTCCTGATCGACGGCGAGGAGACCACCCTCGCCAACCCGCGCGACGCCCTGGACCGGGGCATCGCCACCGTCTACCAGGACCTCGCCGTTGTCCCGCTCATGCCGGTCTGGCGGAACTTCTTCCTCGGCTCCGAGCCCACCACCGGCTTCGGCCCCTTCAAGCGCCTCGACGTCCGCAAGATGCGCGAGACGACCCGTACGGAACTGCTCCGCATGGGTATCGACCTGCGCGATGTCGACCAGCCCATCGGCACGCTCTCCGGCGGTGAGCGCCAGTGCGTGGCCATCGCCCGCGCCGTCTACTTCGGCGCCAAGGTCCTCGTGCTGGACGAGCCGACCGCCGCGCTCGGCGTCAAGCAGTCCGGCGTCGTCCTCAAGTACGTGGCCGCCGCCCGCGACGCCGGGCTCGGTGTCGTCCTCATCACCCACAACCCGCACCACGCCCACCTCGTCGGCGACCGGTTCGTCCTCCTCAAGCGCGGCGCGATGTCCGGCAGCCACACCAAGGACGACATCACGCTCGACGAGCTGACCCGGCAGATGGCGGGCGGCAGCGAGCTGGAGGAGCTCAGCCACGAGCTGGAGCGCACCCCGGCCCCCACTCTCCCGGGCACTTCGGCGGCGACCGAAGAAGGACGCTGACCGGCGACCCGCCCCGGCGCGGCCGACCCCGGGCGACGGTCCCCGGGGTCCGGCAGTGGCAGAATCGAGCCCGGCGGGCGCCGTCCGCCGCCGGGCGCGAGAGCCGGCCGGCCCCCCAGACCCCGCAGGGACGATGAGCACGTACCGCGACTTCGCCGACCGCGGCTCCGCCCGCGCCACCGTCCTCAAGACCGTCGGCACCAAGGAGCGCCGCTCGCACCTGACCGCCCCCCGCGTCCCCACCGTCGGGATCGACATCGGCGGTACGAAGGTGATGGCGGGCGTCGTCGACGCCGACGGCAACATCCTCGAGCAGCTGCGCACCGAGACGCCCGACAAGTCCAAGAGCCCCAAGGTGGTCGAGGACACCATCGTCGAACTGGTCCTGGACCTCTCCGACCGGCACGACGTCCACGCGGTCGGTATCGGCGCGGCGGGCTGGGTGGACGCCGACCGTTCCAAGGTCCTCTTCGCCCCGCACCTCGCCTGGCGCGACGAACCCCTGCGCGACGCCATCGCCTCCCGCCTCGTCGTCCCCGTCATGGTCGACAACGACGCCAACACGGCCGCCTGGGCGGAGTGGCGCTTCGGCGCGGGCCGGGGCGAGGACCACCTCGTCATGATCACGCTCGGTACGGGGATCGGCGGCGCGATCCTGGAGGACGGCCAGGTCAAGCGCGGCAAGTACGGGGTGGCCGGTGAGTTCGGCCACATGCAGGTCGTGCCCTCGGGCCACCGCTGCCCCTGCGGCAACCGGGGCTGCTGGGAGCAGTACAGCTCCGGCAACGCCCTGGTCCGCGAGGCCAAGGAGCTGGCTGCCGCCGACTCCCCGGTCGCGCACTACCTGCTGGACCGGGTCAAGGGGAACGTCTCCGACATCACCGGCCCCCTCATCACCGAACTCGCCCGCGAGGGCGACGCGATGTGCATCGAGCTGCTCCAGGACATCGGCCAGTGGCTCGGCGTCGGCATCGCCAACCTGGCCGCCGCGCTCGACCCCTCCTGCTTCGTCATCGGAGGCGGGGTCAGCGCCGCCGACGACCTCCTGATCAACCCGGCCCGGGACGCCTTCAAGCGCCACCTCACCGGCCGCGGCTACCGCCCCGAGGCGAAGATCGCCAAGGCTCAGCTGGGCCCCGAAGCCGGTATGGTCGGCGCCGCGGACCTCGCCCGGCTGGTCGCCCGCCGGTTCCGCCGGGCCAACCGTCGCCGGGTCGAGCGGTACGAGCGGTACGCGCAGATCTACGACCAGGCGGCGAGCACCATCCGCAACACCCGCTCGACCCGCACGGTCGACTGAACCGCGGCCGCCCGCCCGGCGTCTCCGTCTCCGTACCCCATCCGTACAGAACTCGTACGGAACCCGTACGGCAGGTCCGTACGGGAAACAGCCCCCGACCCCGCCCCCCCCCGCCCCGACCTCGCCCCTACCCCGCACCCGTACTCCGCTCCGCAGCACGAGGGACCTCCTGATCATGATCGCAGCCGACCATCCCGTGGTGCCGCCCCAGTCCGACGCGCCGGGCGACGGCGAGGGCAAGCCGCCCGAGGACCGCCGACGGGTCTTCAAACGGCGGTTCATCACCGCCACGATCATCGTGCTGCTGATCGGCATCCCCGCCGGCTACCTGCTGATCTCCGCGGGCCAGAGCCGCCGCTCGGGCAAGGACAAGGAGGCCGAGGCCGCCGCGCAGGGCCTCCGCGAGGGCTGGCCCTCCCGGATGCAGCGCCGGATCTTCGAGATCCCGATCCCCGGCAACGGCGTCGGCGTCCAGTACTACGAGACGAACAACTGGAAAGCCAGCCGGATGTACGCGAAGTTCCGGACTACCTCCGCCGGGCTCGACCGCTTCCTGACCGGCGTGGGCACCGGCCGCGCGGCCCTGGAACCCGGGGTCGTCAACATCAGCGCCCGGGACATCAAGATCACCGGCTGGTACTTCGGTCCGAACGAGAACTGGGCGAGCGTCACCCACACCAACGAGAAGCCGCGCCCCACGCAGACCATCACGGTCAACATGACCGACCCGGCCAGCCCGGTCGTCTACGTCGTATCGGCGGCGACCCCCTGACCGGAACGGGCTTCTCCGCTCCCGCCTGATCCCGGCCGCCGCCGATGCCGCTGCGGTTGCGGCTGCGGCTGCCGTTGCCGCCTGCTGACGCTGCCGCCGACACCCGTCAGCCCGCCACGACCGCGCCCTCCCGCTCCTGGCCCCGGCTGCCCGTCGCGATCCGGAGGGCCGCCACCAGGTCCCGGTACAGGCCGTCGGTGACGAGGAGTTCGTCGTGCGTGCCGGTGGCCCGGCGCAGACCGTCCTCCATGACGATGATCCGGTCGGCCTCCACCACCGTGGACAGGCGGTGGGCGATGGTGATCACGGCGCCCCGGGAGGCGACGCGCACGATCGCGTCGTGGATCGCGGCCTCGGTCACTCCGTCGAGCTGGGCGGTCGCCTCGTCGAGGAGCAGGATCTCGGGCTCGCCGACCAGGGCGCGCGCCAGCGCGATGCGCTGCCGCTCGCCACCGGAGATCACCGTGCCGTCGAGCGGGGTGTCGAGACCGTTCTCCAGGGCGCGGACGCGTTCGTCGAGGCGGACGTCCCGTAGGACCGCCCAGAGTGCCTCCTCGTCCACATGGGGGTGGGTGTAGAGGAGGTTCTGCCGCAGGGTGCCCGCGACGAGGGGGGTGTCCTGTTCGACGTAGACGACGCGCTCGCGCAGATCGGCGAGGGCGTACCGGTCCAGCGGTACGCCGTCGAGGGCGACGGTCCCGCTCTCCGGCTCCAGGAAGCGGAGCACCAGCGAGAACAGCGTGGTCTTCCCGGCGCCGGAGGGGCCGACGACGGCGGTGTGCCCGCGCCGGGCTATATCGAGGTCGACCCCGTTGAGCGCCCGGGGTGCGCCGGGCGCGTAACGGGCGTGGACATCGCGGAAGGTGAGCACCGGCGTACCGCTGCCGGTGACGGGGGCCGTGGCCGGTCCGGAGGCCGAGGCCGTACGGGTGTCCTCGGCCGGCAGCTCCTGGATCTCCCTGATCCGTGCGGCGGCGGCGAGCCCGGACTGGAGCAGCGAGACGGACTGGCCGAGCTGGGTCATCGGGTCGACGACGAGGAAGGCGTACAGCAGGAAGGCGACCAGGCCGGAGACGGTCAGCTCGCCGAGGCTCACCCGCCAGGCCCCGACCCCGAGGATGACCAGGACCGCGCCCTGGAAGCCGACACCGGTCAGCGTCCAGGAGAGCGCCTCGATCCGGACACCCCGCATGCTCTGGCGGAAGGACTCGCGGGCCTCGCCGAGGATGCGGTCGCTCTCCCAGGTCTCCGCCCGGCTGGCCTTGACCGTACGGATGGCGCGCAGGGCGCCCTCCAGTACGCCGCCGAGCCGTCCGATCGCGGCCTGCGCCTCCCGCTGGACCGCCGCGAGCGGGCGCATGACCAGGCCGATCGCACCGGCGATCACGACGATCGTGATGAGCATGACCAGCAGCAGGACCCAGTCCAGGGTGGCCATCAGCACCAGGGAGCCGGTGACCAGGACCATCGAGCTGAAGAACTCCAGCGCGGTGGAGGAGGCGGCCTCCCGCAGCAGCAGGGTGTCGGAGGTGACCCGGGTGACCAGCTCGCCGGGGGAGCGGCGGCCGAGGCCCCCGACGGGGACGTGCAGCAGCCGCTTCACCATGCCGACGCGGGCGTCGAGCACGACCTGCTCGGCCAGCCGGCCGAGCATGATCAGCCTGATCCAGCCCACCCCCGAGCCGATGACCAGCAGCCCGACCAGGAGCCAGATGGCCCTGGCGATCGGGGCGCCGTCGTCGAGCCCGTCCAGGATTCCCTTGGTGGCGACCGGGGTCGCCAGGGTGGTCGCGGTGGTGACGAGGGTCAGCACGAAGGCCGTCAGCAGGGTCCACCGGTGCGGATGGACGAAGGACCAGAGCACCCGCAGGTTCGCGAAGCGCCTCACCGGATTCCCGGGTGGCCCGGCCCCTACCGCAGCCGTGTCTTCCACGTTCACGTGTCGACCCTCTCCCTCGCCTCTTTCCCCGGACCGCCTGATCGGCACTCCGGGATTCAAAAATGGAACATTGCTGTTCCAAAATAGCAGGATGATTTCCCGTCCTGGGTGTTGATCTGCTAGCTTTGGCACATGAGTAGCGCATCTGTGGAGTCCGGAACGCGAAGTCGTACACGCCGCGCCATCCTCGGCGCGGCGGCCGAGGTGCTCGCCAGGGACCGGGCCGCCACGCTCGCCGACATCGCTGAAGCCGCCGAGGTGGGGCGGAGCACGCTGCACCGCTACTTCCCCGACCGGGATGTCCTGATCAAGGCGGCCGTGGCCGACGCCTACCTGGTGATCCAGCAGTCGATCCAGGACGCGGCCGTGGACGAGGGCCCTCCCCTGGAGGCCCTGCGCCGTCTGGTCGCGGCGATGGTGGACACGGGCGACCGGATGGTGTTCCTGTACGGCGACTCCAGGGTCCTCGAGGACTTCGACGCGGAGGACGAGGGCGACGAGGAGGCGGGCGACGGGCCGGATTCCGTGCCCCGGATGATGACCGGCCTGATCGAGCGCGGTCAGGCGGACGGGGTGTTCGACCCGGACCTGGCCGTGCAGTGGGTCCAGGACACGTTGTGGGCGCTGGTCTACGCGGGCTGCGATGCGGCGGGGCGCGGCGTCCTGCCGCGGCACGGAGTCGCCGCCGCGGTCATGCGCATGCTCGAGAACGGCATTCGAACGCAGAGCTGAGGGGACGTGGGGCGCAGTGACGATCTTGGTGACCGGTGCGACCGGGAGTGTGGGGCGGCATGTGATCGGGGAGCTGCTCAGGGCGGGTGAGGACGTACGGGCCCTGACCCGCAGGCCGGAGAGTGCGGGGCTGCCCGCCGGAGTACGGGTCCTCGCGGGCGACCTGGAGCGGACGGAAACGGTCCGGGAGGCCCTGGCCGGGGTCGAGAAGCTGTTCCTCTTCCCCGTGCCGGAGGCGGCCCAGGAGGTGGTCGACCTGGCCGTGGAGGCGGGGGTGCGCCGGATCGTCGTGCTCTCCTCCGCCGCCGTCACCGCGGGCTGGGACACCGACTTCCACCTGCCCGTCGAACGGGCCGTGGAGGCGTCCGGAGTGGAGTGGACCCATGTCCGGCCCGGCGAGTTCGCCGTCAACTCCCTGCATATGTGGGGGCCTTCGGTCCGGGCTCGCCGTACGGTCGTCGATCCGTACCCCGACAGCGCCGGAACCCCGGTCCATGAGTGGGACATCGCCGACGTGGTGGCCGCCGCGCTCGTCGAGGACCGGCACACGGGCATCGCCTACACCCTGTCGGGGCCGCAGGAGGTGACCAACCGGGAGAAGGTGGCCGCGATCGCCGAGGCCATCGGTGAGGAGATCCGCATCGAGACGGTGACCGCGGCCGAGGCCCGCGCCTTCTACCACGCGCAGGGCGGCTGGGCCGCGGCCAACGCCGACTTCCTCTTCGGTTACGAGGACTACTCCGGCGCCGAGTTGGGCCCTGGTGCCGAGTGGGAACCGGGTGCCGCGTCGGGTCCTGGTGCCGGGTCGGACTCCGTTGCCGGGTCGGGCCCCGGCGGCTCCGGCGAGTCCGGCGACGAGGGCGACGAGGGCGACAAGGCTCAGGAGGAGCAGGCGGAACCCGGGGCGACCCCGGGGGCGGTGACCGCCGACACGGTGACCGGCCGGCCCGCGCGCCCGTACACCGCGTGGGCGCGCGACCACGCCGCCGACTTCCGCTGACTGCTGCTTCGGCGCAGGGGGCGTCGGAGGGTGCCCCGGCCCTCGTCCGGCCGGGGCCCGGGGTAAGGGGCCTGGGGCCGCGATCCCGGTGGGTACGGGGCCTGGGATACGGGTCCCGGGACCGCGATCCGTGCCGGGCGTTCGGGCCGTGTCGAGCGTTCGGGGCAGGATCGCGGCCGTGTCGAGCGCTCGGGCCGGACCGCGGCCCCGGGTCGTCCCCCGGCCGTCCCCGGGACGGCCGCTCTTCGGACGCGTGGGCGGCCTCCCCGGCGACCCCCTGCCCGGGGAGCGGGCGGGCCGCTCACTACCCTGGAGCGAGTGAGTGAGTTGAGCGAGACGACCCCGCAGCCCGCCCGGCCCCCGCGCACGGCCGATCCCGAACCCCCGCAGGACGAGGTGATCCCGCCTCTGACCCCGGCTCCCGTGCCCGGGCAGCCGTACACGCAGGCCCCGGGGCCTGCGGCCGGTCACCCTCCCCGGTCGGCCACCCCGCCCCCGCAGCCGGTCGCCCCGGCTCCGCAGCGGATACCCGCCGAGCCCGGACAGCCGACCCTCGGCCCGCAGTACGCCCAGCCCGAGCCGGGCCCGCAGTTCTCCGAGCCGCAGGCCGTACCGGGCCCTCATACGCAGCCCGCCCCCGGCCCCCGGTTCGCCGAGCCTCGGCCCGCGCCGGGACCGCAGGCCCAGCCCGAGCCCGGCCCGCACGCGCAGCTCGCACCGGGCCCGCAGTTCTCCGAGCCGCAGGCCGTACCTGGCCCGCATACGCAGCCCGCACCGGGTCCCCGGTTCTCCGAGCCCCCGTCCGCACCGGACCCGCACCGGCAGCCCGAGCCCGGCCCGCAGGCCGTACCGGGACCGCATGCCCACCCCGCGCCGGACGCGCAGTTCTCCGGCCCCCCGTCCGTACCGGACCCGCACGCCCGCCCCGCCCCCGGACTGCAGTTCGACGAGCCCCACCTCACCCCCGGCCCTCAGTTCGCCGACGTACAGGTTCCGCAAACGGCCCCCGGCCTGCCGCACGTGCCGACGGGGCCCGGACCGCAGCACGTCCCGTCGCAGGCTCCGCAGCAGCCCCACGGCGTCGGCGGTGTACAGCCGGGCGGTGCGGCGGGTCAGGGGGCGCAGCCCGGGCCCGGGGCGGCGCAGGGGCCTCAGGGTGGCGCGCTCCTCCAGTACCGGTTCGACGGTCCCGAGGACGCCCCCGTCCTGGTGATCGGGCCCTCCCTCGGGACGACCTGGCATATGTGGGACCGTCAGATACCCGAGCTGTCCCAGCACTGGCGGGTCTTCCGCTACGACCTGCCCGGCCACGGCGGCGCCCCCGCCCACGCGGCCCACTCCGTCGTCGAGCTGGCGGACCGGCTGCTCGCGACGCTCGACGGGCTCGGGGTCCAGCGGTTCGGCTATGTGGGCTGCTCGATCGGCGGGGCGGTCGGCGCCGACCTGGCCCTGCGCCACCCGCACCGGATCGCCTCGCTGGCGCTCGTCGCCTCCTCGCCCCGGTTCGGCACCGCCGACGAGTTCCGTCAGCGCGGGGTGATCGTCCGCACCAACGGCCTGGAGCCGATGGCCCGCACCGCGCCGGAGCGCTGGTTCACCCCCGGCTTCGCCGCCGCGCAGCCCGCCATCGTGGAGTGGGCCGTACAGATGGTCCGCACCACCGACCCCGGCTGCTACATCGCGGCCTGCGAGGCGCTGGCGGCCTTCGACATCCGCGACCACCTGGGCCGGATCGGTGTCCCGACGCTGGTCCTGGTCGGCGCGGAGGACCAGGTCACCGGGCCCGCCGAGGCGCGCACGCTGGTCGCCGGGATACCGGACGCCCGCCTCGCGCTCGTCCCCGGCGCCTCCCATCTGGCCCCGGTCGAGCAGCCCGCGGCCGTCTGCGACCTGCTGCTGACGCACTTCTCCGCCGCCTGGCAGGACGCGCCCACCGCCCTCACGGTGGCGCCCCCGGTCCCCGGGCCCGCGACCCCCGCCACCCCGTTCGCACCTCTCGCCGAGATCGCCCCGGCGCCCGGCGCGCCCGAGGCCGCGGGGCCGGAGCGGGGCGACCGGTACGAGCGGGGCACGAAGGTGCGCCGCGAGGTGCTGGGGGACGCCCATGTCGACGCGGTGAACGCCTCGGCCGACGCGTTCACCGAGGACTTCCAGGAGCTGGTCACCCGGTACGCCTGGGGTGAGGTCTGGAGCCGGGACGGGCTCGACCGCCGCACCCGCAGCTGCGTCACCCTCACCGCGCTCGTCGCCTCCGGCCACCTGGAGGGGCTGGCCGCGCACACCCGCGCGGCTCTGCGCAACGGCCTGACGCCCGCCGAGATCAAGGAGGTTCTGCTCCAGAGCGCCGTCTACTGCGGCATCCCGGCCGCCGGAGCCGCCTTCACGATCGCGCAGTCCGTGATCCAGGAGGAAACCACCCCGCCCGCATAGCAGGATGGACCCATGAACGCATCTCCCGAGGGACTCACGCTCACCAAGAAGACCCACTCCTGCGTGCGGATCGAGAAGGAGGGGCGCGTCCTGGTCATCGACCCGGGCGGCTTCTCCGAGGACGACGCGGCCCTGGGCGCCGACGTACTCCTGGTCACGCACGAGCACCCGGACCACTTCAACGAGGCGCGGCTGCGGGCGGGGCTCGAGGCCAATCCGGCGGCGGAGGTCTGGACGCTGCGGAGCGTGGCGGACCAGCTCTCGGCCGCCTTCCCGGGGCGCGTGCACACGGTGGGCGACGGCGACGCGTTCTCGGCGGCCGGGTTCGACGTCACCGTGCACGGGGAGCTGCACGCGGTGATCCACCCGGACATCCCGAGGATCACCAACGTCGGCTTCCTGGTGGACGGTTCGGTCTTCCACCCCGGCGACGCGCTCACCGTCCCCGACCGCCCCGTGGACACCCTGCTGCTGCCGGTGATGGCCCCCTGGAACAAGATCTCCGAGGTCATCGACTACGTACGCGAGGTGAAGCCGCGCCGTGCGATCGATGTCCACGACGCCCTGCTCACGGACCTCGCGAGGCCGATCTACGACAACCAGATCGGTGCCCTGGGCGGCGCCGACCACGGCCGGCTGGCCCCGGGAGGCGTCACGGAACTGTGAGCCCGGCGGCCGCTGTCAGTGGGAGCCGCTAGGTTGGCTGCCATGCGCATCGCGACCTATAACGTCAATTCGATCACCGCCCGGCTGCCGAGGCTCCTGGCCTGGCTGGAGAGCAGCGGCACCGATGTGCTGTGCGTCCAGGAGACCAAGTGCACGGCCGAGCAGTTCCCCGCCGAAGCCCTCCGCGAGCTGGGGTACGAGTCCGCCGTCAACGCCACGGGCCGGTGGAACGGGGTCGCGCTGCTCTCCCGGGTCGGCCTCGCCGACGTCGTCACCGGGCTGCCCGGCGGCCCGGAGTACGACGGGGCGCAGGAGCCCCGCGCGATCTCCGCGACCTGCGGCCCGGTGCGGCTCTGGTCGGTCTACGTCCCCAACGGCCGGGAGGTCGAGCACCCGCACTACGCGTACAAGCTGGCCTGGCTGGAGGCCCTGCGGAAGGCCGTGGCGGCGGACGCGGCGGGGGCGACGCCGTTCGCGGTCCTGGGCGACTTCAATGTGGCCCCGACCGACGAGGACGTCTGGGACCCGGCGCTCTTCGAGGGCGCCACGCACGTCACGCCCGCCGAGCGCGCCGCCCTCTCGGCCCTGGAGGGGGAGGGGCTGGGCGAGGTCGTCCCCCGCCCGCTCAAGTACGACCGCGCGTACACCTTCTGGGACTACCGGGAGCTCCGCTTCCCCAAGAACAAGGGCATGCGGATCGACCTGACCTTCGGCAACCCCGCGTTCACCGCCGCCGTCAAGGACAGTTACGTCGACCGCGAGGAGCGCAAGGGCAAGGGCGCCTCCGACCACGCCCCCGTGGTGGTGGACCTCGACCTCTGAGCCCGAGCCGCGAGGGCCGGCCGCTGAGCCCGAGCCGCTGCGGGGTGGTCCGGGGAGGCTCCGAGCCGCTGCGGGCGGCCCGGGAGGGCCCGGACCGCCGAGGGGCGGCGGTCCGGGGAGGGCGGTGGCGGGCTCAGTGCACCGAGAACCCGCCGTCCACCTCAGTGCACCGAGAACCCGCCGTCCACAAAGACCGACTGCCCGGTGACGTACGCGGAGGACCGCCCCGCCAGGAACACCGCCGCCCCCGCGAAGTCGTCCACCAGCCCGTTGCGGCCGACCAGCGTGCGGGCGGCGAGCGCGGCGACCTTCTCCGGGTCGGCGGAGAGCTGGGTGTTGAGCGGCGTCGGAACGAACCCCGGCACCAGGGTGTTCACGGTGACGCCGTACGGTGACCACGCCTCGGCCTGGGAGCGGGCCAGCGACTCCAGGGCGCCCTTGGACACCCCGTACGCCCCGCTGTTCACAAAGGCCCGGTGCGCCTGCTGCGAGGTGATGTGGATGATCCGCCCGTACCCCCGCTCGGCCATCCCGGGGCCGAACCGCTGTCCCAGCAGGAACGGCGCCTTGAGGTTCACCGTCATCGTGGTGTCCCAGACGTCCTCGCCGAGCTCACCGAACGGCGGACGCAGGTTGATCCCGGCGCAGTTGACGAGGATGTCCGGCTCCCCGAAGGCTTCGACTGCCCCCTCGGCCGCCGTACGCACCCCCTCGGCGGTCCCCAGATCGGCGCTCACCCAGGCGGCCCGGCACCCCTCGGCCTCCAGCTCCCCGACGGTCGCCTTCAGCTCGGCCTCCCGCCGGGCCACGACGACCACGCTCGCCCCGGCCCGGGCGAGGGCGTCGGTGATGCCCCGCCCGATCCCGGAGCTGCCTCCGGTCACCACGGCGACCCGTCCGGCCAGCGAGAACAGCTCCGACAGATACGTATGCGTACTCATGTTCGTACCTTAGTGGTCCCGTGGAGCCGTGACCGGGACCGGGGGAGTTCAGCGGTGTCTGCCCGGGGTGTGGCCGTACGCCCGGCGGAAGACGTCGATGAAGGCACTGGCGGACGCCCAGCCGCAGCGGTGCGCCACGGTGGTGACCGGGGTGTCCTCCGCCAGCAGGACCAGGGCCTCGTAGAGGCGCAGCTGGGTGCGCCACTGGGGGAACGTCATGCCCAGTTCGGAGGCGAAGAGCCGGGACAGCGTGCGGGCACTCGCACCGGCCTCCCGGCTCAGGGCGTCCAGGGTGCGCCGGTCCGCCGGGTCGGCGCGCAGGATGTCGCAGATCCGGGCGAGGCGGGTGTCGGTGGGGGCGGGCAGCTGGACCGGCTGCTGCGGTGAGGCCGCCAACTGGTCCAGCAGCACGGCCCGCAGGCGCCGGCGCTCCGGACCGCCGTCGTCGGGGGTGTCGGTGCAGGCCCGGATCAGCTCCCGCAGCAGGGGGTTCACGGTCAGTACGGCCGGTGCGTCCAGCCCCAGCGGGTTCTCCGCCGGGGGCAGTCCGAGCAGCCGCAGTTCCAGCGTCCCGTGGGCGCGGTGGGCGTGCACGGTTCCGGCCGGTATCCAGATGGCCCGGTTCGCCGGTGCGATCCAGGTCCCCGCCCCGGTGGTGACGGCCAGGACACCCCGCGCGGCATAGACGATCTGGTGGTCCTCGTGGCGGTGGGGATCGATGTCCGATCCCGCCGCGAGCCACTGGGTCCGGGTCGGCGCGACCGGCTGATGGCGGATCTCGGTCATGGCTTGTCTTTATATCGGAAGTCCGACAGCCGGGGGCGTGGCGACGATGGCCGCGTGGCGAAAAACAGAGCGATAACCCTGCTGTCCATCGGGCATGCCTGCGTCGACGTCTACCAGGGCGCGGTCGCCGCGCTCGTCCCGTACTTCGTCGCGGAACGCGCCTACACCTACGCCGCGGCCTCCGGCATCGTGCTGGCCGCGTCGCTGCTGTCCTCCGTGGTGCAGCCCCTCTTCGGGATGGCGGCCGACCGCCGGACCATGCCCTGGCTGCTCCCCGTGAGCACCCTCGTCGCGGGCTCGGGGATCGCCGTCAGCGGGCTCACCGGCTCCTACGGGCCGACCCTGCTGTTCGTGGGCATCGGCGGGATCGGCGTGGCCGCGTACCACCCGGAGTCCGCCCGTGTCGCCCGGATCGCGAGCAGGGGCAGCCATACGGCGATGGGGTGGTTCTCGCTGGGCGGCAACCTCGGCTTCGCCCTCGCGCCCGTCCTCGTGGCCGCGGCCGTCGGTGCGGGCGGCCTGGGACTGACCCCGCTGCTCGTGCTCCCCGCCCTCGTCGGCAGCCTGCTTACCCTGCCGGTGCTGCGGGGTCTGGAGCGCGTCGGGTCCGGGGCCCCGGGACCGGGCGGGGCACCCCGGGGCCCCGACGACATCGCCTCGTTCGTGAGGCTCGCCCTGGCCGTGGTCTGCCGGTCGGTCGTCTTCGTCGGCCTGAGCACCTTCATCGCGTTCTACGCGCGCGAGCGCACGGGCGGCGGCGCGACGGCCGGGACCGCCGCCCTGGTCGTGCTCTACCTCGGCGGCGCGGTCGGCACGGTCCTGGGCGGAGCTCTCGCCGAACGCCGGGACCGCGTCACCGTGGTGCGCGGGTCCTATCTGCTCGCCGTGGCCGCCGTGGCGGGGCTGGTCCTGGTGCCGGGCCCGGCCTTCTACGGGTTCGTCGCCCTGACCTCGGCAGGGCTGTACATCCCGTTCTCGCTCCAGGTGACCCTGGCGCAGGACTATCTGCCCAGCCGTGTCGGTACGGCCGCCGGTGTCACCCTGGGGCTGACGATCAGCGTCGGCGGCCTGTTCAGCCCCCTGATCGGACGCCTGGCCGACATCACCTCCCTGCGGACCGCCCTGATGCCGCTCATCGCGATGCCCGCCCTGGCCTGGCTCCTCCTCCGCACCCTCACGGAACCGGCCGTACCGGACGCCCCGCACGGAGCCGCCCGGGGCCGGGCATGAGCGCGGACAGCGCGTCGGCCGGTGGTTGGGCCCCACACCCCCGGTGGGGCCCAACCACCGGCCGACGCGGCACCGGTGAGGGGTTCAGCTCACGCGTTGGCCACCACGGCGCCGAGGATCATGCCGCCGACCAGGCCCACCGCACTGACCACGATGGCGATCGTCGCGAGCCGCTCGTGCCGGACGGTCTTGGCGACGATGGCGAGTATCACGCCGACCACACCGAAGACGATCGGCAGAAAGATCAGCGAGATGACGCCCAGCACCATCGCGATGATGCTCAGCACATTGCCCGTCGAGGCGGGCTGCGGCGCACCGCCGTGGGGCTGCTGGCCGGACTGCTGGTTGCCGTACTGCGTCGTCATCTGCCGCTCCTTCGGGACAATCACCCTGAGACCTGATCGCGAGTCGGACCGGCCCAACCCCCGGGTACCCCCAACTTCTCAGCTGACACAGCGACTTCGCCCCGGACGGCGGTGAGTTCCGTCGCTCCTCCCGGAGGGGATTCCCCGGGGAAGGTCCTGGGTGAGAGGCACTGGGTGGAGCCCTGGCTGAGGGGCCCTGGGAGGCGGGCCCCTTCACCGGGTCGCGGCCGGTTCGACCGGCAGCTCCTTCGGCCCGGCGCCGCGCGCCCTGTGGTGCGCAACCGGGCAGGGATGGGACCCTAGTGGTATGAACATCCCTTTCTTGGACAACTGGCGTAAGCGTCAGGAGGGTACGCGGCGGCGGACGCTCGCGGCCGCCGTCGAGGCGGACCCCGACGGTGCGGCCGAGCTGCTCGCCGAATGCGAGCTGCTGCGTGTCCGGGCGGGGCAGCAAGGACTCGAACTGGACGACACCCCCGCCTCGTTGGCCGCCCTGGACCAGCTGCCGCCCCGCTGGCGCGACGACCCCGAGGAGCTGCCCTGGCTGGGCAACGACGCCGGTCTCTATCTGGGCACCGTCCTCGTGCGGACCGTTCCGGGGGCCACGTGGGACATCTGGCCGAGCGGGCAGCCCGTGGTGCGGCTGGAGTCCGGGCGGGAGATCGACGTCGTCACCGCCGGGCTGGACTGGGCGATGTCGGGCAGCCCCGAACTCTCCCAGGTCTACGCGGAGTCGGCCGAGAACTAGGAATTACGCCTCGGTGGCCGGGAGCCGGAACCGAGCCCTGGTGGCCGGGGACCGGAGACCGGACGCCGGAACCAGGCGCCGGAGCCAGCCTCCAGAATCGGGCCTCTATGGAGATAAACAGCCTTTTGCGCCATTTACGCGTGTCGGGTGCGAAGTCCCTTTTCGCGATGGATAGTTTGCGCTGACCTCGACACAGCGACAAGTGGGTAGGGCAGCGCATGGCCGTCGATCCGTTGATCGAACTGAGGGACGTCAACAAACACTTCGGAGAGTTGCACGTACTTCAGGACATCAATCTCACCGTCGGCCGCGGGGAGGTGGTGGTGGTCATCGGCCCCTCCGGCTCCGGGAAATCCACCCTCTGCCGGGCGGTCAACCGGCTGGAGACGATCGAGTCCGGCTCCATCCTGATCGACGGCAGACCCCTCCCCGAGGAGGGCAAGGGCCTGGCCCAGCTCCGCGCCGAAGTCGGCATGGTCTTCCAGTCGTTCAACCTCTTCGCCCACAAGACCGTGCTGGCCAATGTGTCCCTGGCCCAGATCAAGGTCCGCAAGCGCAAGAAGGAGGAGGCCGACCGGCGCTCCCGGGAACTGCTGGAGCGGGTCGGCCTCGCCGCCCACGCCGACAAGTTCCCCGCCCAGCTCTCCGGCGGCCAGCAGCAGCGCGTGGCCATCGCCCGCGCCCTGGCCATGGACCCCAAGGCGCTGCTCTTCGACGAGCCCACCTCCGCGCTCGACCCCGAGATGATCAACGAGGTGCTGGAGGTCATGCAGCAGCTCGCCCGGGACGGCATGACCATGGTCGTGGTCACCCATGAGATGGGCTTCGCCCGGTCCGCCGCCAACCGTGTGGTCTTCATGTCCGACGGCTGTGTCATCGAGGACCGCGCCCCGGAGGACTTCTTCACCTCCCCGGAGAGCGACCGCGCCAAGGACTTCCTGTCCAAGATCCTCAAGCACTGACGGGAGGCCCCCATGTTGCGTACCCCCAGCGACCGTACGTACGACCGCACGCAGGGCCGCACCCGCGACCGTGTCCGCGACCGAGCACAGGGCCGCCCGCGCGCCCGCCGCCGCGGCACGGCCCTCGCGCTCGGCCTCCTGCTCACCGTGCTCGCCGCCGCCTGCGGCAAGGACGGCAGCCCGCCGGTCAAGGGCCCGGCGCCCGAGGCGCTGCCCGTCTACCAGGTGAACCAGGGCTTCGACCTGCCCGCGTCGCCCACCTGGCGGAAGGCGGAGCGGCGCGGCTATCTGGTCGTCGGTGCCAAGGAGGACCAGCCCTATCTGGGCGAGAAGGACCCGGCCGGCGGCGTCTACTCCGGCTTCGACATCGAGATCGCCCGGATGCTGGCGGCCTCGCTCGGCTTCGAACCGGACACCATCCGCTTCCGGACCATCGCCTCCGCCAACCGTGAGACCGCCCTCCAGAACGGTCAGATCGACTACTACGTCGGCACCTACACCATCAACGACATGCGCAAGAAGCTCGTCGGCTTCGCCGGGCCCTACTACATGGCCGGTCAGGGACTCCTGGTCCGCACCGACGAGGACGACATCAAGGGCCCCCAGGACCTGGACGGCAGGACGGTCTGCTCGGCGGCCGGGTCGACGCCCTACCAGCGGATCGCCGAGGACTACCCCAAGGCGGTGCTCGTCGCCTACGACACGTACTCGATCTGCGTCGACAACCTGCTGACGTACCAGGTCGACGCCGTCACCACCGACGACGCGATCCTGCTGGGCTTCGCGGCCAAGGCGCCCGACGAGATGAAGGTGGTCGGCAAGCCCTTCTCCGAGGAGCCGTACGGCATCGGCGTCCCCCGCAACGACAACGCGCTGCGGGCCGCGCTCAACGACGCGCTGGAGGCCAACGAGAAGAACGGCAACTGGAAGAAGGCGTTCGAAGCGACGCTGGGGCGCTCCGGCGTGCCCGCGCCGACCCCGCCGCCCATCGACCGCTACCCGGCGAACTGAGGGGACGGCCCCACCCATGGATGTACTGACCGACAACTTCTCCCTCTACGGAGAGGGCTTCCTCGGCACCGTCGAGCTGACCGTCTACTCCTCGGCCCTGGCCCTCGCCCTCGGCTTCGTCATGGCCTCCTTCCGGGTCGCCCCCGTCGGCTCCCTGCGGGTGCTGGGCACCGTCTGGGTGACCGTGCTCCGCAACACCCCGCTGACGCTGCTGTTCTTCGCGGTCCTCCTCGGACTGCCCCGCTTCGGCCTCGTCCTGCCCTTCCAGCTCTTCGCCGTCCTGGCGCTCGGCTGCTACACCTCCGCGTTCATCTGCGAGGTGCTGCGCTCCGGCATCAACACCGTGCCCACCGGGCAGGGCGAGGCCGCCCGCACGCTCGGGATGAGCTTCGGCCAGACCCTGGGCAACGTCGTCCTGCCACAGGCGTTCCGCTCGGTGATCCCGCCCATCGGCTCGACCCTGATCGCGCTGGCCAAGAACTCCGCGATCGCCGGGGCGTTCAGCGTCACCGAACTGCTCGGCACCTACCGGACGCTCAACGAGCTGGGCTACAGCATCATCTGGACGTTCATCTGGATCGCCGTCGGCTACCTGATCATCACCCTCACCATCAGCGCGCTCTTCCATGTGATGGAGAAGCGCTGGGGAGTCGCACGATGACCCACTCCGCCCCCACGCCCACCGCGCTCTACGACATCCCCGGCCCGCAGGCCCGCAAACGGCATCTCGTCTACGGGATCGTCTCGACGGCCCTGATCCTCGCCCTCGTCGGCTGGATCGTCTATCTCCTCTTCGACACCGACCAGTTCACCGCCGAGAAGTGGCGCCCCTTCCAGTACAAGGGCATCCAGGAACTGCTGCTGCGCGGACTCGGCAACACGCTCAAGGCGTTCGCGTACGCCGCCGTCCTCTCCCTCGCGCTCGGCGCGGTCCTCGCGGTCGGCCGGCTCTCCGTGCACCGCCCGGTCCGCTGGGTCTCCACCCTGCTGGTCGAGTTCTTCCGGGCCATGCCGGTGCTGGTGATGATCTTCTTCATCTTCGTGGCGCTGAAGGTCCAGGCGCTGCCCGCCCTGGTCGCCGGACTGACCCTCTACAACGGCTCGGTCCTCGCGGAGGTCTTCCGGACCGGGATCAACTCCGTCGACCGGGGCCAGCGGGAGGCCGCGTACGCGCTCGGGATGCGCAAGACGCAGGTCACGACGTTCGTCCTGGCCCCGCAGGCGGTACGCGCGATGCTGCCGACCATCATCAGTCAGCTGGTGGTCGCGCTCAAGGACACCTCACTGGGTTACCTGATCACCTACGAGGAATTCCTCCACGCCGGGAAGCTGATCGCGTCGAATCTCGACTACGGTCTTCCCTTCATCCCCGTCGTGATGGTGATCTCTCCGATCTATATCGGTCTGTGCATGCTGCTCTCGTGGTTTGCCACCTGGGTGGCGCGGCGGCAGCGGCGCAGTCCGAAGACGGAGGCGGTGGGGGTGGCCCCGGCCGAGCCGGGGAAGCTGCTGCCGGGAGGTCAGTAGCCGAGCATGTCCCGCCCGGCAGCAGTCGGTGATCACTTCTCGCGCAGCGGGACCGAGAGATGACTCGGGTCCGAGGCGGGCGAGGAGAAGGTCAGCTGCGCGCCGGCCGGGTTGTGCTCGATGTACAGCGGATCGACGGTGTCGATCACCAGGGCGAGCCGGTGACCGGCCGGAACGTCGTAGGCCGTGGAGAACAGCTCCAGGTCGACGGCGAACGGCCGGCCCGGCGTCTGCCCGTGGAACGTGTACGGGGCGTTGCTGACGAGCTTCCCGATCCCGAGCGGCCCCACGTCGTAGAGGTAGGCGACGAAGGTGCCGCTCGACTTCGTGCTGGTGACCGTGGTGTGCAGCTCGGCCGTGCCCCGGACGCGCTGCACCGAGCCGTACCTCTCCGACTGCCACACGCTCGCGAAGGTGCGCGGCAGCAGGGGGACGGAGACGGTCGGCGGCAGCTTCAGGAACTGGTCCAGCGCGTTGGAGAGCAGCGTGATCCCGCCGTTGGCGCCGGAGTCGACGTTCGCCCACACCTTCTTCGTACCGCCGAGCGCGATACGGTTCTTCGCCGCGCCGACCGACTTCCAGTCGGCGTACCCCTCGTACCCCTTGTCCGTACGGGACTTGAGCTGGACGGGCAGCTCGGTGTCGATGCCGTTGCGCTCGCCCTTGAGGTAACGGTCGAACCAACGGCGGGTGTTGGTCCAGGTGTCGTTGGGCAGCCCGAACAGGCCGGTCAGTTCGGCGGTGGCGTGGTCGCCGGGGCGGAACTCCAGCCGCTTGGGGCCGGTCAGCTTCTCGTAGAACGAGGCGTACTGGTTGGGCGGGAAGATCGTGTCGCCCCAGGCGTTGCCCATGAGGACGGCCGCGCCGTTGGCGTTGATTTTGTCCAGGTGGGTGGCGGGGGAGCGCTTGGCGCCCCAGGCGATCATCTCCGGCTCCTTGTCCAGCTTGGAGCCGAGGAAGTCCCTGAGCGTCTGGGAGAGTTCGTCGCTGGGGCGGCCGGTGAGCACGCCCGCCCCGCCGAGCAGGGCGGCGGCCTGGAGGTGCTGGGTCCGGCCGCTGTAGATCGACTCGATCAGGTCGGCCCAGCCGCTGAGCGCGGCGACCGCCTTGATCCGGGGGTCGTGCCCGGCCGCCAGCAGGCTGATGCCCGCCCCGTAACTCACCCCGCCCATGCCGATCCGCTCCGGGTCGGCCGAGGTGTTCGCCAGCGCCCAGTCGATGACGGCGGAGGCGTCCGCGATGTCCGGCGGACCGGCCACCTCGATCTTCCCGCCGGAGAGCCAGAAGCCGCGCGAGGTGTAACTCACCACCACATAACCGGAGTCGGCGAGCTTCTGGGCCTGCGCCAGGTACTCGATCTGCGGCATGGCCCAGCTGGTCGGGAAGACGATCAGCGGATGCTTCGCCCCCGCCGGGCTGCCGGACGGTCTGAACACATTGCCCTTGAGCGTGATGCCGCCGGAGCCGGGGATGTCGTGGAACGTCAGGGCCGGCGCGGAGGCGCTCGCCGGGGCGGGCGCGGCCGCTGCCGCCGGAGCCGCGCCGAGGGCGGCTCCGGTCAACAGGACGGCGGCGGTGGTGATCGAAGCGGTGGTGCGCAGAGCGGGTTTCGGACGTACCACGGGTCACTCCTCACGCGTGTCAGTGCAAAGTGACCCGACGGTAACCCCGGTTGTTTACCGCTGGTAACTACCGGGTGTGTTGCGTGAAGGTAACGATTGTTGGACGCCGCGTCAGTAATGGCTCACATGGCTCACTTCAGTGCGCTCTTCGCCTGCCAGTCGGCCCAGGACACGTTCCACGCGCCGTACCCGTTGCCCTCGGCGACCGTGCCCTTGGCGTCCGCGCCGGTCATCTCGAACGGGTCGCCCACCCGCACCTGCCCGTAGAGCGCGGAGGCGTCGGCGTCACTCATTCCGAGACAGCCCGAGCTGCGGTTGGCGTTGCCGAAGTGGCGCGCGTTCCACGGCGCGGCGTGCGCGTACATCCCCGACCAGGTCAGCCGCATCGAGTAGTCGACCATCTTGTCGTAGGCGTCGCCGAGGCCCACCGTCTCGGAGCGCATGTTGATCGTGCCCTCCTTGGACATCAGCACGGCCGTGCCCCGCCAGGACGCCTTCTTGCCGCCCGGCGTACCGGCCGACATCGGGATGTCCATGACCTGCTTGCCGTCGCGGTGCAGGGAGAGCCGGTGCCCGTCGAGGTCGACCTTGACCACCTGGGCGGCGCCGATGGTGAACGTGGTCGCGTAGTCACGGACGAACCAGCCGCCGTCGGCGCCCGTGTCGATGCCGTTCAGATCGGCCTTCAGCGTGACCTTCGTGCCGGACTTCCAGTACTCCTTCGGCCGCCAGTCGACGCGGTCCTTGCCCGAGTGGTCCTGGAGCCAGCCCCAGGAGCCCTCGGTGCCGTTCGAGGTCGACACCTTCAGGCCCTTCTCCACCGCCGCCTTGTTCTTCACCGGGTGGTCGAAGACGATGGACAGCGGCTGGGCGATGCCGACCGTGGTGTCCTTGCCCGGCGCGAGCGTCAGCTTGTTGACCTTCTCCGCCTCGGCGGTCGTGAACGTGGCCTTGTCGCTGCCGCCGTGCGTGTCCTTCGCCTCGACGGTGTACGCGGTCCCCGGCGCGGCGACCCGCTCGGATATCCAGGTCCGGCCGTCGGTGGATATCTTCCCGGCCAGCGCACCGCCCTCGCCCGCCGTGACCGCCACCGACTTGAGCTTCCCCTCCGCCAGTGTGACCTTCACGGGTTCGCCCGGGGCCGCCGCCCCGCCCTGGAGGTTCACCGAGATGCTGGTCTCGGGCGCCTTGTCGTCCCCGCCCTGCTGAGCGGCGGAACCGGCCGCGCCACCGCCGCCCGAGCAGGCCGTGAGCGCGGCGGCGAGCAGTGCCGCGGGGACGGCGGTCAGGGTGGTACGACGGCGGATGCGCGGGCGTGCGGAACTCAACGGAAAAACCTCCAGGGCGGCGGGACTCGACAGGTGAGAGGCGTTTTCCCCCGGGCCGGGTTCCGTCCGGCACCTGTGAATTCCGCGTTCGGCAAGGCGCGGAGTACGCTCCACCGTCGATCAGGACGTCGGAGTACGGGAGAGAGCCAGTGGGCAGCAGCGTCGGAAGCGTGCCGAGCCGGATACCCCGGACCCGCCGATGACGGCCGCCGACCCGGTCACGGAGGAGCCGGGGGAGACGGCCGGGAGGCCCGAGGGGGCACGAGGGCCCGAAGAATCCGGGAAACCCGAAGAATCCGGGAAACCCGAAGGTGCCGGAGAGCCCCAGGAGCCCGGGAAGCCCGCCGGGGCCCCGGCCCGGTCCGGGTCGGTCCTGCGCAGCGGGGCCGTGATGGCGGCGGGCTCCGTCGTCTCCCGCGCCACCGGCTTCGTCCGCTCGGCGGTCGTCGTCGCCGCGCTCGGCACCAGCCTGACCGCCGACGGCTACACGGTCGCCAACACCGTCCCCAACATCCTGTACATCCTCCTCATCGGCGGCGCCCTCAACGCCGTCTTCGTCCCCGAACTGGTCCGGGCCGCCAAGGAGCACGCCGACGGGGGAGCGGCCTACACCGACCGCCTGCTCACCCTCTGCACCGTCGGCCTCCTCGTGCTCACCGCGCTCGCCGTGGCGGCGGCGCCGCTCATCGTCGGCCTCTACACCGACTACGACGGCCGCCAGGCCGAACTGACCGTCGCGCTGGCCCGCTACTGCCTGCCGCAGATCCTCTTCTACGGACTCTTCACCCTGCTCGGCCAAGTACTTAACGCCCGGGGCCGGTTCGGTGCGATGATGTGGACCCCGGTCCTCAACAACGTCGTGATCATCGGGGTGTTCGGCCTGTACATCGCCGTCGCCGCCAGCTCCGACGGCACCCTCTCCGACCTGGACGCCCAGCTCCTCGGCTGGGGCACCACCGCCGGGATCGCCGTGCAGACCCTCGCCCTGATCCCCGCGCTGCGCGCCGCGAAGTTCCGCTGGCGGCCCCGGTTCGACTGGCGCGGCAGCGGACTGACCCGGCCGATGCGCTCGGCCGGCTGGCTCGTGCTGCTCGTCCTCACCAACCAACTGGCGTACTGGGTCGTCACCCTGCTCTCCACCACGACCCAGCAGCTCGCGGACGAGCAGAACGTGACGGGCGGCGCGGGCTACACCGCGTACAGCTACGCCTACCAGCTCTGGGTTGTCCCGCAGGGCATCATCACCGTCTCCCTCGTCACCGCGCTGATGCCCCGGATGAGCCGGGCGGCGGCCGACGGCGATCTCGCCGGGGTGCGGCGCGATGTCGCGTACGCCCTGCGGACCAGCGCCGCCGTCATCGTGCCCGCCGCCACCGCGTTCCTGGTGCTCGCGCCCTGGGTGATCGGCTCCGTCTTCGGGTACGGGCGCACCAGCGACGCCGACATCATGTCGATGGCCGGAATGATGATGGCCTTCGCCCCCGGGCTGATCGCCTTCTCCGGGCAGTACGTCCTCTCCCGGGGCTTCTACGCGATGAGCGACACCCGCACCCCCTTCCTGCTCAACCTGGTGGTCGCCGCCGTCAACGCGGGCCTCTCGGCCGCCGCGTTCTGGCTGCTGCCCGTCCGCTGGGCGGTGACCGGGATGGCCGGGGCGAGCACGGTGGCCTTCTGCGTCGGCTTCGCCGTCACCGGGTACGTCTTCTCCCGGCGGGCCCCGGCCACGGAGACCGGCACCGGCTCCTTGCTGCGCTCGCCCACCCTCGGCGCGCACGTCCGGCTGATCGCCGCCTGCGTGCCCGCAGGGGCGCTCGCCTACGGGGCGGCCCGCGCCGCCGGGAGGGCGGGCGACGTGGCGGCCGCCGGAGCCGGGACGCTCGTGCTGCTGCTCACCGTGGCGCTGCTGGCCCGGCCGCTCGGGCTCACCGAGATCAGCGCGATGGTCACGGCGGGCCGCTCACGGCTGCGCCGCTGAACGCCGGGCCCGCTCAGCCGCCCTCGCCCTCGCCGTCCGGGGCGGGGACGGGAGCGGGGGCGGGGTCCGCCGGTACGGGAGCCTGGGCCGCCCGCGTCACATCGCCGACCAGCTCCACCACATCGGGGCCGTACGCCTCAGAGTTGACCACCTTCAGCAGCAGGCAGAACGACTTGTTCCCGTGCTTGCGCAGCAGCTTCTCGTGGTGGCGCACCACATAACGGGCCGCCGCCTGGTTGGTGATGGCCCGCTGTCCGCAGAACAGGAAGACCGGGCGCGCCTCCTGATTGCCCGTCAGCCGCGCCAGCAGGACGTACTCCGCCGTGCCCCGCTCCATCCGGTAGCGCTCCGGCCCGATCCGGTAGGCGACCCGGTCCGGGCCGGACCCCCCGACGGTGACCTGCACGCCGGGGAGCAGGGTCCGCAGGTGCGCCGCCATCCGCTGGTTGGTCGTCGGGCCGCCGACGCAGAACTCCGTACGGTCCCCGAACCCCTGCTGCGCCACGTCGTGCGTCACGATCTGTGTCTTCGCCCCGCAGTCCTTGATCAGGGCGGAGAGCTCGAGCAGCGCGAAGACGTCATGGCGGTGGACGGAGCCCTCGGCGCCCGCGTACCGGTTGACGACGAGCAGGCACTCGGAGTGGGTCGGCAGCCCGAAGAACGCCTGCTTGCGGCGGAGCCTGCGCCGCAGGAGGTAGGTCCGGGCCAGCCAGCCCAGCGAGGCGCTGATCCCGGCGGCTATCACACCCAGCACGATGTTCCGCACGTCGTCCGTCATGGGCGCGCATGTTATCGGTCATTCGGGTTTTCGTACGAGGCGGTCCTGACGATCCGGGTGCTCCGGGGCTAGCCTGCGCGGAGATCCGTTGACTGGAGGTTCGCATGCGCCGTTCCGTCGGCCGGAACACGTCCATAGTGGCCGCCCTGGCCGTGGTCGCCTCGCTCGGGGCCGCCGCCCCGGCGGGCTCCGCGGAGACCGCCCACCGGCATCCCGTACCGCCCAAGTCCCCGGTGGCGGTGGGCTACGGGGGAGCGGTGGCCAGCGTCGACCGGGACGCTTCGGCGGCCGGGATCGAGGTGCTGCGCAAGGGCGGCAACGCGGTGGACGCGGCCGTGGCGACCGCCGCCGCGCTCGGCGTCACCGAGCCGTACTCGGCGGGCATCGGGGGCGGCGGCTACTTCGTCCACTACGACGCGAAGAAGCGCACCGTCAGGACCATCGACGGCCGCGAGACCGCACCCCGCAGCGCGGACGCCGCCCTCTTCCTGGAGAACGGCAAACCCATCCCGTTCGAGGAGGGCGTCACCAGCGGCCTGGCCGTCGGCACCCCCGGCACCCCGGC
Source organism: Kitasatospora albolonga (assembly GCA_002082585.1). Taxonomy (NCBI): domain Bacteria; kingdom Bacillati; phylum Actinomycetota; class Actinomycetes; order Kitasatosporales; family Streptomycetaceae; genus Kitasatospora; species Kitasatospora albolonga. The sequence goes on from CP020563.1 coordinate 7,010,160, forward strand.
CACCTGGGAGCGCGCGCTCGACGCCTGGGGCACCAAGTCCCTCCGTACGCTGCTGAAACCGGCCGAACGCCTGGCCCGGGACGGCTTCGTGGTGGACGAGACCTTCCGCTCGCAGACCGCCGCCAACCAGGCCCGGTTCGCCGACTTCCCGGCCTCCGCGAAGCTGTTCCTGCCGGGCGGCCGACTCCCGGCGGTCGGCTCGGTGTTCAAGAACCCGGACCTGGCCCGTACGTACGAGAAGCTCGGCCGCAAGGGCGTGGGCGAGCTGTACCGGGGCGAGTTGGCCGACGACATCGTCCGTACGGTCCGCACACCCCCCGTCGACCCGCGGTCCACCCGTGTCGTGCGCCCCGGTGATCTGACGCGCAAGGACCTGTCCTCGTACCGCACGCTCCAGCAGAAACCCACGAAGGCCGGATACCGGGGCCTGGACGTGTACGGCATGGCCCCCTCCTCCTCCGGCGGTACGACCGTGGGCCAGGCCCTCCACATGCTGGAGCCCACCGACCTCTCCCGGGCGAGCCAGTCCCGCTACCTCCACCGGCTCATCGAGGCGAGCCGCATCGCCTTCGCCGACCGGGGGCGCTGGGTGGGCGACCCGGCCTTCGAGAACGTGCCCACCAAGGAGCTGCTGAGCAAGCGGTACGCCGCCTCGCGCGCCTGCCTGATCAGGGACGGCGCGGTGCTGACCAGCCCGGTCGCGCCCGGGGACCCGCGCAACCCGGTCCGGTGCGGGAGCGGGGGTACGGCGGCGCCGACGACGTACGAGGGGGAGAGCACCACCCACCTGACGACGGCCGACAAGTGGGGCAACGTCGTCTCCTACACCCTGACCATCGAGCAGACCGGCGGCAGCGGCATCACCGTCCCCGGGCGAGGCTTCCTCCTCAACAACGAGCTGACCGACTTCTCCTTCGCCCCGGCCAGCCCGGCGGTCCACGACCCCAACCTGCCGGGTCCCGGCAAGCGGCCCCGCTCGTCCATGTCCCCGACCATCGTGCTCAAGGACGGCAAGCCCCTCCTCGCCCTCGGCTCCCCGGGCGGCGCCACGATCATCACCACCGTGCTCCAGTCCCTCACCGGCCACCTCGACCGCGGGCTGCCGCTGGTCGAGGCGTTCGCCGCGCCGCGCGCCAGCCAGCGCAACGCGGCCACCACCGAGATCGAGCCGGGGCTCTGGAACAGCCCGGTCCGCGCGGAGCTCGAAGCGCTCGGCCACGCCTTCCGGCAGAACCCGGAGATCGGCGCCGCCACCGGCGTACAGCGGCTGCCCGACGGGCGCTGGCTCGCGGCGGCGGAAAAGGTGCGGCGGGGCGGTGGCTCGGCCATGGTGGTGCAGCCGGGCGGCAGGGGCTGAAACCGGGCCCGGAAGAAGGACGCAGCAACGAGAGGGGGGCAGGGAGGGGCCCGGACGGGTCCCTCCGGTCTACTGGAAGGGCCGTCCCGCACGATGCGCACCCGAACGTTCGCTCTGACCGCCGCCACCTCCGCCGCCTGCGCCGCCGCCCTCCTGGGGCCCGCGGCGCTGCCCGCCACCGCGACCGTCCCCGTACCGGACACCTGGCCGGAGTCCCGGCTGAGCCATCCTCGGGCCGCTCCGGCGGCCGACGGTACCGATGATCCGGCGGCCGGGGCGGCGGAGGTCCCGGCGGACGCCCCGGGGGCCGATGCCGGTACCGATGCCGTGGACGCCCCCGTGAGCGCGGACGAACTGCTTGCCGAGGTCCGCTCGTGCCGACGGATCTCCCAGGGCAAGTACCGTACGGACGCCAACCGTTCGAAGGCGACCGTCCCCGTCTGCGCCACCGGGGACGCCGTGTTCTGGAAGGCGGACATGGACATCGACTGCGACGGCCGCAGGACGAAGGCGTGCAACGAGAAGACCGACCCCTACTTCCAGCCGCAGACCGCCTTCCAGACCTCCCGGGGCAAGCCACTGGACTCGGCCGCGCTGCCGTACGTGGTGGTGCCCGCGCCGGGCCGGATCTGGGACTACCGGAAGTCCGGGCTGACCGGCGGCAGTGTCGTCGCCGTGGTGTACGAGAACCAGGTGCGGTACGCCGTCATCGGTGACACCGGGCCCGCCGGCATCATCGGGGAGGGGTCGTACGCGCTGGCGGAGGAGCTCGGTATCGACCCCCACCCGACGACCGGCGGGACCGCGTCCGGCGTCACGTACATCGCGTTCAAGGACTCCCGTGTCGCGCCGCTGGAGAGCCGCGCCAAGGCGGAGCGCCGGGGCGAGGAGCTGGCGAGGGCGTTCGTCGGGCGCTGACCGGGGCTGCTTCGACGCTTACCGGGTGCTGCTTCGGCGCCGGGGCCGAGGCTTTCAGAGCGTCGTGAGCACGCGCGGGCCGTCCTCCGTGATGGCCACCGTGTGCTCGGCGTGCGCCGCCCGGCTGCCGTCGGTCGTCCGCAGCGTCCAGCCGTCCGGGTCGTGGCGGAACTCGTCGAGGCCGCCGCCGAGCAGCATGGGCTCGATCGCGAGGACCATCCCGTGGCGCAGCGGCATACCGCGCCCGGGGCGCCCCTCGTTGGGCACGGACGGGTCCTCGTGCATCGCCCGGCCGATGCCGTGCCCGCCGTACCCGTCGAGGATGCCGTACCCCGCCGCCCGGCAGACCGTGCCGATCGCGTGGGCGATGTCCCCGATCCGGTTGCCCACGACCGCCGCGCCGATGCCCGCCTCCAGCGCCGCTTCGGCCGTGGAGATCAGCCGGGTGTCGGCGGGGCGGGCCTTGCCGACGCTGAAGCTGACCGCCGCGTCGCCCGCCCAGCCGCCGAGGAGGGCGCCCGCGTCCACGCTGACCAGGTCCCCGTCGCGCAGCGGTTCGGCGGAGGGGATGCCGTGGACGACCGCGTCGTTGACGGAGACGCAGATGACGGCCGGGAAGGGGGTGGGCGCGAAGTGCGGCCTGTAGTTCAGGAACGGCGAGGAGGCCCCGGCCTCGCGCAGCACCTCGCGGGCCGCCTCGTCCAGCTCGCGGGGCGTCACCCCGACCGCCGCCACCTCCCGGGCGCGGGTCAGGATCTGCGCGACCACCCGTCCGGCCTCACGCATCGCTTCGATGGATGTGTCTGTCTTGAGTTGCACCATGCCCATTACTATACCGGTCGAAGCGGTATAGTAATGACGGTATAAGAATGGTGGTCCGTAGTAGAGTGGGCCCATGGTCCGCACTCCTCTCACCCCCGAAGAGCGCCTCCGCGGCGAACGGCTCGGCCGTCTCCTCCGTGAGGCACGCGGGGAGCGCAGCATGGTCGCCGTCGCGGCGAGCGCCGGAATCTCCGCCGAGACGCTCCGCAAGATCGAGACCGGCCGCGCCCCCACGCCCGCCTTCTTCACGGTCGCCGCGCTGGCCGGGGCCCTGGGCCTCTCCCTGGACGAACTGCTCGGCCGCTGCGCCCCCGAACCCGCCGCCGTACCTCTGATCGCGTGACGGCCACGCGGTGCGTAGGGTCGCGTCCGTGACTCTCCAGGACTTCGCGCGCAGCGAATACGTCAGCCTGACCACCTACCGCAAGGACGGCACCCCCGTCGCCACGCCCGTCTGGGCGGCGGCCGAGGGCGAGGTGCTGTACGTCTGGACCCGCTCCGACTCGTGGAAGGTCAAGCGGCTCCGGAACAACACCGCCGTCACCGTCACCGTCTGCGACGTACGCGGCCGGATCGCCGAGGGCGCCCCGAGCGCCGAGGGCACCGGGCGGCTCCTCGATGCGGACGGGACCCGCAAGGTGCGCAAGCTGCTCGCCCGCAAGTACACCTGGAAGTTCTGGCTCGTCGACTGGCCTGCCACCGTCGCCCGCCTCGGCAAGCGCCCGCACACCGGGATCGCCGTCACCTTCTGAGCCCGCCGCCTTCCTCGCCGCCGCGGGTGGGGGCGCGCGGCGGCGGTGCCGTGCGCCCGGCGCAGCACGGACGAAAGCTGTGCGTAGCCGCCCCGTAACACGCCTGCGGTCGAATGCCTGCGGACTGGAACGTTCCAGTCGACAGTCGGCGAGGGCGACGATGACGGTGCATCAGCATGCTTACGACGTAGGCGCGTTCGCGCGGTACCTACGGGAACTGGCGGCACGGCTCGACCCCGGACGCGGGTGGTACGGGGTCTTCACCCGGCGCGACCCGGAAGGGATGCGGTCCTGCCTCGACGGGGCGGAGATTCCGCCCTGGGACGTGGTGGAGTCGCTGCTCGCCGATCTGGCCGCGCTCCACGGCAGCGGGTTCGCCGAGCAGGTCTCGGTACGGGCCGCCGCGCTGTACTCCGCCGCCGCCGTCGCCCACGACCGGCGGCCCGGCGGACGCCAGGAGCTCGTGCACCGGCTGGAGTTGATGGTCCGCGAGCAGACCCGGGCGGCCGAGCGGCTGCGTACGGCCGCGGCGGCGGGCGCGGACCCGGCCGACCCGGAGGCGTCGTCCTGGGCCCAGGACGACCTCCGCCGCGCCTCGGCCCGCTGTACGGAGCTGCGCAGACGGCTGGCGGCGGTGACGGTGCCGCAGGGGTGGTTCCGGGAGGACGGCGGGGCGGAGGCTCCGGAGGGGGCGGGGGTTTCGGCGGGGGAGGGGGATCACCGGATTCCGCGCCCGCGATCCGGCGAGCCCCCGGCTGCCCATGCCCCTGCCCCTGTCTCCGCCCCCGCCGCACCCGCGCCTTCCCGCCGCAGGAAGCCGCGCGGGGCCCGGTTCGCCGGTCTCGACGTGGACGACGGTGAGGGGACCGGATACGCCCCCTCGCCGGTACCCGTCCTGCCCGCGCCCCCGCCCGGGGGCGGCTCCGCCCTGCGCGGTGCCCGCTTCGGCGGCGGCCCCGCCGGGCCGGAGGAGGCACCCGCCCCGGCCGCCCTGCCGGACCCGGAGGCGGGCCCGGCCGTGGCCGCCGCCGTCGAGCGGCTGGTCCGGCTCCGTACGGAGGGGCGCGGCGGCGAGGCCCATGTGGTGCTCTGCGAGGTGGCGGCCTGGCCCGCGCCCCGGCTGCCGGTGCTCGCGGTCGCCCTGCACCGGGCCGGTCTGGCCGCCGACTGGACGACCCTGCTCTGGGAGGCGTCCTCGCTGCCGCCCGCCGGGTTCGCCGCCGCCGCGGGCGCGCTGGCGGCGGCGGGGCGGGCCGAGGACTGCGGGCTGCTGCTGCGCCAGGGGGTGGCCCGGCCCACCGCCGAGGTCGCCGAGGCGGCCCTCGCCCTGGACGGCGCGGGCCGGGCGGCGGAGGCGCGGGCGCTGCTGGGTGCCTTCGTCCGCGTACGTACGCCACAGGAGGCGGCCCGGATCGCGTACGGCGGCGGGGGCGGCGGGGACCGCATCCTGCCGCAACTCCTGGCGGCGGCCCGGGAGGTGTCGGCGGAGCGGGAATGGGACCTGGTCCACGCGCTGCGGGTGGCGGGCGTGCCGGGGGTGTAGGGCGCTGGGGCCTGAAGAGGGCCGGGGGCCGGGGTGCAGGGAGGCGGAGGGACCTGAGGAGGGCAGGGGGGGCGGGGATGCAAGGAGGCGCAAGGTTGCGAAGAGGGCCGGGGCTCCGGGGCACAGGGAGGCGGAGGGACCTGAGGAGGGCAGGGAGTCCAGGGCGCAGGGAGGCGCAAGGACCTGACGAGGGCCCGGGGGCCCGGGCGCGCAAGGAGGCGCAGGGTTGCGAAGGGGCCCGGGCGCGCAAGGAGGCGCAGGGTTGCGAAGAGGCCCGGGGCCCCGGGGGCAAGGAGGCGCCGGGATCTCCGAGGGGCGGGGCCCTTGCCGGGCATGCCGGGCCTGCGTGCCCCGGTGTCGTGCTCCGGCCAGGAGGAGAGGTGTCGCGGCGGTCCGTGACCGAGGCCGGGCGCCCTCCGTCCGTTGTGGACCGCTCGGGTGCGAAACATGATCGACTCGGCCGGTTCGCGGCGATGGTCTTGCCCCGCCGGACCACGGGGCTTACGTTCTCCATCCATGCACGGATCTACCTGCGTAGAACGTGTAGACGCTCTCTGACGCCGCGTCGAAGGAGCAGCTCATGTCCCACGTCGTACGCGCCGCACTCGTCCAGGCGACCTGGACCGGCGACACCGAATCCATGATCGCCAAGCATGAGGAGCATGCGCGCGAGGCCGCCCGGCAGGGGGCGAAGGTCATCGGGTTCCAGGAGGTGTTCAACGCCCCCTACTTCTGCCAGGTCCAGGAGCCCGAGCACTACCGCTGGGCCGAACCGGTCCCGGACGGGCCGACCGTCCGCCGGATGCAGGACCTCGCCCGGGAGACCGGGATGGTCATCGTGGTCCCGGTCTTCGAGATCGAGCAGTCCGGCTTCTACTACAACACCGCCGCCGTGATCGACGCCGACGGCTCGTACCTCGGCAAGTACCGCAAGCACCACATCCCGCAGGTCAAGGGGTTCTGGGAGAAGTACTACTTCAAGCCCGGCAACGCCGGCTGGCCGGTCTTCGACACCGCCGTCGGCAAGGTCGGCGTCTACATCTGCTACGACCGGCACTTCCCCGAGGGGTGGCGTCAACTCGGGATCAACGGCGCCCAGTTGGTCTACAACCCGTCCGCCACCTCACGCGGCCTCTCCGCCCACCTCTGGCAGCTGGAACAGCCCGCGTCCGCCGTCGCCAACGAGTACTTCGTCGCCGCGATCAACCGCGTCGGCCAGGAGGAGTACGGCGACAACGACTTCTACGGCACCAGCTACTTCGTCGACCCGCGCGGCCAGTTCGTCGGCGAGGTCGCCAGCGACAAGGAAGAGCAACTCCTCGTCCGCGACCTGGACTTCGGCCTGATCGAAGAGGTCCGCAAGCAGTGGGCCTTCTACCGGGACCGACGGCCCGACGCCTACGAGGGGCTGGTGCGGCCGTGAGCGGACTGTACGAACGCCACCTCGCCGTCAGCCCCGAGTGGCTGGCCCTCTACTACCGCCACCCCATCGAACTCACCCACGGCGAGGGCCGGTACGTCTGGGACGCCGACGGCAACCGCTACCTCGACTTCTTCGGCGGCATCCTCACCACCATGACCGCCCACGCCCTGCCCGAGGTCACCAAGGCGGTCTCCGAGCAGGCCGGGCGGATCATCCACTCCTCCACGCTCTACCTCAACCGCCCGATGGTGGAGCTGGCCGAACGGATCGCCACCCTCTCCGGCATCCCCGACGCCCGGGTCTTCTTCACCACATCGGGCACCGAGGCGAACGACACCGCGCTGCTGCTCGCCACCGCGTACCGCCGGTCCAACCAGATCCTCGCGATGCGCAACAGCTACCACGGCCGCTCCTTCTCGGCCGTCTCCGTCACCGGCAACCAGTCCTGGTCGCCCACGAGCCTCTCCCCGCTCCAGACGCTGTACGTCCACGGGGGCGTCCGCACCCGGGGCCCGTACGCGGAGCTGAGCGACGCGCAGTTCATCCGGGCCTGCGTGGCCGATCTGGAGGACCTCCTCGGGCACACCCGGGAGGCCGCCGCGCTCATCGCCGAACCGATCCAGGGCGTCGGCGGGTTCACCTCGCCGCCCGACGGGCTGTTCGCCGCGTTCCGCGAAGTCCTGGACCGGCACGGCGTGTTGTGGATCTCCGACGAGGTGCAGACCGGCTGGGGCCGGACCGGCGAACACTTCTGGGGCTGGCAGGCACACGCGGAGAACGGGCCGCCGGACATCCTCACCTTCGCCAAGGGCATCGGCAACGGCATGTCCATCGGCGGGGTCGTCGCCCGCGCGGAGGTGATGAACTGCCTGGACGCCAACTCCATCTCCACGTTCGGCGGTTCACCCGTCACCATGGCGGCCGGCCTCGCCAACCTCTCGTACGCCCTGGAACACGACCTCCAGGGCAACGCGCGGCGCGTCGGCGGGCTCCTCGTCGAGCGGCTGCGGTCGATCGCCGCCGCGTCCGACGCCGTACGCGAAGTGCGCGGCCGGGGCCTGATGCTCGGCATCGAACTGGTCAGGCCCGGTACGGACGAGGCGAACCCGGAGGCGGCCGCGGCCGTCCTCGAAGCGGCGCGGGCGGGCGGGCTGCTCATCGGCAAGGGCGGCGGCCACAGCACCAGCGTGCTGCGGATCGCCCCACCGCTGACCCTGACCGTCGCCGAGGCCGAGGAGGGCGCGGCGATCCTCGCGGACGCCCTGCAGGCGGCGGGCTGACCACCGTACGAACGTCAGTGTGAAGGGAAGGCTGGGACATGGTTCGTACGCTGATTACCGGTGGTCTGGTGATCACGGCCGCGGACGAGGTGCACGCGGACGTGCTGATCGAGCACGGCCGGGTGGTGGCACTGGCGGCGCCGGGGACGCAGAACTGGACGGCGGACCGGGTGATCGACGCGTCGCGGAAGTACGTGATCCCGGGCGGGGTCGACGCCCATACGCACATGGAGCTGCCGTTCGGCGGCACGTTCGCCTCGGACACGTTCGAGACGGGCACCCGGGCGGCGGCGTGGGGCGGGACGACGACCATCGTCGACTTCGCGGTGCAGTCGAGGGGACAGGCGCTCCGGGCCGGTCTGGACGCCTGGATGGAGAAGGCCGACGGGAACTGCGCGATCGACTACGCGTTCCACATGATCATGTCGGACGTCAACGAGGCGACGCTGCGGGAGATGCCGAAGCTGGTCGAGGCCGGTGTCTCCTCGTTCAAGCTCTTCATGGCGTACCCGGGGGTCTTCTACTCGGACGACGGCCAGATCCTGCGGGCGATGCAGGTGGCCGGTGACACCGGCGGGCTGATCATGATGCACGCGGAGAACGGCATCGCGATCGACGTCCTCGTCGAACAGGCGCTCGCCCGGGGCGAGACCGATCCCCGCTACCACGGAGAGGTCCGCAAGGCCCTCCTGGAGGCGGAGGCCACGCACCGGGCGATCCAGCTCGCACGGGTCGCGGGCAGTCCGCTGTACGTCGTCCACGTGTCGGCCGAGGAGGCGGTGGCGCAGCTGGCGGCGGCGCGGGACATGGACCTGCCGGTCTTCGGCGAGACCTGCCCGCAGTACCTGTTCCTGTCCACGGACAACCTGGCGGAGCCGGACTTCGAGGGCGCCAAGTACGTGTGCTCGACGCCGCTGCGGCCGAAGGAGCACCAGGCGGCGCTCTGGCGGGGGCTGCGCACGAACGACCTCCAGGTGGTGTCGACGGACCACTGCCCCTTCTGCTTCTCGGGGCAGAAGGAGCTGGGCCGGGGCGACTTCTCGAAGATCCCCAATGGCCTGCCGGGGGTGGAGAACCGCATGGACCTTCTCCACCAGGCCGTGGTCGACGGGCACATCTCCCGGCGCCGCTGGATCGAGATCGCCTGCGCGACCCCGGCCCGGATGTTCGGCCTCTCCCCGCGCAAGGGCACGATCGCCCCCGGCTCGGACGCCGACGTCGTCATCTACGACCCGCATGCCACGCAGGTGCTGTCGGCCGAGACGCACCACATGAACGTCGACTACTCGGCGTACGAGGGGAAGACGGTGACCGGCCGGGTCGAGACCGTCCTCTCGCGGGGTGAGGTGGTGGTGGACCGGCGGGAGTACGTGGGCCGGGCGGGGCACGGGGCGTTCCTGCCGCGCGGCCTCTGCCAGTACCTGGGCTGAGCGGGCCCCCGCGCCTCACATCCGGGAGCGCAGTACGTCGACCTCGCAGCCCGGAGCGAACGGGTCGAAGCCGTGCTCGATCAGCCAGCGAACCGCCAGCAGGCTCCGCAACGACCACCACGCGCGGATCACTTCGCGGTCGACGTCCCCGCCGTAACCGGTGAGGACGTCGTCGAGATGCTCCTCGTGTCCGAGCGTGAAGGCGGCGAGGTCGTACAGGGCGTCACCCCGGCCCGCCTCGGACCAGTCGATGATGCCCGTGACCTCGTCGCCGTCGACGAAGACGTGCGCGATCTGCAGGTCGCCGTGGGTGAACGCCGGAGTCCACGGCCGGAGCGCGGCCTCGGCGACCCGGCGGTTGCGGGTGACCAGGCCGGCGGGCAGGTGGCCGTCCGTCACGAGCGCCGCGCACGCGCCGTCGAGCTCCGCCGCCAGCGCCACGGAGCTCCGTCCGGCCCGGCCGGGCCGGGGCGGCAGCGGCGCGTCGTGCAGCTTCCGGATGGCGGCGCCCGCCGAGGCCCACGCCGCCGCCGACCCGGTCGACGGCCCGCCGAGGCGCCCGAGCGTCGTCCCCGGGAGCGCGGCGAGCGCGAGCACGGGCGGCTCGCGCCACAGGATCTCCGGGGTCGGGACCGGCGCGAGGGACATCGCCTCGACCTCGGCGTCGGCGCGCGCCTGATCGGCGTCCACCTTCAGGAACACATCACCGACGCGCAGAGTCGCGCGCTCGGGGTGGGCGACGACGACTTCGACCTCATCCATGGGTGACCAGTGTTCCGGGGACGGACTGCCCGCGTCACCAGGTTTTGCCGCGTGCGCCGCCACGGCTCCGGCGCCGGCTTTTCGTTGCCTTGCGCCCTTGACACCGTGTGTGACACCGCGTGCCGAGGCGCTGCGGATGTCCGAAACGAGACGCACGACTTTCCGCCGTTCGGGGCGGGGCGCGCTCACTTCCCGCCACGCGCGGTGGCGCGGGCCGCCGCCCCCTTCCCTGATTCGCACGCGTGTTCCCGGTGCCTCACCTGCGCGGTAACGCCTCGGCCACGGGCTTTCCCGTGGACCGTGCCCACGTCGTGTGACAGGTGAAGATTCAGTCCTTCGCCGAGACGCTGTTGAAACCCGTATCCCTCACCGGTCACACTGAAGACTGTGGCCGCAGTGGGCACAGGAAATATCCGGCTCGTCGGCTCCAGGGCCGGTTACGCGCCGGAATTCGTCATTTCTTCCCCTGTCCGTTCGGGGCGTTGCACGTGTGCCGTTCTTCTGGAAAGACATGAGTTGACCCCGAGGCCATGGCCGGTTTTCCGTGGGAACCGGCCATGCGGATATCTCCCCGGGCCGTAGTGACGGCTTCGGCGGTTCCTCGAAAGGTCCGTGCCGATGAGCGATGGAGAGGCCGACGCATGAGGAGCGGGACGGCGTGGGGGCCGGGGGCGCACCGCCGGACATGCCCACCGGGGCACGCGGGCCCGGCATGATCCGGACGAGAGGGCCCAGGGGTGAAGGGCGGTTCTTCCGATGTCCCACGGTACGGGCGCGGCTCTGACCGGGTACGTTCCCCGGCTGCCCTGAATCCTTCGGTGTGCCCGGCGGGCGGCCCTCGCCTCGATGTGCCGACGCTCCCCGGCCTGCGGACTTCCGCTCTCACCGCATATGCGTCAGGGCGGTTTCCGCGCGTTCCCTGTATCTCCCCCTCCCATTTCCCTCTTCCCCTCTTTCTCTCTCCCCCTTTTTTCTGCTCCCGTGTCCCTCGCATTCCTCTGTATTCCTTGGTGAAAGGAAACCGGCGTCATGACTGTGGGAATCCACCATTTACGCACGTACCTCATGGCGATCGACGAAGGCAGTATCTCGAAGGCCGCGGCCCGTCTGCACATGGCCCAGTCCGCCGTGTCCCGCAGACTCGCGGAGCTGGAACGCCATGTGAAACAGCCCCTGCTGGAACGGTCGGCCGAGGGGGTGCAGCCGACGGTGGCGGGGAAGATGTTCTGTGCCAAGGCCGACGCCGCCGTCACCGCGTTCGACGACGCCATGCGCTCGGACCTGCACCGGGTGCGCGCCCTGCGCGTGGGGCACGCCTGGTCGGCGATCGGTGTGTACACCAGCGAGATACTGCGGCGGTGGCAGGAGGCGAACCCGGAGGTGCTGGTACGCCTGAAGCGGGTCGACGATCCGGCGGGCGGGCTCACCAGCGGTCTGTCGGACGTGGCCATCATGCGTACGAGGATCGGGCGGCGCAGTCTGCACGAGGAGCTCCTCGTCATGGAGCCCCGGGTCGTCGCGGTCCCCTCGGGCTGCCCGCTCATCTCGGCGGGCGAGGTCCTGCTGCGGGACCTGGTCGACTATCCGCTGGTGATCAACTCCTTCTCCGGCACCACCAGCCTCGACCTGTGGGACGAGGGCGGGCAGCCCGCCGTGGCGGTGGAGGTGGACACCATCGACGACTGGCAGAGCTATATCGCCGCCGGTGTCGGCATCGGCGTGACCCCGGCCTCCACCGCCTGGATGCATCCGCATGCCGAGATCAGCTACCTTCCTCTCCGCGACGCGCCCGCCGTGCCGGTGTACCTGGTCTGGGCGTCCAACAACCGGCACCCGGCGCTGCACTGCTTCATCCAGCTGGCACGGAACGTGGTGGCGGAGGGCATCGAGTGACCCGGGGCCGGGGCTCGGTGTCCGCGCCGCACCGGCACCCCCGGGTGTACGGGGGCGACGGTGCGGGTCCGGCCGGGCCGGTGCCTCGACCCCGGCCGCGTCAGACCTTCGACTCCGCCGGTTCCGCCGGGGCCTCCTCACCGGCCTCCGGCTCCTCCCCGCCGATGACACCGACGTGCCGCAGCACGACGGCGGACAGGAACGCGAGCACCACGGTGCACGCCGCCGCCACGGCCATCGCCGTGTTCAGCCCGGAGGTGGCGGCCTCCTTGGCGAGGTCGAGCCAGCCCGCGGGCATCTGCTGTGCCGAGGAGACCGCCCCGGCGAGGCTGTCGCCCGCCGTGTCGGCCACCTGCGACGGGGTCCCGGCCGGGATCTCGTCGGCGATCCGGGTGCGGTAGACCGCCGTGGCCAGGCTGCCCAGGATCGCCACGCCCAGGGCGAGCCCCAGCTCCTGCACGGTCTCCGACATCGCCGACGCCGAACCGGCCTTCTCCGCCGGGGCGGCCCCCACCACCAGGTCCGTGCCCAGGGCCGCGATCGCCCCGAGGCCGAGGTAGACCAGGCCGAAACCGATCACCATCAGGGTGATGCCGCCCGAGGAGCCCACCAGGGCGAGCAGCACATACCCGACCGTGGACAGGGCCAGGGTGGCCGCCACCACCAGCCCCGGCGGTACCCGGCGCGCGACCAGGGGCGACCCGATCGCCGCCAGGAACATCAGCAGGGCCGGAGGCCCCATCCACAGCCCCGCCTCGACGGGCGGCAGCCCCTCCACGAACTGGAGCTGCTGGGTGATCAGCAGCATCGAACCGCCGACGCCGACCAGGCCGATGAGCAGCACGCTCAGCGCGGCGCTGAACGTCCTGTTGGTGAACAGGCGCACGTCCAGCAAGGGGCTCTCCAGCCTGCCCTGGCGGCGGACGAACAGCACCGCGAAGACCACGCCGATCAGCGCGGCGGCGACCGTGGGCAGGTCGAGGCCGTCCTTGGCGAACCGCTTCACCGCGTAGACCACCGGCAGGATCGCGACCAGCGACAGCGTGACGCTGACCAGGTCGAACCTGCCGCTCTGCGGCGCCCGGTACTCCGGGATCAGGACCGGTGCCGCCACCAGCAGCACGACGGCGACCGGGATGGCGAGGAGGAACACCGAACCCCACCAGAAGTGGTTCAGCATCACTCCGCCGACCACCGGCCCGAGCGCCATGCCGAGCGCGAAGCTCGTCGCCCAGACCCCGATGGCCAGGGAGCGCTGGCGCTGGTCGGCGAACATGTTGCTGATCAGGGCCAGCGTGGACGGCATCAGCGTGGCACCGGCGATCCCGAGGGCCGCCCGCGCCACGATGAGCATCTCGGCGCTGGTCGCGTAGGCCGCCAGCACCGAGACGACCCCGAAGGCCGCGGCGCCGATCATCAGCAGCCTGCGACGGCCGATCCGGTCACCCAGGGTGCCCATGGTGAGCAGGAAGCCCGCGATCAGGAAACCGTAGGCGTCCATGATCCACAGCTCTTGCGTACCGGACGGCTGAAGGTCCTCGGCCAGTGAGGGAAGGGCCAGGTACAGCACGGTGACGTCCAGGCCCAGCAGCACGGTGGGCAACGACAGGACGGCCAGCCCTCCCCACTCCCGGGGGCCCGCCCTGCGTACGGTCGTTGTGCTCATGGCACTCCCATGCTTTCTCGAGTCTCGGCAAGGTGCGAACGCCACTGTGCCGACCCTCACGCACGGTTTCCTGATGGTCGTTCGGCGATAGACTGCGGCCATGCGTTACGGGGTGCTCGGTCCGCTGGCCGTCTGGGACGCCGAGGGGCGGCCGGTCAGGGTTCCCGAAGCCAAGGTGCGTGCCCTGCTGGCGAATCTCCTCGTCCACGGCGGCGGACCGGTTCCGGCGGACCGCCTGATCGAGGACCTGTGGGCGGACAACCCGCCGGGCGGGTCCGCCAACACCTTGCAGACCAAGGTCTCCCAGCTCCGCCGTGTGCTGGGCCGGGACCAGGTGGTCCGGGAGCCCGCCGGTTACCGGCTGCTGCTCGCGGACGACGTGCTCGACGCGCTGAGGTTCCAGGAGCTGGCCGACCGCGCCCGCGCCCACCGGGAACCGGCGGTGAAGGCGGACCTGTTCGCCGACGCGCTCGCGCTCTGGCGGGGCCCGGCCTACGCGGACGTGGCCGAGGCCCTGTTCGCCCGCGGCGAGATCGCCCGGCTGGAGGAGCTGCGCCTCGACGTCGTCGAGGACCACGCCGAGGTGCGGCTGACCCTGGGCGAGCACACGGCGCTGGCGGCGGAGCTGGGGACGCTGGTGGCCCGGCACCCGCTGCGCGAGCGGCTGCGCATGGCCCATATGCGCGCCCTGTACCGGGCCGGGCGGCAGGGTGACGCGTTGCAGAGCTTCCAGGAGCTGCGGCGGGAGCTGGCCGAGGAGCTCGGGGTGTCACCCGGCCCCGAGGTCTCCGCGCTCCACGAGGCGATCCTGCGCCAGGAACCGCGGCTGGCCACCCCCGCGGTCGGCTCGCTGTCGTGCCGTACGAACCTGCCCGCCCCGCTGACCCCGCTGATCGGCCGGCGCGAGGCGGCCGAACAGGTGCTGGCCCGGCTGGACCCCGGCGCGAACACCCGCCTTCTCACCCTCACCGGTCTCGGCGGTGTGGGCAAGACCCGGCTGGCGATCGCCGCCGCCCGTGAGGTGGCCGGGCAGTTCACCGACGGGGTGTGGCTGGTCGAACTGGCCGGTCTGGGCGCCGCGTCAACCCCGGACGACATCGCCGAACGCGTCATCACGACGCTGGGCCTGTGCGACACCGCGGTGACCGAACCGGACCTGGAAGACCTGGTGGGCTGGCTGTGCCGGGCGGTGGCCGACAAGCAGCTGCTGATCCTGCTGGACAACTGCGAGCACCTCATCGAGCCGGTCGCCGTGCTCGCCAACGCCGTCCTGTCGGCCGTCCCCGCCGCGCACCTCCTCCTCACCAGCCAGGAAGCCCTGGACATCCCCGGCGAGGTGGTGCACCCCGTACCGCCGCTGGCGCTGCCGAAGGACACCGACCCGCAGACGGCCGCCCGCTCCAGCGCCGTCGAACTGTTCGTGGAGCGGGCCGCCGCCGCAGCGCCCGGCTTCGTCCTCGACGCGGAGAACGCGGCGGCCGTCTCCGCCGTCTGCCGCCGCCTCGACGGCATCCCGCTCGCCCTGGAAATCGTGGCGTCCCGGCTGCGGACGCTGAGCCCGCACGAGCTCGCCGCCCGCCTGGACGACCGGTTCGCCCGGCCCGACGCCCGGGTGCGCGGACTGCCGGACCGCCAGCGGACGCTGCGGGGCATGCTCGACTGGAGCTGGCAGCTGCTGAGCGAGGACGAGCGCACCGTGCTGCGCCGCCTCGTCGTCCACGCCGACGGCTGGGCCATGCCCTCCGCCCAGGCGGTCTGCGCCGACGACGGCCTCCCCGCCGGACGCGTCCCCGACCTGCTGTCCCGGCTGGTGGACCGCTCACTGGTGGTCCGCGAGGGCAACCGGTTCCGGCTGCTCGAATCGGTGGCCGCCCACGGCGCCGAGCGACTGGCGGAGGCGGGCGAGGAGAGCGCCGTACGCGAGCGGTACGTACGCCACTGCACCGAGCTGGCCGAACGGGAGGACGAGCTGCTGCGCGGCCCGGACCAGCGGCGCTCCCTGGAGCGCCTCAACGCCGAGACCGTCAACCTGCGCCGCGCCCTGGACCTCGCGGTCACCCACGGCGCCGCCGAGTACGCGGTACGGCTCGTGAACGCGCTGGCCTGGTACTGGTTCCTGCGCGGGCGGTTCACCGAGGCCCGCAGGTCGCTCCGGGCGGCGCTGGCGGCCGGTGAGGGGGCCACGCCGGACGCCCGCCTGACGGCGCGGATCTGGCTGACCGGGATGGAGCTGCGCACCTCGCAGACCGGCGCGGTGCCCGGCCCGGCGGACGAGGACCTCGGCGCCGGGGTCGGGGACCCGGTGCTGCGCGCCCGGCTGCGGTGGTTCGTCGGCACCGGGCTGACCGGCAGCGGCCGGCACCGCGAGGGGCGCCGCCTGGTGGAGGCGAGCCTGACCGGTGCACGGGCCGCCGGGGACCGCTGGGGCGAGGCCGCCGCCCTGGTCGAGCTCGCGAGCCACGCCCCGGCCCGGGACGGATCGGCGGAGCTGGGCGCCGCGCTGTTCCGCGAGGCAGGCGACCGCTGGGGCCAGCTCCGGGCCACCCGGGCCCTGGCGCTCGCGGCGGAGGACGAGGGCGACCGCGTACGGACGGAACGCCTGCACCGCGAAGGTCTCCTGATGGCCGAGGAACTGGGCCTGTGGACCGAGGCCGTCGAGACGCTGACCCGGCTCGGCGAGACCGCCCTCGCCGACGGCCGTACCGAGCGGGCGACGGAGCTGTACGAGCGCGCGCGCTCCGTGTCGGCCGAACGCGCCTACACCCGGGGCGAGATCCGGGCCGAGATCGGCCTGGGGCACGCCGCACGGCTCCGCGGCGACCGGGACGCCGCCACGGACCACCTGAACCGGGCGCTGGCCAAGAGCCGTGCGTCGGGCCACGGCGTCCATGCCGATGCCGCGCTGGCGGAACTGAATCTCGTCCCCCGGCCCTGAACCTCGTCCCCCGGCTCTGACCGGTCCGTGCGCCGCCCCCTCGGCGAGGGGGGCTCCGGCATACCCCGCCGGACCGGCGGGGGCGACTGCGTATTCGTTCGCGCCCCTACTCGATCACGCAGTAGCCGCACCATTCCCGTTCACCCTAGCCTGAGCCGAGCCGTTATTTATTCGCGTACGAATGGCAGGCGAAGGAGTGGCATTCAGTGGGGATGGCAGCTGAATTCAAGGCCCTCGAATTAACCGGCTTCCAGCGCGACATCTGGGCGGCCGAGGCGCGAACACCGGGGAACTGCCAATTCAACGTACTGGTCCACGAACGGCTGGAGGGTGCCGTCGACCGGGAGCTGCTCGGCGCCTGTCTGGCCCGTGCGGTGCGCGCGCACGACGCCTTCCGGCTGCGGTTCGGCGAGGACGGCGACGGCGTTCCCCGGGTCCGGCGCATCCCCGAGGCGCCGGACGCCCCGCCGCTGTCCTGGGATCACCTCGACCTCTCCGGTGAGCCCGACCCCTCCGGCGCGGTACGGGCCCGGTGCGAGCAGGAGCTGAGCCGGCCGCTGGATCTGCGGAACGGGCCGTTGTTCCGGGCCGCCGTGCTCACCGAAGGGCCGGACGCCGTCCACCTCGTCCTGACCGCGCACCACATCGTGACCGATGCCTGGGCGCTGAACGCACTGACCTTGCGGATACTTTCCGACTACCGCATCCGCGCGTCCCGAAATGCCCTTCCGGCCTCCGGGGAAAAGGACGCCGATCCGGCCGACCGGGACGATTCACCTTCGTACTGGGATTCCATCCGGGAATTCGGATACCGGGCCGACGATGCCGACCGCGATACCGGCCGTGAGAACGACCGCGCGTTCTACCGGAATTATCTGGCGGGTACCGAGCCCGCTCTCTTCACCCGGTCCGGCGCCACGCGGCCCGGACGCGGGCGGCACTCCTTCGCCGTCGGCGAGGAGCTGGTCGGGCGCATCCTCGACGCCGGGGCGTCCCCCTTCCCGTACCTGCTCTCGGCGCTCGCCGTATGCCTCGCACGCGTCCACCAGGCGGACGAGGTCGTCATCGGCGTGCCCTTCCTGAACCGGCGGACCGAGGACGAGCGCGCGACCGTCGGCCAGTTCGCCAACAACCTGCCCCTGCGGATCGCGGTGGCGGAGGATCTGCCCCTGGTCGACCTCGCCGACCACGTACGCAAGCGGATCGACGAGCTGAGGGAGCACGAGCGGCTGCCCTTCGGCGACATCCTCCGCGAGGCGCCCACGCAGGAGGCCCACGGCCGTCGGCTGTTCGATGTCACCGCCTCCTACCTGCGGTTTCCCCGACCGCCGGAGATCCCGGGCGTGCACCGGACCACCACGATCATGGCCCCGGTCCACGCCACCGACGCGCTCTCCCTCATGATCCAGGCGTTCGAGGACGAGCCGGGGCTGCGCGTCGACCTGGACTACGCCGACGACGTGTTCGACGGGCACCTCACGGCCGAGGCGCTGGCCGGGCACATCGGTGAACTCCTCCGCCACGGACTGGACTTACGGGAGCTGCCGGTCTCGGCGCTGCCCATGCTGACCGAGGACGAGTACGAGGACGTCGTACGCCGCCGTCAGGGCGCCCCCGTGCCCTACCCCCGGGAGAAGACACTGCACCAGCTCTTCACCGAGCAGGCGGCGCGCACCCCCGGACTGACCGCCGTGGTCGACGGCTCCTCGGGCGCCACGCTGACCTTCGCCGAGCTCGACCGGCTCTCCAACCAGGTGGCGCGGGCGCTGCGCGAGCGGGGCGCCGGACCCGGCGAACGGGTCGCGATCCTCGCGGAGCGCGGCCCGGAGCTGCTGCCCGGGCTCCTCGGCATCCTCAAGGCGGGCGCCGCCTACGTACCCGTCGATCCCGGCTACCCGCCCGCGCGCATCCGGCTGCTCCTGGAGGACTGCGGGGCGAAGCTGGTCCTGCGCGGCGCGCAGGAGGTCCCGGAGCTGCCCACCGGAGCCCCGGTGCTCCGGATCTCCGAGCTGACCCAGGGCTCCGACCGGCCGCTCGGCCCCACCGCGTACGCGGACGACCTCGCCTACACCATCTACACCTCCGGTTCGACCGGCCGCCCCAAGGGCGTGATGGTCGAGCACCATGCGGTGGGGAACCGGCTGATGTGGATGCAGCGCCGCTATCCCATAGGCCCGGGCGACACACTTCTTCAGAAGACGCCCATCTCGTTCGACGTCTCGGTGTGGGAACTGCTGTGGTGGGCCGTCCAGGGCGCCCGGGTGGTGCTGCTGCCGCCGGGCGCGGAGAAGGACCCGGCGCAGATCGCGCGCACGGTACGCGAGCACCGGGTGAGCGTGATCCACTTCGTGCCCTCGATGCTCGGCCCG
Source organism: Kitasatospora albolonga (assembly GCA_002082585.1). Classification (NCBI taxonomy): domain Bacteria; kingdom Bacillati; phylum Actinomycetota; class Actinomycetes; order Kitasatosporales; family Streptomycetaceae; genus Kitasatospora; species Kitasatospora albolonga. Next base: position 7,029,310 of record CP020563.1, read on the forward strand.
TTCCTCGACCTGCTGGAGGACGACCCGGAGAAGGCCGAGGGAGTCCGCTCGCTGCGCTCTGTTTTTTGCAGCGGTGAAGCTCTGCCGCCGGAGCGGGCCACGCAGTTCAACCGGGTCTTCGGTGGCGGTGACGCGCCCCGCCTGGTCAACCTCTACGGCCCCACCGAAGCCGCGGTCGACGTGACCTATTTCGACTGCCCGCCCGCCTCCGAAGGGCCCGTCACCCGGGTGCCCATCGGGCGCCCCGTGGAGAACACCACGCTCTACGTGCTCGACCGGCACGGCCGCCCCCAGCCCGTCGGCGTCCCCGGCGAACTGCACATCGGCGGTGTCCAGGTCGCCCGCGGCTATCTGAACCGGCCTGAACTCACCGCCGAACGCTTCGTCAAGGACCCCTTCGCCCCCGGCGGCCGCCTCTACCGGACCGGGGACCTGGCCCGGCTGCTGAACGACGGCACCGTCGAATACCTCGGCCGGAACGACGACCAGGTGAAGATCCGCGGCAACCGGGTCGAACTGGGCGAGGTGCAGAACGCCCTCGTCGCCCTGGACGCCATCCGGGACGCCGTGGTCGTCGACCACCTGCCCGGCGGCGGCCGGGGGCCGGTCCTCGTCGCGTACTGCACGGCCGACCGCGAACTCGACCCGGCCCGGCTGCGCTCGGCCCTCGGCGAGGCGCTGCCCGCCTATATGATCCCGGCGCACTTCGAACGCCTCGACGCCCTTCCCCTCACACCCAACGGCAAGGTCGACCGCGCGGCGCTGCCCGCCCCGGACACCGGCGCGTCCGACGACCCGGACAGCGGGCCGCGCACCACCCGGGAGGCCGTGCTCGCCGGTATCTGGGCGCAGGTGCTCGGCGTCGACCGGGTCGGCGTCCACACCGACTACTTCGTGATCGGGGGCGACTCGATCAGCATGCTCCGGGTGCGGGCGCTCGCGGAGAAGGCGGGCCTCCGGTTCTCGACCGACGACTTCGTCCGCAACCCGACCGTGGCGGCCCTCGCCGAGTGCGCCGAGGCCACGGCCGACACCGACACCGACACCGACACCGGCACCGGCACCGGGCCCGGCGCTACGGACGGCTCCGCGGCCCCGGCCCCCTTCGCCCTGGTCACCTCGGTGGACCGCGCCCGTCTGGAGACGTACGAGGACGCCTACCCGCTCACCCGCCTCCAGCTCGGCCTGCTCTTCCACAGCCGTGAGAAGCAGGACTCCGCGACGTACAAGGACGTCTTCCGCTACAGCCTGGCCATGCCGTGGCGGGAGCCGGAGTTCCGGGCGGCCTTCGACCGGCTCGTCCGGCGCCATCCGGTGCTGCGGTCCTCCTTCGCCCTCGGCGGCCACACCGAGCCGCTCCAGATCGTCCAGCCGTCCGTCGAGGGCGGGCTGAGCGTCGAGGATCTGCGGGACGCCACGGCGGGGGAGGCCGAGGCCGCCATCGAGGAGCACATCGCGAGCCGACGCCGGTACGACTACCGGTTCGACCGCGCGCCGCTCCACCACTTCCGGGCCTTCGTCCTGCCCGGCACCGTCGAACTGGTCCTCAGCTTCCACCACGCCATCCTCGACGGCGGCAGCGTCGCCAACCTCGTCTCCGAACTCCTCCGGGACTACGGCCATCTGCTCCGGATGGACCTGGAGCCGGTGCCGGACACCGCGCCGCCCCCGGCCGCGCTGCACGTCGCCCAGGAGCGCGCCGCCATCGACGCCAAGGAGGGCCGCGCCTACTGGCAGAACCTGCTCTCCGGCGCGCCCCAGCTCCACCTGGAGAGCTTCCGCCCCCATGAGGCGCCGGGGAGCGACGAGCGGGTGGAGTGCGACCTGCACCTGCCCGCCGAGCTCGTCGGTGCCGTACGCGCCACCGCCCGCGACCGGCGGGTCCCGGTGAAGTCGGTCCTGTTCGCCGCGCACGTCCTGCTGCTGCGTGCCCTGTCCGGCGAGCGGGACGTGACCACCGGTCTCGTGGCCCACACCAGGCCGGACACCGAGGGCGCGGAGCGCACCTGCGGACTCTTCCTCAACACCCTGCCCGTCCGGGTGGACGCGGAGCAGGCCACCTGGTTCGACGTGGTGGGGCACGTCCTGGACCGGGAGCGGGAGGCCCATCCGTACCGGCGCGTGCCCCTGGCGGTCATCCAGGAGGACCTGGGCCGCTCCACCCTGGTCGACACCCTGTTCAACTACATCCACTTCCGCCAGCTCGGCGAGGTCTTCCGGACCCCCGGCATCACCAGCCGCGGCTTCGCGGTCCGGGAGGAGACGAACTTCTCCCTCGTCGTCAACGCCATGGTCGACCCGGTGGACGAGGGCATCCGGCTCCGGCTCGACTTCTCCGGACAGTCCTTCACCCCGGCGCAGGCGCGGCTCTACACCGACACGTACGTACGGATTCTCCGCCGCCTCGCCGAAGACCCCGACGGCGCGGTCGAGTTCGGCTTCCTCGCACCGGCCTCGCCGCCCGTGCGGACCGGGCGCCCGCCGGTCAACGTGGTCCGCGCCTTCGAGGACCGCGCACGCCGGACGCCCGAGGCGCAGGCGGTGGTCGCCGACGGGCTGACGTGGAGCTACGCGGAGCTGGACCGGCTCGCCACGCGGATCGCCACGGGGCTGCTGGACTCGGGGGTGCGCCCCGGCGAACGCGTCGGCATCGCCATGGGCCGTACGCCCGCGACCGTCGCCGCCATCCTGGGCACCGCGAAGGCCGGGTGCTCGGCCATGCCGCTGGACACCGCCTATCCGGTGGACCGGCTGCGGGCCATGATCGAACAGGGCCGCCCCGCCCGCGTCGTCGTCGACGAGGAGCACCAGGACCTCCTGGAGCCCACGGTCCCCCTTCTCCCGTACGGGGCACTGGCGGCGACCGACCGCACCGCCGACCTCCCGGAGATCTCCGAGGACGACGAGGTGTACCTCCTGTTCACCTCGGGCTCGACGGGCCGGCCGAAGGGGGTGTCGGCACCGCACCGCTCCCTGTCCAACCTGGTGGCCTGGCAGAACGGGATCGCCAGCACCGCCGAGGGCGCCCGTACGGTGCAGTACGCGCCGCTCAGCTTCGACGTCTCCTTCCAGGAGCTGTACGCCACCCTGTGCGGCGGCGGCACGCTGGTCGTCGTCACGGAGGAGCTGCGGCGGGACATGCCCGGCCTGCTGCGGCTGCTGGACCGGGAGCGCGTCGAGCGCATGCACCTGCCCTATGTCGCCCTCCAGCAACTGGCGGAGGCATCGGTCACCCTCGGCCTGGTGCCCCGGAGCCTGCGCGTGCTGTGCTCCTCGGGCGAGCAGTTCCGGACCACGGACGAGATCCGCCGCTTCTGCGCCTCCCTCGGCGACGCCGTGATCGACAACCACTACGGCCCCACCGAGACCCACGCCGCCGCCTTCCACGAGATGACCGGCGAGCCCGGCGCGTTCCCCGCGCTGCCCCCGGTGGGGCAGCCCATCCACGGCGCCCGGCTGCTGGTCCTGGACGCCCGGACGCGCCCGGTCCCGACCGGGGCCCGGGGCGAGATATACATCGGCGGAGCCGGTCTGGCCGACGGCTACGCGGGCCGCCCCGACCTGACCCAGGAACGGTTCGTACCCGCCCCGGACGGCGACGGGCTGCTCTACCGCACCGGCGACGTCGGCATGGTCCTGCCCGACGGGAACGTGGTCTGCCTCGGCCGCGCCGACCGGCAGGTCAAGATCCGCGGCTACCGGGTCGAACCGGCGGAGATCGAACTGGTTGCCGCCGGGGCCCCGGTGGGCGGCCCCGACGTGATCACCGACATCGCCGTCACCGCCCGGCGCGACGCGGCGGGCGACACCTCCCTCATCGCCTTCCTGGTCGGCGACGCCGAGCGCGCGGACCTGGACGGCCTGCGGCGCCACCTGCGCGCGAAGCTGCCGGACTACATGGTGCCCGCCCACTTCGTCTGGCTGCCCGCCATCCCGCTCACCCCCAACGGCAAGCGCGACGAGGCCGCGCTGCGGCGGATACAGCCGGAGCGCGCGGAGCCAGCCGGGCGCGTCGCCCCCCGGGACACCCACGAACGGGTCCTGGCCGAGATGCTGGCCGATCTGCTCCACGTACCCGAAGTGGGGGCGCACGACAACCTGTTCGACCTCGGCGCCACCTCGATCACGGCGATGCGCCTGGTCGTCCTCCTGGAGGAGCGGTTCGGCACCGCGATCCCGCTGTCGGACTTCATCGTCGCGCCGACCGTGGCCGAACTGGCCGGGCGGCTCCGCTCGGCGGGCACCACGGCCACCGGGTTCGACCCGCTGGTCGCGATCCGGCCCGAGGGCACCCGGCCGCCGCTGTTCTTCGCGCACCCCATGGGCGGCAATGTGCTCTGCTACGTACCCTTCGCCAAGCGTCTCCCGCCGGACCAGCCCTTCTACACCTTCCAGGCGGCCGGGGCTGACGTCGGCACCGAGCCGGTGCGCGGCCTCGAACAGCTCGCCGCCGACTACATCGAGGCGATGCGCCGCGTCCGGCCGACCGGGCCCTACCACCTCGGCGGCTGGTCCTTCGGCGGGTTCGTCGCCTTCGAGATGGCCCGTCAGCTCCACGCCGCCGGGGAGCGCGTCGGCTCGCTGATCCTGCTGGACACGACGGCGCTCAACCCGGGACGACGGCCGTGGACCGACGACGAGGCCCTGCTCGGCTGGTTCTTCTGGGAACTGCTCTGGCTCCAGCACGGCAGCGCCACGGCCGGTGACCTCCTGCCGCCCGGTCTGGACACGCTGGAGGAGAAGTTCGCGTTCATGACCCGGCTGGCCATCGACGAGGGCGTCCTGCCAGCGGGCAGCGGCGACGCCGTCGTCCGCCGCCTGTTCCGGGTGTACGAGGCCAACTGGCGCTCGGCCTTCGACTACCGGCCCGGTGTCGTGGACTACGACGTCCTGCTCGTCCGGGCCCGCGATCCGCTGCCGGGCGTCCTGCTGGAGATGCACACCGCGATCGACAGCATGCACGCCGACGAGACCAACGGCTGGCGGGAGCGCACCCGCGGCCGCCTCTCGGTGGTCGACGCCGAGGGCGACCACCTCACGATCATGGAGGAACCGCGCGTGTCCGACATCGTCGGCACGGTGCTCAGGGCCATGGACATCCGGACGAGCGAGAGCGGGCAGAGCTGACATGGGAAAGACACGAAGCGCCATCGTCGTCGGCGCGGGCATCGGCGGACTGACCACGGCCATCGCGCTGCGGCGCACCGGCTTCGACGTGGAGGTGTTCGAACGGGCCCCGGAGCTGCGGGCCGCCGGATTCGGCCTCTCCGTGATGAGCAACGCCACCGCCGCGCTCGCCACCCTGGACATCGACCTCGGCCTGGAGAAGCGCGGCCGGGTGATGGAGACGTACCACGTCAAGGACCGCAAGGGCAGGCTGATCCGGGAGTTCCCCTTCCCCGAGATCACCCGGCGCATCGGCGTCCCGTGCGTGTGCATCAGCCGGGCCGATCTGCTCGCCGCGCTTCTCGATCAGATCGGGGACGTACCCATCAGGCTGAACGCCGCCGCCGAAGGGTTCGAGGTGGCGGGCGACCGGGCCCGGGTGCTGCTCGCCGACGGCTCATCGGCCGAAGCCGATCTCCTGGTCGGCGCCGACGGGTTCAACTCGGCCGTCCGGCGGCAGCTCGCCGGGCCGGACGAACCCGCCCACGACAGCGGCTACATCGCTTGGCTCGGCATCACCGAATACCGCCACCCCCGGTTCGCCCCCGGCTCCGTGGTCCATCTGTGGGGCGACGGGATGCGGTTCGGCCTGGTCGACATCGGCGGGGGCCGCCTCTACTGGTGGGGCACGAAGAACATGCCGTACGAGCGGTCCAGCACCTGGGACGGGGGCAAGGCGGGGGTGCTCGACGCCTACTCCGGCTGGCCGGACGAGGTCCGGGAGGCGATCCGGGTCACCCCGCCCGCCGACCTGCTCACCCTGAACACCCGGGACCGCTCGTTCCTCCGGCCCTGGGGCACGGGCCCGGTGACCCTCCTCGGGGACGCCGCCCACCCGATGCTCACCAGCCTCGGCCAGGGCTCGGCCATGGCCATGGAGGACGCCGCCGTCCTCGCCCGGCACCTGCGCCACGCCCCGGACGTGCCACGGGGGCTGCGCGGCTACGAGGCGGCCCGGTACGACCGCACCCGGACGATGGTGGAGGCCACCCGCTCCATCAGCGAGTTCGAACAGTCGCAGGGGCCCGTACGCCGCCGGGTCCGCGACGCCTACTTCCGGTGGATGCCCCACCGGAAGCTGGTCGGCAAGCTCGAACCCGCGCTGACCTTTCCGGGCGACGGCATCCTTCCCGGGACGTACGGGAGCGAGACCTACGGGAGTGGCACCTACGGGAGCGGGACCTACGAGAGGACGGACCGATGAACGCCACCGCACCGCACGGACCGCGCGGCAGGCGCCTGCCGCCCCACGGAGCGGTCGTCGTCACGGGCGCCTCGTCGGGGCTGGGCCGCGAATGCGCCCTGGAGCTGGAGAGCCGCGGATTCCAGGTGCTCGCGGGGGTCCGGCGCGAGGAGGACGGGGAGAAACTGCTCACCGAGGCGCGGTACGGCAGGCTCCACCACACCCTCATCGACATCACCGACGAGGCGTCGGTACGGGCCTCCGCCGAACTCGTCGCCGACCGGTACGGCGGGCTGCGCGGCCTGGTGAACAACGCCGGGATCTGTGTCCCCGGCCCGCTGGAGTGCATCGACGGCGACCAGCTCCGCCACCAGCTCGACGTCAACCTGGTCGGGCACCTGTCGATGATCCGCGCGCACCTGCCGCTGCTGCGCCGGTCGAACGGACGGATCGTCAACGTCACCTCCGGCCTCGGCAAGACCGCCGTGCCGTTCCTCGGCGCCTACTCCGTCGCCCAGTTCGCCAAGGAGGCGCTGAGCGACGCCCTGCGGCGCGAGCTGGCGCCCAGCGGTGTCCGCGTCTCGATCGTGGCACCGGGCGCCATCCTCACACCGATCTGGAGCAAGGTCTCCCAGGCGGGCGAACGCGCGCTGGGCGACGCCCCGCCTGCGGTCGCCGACCTCTACCGGTCCGCCCTCCAGGCGTTCCTGGAAGGCAACGCCCAACTGGCGATGGCGAGCCGGACCACCCCCGAGGACTTCGCCCGGACGGTCCTCCGCGCCCTGACCGACGTACGCCCCCGGGCGCGCTACTGGGCCGGTGCGGACGCCCGCCGGGCGGCCCTCCTGGCGCGGCTCCTTCCCGACCCGCTGCTGGACCGCCGGTTCCGGGGGATCACCGCCTTGGTGGGCGCGCCCGGCCCGGTGGGGAAGACCCCGGTTCCGTAGGGGAGCGCCCGGCCGCAGGAGAGCGCCGGCTCCGAACGAAAGCGCCCCGGCCGCAGGAAAGTGCCTGGCTCCGAACGAAAGTGCCCGGCTCGTTCACGTTCTGGGAGAAGGAATGGTTACGGAGCGAGATTTCAAGGACCTCATGGCCGACGTCTGCACTCCGGTGGCGGTGGTCACGGTGATGGCCGACGGCCTGCCCCACGGCACGACGGTCGGTTCGCTCACCTCGCTGTCCCTGCGCCCGCCCATGGTGACCGTCGCGCTGGCACACCGCTCCCGCCTGCTGCCGAAGATCCTGCGGGCCGAGCGGTTCGGCGTGAACCTGCTGGGCGCCGGGCAGGCGGGCGTCGCCGCCGCGTTCGCCTCCCCGGCCGCCGACCGGTTCGACACGGTCGACTGGTGCCTGGACGACGGGCTCCCGCGTCTGCGGGAGGCACCGGGCTGGCTCGCGTGCGGGCTCCAGCGGTACGTCACCGGCGGGGACCACCTCCTGCTGCTCGGCCTGGTGGTCCAGGTCTCCGGCACCCGGGACACCGCCCCGCTGGTCTACGGCCGCCGGACGTTCGGCACGCACTCCGCGTTCGCGCGGGAAACCCCCCGACCCATCACCGACCACATCACGGCATTCGCCCACTGAGACGGAGACCCTTCATGACCGACCCCCGGACCGGGACGGCCCGCCCTTCCCCCGAACCCTCCGAACTCCTCCGTACCGCCCGCGAACTCGTCCCCCACCTCGCCCGCAACGCCGAACAGGGGGAACGCGACCGGCGGCTCACCGACGAAACCGTCAAACTCCTCACCGACGCGGGCATGTTCAGGCTGGCCGTGCCCCAGCGGTACGGCGGTCACGAAGTGTCCCTGCGCACCCTGGTCGACGTGTCCGCGGTCCTCGCCGAGGGCGACGGCAGCAGCGCGTGGGTGGTCGCGGTCGGCAGCTCGCTGGCGTGGGCCGTCAGCCTCTTCCCCGAACAGGCCCAGGACGAGGTGTTCGGCGCCGACCCCGACACCAGGGTGTCCGGCGTGCTCACCCCGAGCGCCACCGCCCGGCGGACCGAGGGCGGATACCGGGTGTCGGGCCGCTGGCACTACGCCTCCGGCTCCTGGCACGCCGACTGGTCCGTGATCGGCTTCCCGGTGCCGGACGCCACGGGGCGGATCGTCGACCAGGGCATGGCCCTGATACCCGCCGCCGACTACACGGTGGAGGACACCTGGTTCGTCGCCGGTATGCGGGCCACCGGCAGCAACGCCCTGGTGGCCGAGGACATCTTCGTACCGGACCACCGGGTGGTGTCGGTGCCGAAGGCGATGGCGGGCGACTACCCGGTGCAGCGGTCCGGCGGCCGGCAGCCCCGTTCGGCCTTCGAGCAGTTCCTCACCGCCGCCCCTCTGGTCGCCACCCAACTCGGCCTCGGCCGCGCGGCTTTGGAGCTGATAAAGGAGAAGTCAGCGGAAAAAGCGATCACGTTCACCTTCTTCGAGAAGCAACGCGATTCCACGGCCTTCCAGTTGCGGATCGCGGAGGCGGCCCAGAAGATCGACACCGCCCACCTGCACGTCCACCGCGCCGCCGCCGACATCGACGGGGCGGCGGAGCGCGGCGAGCCCCTGGACGCCCTCGGGCGCATCCAGGCCCGGGCGGACCTCAGCGGAGCCGTCGGACACATCACCGAGGCGATCGACATCCTGCTGACCGCGCACGGAGCGGCCAGCTTCGCCGACAGCAACCCGCTCCAGCGGATCTGGCGGGACTCGGCCGTGAGCGCCCGGCACGCCATCCTCCAGCCCGCGATGATCAAGGAAATGTACGGCAAGACCCTGCTGGGCATCGACGAGCCCATCTCCCCGCTGGTCTGACGCGGACACTCGTGAAGGAGTAGAGACATGGCCGCACGCGCGTACGGCACCAAGCAGGCGAACTGGCAGCAGTTCGCCGACACCCGGATCTACATCGGCGACCTGGCCGACGACGGGGTCCCGAAGTCGATGGGCGCGGGGTTCGCCAGCCTGCACCCCGGGGACGTCATGGAATGGGTGCCCAGCTACGACGAGTTCATCGTCGTCCTGTCCGGACGGTTCGCCGTGGACTTCGACGGCGGTTCGGTGACCGCGGGCCCCCACGAGCTGGTGTGGGTGGAACAGGGCGACCCCGTCACCTTCCGGGCCGACGGCGAGGAGGTTCTGCTCGCCTTCGGCACCAACCCGCCCTGGCAGACCACCCCGGAGACCCTGGCGAGCGCGGCCATGTTCCGGCCGCTCGCCGCCTCCCCGGTCGACTGACCGGGGGAGGAGAGACATGTCCACGACCACCGGGGCCCTCCGGACCCTCCAGCGGGAACTGAGCCCGCTGGAGCGCTGGTACTGGATAGCCGACCAGATCTCACCGCTGAACGTCGTCGGACGGGTCCGCCTGCACGGGCCCGTCCCCCGCGCCTCGCTGCGCTCCGCCCTGACCGCACTCCAGGACCGCCACCCGTCGCTGCGGGTGGCGATCGAGGCCGATACGACGGGACGGCACCCGCGCTTCGTCCCGGCCGACGGCCGCCCCGTCCCGCTCGACCACCGCACCCTCGAATCGCCGGAAGCCGTCCGCGACGGCTGGGCGCACGTCATCGACGAGGAGCTGGTCAACGGCCGCATCGACCCGCTGACCGGACCGCTCGCCACGGCCGTCGTGCTCAGCGGCCCCGGGCCCGCCGGAGAGGTGCACGACCTGATCCTGAGCGTGCCGCACGTCATCGCGGACGGGACCACCGTCATCTCCCTGCTGCGGCAGTGGGCGGAACTCGCCGCGGGCGGCCCCGCCGGACCGCGTGCGGCGCTGCCCCCGGCCGAGGACCTCTTCCCGGCCGAACACCGGGGCACGGCGGGGCAGGTACGGGCGAAGGCCAAGGCCGACCGGGACGAGGCCGACCTCGAACGCCTGCGCCCGCATCGGGTGGACGCCGACCGGTCCGTACCCTTCGAACAGCGCCGCACCCGCTTCCTCCACCGGTCGCTGGACGCCCCGGCCCTGGACCGGCTCGCCCGGGCCTGCCGGGCGCGCGGGGTCACGATCCACGGTGTGCTCGCCGCCGCGATGGTGCGCGCGCTCGCCACGGACGCCGGGGCCGCCGACGGCTCCTGGTACTCGATCGGTTCCCCGGTCGACTTCCGGGGCGACCTCGAACCGCCGGTGGACCCCGACGACGTGGGCAGCTACGTGGCGACGATCCCCACCCTTGTCGAGCATCTGGCGGACCGTCCGCTATGGGACACCGCCGAGGAGATCAGCGCCGACCTCAGGAGGCGCAAGGCCCTGGGCGAGCAGTTCTCCATGATCAACCAGATCGGCTCCTCCGGCCCGCAGAATCTGGCCGAGAGCCTGCCCTTCGTACGGCACCTGGACGAGAAGGGGCCGATCAACTTCTGCCTCTCCAATATCGGCCGGTTCCCGTTCCCGGACACGGTCGGCCCCTGGCGGGCGACCGGCGCGCAGTTCGTCGCCTCGCTGTCGGTGGTGGGCGCGTTCGTCGCCACCGTCAACTCCAGCCACCACCAGCTCGCCTGGAACTTCACCTACGCCCAGGGGCTGGTCCGGGACGAACGCGCGGCGCGGATCGCCGACAGCTGCGTGGAACGCGTCCTCGCCCTCGTACGAGCAGCCGACTGACCACCCAGCCACCGAACAGCAGGGGAGCACCTCCGATGGCATCACCGCCCCGCACACCCGCCGGGTCCCCGGCCTTCCTGTCCGCCGCCGAACTGCGCGACCTGATCCGGAACAAGGAACTGTCCGCCCTCGATGTCACCGAAGCCGTCCTCGACCACCTGGAAGCGGTGAACCCCCAGCTGAACGCGGTGGTCGCCGTACGGGCGGAGGGCGCGCTCGCGGACGCGCGGGCGGCGGACGCGCTGCCGCCCGCCGAGCGCGGCCCGCTGCACGGCATCCCGTTCACCGCCAAGGACGCCAACGAGTCGGCGGACCTGCCGGCCGCCTACGGCTCGCTGCCCTTCGCCGGTTACCGGCCCGGCTTCGACAGCGAGGTGGTCGCCCGGCTCCGGCGGGCGGGCGGCATCCTCGTCGGCACCACCGCCATGCCGGAGTTCGGGCTGCGGATCACGACCGACAACCGGGTGTCCCCGCCCACCCGCAACCCGTGGAACACCGCACACGGCCCGGCGGGCTCCAGCGGCGGCGCGGCGGCCGCCGTGGCGGCCGGTATCGGCCCGCTCGCCCTGGCGGCCGACGGCGCGGGCTCCGTACGGGCGCCCGCCTCCGCCTGCGGGATCGTCGGGCTCAAACCCACCCGGGGGCGCACCCCGTGGGCACCGGCCGCCCAGGAGCAGTGGGCGGGTTACGTCGTCAACGGGCCGATGGCCCGCACGGTCGGCGACGCCGCCCTGATGCTCGACACGATGGCGGGCCCGGTCGTCGGAGAACCGTACGGACTGCCCCCGCACCCCGGCCCCTTCCTCGCCGCCGACCGGCCGCGCCGCCGCCTGCGCGTGGCGTACACCCGTACCCCGCCGCACGGCACCGTCGTCCCCGAGGTGCGGGAGGTGTTCGAGCGGGCGGTGGCGGCCTTCGGCGAGCTGGACGTCGAACTGACCGAGGACACGCCCGACCTCGGCGGGCTCCTGGACCCCCTGCTGACCGTCATCGCCGCCAACGTGGCCACCATGGTCCGGGGGGTACCGCCGGAGCACCTGGCCGAACTGGAGCCGACGACCCTCGATGTCGCCCTGCGCGGGGAGCGGCTCGGCGCGGCCGACTACTGTGCCGCCGTGGCCACCGCCCAGACGCGGGCGGCCGGTGTCATCCGCTTCTGGACCCGGTACGACGTCCTGCTCACCCCCACCCTCACCGTGCTCCCGCCGCCGCTCGGCACGAGTGTCGAGGGCCCGGGGTTCGAGGAGCGGTGGCGCGAGTACGCCGACTGGCTGGCCTTCACCTACCCCTTCAACATCACCGGCCAGCCCGCGGTCTCGCTGCCCGCCGGGCGGACCGCCGCCGACCTGCCGGTCGGCGTCCAGCTGGTCGGCGCGCCCGGTGCCGAGGCCCTGCTCCTAGGTCTGGCCGCCGACTTCGAACGCGCCCGGCCGTGGGCGCACGAGCGGCCCCGGACCGGGTGACACGCGCGGCCCCGGCCCGGGCGGTCCGTCGGACGGTTCGCTCCAGCCGGTCTCCCGCAGCAGGGCGATGCGGGAGTTCACCCCGGCCTTCTGGAACAGCTTCCTCAAGTGGTAGTTGACGGTGTGCGGGGAGATCCCCAGCCGCCGGGCCATCTGCTTGTTGGTCAGCCCCTCGGCGACCAGCTGCACGATCAGGTTCTCCTGGCCGTTGAGGTCCGGCGGCCCGGCCGCCGGACCCGTCGGCTCCGCCGTCCGCGCCGTCCGCTCAGTCCGTCGGCCGTCGGCCACCTGCCGACGCAGCGCCTGCCGCAGCGGGACCGGCACCGAGTCCACGACGAGCCGCCACAGCAGCTCGTTGGGGAAGCGGACCCGGGTGCTGCCGACGGCCAGCATCCCGGTGGCGGCCGCCCGGTCCAGGGTGAGCAGCAGCGCGGACGGCGGCACCTGGAGGATCGGCAGAAGATCGCCGACCGTGCTCTCCCGGCCGAGGACGGCCGCCACCCGCAGCAACTGGCGGCACTCGTCCGGGTACTCCAGCAGCATCGACTGAAGGAGCTCCCGCAGCCGTTGCGGGATGCGCTCCTCGACCAGCTCCGCCTCATGGGGGCCCACCCGTAGCAGACGCTCCTCGCGCATGCCCGCCACCAGCTCCACCAGCAGCTTCGGGTGCCCGCCCGCGCTCCGCACCACCCGGGCCAGCGGGGCGGCGGGCGGCACCCCCAGCAGATCGGCGGCCACCTGGAGCGAGGCCGGGGCGCGGAGCGGGCCGAGGTTGATCCGCTCGGTGTGCCCGGCGGACCAGTCGGCCGGTGCGCCGGGAGCCCCCCGGCGGTGCGCCACCAGCCGGACCAGCGCCCGGCCGCCGTACGGGGCGTGGGGCCGGGTGAGCGGCGCCTCACCCGGCTCCACCGCCAGGAAGTGCGCGTCGTCCAGGACGGTCAGCCGGGGGGTGCCGGGGGCCCCGTCCCCCGGCGGGGACCCCGGGCCGGAGCGCTCCGGCCGGTGGCCCGTCACAAAACCGAGCCGCCGCGCCACGGCCGCGCACTCCGCCAGGAACCTGGTCCTGCCGGAGCCCGGCGGGCCCTCGACCGTCACCAGGGCGCAGCCGCCGTCGAGGCCGAACTCCAGGGCCCGCCGTACGCGGGCCAGTTCGTCCTCGCGACCGCGCAGCGGCAGCCGGGCCGGGGCGGGCGCGGCGGGCGCGTACACGAGCTGTCCGGTGGTGGTCCCGGTCATCGGGCCGCGTCCTTTCCGGCCTGCTCCACCGGCCGCCGTACGGGCGCCGGGACCGGCTCGGCATCGATCGGGAACCGGGACAGCAGAGGCCCGGTCATCAGCGTGGTGACCAGGGCCATCACGACCATCGCGGTGAACAGCCGGGAATCCAGGGCGCCCAGGCTCAGGCCCACGTTGAGGACGACCAGCTCGGTCAGCCCGCGGGCGTTCAGCAGGATGCCGAGGACCGTGGACTCCCGCGCGGTGGACCCGGTCAGCCGCGCCGCGCCCATCGCGCCGACGAACTTGCCGACGCACGCCACCGCGACGCACGCCAGCACCATCACGAACCCCTGGGGGCCGAGCCCGGCGAGGTCCACCGAGAGCCCGGTCACCATGAAGAACACCGGAAGCAGGAGCAGACTGGTCTGGTCGATGCGCTCCGGCACCTCGGGGGCGGTCGCGTCGATGAGGTGGCGGGGCGCGACGGCGCCGAACATGAACGCGCCGAACACCGCGTGCAGCCCGATCTCGTGGGTGACCCACGCACTGGCCAGCAGCCCGGAGCAGAGCACGACATGGACGGCCGGGCCGTTGCCCGCCCAGCGCCGTCGCGGGTCCAGCAGCCAGGCCAGGGCCGGCCGCACCAGGAGGACCAGGACGAGGCCGAAGGCCACCGCGCCGCCGACGGTCCGCCCGAACGACCACAGGCCGCTCACGCTCACCACGGTGACGACGGCTGCCAGCACGGTCCACGCGATCACATCCTGGATCGCGGCGCTGACCAGGGCGACCGCACCCACCCGGTGCTTCTGGAGACCCCGTTCGATGATGATCCGGGCGAGCACGGGAAAGGCCGTGATGGACATCGCCACACCGAGGAACAGCGCCGGGCCGAGCACCCCTTGTGTTCTCAGCTCGGACCGGTCGAGCCACGGGTACAGCAGTACGGCGAGCGCGGCGCCCAGCGCGAACGGCAGCGCCACCGAACCGAACGACACCAGCGCGATGCGCCTCCCGACGCCGCGCACATGCGAAAGGCTAAGCTGGTAGCCGACTCCGAACATGAAGAGCACCAGCCCCAGTTGGGCGAGCACTTCCAGATAGGGGCGGGCCTCCGGGGGGAACAGCAGCCCGGGCAGATCGCCGGGCAGCAGACCCAGCAGGCTCGGCCCCAGGGCTATCCCGGCGACGATCTCACCCATCACCGCGGGTTGCCGGACCCGCTTGGCGGCGGCGGAGAACACGAAGGCGGCGACCAGCACCAGGGCCACGCCCACCAGGACGATCCCGGTGACACCACCGCCCTCGCCCGCGCCGAGGGCCGGACCATACGTCGACATGCTTGTCCTACTCCTTTTCCGTCCAGGAGGAACGGGCCGTGGTCACAGGCCCCGGGCCAGCGTCCTGCGGTCGACCTTGCCGCTGGAGGTGAGCGGCAGCGCGGGAAGGGGACGTACCGACGAAGGGATCATGTGGCCGGGCAGCCGCGCCGACAGGCTCCGCCGGATCGCGGACGCCACCACCTCGGCACCGCGCGCCGGGACGCAGAACGCCACCAGCTGTCTGATGCCGCCCGCGCCCTCCCGTACGACCACGGCCGCGTCGGCGATCTCCGGCAGGGTCCGCAGATGTGCCTCGACCTCGCCGGTCTCCACCCGGTGGCCCCGGATCTTCACCTGGTCGTCCAGCCGCCCGAGGAACTGGAAAGTGCCGTCCGGCCGGAGTTCGACCAGATCGCCCGTACGGTAGATCCGCCCGCCCCCGGCCAGCCCGGGTACGGTCCGGAACCGCGCGGCGGTCGCCTCGGGCAGGCCCAGGTAGCCCTGCGCGAGCACCGGCCCGCCGATGCACAACTCGCCCGCCTCGCCCGGCTGCCGGGGACGCAGCTGCTCGTCGAGGACGTACGCCTCCACGTTGGCGATGGGCCGGCCGATGCTGGGCTGGTCCGGCCACTCCCGGGGATCGCCGCGCAGTTCGAGCGAGGTCACCACATGGGTCTCCGACGGGCCGTACTGGTTCACCAGCACCGCCCCCTCCAGGTGCTGGAACAGGGCGCGCACCGCGGGGGTCACCTGGAGCTGCTCACCGGCCGTGACGACCTCACGGAGGGAGGACGGCCACACGCCCACGGAACCGGCGTGCGCCGCGATCGCCTGAAGGGCGACGAACGGCAGGAACATCCGCCGGACCGAGGCGCGGTCCAGCAGCTCGATCAGGGCCTGCCAGCTCCGGCGGGTCGCGTCGTCGGCCACCACCAGGGTCCCGCCGGACGCCCAGGTGCTGAACAACTCCTGGAAGGAGACGTCGAAGCTGAGCGCGGAGAACTGGAGGGTCCGGTCCCCGGTGCCGCAGGACGAGTGCGCGCACTGCCAGTCGATCAGGTTGGCCAGCGGACCGTGCGGCATGGCCACGCCCTTGGGCACCCCGCTGGACCCGGAGGTGTAGATGACGTACGCGAGGGTGTCCGGTCCGACCTCCGGCGGCACCGGCCGGGGCGCGTCCCCGACGGCGGACAGGGCGTCCTCCAGCACGAGGGCGCGGGTTCCGTCCGGCAGGGGAGCGCGGTCGAGCAGCGCCTTCTCGGTCAGCAGGACCGGGGCGCCGCTGTCGCCCACCATGGCCGCGAGCCGCTCGTCGGGGTAGGCCGGGTCGAGCGGCACATAGGCGCAGCCCGCCTTGAGCACGCCGAGCACCGCGACGGGGATGGCGAACCCCCGCTCGAAGAAGACCCCGACCGGCTGCCCGGTGACGCCCTCCCGCCGCAACGCGTGGGCGAGCCGGTCGGCGTCCCGCCCCAGCTCCTCGTAGGTGAGAGACCTCTCGCCCACGATCACGGCGGGCAGCTCGGGATGCGACACGCGCCGCGCCTCGAACAGCTCGTGCGCGAACGGGGTCCTTCCGATGGAACGCACTGCCTCGTTCAATGGTTGCTCCCAGGCCGGATCAGGTTCGGGACCGTGCTGGTTCGCTCAGGTTCGGGACTGCGCCGGTTCGCTCATGACCGAAGCGATCGCCGCCGCGAGCGGTTCGGCCCCGGCGGTCTCCAGATAGAGGTGGCCGCCGGGAAACGTGAGGGTGGTGAGCGGCTGGACGCTGCGCCACTGCCACGGGTCGGTGTGCTCGTCGCCGAAGGCGTCCTGCTGCCCCCGGCAGACGACGACGCGGCTCTCGGTCACGGTCCGGGACAGGGTGCGGACGAACGAGTCGCAGATGTCGAAGTCGGACCGCAGCAGCGCCACCGCCCGGTCGGCGATGTGCGGATGGCCGAGCAGCCGGGCGTCCAGCGCCTCGTACCGCGCGGCGCACGTCAGTACTTCCTCGTCGGACGCCTTCGCGGTGCCGTCGGCGAACAGCGGCGTGGCGAGCTGCGGGGCCAGGTTGGCGGAGGCGAAGAGGACCTGGCAGCGCGGCCCGCCGCGCCGCTCCAGGGCCGCTGCCACCGCGAGCCCCAGGTAGGCGCCCATGCTGTGGCCGAAGATGGAGAGTTCCTCGTCGGTGCCGACCTCGGCGGCCAGCAGATCGGTCAGATCCCGGACGGCCTCCTCCGCGGTGCGGAGGGCGGGCTCACGCCAGCGGCGGCCCCGGCCGGGAAGCTCGGCCACCACGGGCCTGATGTCGTCGGGCAGGAGCCGCGTCAGCCGCCGGAACACGGCCGCCGACCCTCCGGCGTGGTGGAACAGGGCGAGCACGGTCATCGGTGCGCCTTCCTGGAAGGTGGCGCGCGGCGCCGGGAAAGCCGCCGCGCGCCCGGCCGTCCCGGGGAACGTCAGCTGCTGAAGGACTCCCGGAAGTCCCACGGGGTGAACTGGTGGCCCCGGCGGTTCCGGTCGGTCAGCTTGTTGATCCCGTACTCGTCCTTGCCGGAGACGAGCACCGACGCGTAGTCGTCCAGCGGGATCGTGCCGCCGTACTCGGACACGTCACCGAGGTCCGGGTAGACCTCGACCTGGGTCGGCACGTACCGGGTGGCGAACCCCATGCGGTAGTCCTTCGGGCCGCCGGTGTGCGGCAGCGAACCGTGCATCAGGGTCGACCAGAAGATCACGCACTCGCCGGGCTGCATGACGAGGGAGAACGCCTTCGACTCGTCGGGGCGCCAGTCGGGGTCCTTCTGGAGCTCCCGGTAGTCGTAGCCGAAGAAACCGCGCCGGACGCTGTCCTTCTCCCGCTTGTTGATCGTGTCCGGGTTGTAGGACATGCCGAGGGACTCGTCGTAGTTCATCACCCGGTGCGTGCCCGGCATGAGCTGGAGGCAGCCGTTCTCCTTGGTGGAGTGGGTGAACGCGGTCCACGCGGTGATCGTGCCGCCGAAGGCGGGCGCGTCGTTCTCCGCGGGCCACCTGATCTGGGGGCGGCCGCTGGAGTGGGCGAACGTCGCCGCCTGGTGCCAGTCCGTCCCCTCGTCCCCCTGGTACTTCGGGAAGAACTCGGTGCGCCAGCAGAGCAGGTCCGGGCCGAGGATGGAGGCGACCCGCTCGACGATGGCCCGCTGCATGATGTGCTCGCTGAGCAGATCGATGTCGAGGTGCCGGTCGTAGTTGGAGAGGTTGGTCACCGCGCCCAGCGCGTCCTCCGGGTAGATCGCCCGCGACCGGTCCGGAATGGCCCGGCGTATCTGGTTCCAGCGCCTCTCCATCTCCTCCGGTTCATATACCTTGATCGGCCCGATGAATCCCTGCTCCTCGAACGTGGCGAGCTCTTCGGGGGTCAGTCGGAAATCGGAAATGCGGTCATTCACGGCTACTCCATCCTCTGGTTCTCGATGCGGGGTGAACGGATTACGCGGTCGGCTCTCCGGCGATCCGCGCATGCAGTTCCGCGATCGCGCTCCCGAGCGACTCCTCGAACAGGACTTTCACATCCAGTTCATGACCGAAGTGCTGCTGGACGCGGGTGTTGAGGTTCATGGCGAGGAGCGAGTGACCGCCGAGGTCAAGGAAGTTGTCCGCCGGGGAAACATCGGGCTCCTCGATGAATTCACTCACCCAGTCGACAATCAGCTTCTCCAGCTCGTGCACGCCCTCAGGAAGGGAAACGGACATGCCGCCGTACTCCTCTCGTAGGATTTCGTGCGGGTCTCCGGGCTTACTCTAGGACCGTGGGGGCGAACGCGGTAATGCCGGATACTTGGGGGGTATGCCCCGCGAACATACGCCGGGAAAATGCGCCACGGACGTGGTGCGGTTTTCTGCCCGCGGGCTCGCGGGCCTGCCGGACTTTTGTGACGGCCCGTCGGTTTCTCACGGGTCGGCGCGGTGCAGCCGTCCTCCAGCGAGGATGCAGCGGCCGGCGGGAAGGTGGTGGCGGTACTGCCGTCGCCGTGGCGGCAGCGCGTCACGGGAGGGAGTCACTGTGTCCCAGTCGGTCCAGACGGCCCAGGCGGCCCAGGAAACGTACAGCCAGGTCGGTGGAGACCTCTATGCCGAGGTCCAGACGTTCTACGCGTGGCAGATGCGCCGGGTGGACAGCCTGGACATCGAGGGGTTCGCGGACACCTTCACCGAGGACGGTGAGGTGGTGCACTCCGGCGGACAGCGCCAGAGCGGCCGGGAGGAGATGGTCGCCGGTATGCGGGCGAGCCTGCCGCGCTACCGGGACATCGCGGTCCGCCACTGGTTCGGGCACCCGCTGATCGAGGTCGACGCGGTGGACCCCGACACCCTCCGCGTCTCCTACTACACGCTGGTCACCCTGACCGACCGGGAGGGGAAGGTCTCCTTCCAGCCCACGTTCACGGTCGAGGACGTCCTCGTCCGCCGGGGCGGCCGGCTGCTGACCAGGTCGCGGGTCATCCACCGGGACACCCCGGTGGAGCCCGCGTCCTGACCGTACGGTCTCCTGACCACGGTCTTCCGGCTGTACGGTACGGTCGCGTCGCCGCTCCGGGGGACCGTCGTGCATGTCGTACACAGGGAGAAGGGCCCTCCGGCCGGAGGGCCCTTCTCCTCGCCCCGCGCACGGCGGCCCGGGGCCGTTCAGTCGATGCCGCGGCAGATGTGCGGCTCGCTGCCGTCGTCCTCGGGTTCCCCCGCGAGCAGCAGTACCGGTACGCGTACGGGGGTGTCGTGCTCCTTGGGCTCGGACGGCTCGCGTTCACCGATCGTCACCATGGCGGACTCCTTTGTCTCGGCCCTTCTCCGTCTGTTCCTCGTCGGCCGCGCGGTCCTCCCCTCGGGTCCGTCGTCGTCCGCGGCGCCACGTCCCGCCGGGGCGCCGCGGGACCGGTCAGGCGTGGCAGGCGGGCAGCCCGCCGTGGAAGGCGACCATCTCCTGGAACGACCGGGCGACATCGATGCGCGCCCCCGGGGGAAGGCCCTCGGCCTCCGCGTACGCCCGGTGCAGGTTCCCGGCCAGGCGCTCGGCGTCCACGAGCCCGGCGAAGGCGCCGAGGTCCGTCCGGCGGGCGGTCTCCAGCGGGGTCAGCCCGTCGCGTACGCCGTCCTCGGCGACCCCGCGCAGGAAGCGCAGGTACTCCTCGGTGAAGTCGAACAACTCGGGCCCGCCGACCGGCCCGTGGCCCGGGACGACCGTACGGGCCCCCAGCGCGCGCATCCGGTCCAGGGCCCGCAGCGAGCCGCTGACCGAGCCGAACAGGACGAACGGCGTGACCCGGGACCACACCACGTCCCCGGTGAAGAGCACGGACCGTTCGGGTATCCAGGCCACCACGTCGTGCGCGGTGTGCGCGGGGCCGACGTGCAGCAGCTCGACCCGCAGCCCGCCCAGCCGCAGGGTCAGCGACCCGTCGAAGGTCACATCGGGCAGCACCAGGGGAGTGCTGCCCCACTCCACGTCCGGCCACAGACCGCGCAGACCGAGGCCCGCCTCCGCCGAATCGGCCCGGGTCCCCTCGTGGGCGACGATCGCGGCGCGGGGCGCGAACTGCCCGTTGCCGAAGGTGTGGTCACCGTGGAAGTGGGTGTTCACCACATAGTCGGGGCCTGCCGGAACGATCCGCCCGGTCTCCGCCCGCAGCCGGCGGGTGCGCGCCTCCGTCGCCGCGGTGTCGACCAGGACGGAGCGCTCCGAGCCGACGACGAGCCCCGCGTTGTTGAGGCACCAGCCGCCGTCCGGCTGCACATAGGCGTACACCCCGTCAGCGACCTTCCGGAGCGCGGGTGGTGGCGCCTCGCCCGCTGCGTCCGCCGTCACCGGAGCCCGTACCGCCGTGGCCGTGTCCGTGTCGGTGGCCGGGCTCACCGTCTCCGCCGCCGTCCCGCTCATGCCGCGCTCCGTCGCTCGTGGGCGGGTTCGGGACCGGTCAGGCCGGTGAAGCCGCCCCGGTGGAAGAGCAGAGGGTCCGGGGCGCGGTCGCGGGTGGCGACCAGGACCGCCCGGCCGATGAGCAGGGTGTGGTCACCGGCCTCGTGCTCGTTCTCCAGAACGCATTCCACGTACGCCTCGGCGGACGGGATCACCGCGTTGCCGGTGACGCCCGGCACGGCCTCCATCCGCCGCATCGCCGTATGGCCCTCGCTCCGGTCGGGGCGGCAGAACTCCAGGGCCAGGTCCTGCTGCCCCCGGCCGAGGACGTTCACCGCGAAGCTCCCGGCCGCACCGACCCGGGGGCGGATGCGGCCGGCCGATTTGACCGACACCAGCAGCAGGAGCGGGTCCAGTGAGACGGAGATCAGGCTGTTGAGCGTGATCACCACGGTGTCCTCGCCGCTGCCCTGGGTGAGCAGGGTGACACCGGTCGGGAAACGGCCCATCGCGGACCGGAAGCCCGCCGTGTCGGGGCCTGCTGTGTCCGGGACCGCCGTGATCGTCCCGGGCCCGGCGGCCGTGCCGGGGCCCGCCGGGCTCGCGGCCCTGCCGGGCGCCGCCGTGTCGGGTGGTGCTGTGGTCGTCATGGGTCGGGCTCCGTCTCTGCGCGCGGCGCCGGGCCGCGCTGCGTGGGGGATCAGTAGGCGCCGAGGCCGCCGCAGACGTTGAGGGCCTGGGCGGTGATCGAGGCGGCCGGGTCGGAGACCAGATAGCCGACCAGGCCCGCGACCTCGTCGGCCGTGGAGTAACGGCCCAGCGGGATCTTGGAGTTGAACTTCTCCTGGATGTCCTGTTCGCTCACGCCGTAGTGGGCCGCGTACCCCTGGCGTACGCGCTGGGCCATCGGCGTCTCCACATACCCCGGGCAGACGGCGTTGACCGTGATCCCGCTCTGGGCCAGCTCCTTGCCGACGGCCTTGGTGAAGCCGATGACCCCGCTCTTGGAGGCCGAGTACGGGGCGGCCAGCTCCACGCCCTGCTTGCCGCCGGTGGAGGCGATGTTGATGATCCGGCCCCAGTCGCCCTCCCGCATCAGCCCGGTGCTGAGCACCTCGCGGGTGACCCGGAAGGTCGCGTTGAGGTTCGTCTCGATGACGTCGTCCCACAGGGCGTCGTCGATCTCGGCGGTCACCCCGCCGCCGCCCCGGCCCGCGTTGTTCACCAGGACGTCGATCCGCCCGTACTCCGCGACCGCCGCCGCCACCGCGGCCCTGATCTGCTCGACCGAGGTCACGTCGCACTCGGCGCCCGCCACCTCGAGGCCGTCCTCCCGCAACCGCTTGACCAGGGTGCGGACGCTCTCCGCGCCGCGTGCCACCCCGAAGACGGCGAAGCCCTGACGGGCCAGGAGTTCGGTGACCGCGAGGCCGATCCCGCTGGTCGCCCCGGTGACGAAGGCGACCCGCCGGTGCTGCCCGGTCGTCGGTTCCGTGTTGCTCATGGTCTCTCCCCTTGGTCGTCGGACGGTCCGGTTCATGACGAGTAGCCAGGACCGTCGCCGCGCGGGCTAGGGCGCGGCTCGACCCGTCCCGGAGCCCCGGTCGGCCGGTGCGGGGGAGGGGCCGGGGGCTGCTCAAGTGCGGCTCGACAGGCGGCCTAGCGCCCCGCCCGACGGTCGTCGTGTCAACGGCCGGATCGCGCCACCGCCGCGCGAGGGATCAAGGAGGGCACGTGCCCCAGCAGACGATTGCGGACGTACGCAAATGGGTGACCGTCGCGGCCACGCCGGAGGAGGCGTTCAAGGTCTTCACCGAGCGCCCCGCCGACTGGTGGCCGCCCAGCCATGTCCTGCTCAAGAAGGAGCGGGCGGGCCTGGCCTTCGAGCCGGGGGAGGGCGGCCGCTACTACGAGTGGGACGTGGACGGCAACCAGATCGACTGGGGCCGCATCCTCGAGTGGGTCCCGGGCCGACGGATCGTCATGACCTGGCGCATCAACGCTCGTTGGGAGTCACTGCCGACCGACGACGGGGCCAGCGAGATCGAGGTCGACTTCGAGCCCGTCGAGGGCGGTACGAAGGTGACCCTCGCCCACGTGAAGCTGCACCAGCACGGCGAGGGCGCCGACCGCATCTTCCAGGCCCTGGACGGACCGGCGCCCGGCGAGACGCTGGAGCGCTTCGAGCACGCCGTACGACTGTCGCTGTAGGCCCGTTCGAGGCGACGGCCCCAGGCTTCGCGCCCTCATCGCACCGCACGTCCCGTCACCGGGCACGCCATCGGAGACCGAGCACACCACCGGAGGAGGAGCACCAGGATGCCTGCCGACATTCTTCAGGAAACCGGACTGGGCCAGGGCGCGGAGAAGGTACGCATACGCGCCGCCCAGCACGCCCCGGACGCCGACCGCGACCGCGCCCTGCACCCCGAGGTGGTGGAGGCGGTGCTCCACGCGGGCTTCGCCCGCCACTTCGTCGCCGCCGGACTCGGCGGAACGGAGGGCTCGTTCACCGAGCTGGCCGGGGCCGTCATCGCCATCGGGGAGGAGTGCCCGGCCACCGCGTGGACCGCCTCGCTCGCCGCCAACTCGGCCCGGCTGGCCGCCCATCTGCCCGCCGAGGGGCAGCGGGCGGTCTGGGCCGAGGGCCCCGACGCCCTGATCGCCGCCGGTCTCATCCCCTCCGGACGCGCCACGCCCACGGAGGGCGGCTGGCTGGTCAGCGGGCGCTGGAACTACGTGAGTTCGGTCGAATTCGCCGACTGGACGCTCCTGTGCGCGGCCGTCCCCGCCCCCGGCGCCCCGCCGCAGCTCCGGTTCCTCGCCCTGCCCCGGGGCGCCTACCGGACGCTCCCCACGTGGGACGCCATCGGCATGACAGCGACCGGCAGCCACACGGTGGTGGCCGACGAGGTCTTCGTACCCGGACACCTCAGCTTCGAGCGGGCCGAACTGCTCACCGGCCGCAACACCTCCTCGCAGGCGGACGTGCACCGGGTGCCGTTCGCCGCGGTCGCCGGTCTCACCTTCGTGGCGCCCGCCGTGGGGGCCGCGCTCGGTGCGCTGCGCGCGGCGGGCACCACACTGACCGGCAACCGCCGCACTCCCGACCGGGAGGCCGCCCTCACCCGCGCCGCCGCCCTCATCGACGCGGCGCGCCACCTGGTCGAGCAGAACGCCCGCACCATCGACGAGCGGGACTTCACGCCGCGGACCCTCGCCCGCTCCGAGCGCAACGCGGCCTCGGCCGCCGAACTCGCCGCGGACGCGGTCTGGGCGCTGATCCGCACCTCCGGCACCAGCGGCCTGTCCACCGGCCACCCGCTCCAGCGCTTCTGGCGCGACGTGGTGACGGCGACCAGCCACAAGGCCCTCCAGTTCGAGACCTCCGCCGGGCGCAGCTACGCGGCGGCCCTCCTCGGCCCGCAGGACGCCGCGGACTGAACCGCCGGCCCCGTACGGCCTGAACCGCCGTTCTCCACCGACTGAACCACCGCCCCGCACCCCCCTGTACCAGGCCCGCACCCCCTGTACCAGGCCCGCCCCGCCCGGGGCGGGCCCGGGCGGGGGCCGCACATTCCCGTTCCCCCGGCGCCCCCCCCACGACCCGGGAGACACACCCCAGGACAGACCTGCCGACCCTTCCCGGAACCAAGGAGCGCACCGTGCCAGCAGCAGCCCCACCCGACGCCCCGGGCGTCCGCTCGACCCTGCCCTCGCTCACGGGGCTGCGTTTCGTCGCGGCCTTCATCGTCCTCATCTCGCACACCGGCTACCTGTTCTTCATGGGCGCCCGTCCCGAGGACAACTACGCGGACTACCTGTTCGTGGTCGGATCGCTGGGGCTGACGTTCTTCTTCGTCCTCAGCGGATTCATCCTCACCTGGGTCGCCCGGGAGGACGACACCCGCCGCCTCTTCTGGCGCCGGCGGCTGGTGAAGATCTTCCCCAACCACCTCGTCACCCTCGCCGCCACCGTCGTCCTGATGATCATCAGCGGTGTCGCCGTCACCGTCGAGAACACCCTGCCGTCGGTCTTCCTGCTCCAGAGCTTCTTCCCGATGCAGGAGGTGATCCAGGGCCACGGCATCAACTCGCCCGCCTGGTCCCTCACGTGTGAGCTGCTGTTCTACCTCTGCTTCCCGCTGCTGCTGCCCCTGATCCGCCGCATCCGCGACAACCGCCTGTGGCTGTGGGCGGGCGGCTTCACCCTCGCCGTCCTCGCTATGCCCTTCGTCGCCCAGCTCCTGCCCGACCAGCCCGTCATGTGGTGGGGCGGGGACATGTCGTGGTGGCAGTACTGGTTCGTCTACCACTTCCCGGTCACCCGCATGCTGGAGTTCGTCCTCGGCATCCTGATGGCGCAGATCGTCCTGCGCGGCCGCTGGATCGGCCTGCCGCTCGGCTGGGCCGCCCTCCTGGCCGTCGCCGCCTACGGTGTGACGACCCAGCTCCCCGACGTGTTCGCCTGGATGTCGCTGAGCGCGCTGCCGCTCGCCCTGGTGATCGCCGCCGCGGCCACCGCCGACGTACGGGGCCGGCGCACCGGCTTCGGCGGCCGGACGATGGTGTGGCTCGGCGAGATCTCCTTCGCGCTGTACATCGTCCACTACCTCGTCCTCTACTACGGGCCCGTGCGCGCCGTCGACCCGATGCACGGGATGGAGACCTGGAGCTTCGTCGAGGCGGTGGGCGACGTCGCCCTGACCATCGGGATCAGCCTGGTCCTCGCCTGGCTCCTGTACACCTTCGTGGAGCGTCCGGCGATGCGCCGCTGGAGCCGCCCCGCCGCCGACACCGCCGTACGGTCCGGGCAGCGCCCGCCCGGCGGCCCCGCTCCCGCCCCCGTCCCGGCCGCCGCCCCCACCCCCACCCCCACCCCCGCTCCCGTCCCGGCCGAGAAGCCGGAGCCCGTACAGCGCAAGGAACCCACCCTGCTCCAGTGACCCACCCGCCCGGCAGCCCACCGCCCGCCCGGCCCGCCGGGCGCCGCACCCACGCACACACCCGCCACGCCGCAGGGGCACCGACCCGCCCCTGCGGCGTGGCGCGACGACTCACCGAGGAGCACCCATGACGCCCCCCATCACCCCGTTCCGCGTCGGAGTGACGGACGCGCAGCTGGACGACCTCAGGGCCCGGCTCGCCCACACCCGCTGGCCGGAACGCGAAACGGTCGACGACTGGTCCCAGGGGCTGCCCCTGGCGTACGCCCAGGAGCTGTGCGCGTACTGGAGGGACCACTACGACTGGCGGGCCACCGAGGCCCGGCTCAACCTGATCCCCCAGTTCCGTACGGAGATCGACGGACTCGGCATCCACTTCCTGCACGCCAGGTCCCCGCACCCGCAGGCCGTGCCGCTGCTGCTCACCCACGGCTGGCCGGGCTCCGTGGTGGAGTTCCTCGACCTGATCCGCCCCCTCACCGAACCCGACGACCCGGCGGACGCCTTCCACGTGGTCTGCCCCTCGCTGCCCGGCTTCGGCTTCAGCGACCGGCCGGCCGCCCACGGCTGGACGGCGGAGCGGACTGCCACTGCCTGGCACACCCTCATGGAACGTCTGGGATACGGGAGTTACGCGGCGCACGGCGTCGACTGGGGCTCCTTCATCACCACGATCATGGGCGAGCAGGACCGGGGCGCGCTGCTCGGCATCCATGTCGCGATGCCCTTCGCCCGCCCGCCCCAGGAGCAGGTTGAACTCGACGAGCGCGATCTCGCGGGCCTGGCACGGATGAAGCAGTTCAAGGAGCAGGAGGGCGGCTACTCCGTCATCCAGACCACCCGCCCCCAGACCCTCGGCTACGGTCTGACCGACTCGCCCGCAGGCCAACTGGCCTGGATGACGGAGAAGTACTGGGCCTGGAGCGACCACGACGGCGATC
Source organism: Kitasatospora albolonga (assembly GCA_002082585.1). Lineage (NCBI taxonomy): Bacteria > Bacillati > Actinomycetota > Actinomycetes > Kitasatosporales > Streptomycetaceae > Kitasatospora > Kitasatospora albolonga. The sequence continues at coordinate 7,056,032 of CP020563.1, forward strand.
TGGAGAAGGCGATCCCCCGGGACCGGCTCCTCGACGCGGTCAGCGTCGCCTGGTTCGCCGGGACCGCCGCCTCGTCCGCCCGGATCTACTGGGAGAGCCAGAACCGGATGGCGCTCGGCGAGGTCCCCGTACCGGCCGCCGTCGCCAACTACCCCAAGGACGGCCGGATGCCGCGCCCCTGGATCGAGGGGCGGTTCACCGATCTGCGCAGCTGGGCGGAGTACGACAGGGGCGGGCACTTCCCCGCGCTGGAGGACCCCGAACGGCTCGTCGGTGACCTGCGGGACTTCTTCCGGGACCTGCGCCCGTAGCGGGCAACGTACGGGCGGACCACGGCTGTTCGAGCGGTTCGAGCGGGAGTCCAGCGGGCCGCCCTACGCTGCTGATATGGGCGAATCACACACCATCAGGATCGTCGGCGCACGCGAGCACAACCTCAAGGACGTCTCCCTGGAGATCCCGAAGAACACCCTCACGGTGTTCACCGGCGTCTCGGGATCGGGCAAGTCGTCCCTCGTCTTCGACACCGTCGCCGTGGAGGCGCAGCGGCAGCTTAACGCCACCTACAGCTGGTTCGTACGCAACCAGCTGCCGAAGTACGAGAGGCCGCACGCCGACGTCATCGAGAACCTCTCCGCCCCCGTCGTCGTGGACCAGAAGCCGGTGGGCGGCAACAGCCGTTCGACGGTGGGCACGATGACGGACATCTACTCGGTGATCCGGGCGCTGTTCGCACGCCACGGCACACCGTCGAGCGGCCTCGTCTCCCTGTACTCCTTCAACGACCCCAAGGGCATGTGCCCCGAGTGCGAGGGGCTGGGCAAGGTCCAGCGCATCGACCCCGACCGGGTGGTGGACCGGACGAGGTCCCTGGACGAGGGCGCCATCCTGGTGCCCTGGTACCGGGTGGGCAGCCCCGAATGGCAGCTGTACGCGACCTCGGGGCGGCTCGACCCGGCAAAGACGCTCGCCGACTACACGCCCGAGGAGTGGCACACCCTCCTGCACGGCAGCGGCGGCCCGAAGGTGAAGCTGACGACGAAGAACAGCTCCCTCGACGTGAACTACGAGGGGCTGGTCGACCGCGTCACCCGCCTCAACCTCAAGCGTGACGTCAGCACGATGAGCGAGAAGAACCGCGAGGCCATCTCCGCGTTCATCACCGAGCAGCGGTGCCCGGCCTGCGACGGCGCCCGGCTCGGCCCGGCGGCGCTCGCCACCCGTATCGACGGGCTCTCCATCGCCGACTGGTGCCGGATGGAGATCGGCGACCTCATCGGCGTCATCTCCCGTATCGACGACCCGGTCGCCGCACCGATCGCCGCCGCCGCCCGCGCGGCCCTGGAACGCGTCGCGGAGATCGGCCTCGGCTACCTCAGCCTGGACCGGGCCACCCCCACGCTCTCCGGGGGCGAGGGACAGCGGCTCAAACTGGTCCGCCACCTGGGCAGCACCCTCACCGGTATGACGTACCTCTTCGACGAGCCCAGCACCGGACTGCACCCCCGGGACGTCGGCCGGCTCGGCGACCTGCTGCGGGCCCTGCGCGACCAGGGCAACACGGTCCTCGTTGTCGAGCACGACCCCGACGTGATCGCGATGGCCGACCACATCGTCGATGTGGGCCCGCGCGCCGGGGTGCACGGCGGCGAGATCGTCTTCCAGGGCTCCTACGAGGAGCTGCGCACCGCCGACACTCTCACGGGGCGCGGGCTGCGCGCCGCGGCGCAGCCGCGCACCCGGTTCCGCGAGCCCCGGGGCAAGCTGGCCGTCGAGAACGCCACCGTGCACAACCTCAAGAACGTCTCGGTCACCGTTCCGACGGGTGTCCTCACCGTCGTCACCGGCGTCGCGGGCTCAGGAAAGAGCTCCCTGATCTCCGAGGCGTTCATGAGCGCCCACCCCGAGTCGATCTACGTCGACCAGTCACCGATCGCCGCCTCCTCCCGCTCCACCCCCGCGACGTACCTCGGGGTGATGGACCCGCTGCGGAAGCTGTTCGCCAAGACGAACAACGTGGCCCCCGGCCTGTTCAGCGCCAACTCCGCCGGGGCGTGCGAGGACTGCCAGGGGCGGGGGGCGGTCATCACTGAGATCGCGTACATGGACCCGGTCACCGCACACTGCGAGACGTGCGACGGCCGCCGCTTCAAGGACGAGGTGCTCGCCCACACGGTGCGCGGCAAATCCATCGCGGACGTGCTGGAGATGTCGGCGGAGGACGCCGTCGCCTTCTTCGAGGAGAAGACCCTCAGGGACAAGACCCGGGCCCTTGTCGAGGTCGGTCTCGGCTACCTCACCATCGGCCAGCCGCTCAGCACCCTCTCCGGCGGCGAGCGCCAACGCATCAAGCTGGCAGTGCAGTTGAACCGCTCGGGCAGCGTCTACGTACTCGACGAGCCCACGACGGGCCTGCACATGTCGGACGTGGCCACGCTGGTACGGCTCCTGGACACCCTGGTCGACCAGGGCAACACCGTGGTGGTCGTGGAACACAACCTCGACGTCGTCAAGGAGGCCGACTGGATCATCGACCTGGGCCCCGAGGGCGGCAAGGGCGGCGGCGAGATCGTCTTCACCGGGACGCCGGAGGAGCTCCTGTCCGCGACGGGTTCCGGCTCCCTGACCGGCGAGCACCTGCGGCGCTATCTGGGCGCCGCCGGGGTGTAGGAGTCCCTGGAGATGGTGAGGGGCCGGTGCTCAGGCACCGGCCCCTCACTGTTCCGCCAAGTGGTCTGGTTTCAGCGGGCGTTGAAGTACTTGGCTTCGGGGTGGTGGATGACGAGGGCGTCGGTGGACTGTTCGGGGTGGAGCTGGAATTCCTCGGAGAGTTCGACGCCGATGCGCTCCGGCTGGAGGAGGTCGGCGATCTTGGCGCGGTCTTCGAGGTCGGGGCAGGCGCCGTAGCCGAGGGAGAAGCGTGCACCGCGGTATTTGAGGGCGAACATGTCCTCGACGTCGGTGGGGTCTTCGGCGGCGAAGCCGAGTTCGCTGCGGACGCGGGCGTGCCAGTACTCGGCGAGGGCTTCGGCGAGCTGGACGGAGAGGCCGTGGAGTTCGAGGTAGTCGCGGTAGGAGTTGGCGGCGAAGAGTTCGGCGGTGGCTTCGCCGATGCGGGAGCCGACGGTGACGACCTGGAGGCCGATGACGTCGGTTTCGCCGGATTCTTCGGGGCGGAAGAAGTCGGCGAGGCAGAGGCGGCGGCCGCGGCGTTGGCGGGGGAAGGTGAAGCGGGTGCGTTCGGAGCCGTCCTCGTGGAGGAGGATGAGGTCTTCGCCCTTGGAGACGCAGGGGAAGTAGCCGTAGACGACGGCGGCTTCGAGGAGGTTGTTGGACTGGAGGTGGTCGAGCCAGCCGCGCAGGTGGGGGCGGCCCTCGGTCTCGACCAGTTCTTCGTAGGTGGGTCCGTCGCCGGTCCTGGCCTGCTTCAGGCCCCACTGGCCCTTGAACAGGGCGCCCTCGTCCAGCCAGGAGGCGTACTCCTTCAGCGGGATGCCCTTGATCACCCGAGTACCCCAGAACGGCGGCTCGGGAACCGGGTTGGTCGTGGAGACGTCGGAGCGGCCGGCAGGGTCCTCGGGTTCGGTCAGGTGGAGGAGCGGGTCGGTAGTGCGTTGCGGGACGCGCCGCTGTTTGAGTGCGGGGAGAGTGGCGCCGGGGACACCGCGTTTGACCGCTATCAGGGCGTCCATGAGGCGCAGGCCCTCGAACGCGTCGCGGGCGTAGCGGACTTCACCGTCGTAGATCTCGTGGAGGTCCTGCTCGACGTAGGCCCGGGTGAGGGCGGCGCCGCCGAGGATGACGGGGTAGTCGGCGGCCATCTTGCGCTGGTTGAGCTCCTGGAGGTTCTCCTTCATGATCACGGTGGATTTGACGAGGAGGCCGGACATGCCGATGACGTCGGCGCGGTGTTCCTCTGCGGCTTCGAGGATCGCGGAGACGGGCTGCTTGATCCCGAGGTTGACGACGTTGTAGCCGTTGTTGGACAGGATGATGTCGACGAGGTTCTTGCCGATGTCGTGGACGTCGCCGCGGACGGTGGCGAGCACGATGGTGCCCTTGCCCTCGTCGTCGGACTTCTCCATGTGCGGCTCCAGATGGGCCACCGCACTCTTCATCACCTCCGCCGACTGAAGGACGAAGGGCAGCTGCATCTGGCCGGAGCCGAACAGCTCACCGACCACCTTCATGCCCTCCAGGAGGGTGTTGTTGACGATGTCGAGGGCCGGGGTGGTCTGGAGGGCTTCGTCGAGGTCGGTCTCCAGGCCGTTCTTCTCCCCGTCGATGATGCGGCGCTGGAGCCGTTCGTCCAGGGGGAGGGCCATCAGCTCTTCGGCCTTGCCCGCCTTCATGTTGACGCCCTCGAACAGCTCCATGAGCCTCTGCAAGGGGTCATAACCCTCGGCACGGCGGTCGTGGATCAGGTCCAGGGCGACCTTGACCTGCTCCTCCTCCAGCCGCGCGATCGGCAGGATCTTCGACGCGTGCACGATCGCGGAATCCAGCCCCGCCTTCACACACTCGTCCAGGAAGACGGAGTTCAGCACCACCCGGGCGGCCGGGTTGAGGCCGAAGGAAATGTTCGACAGACCCAGCGTGGTCTGCACATCCGGGTGCCGCTTCTTCAGCTCCCGGATGGCCCCGATCGTCGCGATACCGTCCCCCCGCGACTCCTCCTGACCCGTGCAGATCGTGAACGTCAGCGTGTCAATGAGAATGTCGGACTCGCGGATGCCCCAGTTGGTGGTGAGGTCCGCGATCAGCCGCTCCGCGATCGCCACCTTGTGCTCAATGGTGCGGGCCTGCCCCTCCTCATCGATGGTGAGCGCGATCAACGCGGCGCCGTGCTCGGCGGCCAGGGCACTGACCTGCGCGAACCGCGACTCCGGCCCGTCCCCGTCCTCGTAATTCACCGAGTTCAGCACCGCCCGGCCACCCAGCTGCTCCAGACCCGCTCGCAGGACGTCCAGCTCGGTGGAGTCCAGCACGATCGGGAGCGTGGAAGCGGTCGCGAAACGGCCGGCCAGCTCCCTCATGTCCGCCACACCGTCACGGCCCACATAGTCCACGCACAGATCCAGCATGTGCGCGCCCTCGCGGATCTGGTCGCGGGCCATCTCCACGCAGTCGTCCCATCGGGCCTCCAGCATCGCCTCACGGAACTTCTTCGAACCATTGGCGTTCGTCCGCTCCCCGATCGCCAGATACGCCGTGTCCTGCCGGAACGGAACATGCTGGTAGAGCGACGCGGCACCCGGTTCCGGACGCGGCTCACGGGGCGAGGGGGTGAGGCCGCGGACCCGTTCCAGCACCTGCCGCAGGTGTTCCGGGGTCGTACCGCAGCAGCCGCCGACCAGGGACAGCCCGTACTCGTGGACGAAGGTCTCCTGGGCGTCCGCCAGTTCGGCCGGGCCGAGGGGGTAGTGGGCGCCGTTCTTGCCCAGGACCGGCAGGCCCGCGTTCGGCATGCAGGACAGCGGAACACGGGAGTGCCGGGCCAGATAGCGCAGGTGCTCGCTCATCTCGGCGGGCCCGGTCGCGCAGTTCAGGCCGATCATGTCGATGCCGAGCGGCTCCAGGGCCGTCAGCGCCGCCCCGATCTCCGAGCCCAGCAGCATCGTCCCCGTCGTCTCCACGGTGACCGAGCAGATGAGCGGGAGGTGCGTGCCGGTGGCCTCCATCGCGCGCCGGGCGCCGACGATCGCTGCCTTCGTCTGGAGCAGGTCCTGCGTGGTCTCCACCAGGACGGCGTCGGCACCTCCCGCGATCATGCCCTCGGCGTTCTGCTGGTAGGCGTCACGCAGGGTGGTGTACGGGGCGTGGCCCAGCGTCGGCAGTTTCGTACCGGGCCCCATCGACCCCAGCACCCAGCGCTGCTGACCGGTCGACACGGTGAACTCGTCGGCGACCTCACGGGCGATGCGGGCGCCGGCCTCGGCGAGCTCGTACACCCGCTCGGGAATGTCGTACTCGGCCAGCGCCGCGTAGTTCGTACCGAACGTATTCGTCTCCACACAGTCGACGCCGACCGCGAAGTACGCCTCGTGGACGGAGCGCACGATGTCGGGACGGGTGACGTTCAGGATCTCGTTGCAGCCCTCCAGGTTCTCGAAGTCCTCCAGCGTCGGGTCCTGCTCCTGGAGCATCGTGCCCATCGCGCCGTCCGCCACCACCACCCGGGTGGCCAGCGCCTCGCGCAGGGCGTCCACACGCGCGCTCACCACCGCTCCACCCGACCGGGCAGGGCGGTGGTGAGTGCGCTCTCGTCCGGGAAGCCGGGGGCGGGCACGTCAGAGACCCGCTGCGGTGCGCAGCGCGCCGACCCGGTCGGTGCGCTCCCAGGCGAAGTCGGGGAGCTCACGGCCGAAGTGCCCGTACGCGGCGGTCTGGGCGTAGATCGGACGCAGCAGGTCGAGGTCCCGGACGATCGCCGCCGGACGCAGGTCGAACACCGCGGTGATGGCGGACTCGATCGCCGACCTCTCCACGGTCTCCGTCCCGAAGGTCTCGACGAAGAGTCCGACGGGCTCGGCCTTGCCGATCGCGTAGGCGACCTGGACCTCACAGCGAGTGGCGAGCCCGGCCGCGACGACGTTCTTCGCGACCCAGCGCATCGCGTACGCCGCCGAGCGGTCGACCTTGGACGGGTCCTTGCCCGAGAACGCACCACCACCGTGGCGGGCCATCCCGCCGTAGGTGTCGATGATGATCTTGCGGCCGGTCAGCCCGGCGTCACCCATCGGGCCGCCGATCTCGAAACGCCCGGTCGGGTTCACCAGGAGCCGGTAGCCCTCGGTGTCCAGCTTGATCCCGTCCTCGACCAGCTGCCCGAGCACATGCTCGACCACGAACTCCCGGATGTCCGGCGCAAGGAGGGAGTCCAGGTCGATGTCGCTGGCGTGCTGCGAGGAGACGACCACGGTGTCCAGACGGACCGCCTTGTCACCGTCGTACTCGATGGTCACCTGCGTCTTGCCGTCCGGGCGCAGGTAAGGGATCGTCCCGTTCTTCCGGACCTCCGACAGGCGCCGCGAGAGACGGTGCGCGATGTGGATCGGGAGCGGCATCAGCTCCGGCGTCTCGTCGCAGGCATACCCGAACATCAGGCCCTGGTCACCGGCACCCTGCTTGTCCAGCTCGTCGCCCTCCTCACCTGCGGAGGCACCCTCGACCCGCTTCTCGTACGCGGTGTCGACACCCTGGGCGATGTCCGGCGACTGCGCGCCGATGGAGACCGAGACGCCGCAGGACGCACCGTCGAAGCCCTTCTTCGAGGAGTCGTAACCGATCTCCAGCACCTTGTTGCGCACGAGGTTGGGAATGTCGGCATACGCCTTGGTCGTGACCTCGCCCGCGACATGCACCAGACCGGTGGTGATCAAGGTCTCGACCGCGACACGCGAGGCCGGGTCCTCACGCAGAAGCGCATCGAGAATCGTGTCGCTGATCTGGTCAGCGATCTTGTCGGGGTGACCCTCGGTGACAGATTCCGAGGTGAACAGACGGCGGGACATGAGTACTCCTCGTGGATGGCCGGGTCAGCGGCGGTCGGACCGGAGTGTTTCGGAGGGGGCGGAGCGGGGCGGGGCGGACCGGAGCCGGGCGGAGCGGATCTGTGCCGGGGTCAGTAGCGGTAGTGGTCGGGCTTGTACGGGCCTTCGACCTCGACACCGATGTACGCCGCCTGCTCCGGACGGAGCGTGGTCAGCCTGACGCCCAGGGCGTCGAGGTGGAGACGGGCGACCTTCTCGTCCAGGTGCTTGGGAAGCACGTACACATCGGTCGGGTACTCCTGCGGCTTGGTGAACAGCTCGATCTGCGCCAGCGTCTGGTCGGCGAAGCTGTTCGACATCACGAAGGAGGGATGACCCGTCGCGTTCCCCAGGTTCAGCAGACGCCCCTCCGACAGCACGATCAGGACCTTGCCGTCGGGGAACGTCCAGGTGTGGACCTGCGGCTTCACCTCGTCCTTGACGATCCCCTCGACGGCGGCCAGGCCCGCCATGTCGATCTCGTTGTCGAAGTGGCCGATGTTCCCCACGATCGCCTGGTGCTTCATCCGGGCCATGTCCGAGGCCATGATGATGTCCTTGTTGCCCGTCGTCGTGATGAAGATGTCCGCCGTCTCCACCACATCGTCCAGCGTCGCGACCTGGTAACCGTCCATCGCCGCCTGCAGCGCACAGATCGGGTCGATCTCCGTCACGATCACCCGCGCACCCTGGCCACGGAGGGACTCCGCACTGCCCTTGCCCACATCCCCGTACCCGCACACGACCGCGGTCTTGCCGCCGATCAGGACATCCGTCGCCCGGTTGATCCCGTCGATCAGCGAATGACGGCACCCGTACTTGTTGTCGAACTTCGACTTCGTCACCGCGTCATTCACATTGATCGCGGGAAAGAGAAGGGTTCCGTCACGGTGCATCTCGTACAGACGGTGAACACCCGTCGTGGTCTCCTCCGTCACACCCCGGATCTCGGACGCCAGCGCGGGCCAGTCGACGGCGCTGCGGCGCAGGAGCCGCAGGAGCATCGCGGTCTCCTCGTTGTCCGCCGTCGCCGGGTCGGGGACCGTACCGGCCTTGGCGAACTCGACGCCCTTGTGGACCAGGAGGGTGGCGTCACCGCCGTCGTCCAGGATCATGTTCGGACCGCCCGTCGGGGTGTTCGGCCAGGTCAGCGCCTGCTCCGTGCACCACCAGTACTCCTCCGCGGTCTCGCCCTTCCAGGCGAAGACCGGGATTCCGGCGGCGGCGATGGCCGCGGCGGCGTGGTCCTGGGTGGAGAAGATGTTGCAGGAAGCCCAGCGGACCTCCGCACCCAGAGCCACCAGCGTCTCGATCAGCACCGCCGTCTGCACCGTCATGTGCAGCGAACCGGTGATCCGCGCACCGGCCAGCGGCTGCGCGTCGGCGTACTCCCTGCGGATCGACATCAGGCCGGGCATCTCGTGCTCGGCGAGCGTGATCTCCTTACGGCCGAACGCCGCGAGAGAGAGGTCGGCCACCTTGAAATCCTGCGTTGTCGTCACGGTCGGGTGCTCCGGTTCTGTACGGGGGCGGGGGCAGGGGCGGAGGCAGGGGCGGGTGCTGGGGCGGCGTCGGGGGCGATGTCCGGGCGGGGGACGGCGCCGGGGACGGTGGTACGGGCCGGGGGCAGCTCACCCCGGGTCAGATAGGCGTCGACCAGGGCGTTGACCCGCTGGTTCGCGCCGAGTGCGTAGATCTCGTGTTCGCCGGAGTCCACCACGGTGATCAGGTGGTGTCCGAGCCGTTCGGCCATCGCGACCCCGCCCGCGTAGTGGTCCATGATGTCGCCCTCGGACTGCACGACCAGCCCGGTGGGGAAGTCGCCGCCCGTGACGGTCACCGGGGGCTCCGGTGCGGTGAAGGTGCGGAAGGTGCCGACCCACGGCTGGGCGCGCAGTACGCCGTAGCCGTACGGGTAACGGGTGCGGTAGTCCCGCATGGTGGCGTAGTAGCCCTCCAGGTCGGTGGGCCAGTCGTCCTCCAGGGTGATGGCGTCCAGGACACCGCTGCGCAGCTCGCCCTCGTTGTCCGAGGGCCGCCACAGGCGCTGGCCCGCGAGGGCCTCCGCCGCCCGGTCGAGATCACCGGCCCCGGCCGCCGTCCGCAGCGTGCCGATGAGGTCGCCGAGCTCCTCCCACTGGGCACGGTCTGCCGTGCGGTAGCCCATCGCCCCGTCGAGCAGCGTCCGCAGATGCGGGGTGTCCGCCTTCTCCGCCAGCAGGGCGGCGGTCTCCTCCACGGCCCCGAGGACCGCGTCCGGTTCCGTGCCGAGGCCGAAGCGGCCGTGGCGTTCGCCCGTCCAGTGCGCCCACCGGTCGACGTTGCGCCGGATCGCGTCGCCCTGCGAGAGGAACTGCTCGTACCAGGACCAGTCCGGGTTGACGCAGGAGTCCAGCACACTGCGGTCCAGGTGCCCGGGGAAGAGCGTGGCGTACGCGGCGCCCACCGAGGTCCCGTAGGCGAAGCCGACGTAACTGATCCGCTCCTCGCCCAGCACCGCCCGGACGATGTCCAGGTCCCGGGCGATGTTACGGGTGCTGATGTGCGGGCGCAGGTCCCCGCCACCGCGCTCGCACCCCAGCTCCCTGCGGCGCATGTCCTCGGCGATCAGCGGGAAGTCCGTGTCGGGCGGCCGGGAGTCGAACGGGGCCTCGGGCACGGCCACTTCGGCGTACAGCCGGGTGGAGTCGCCGAGGCCCCGGGGGTCGAAGCCGACCAGGTCGTACACCTCGTGCACGGGTGTCCCGGTGAACCGGTCCGCCAGTCGGCGGCCGAGCCCCCAGTCGCCCCCCGGGCCCCCGTTGAGGGAGAGCAGGACACCGCGCCGACGCGCCGGGTCGGTGGCCCGGTGGCGGGAGAGCGCGAGGGTGAGCCGGGGGCCGTCGGGGTCGGCATAGTCGCGCGGGACCTCGATGACGGCCCGTTCACGGGTGCCGTCGGCGTCCGTCTCGGCCGTCCAGACCGGGCGCTGCTCGTGGAACGCCCGCAGGGCGTCGGGGAGGGGGCCGTTCGGCCGTTCGGTGGTGAGGGCCACGGTGGGGTCTCCGTTCCTTGTCAGGCGGACAGCTTGTGGCCGGTCCCTCGAGAGGGTCTGGAACCTCTCCTGACCGGGACGGCCAGCGCGGCCGGCAGGGCGGCGGCGGTGAACAGGGCGGCGGTGGACAGGGCCAGGCCGTATCCGGCGGAGTAGGCGTCGACCGTGCCCTCTCCCGAGGCGAGGCCATGGGAGATCCGAGATCCGGCCACGGTGGCCAGGACCACGAGGCCCAGTGCGCTGCCCAGTTGGCGTGTGGTGTTGAGCAGCCCGGAGGCCAGCCCCGCCTGGTGGGCGGGGAGTCCGTGGGTCGCCGCGTTCGTCGTCGCGTTGATCACCGCGCCCATGCCGACGCCGAGGAGCAGGGTGGGGCCCAGCAGATCGGCGGCGAACGTGGCGTCCGGACCGGCCGCGGAGAGCCAGAGCAGTCCGCAGGCCGCCATCGACAGCCCGCCGAGCAGCACCGGCCGGGGCCCCGTCCTCGGCAGGTGCGGGGCGATACCGAAACCGCCCGCCGCGATACCGAGCGAGAGCGGCAGATAGCTGAGACCGGTTCTCAACGGGCTGTATCCGAGGACCTGCTGGAGCATCAGGGTGAGGAAGTAGAAGGTGCTGAAGAGGGCGGCGATGCTGAAGAAGGCCACCAGGTTCGCCGCGCTGACCGTGCGGTTGCGGAAGATCCCGAGGGGCACGAGGGGCTGCCGTCCGGGCCGGGCCTGCAACGCGAGGAAGGTGCCGAGCAGCACGGCGGACGCGATCAGCGAACCGGCGATCCGCGGGTCGCCCCAGCCGTACGCGGGGGACTCCGCGATCCCGTACACGAGCGCCATCAGCCCGAGCGTCACGGTGGCCGCGCCCGCCACGTCGAGCCGTACGCGGTCGCGGCCCGGGGCGGCCGGCACCACCCAGCGTACGGCCGCCAGCAGGGCCAGCCCGATGGGCACGTTGATCAGCAGGCTCCAGCGCCAGGAGAACCACTGGGCGATCACCCCGCCGACCAGCACCCCGACGGCACCGGCCGCCCCGGAGGCCGCTCCCCACGCCCCGTAGGCGCGGGCCCGTTCGGCGGGCCGGGTGAAGGTGGTGCCGAGCACCGCCAGTGTCGCGGGTGTCATCACGGCGGCCCCCAGCCCCTGGAAGGCGCGCGCCGCGATCAGGAGGCCCGGGTCGTCCGCGAGCCCGCCGACCGCGCTGGCGGCGGTGAACAGGGCGATGCCGCAGAGGAACATCCGGCGCTGCCCGTAGAGGTCGGCCAGCCGTCCGCCGAGCAGCAGGAATCCGCAGACGGCGATCGTGTAGGCGCTGTTCACCCACTGGAGGCCGTCGCGGGAGAAGCCGAGTTCCTCGGCAATCACGGGAAGGGCCACGTTGACGACCGAGGCGTCCAGCACGGTCATGAACTGGCTGACACAGCAGGCGGCCAGGATCAGTCCGGTCCGCCTGCCGGAGGCGGCGGCGGTCGCGGGGAGCTGCACAGGGGGAGCGGTCATGGGTGCGGAGGCTGCCCGGCCCGGATCGACGGCGTGTCGGGGCCGGATCGCGGCCGGGTGGAGCGCGGCGCCGGAAGGTGAAGCGCGCGCCGCAGGGCCGGGTGGAGCGCGGCGCGGGAGGGGTGAACCGGCCATCAGGTGTTCGAGACCGTCTCAAGGCGCGCCCCAGCCCGGGTCGGCACAGTCGGAGCACCCATCCGCGGCCTGCCGACGTTCCTTCAGGAGAGTGCCATGGCCAAGATCACTTACCGGCATCCCGACGGCACGGTCACCGTCGTCGACGTGGCCGCCCCCAACACGGTGATGCGCGGCGCGAAGCTCAACAACATCGACGGGATCGAGGCCCAGTGCGGCGGCTCGGCCCAGTGCGGGACCTGCCACGTCTACGTGGACGGCAGCAGCCCCGCCGTCCTGCCCGAGATGGACGAGGTGGAGGACGACGTGCTCTACGGCACCGCATCGCCGCGCCAGGAGAACAGCAGGCTCAGCTGCCAGCTGCCCGTGTCGGACGCGCTCGACGGGCTCGTGGTGGACCTGCCGAAGGCACAGAGCTGATGGGGTCCCCGACCGTCGTCGTCGTGGGCGCCGGGCAGGCGGGGTCCGACACCGCCGCCGCCCTGCGCTCCCAGGGCTTCGCGGGCCGGATCGTCCTCGTCGGCGACGAGGACGCCCTGCCCTACCGGAAGCCCCTGCTCTCCAAGGAGTACCTGGTGGGCGACCCGGAGGGCGAGGACACCGCACTGCGGCCCGCGTCCTTCTACGCCGGGCAGGGCATCGAGCTGCGGACCGGGGACCCGGCGGTGCGCATCGACCGGGAGGGGCGGCGGCTGGTCCTGGCCTCCGGCGAGGAGCTGGGCTACGACCACCTGGTGCTCGCCACCGGAGCCCGCCCGCGCAGGCTGTCCGTCCCGGGGGCGGAGCTGGACGGCGTCCTCGCCCTGCGGACCCTCGCCGACGCGCGCACCCTGCGCACCGCCCTCGCCGGGACCGGGGACCTGCTGGTCGTCGGCGGCGGGTTCATCGGCCTCGAAGTGGCCGCCGCCGCCCGCGCGTCGGGCGTACGCGTCACGGTCGTCGAGACGCGCGACCGGCTGATGGGCCGGTCCGTGAGCGCGCCCACGGCCCGCTACCTCGCCGAACAGCACACGGCCCACGGCGTGCGCCTCCTGCTCTCCGAGGAGCTGACGGCCCTGCACGGCGAGGAGGGCCGGGTACGGGTGGCCGAACTCGGCCGCGGCGAGCGGATCAGGGCCGATCTCGTGGTGGCCGGGGTCGGTGTGCTGCCGAACACCGCGCTCGCCGCCGACGCGGGCCTGGAGGTGGGGGACGGCATCCTGGTCGACCCCCGGCTGCGCACCGCCGACCCCCGCATCCACGCGATCGGCGACTGTGCCCGCTTCCCCAGCCGCCACGCCCCCCGGCACCTGCGCCTGGAATCCGTACAGAACGCCGCCGACCAGGCCAGGTCCGTCGCGGCGGCGATCCACGCCCCCGCCGATCCACCCCCGTACGACGCCGTGCCGTGGTTCTGGACCCGGCAGTACGGGGCGCGCCTCCAGATCGCGGGCATCACCGACGGCCACGACCGCACGGTGACCGTGGGCGACCCGGCCGGTGGACGGTTCTCGGTCTTCTGCTTCCGGGACGGCCTGCTCCTCGGCACGGAGTCCGTGAACCGGCCCGCCGACCACATGATCACCCGGCGGCTGCTCGCCACCGGAGACCGCTCCCTCACTCCGGAAGCCGTGGCAGCCCCCGGCTTCGACCTGAAGCACCGGCAGCCCCAGCCCGCCTGAGCCACGCCCAGACCCGAAGGGAAACACGATGACCGCTCCCGCCGAAGCCCAGCCCGTGCCCGGCGCAGAGGAGAAGACCTTCCCCTACGCGCGCGCCTGCCCGTTCAGCCCGCCGGCGGAGTACGACGAGATGGTGAAGGAGGACGTGTCGCAGGTGACGCTCGACGGCTCCGGGCTGCGCATCTGGACCGTCACCGGGTACCGGACGATCCGCGAGCTGCTCACCGACCCGCGGCTCAGCGCCTCCCGCAAGCACGCGAACTTCCCCTTCTACTTCATCGCGCCCCCCGAGTACCGTACGGAGACCTCGTTCATCGGCTACGACGGCGAGGCGCACGCCAGGACCCGCCGCAAGGCGGCCCTGACCTTCACCAGCAGGCAGGTGAAGCGGCTGCGTCCGAGGATCGAGGAGATCGTCGACGACCACATCGACAAGATGCTCGCGCTGACGCCGCCGGTCGACTTCCACCGGGTCTTCTCGCTCGCCGTGCCGATGACCGTCATCTGCGAACTGCTCGGCATCCCGCAGGACCAGCACGACTTCTTCATCAAGCACGGCACCGCCCTGCTCGGCGGGCACAGCAGCACCGAGGAGCGCCAGGCCGCGATCGTCGAGGTGAACGCGTACGTCAGCGACCTCATCCAGCTGAAGAAGAAGGAGCCGGGTGACGATCTGCTGAGCCGGGCGATGGCGGACTACGAGGCGTCCGGCGAGGAGTACACCGACCGCGACCTGTTCAACATGGTCCGGCTGCTCATGAACGGCGGGCACGAGACGACGGCCAGCCAGATATCCCTGGGCACCGCCTGCCTGCTGGAGAACCCCGACCAGCTGGAGCTGCTGAGGAACGATCCGGCCCTGGTCAAGCCCGCGGTCGAGGAACTGGTCCGGATCGCGACCATCGGGGACACCGCCATCCCCCGCGTCGCGCTGGAGGACATCGAGGTGGCGGGCAAGGTCATCCGCAAGGGCGACGGCATCCTCTTCCTCGGCCTCGCGGCCAACCGGGACCCCGAGGTCTTCCCCGAGCCCGAGAAGCTGATCATCAGCCGCGGCAGCCGCAAGCACCTGGGCTTCGGCCACGGAGTGCACCACTGCATCGGCGCCGACCTCGCCCGGCTGGAGCTGGAGATCGTGTGGAGCAAGCTCTTCGCGCGGGTCCCCACGCTGCGGCTGGACAAGCCGTTCCTGGAGATTCCGCGCAAGGAGGGGGCGGTCATCTACGGGCTGTGGGGACTGCCCATCACCTGGTGACCCGCCACCCGGTGGCCCACCGTCCCGCCCGCACGTCCGCCCGTACGTCCGTTCCAGGGAAAGGAACCGCAGTGTCCCAGGCGACACAGCACACCGCACAGCGTGTGACCCCCGAACTCTACGTGGAGATCCAGCAGTTCTACGCGAGCCAGATGCCGCTGCTGGAGGAGCGCCGGCTCGTGGAGTTCCTGGAGACCTTCACGGAGGACTGCACGCTCGAACACGTCCCCTTCGGCTGGCGGTTCGACGGCCGGGAGCAGCTGCTCAAGGAGATGTCGGCCCGCCGGGGCGACGCCTCGAAGCCGCGCGCCGAGGAGACCTCCGCCCGCCGCGCCCGCGAGGAGAACATCGCCTACTACGACGGGCTGGTCTACCGGTACTGGTTCGACCGCATGCTGATCACCCCGGCCGAGGACGGCACCGTCAAGGTCCGCTACCAGGCGATCGTGAGCATGACCGACGCCCAGGGGAAGGTCAGCTTCGAGCCCACCACGGTCGTCGAGGACGTGCTCGTACGCGAGAACGGGGCGCTGCTCACGCGCTCCCGGGTCGTCACGCACGACTCCGCCCAGTGGGCCGACAAGATTCACAACCCGAACTGATGTTCCTTCCGGCCGCTGCCCGGTGTCCCGCCACGCGGCGGAGGCCCCGGGCAGCGGCGTTTTCCCCGGCCGACCTGGCCGACCTGGCCGAAAACCCCCGGAGTGGCCTGTTCCGGTTCCGCGCCTGCTCGAGCCGCGCTCAAGCGGCTACCGGTCTCATGGACCTTTCCGGGACCCTGCGCGGGCCCCGGCCGACGGGGGATGGCAAACGCGACAGATGGGATCTCTGATGACAGAAGCAGCCGCCGCCGCCCCGCCGCCGAAGGCGGGTCGACGGCAATGGATCGGGCTGGCGGTACTGGCGCTCCCCGCCATGCTCATCTCCATGGACATGACCGTCCTGTATCTGGCGGTACCGGCGCTCAGCGCGGACCTCGCCCCCAGCAGCTCGGAGCTGCTGTGGATTCTCGACATCTACGCCTTCCTGGTGGCCGGGTTCCTCATCACCATGGGCAGCCTCGGTGACCGCATCGGGCGCCGTCGGCTCCTGCTGATCGGCGCCACCGCCTTCGGTATCGCCTCCGTGGTGGCGGCGTACTCGAACACCGCCGAAATGCTCATCGCCGCGCGCGCCCTGCTGGGTATCGCCGGTGCCACCCTGATGCCCTCCACGCTGGCCCTGATCCGGAACATGTTCCACGACCCGGCCCAGCGCGCCACCGCCATCGCCGTGTGGATGACGGCCTTCATGGTCGGCATGTCCATCGGCCCCCTGGTCGGCGGGGCGTTCCTCACCAACTTCTGGTGGGGCTCGGTCTTCCTGATGGCCGTGCCCGCCATGGTGCTGCTCCTGGTGACGGCCCCGCTGCTGCTGCCCGAGTACAAGGACCCCAACCCGGGCCGGCTCGACCTGCTGAGCCTGGTGCTCTCCGTCGGCGCCATGATCACGCTGGTGTACGGCGTGAAGGAGCTGGCCAAGGACGGCATCGCCGTCGAGCCGCTGGTCTACGTCGCCGTGGGCGCGGCCCTCACCGCCGTGTTCATCCTGCGCCAGCGCTCGCTGGAGACGCCCCTGCTGGACCTCAAGCTCTTCAGCAACCGGAAGTTCAGCGCCTCGCTGGCGACCATGACGCTCGTGCTGTTCGCCATGGCCGGGATGTTCCTGTTCATGGCGCAGTACCTCCAGCTGATCCTCGGCATGTCCCCGTTCGAGGCGGGTCTGTGGACCCTGCCGCAGACGGCGGCCATGATGGTCGTCGGCGCGGTCACCCCGGCCCTGGTCAAGAAGTACCGGCCGGCCTATGTGATGGCCGCGGGCCTCGTCGTCGGTGTGATCGGCTGCTCCCTCTACACCCAGCTCGACGGCGGCCAGCTCGCCCTGCTGGTCACGGGCAACGTCATCTTCGCCCTGGGCATCGGACCGATGACCATCATGGGCACGGACATGATCCTCGGCGCCGTACCGGCCGAGCGGGCGGGCGTCGCCTCCGCCATGTCCGAGACGAACCAGGAGTTCGGCACCGCGCTCGGCGTCGCCGTCCTCGGCTCCATCGGCACCAGCGTCTACCGCAGCGACCTGGCCGAGCAGATGCCCGCCGGGGTCGACGCGCAGAGCGCGGAGATGGCGCGGGACACCCTCGGCGCGGCCCTCGCGGTCGCCGACAAGCTCCCCGGCGCCACCGGGGACGCGCTGACGGACGCGGCGCGCTCGGCGTTCACCCACGGCCTGCACGTGAACGCCACCGTCAGCGCCGTGCTCATCGGGATCGCGGCGGTGCTCGTCGCGGTGCTCCTCAAGCACGTCCGCCCGACCGCACCGGACGGCGAGGCCGCCGGTTCCGGCACCCCGGACGGCGACAGCGCCGCCGAGGAGCCGAAGGCGGCGGCCGACGGCGCACCGGCCGCCGTGGCCTCCGGGGGCTCCCCGGCCGCCGACCCGGTGCGGGAACAGCCGGTGGCGGACGGGTCGTCCGTGGGCCGGTGAGGCCCTCCTGACACCCCGGAGGCCCCCTCCGCCCACCCCTCACGGCGAGAGCCGTACCCGAGAGCCGTACGCGGCACCCGGGTACGGCTCTCGCCGTGCGCGCGTCCCCCCCCCGGGCGGCCTCTCCCACCGCCCGAGGGCCTGGCGACCACTGCTCGAGCAGACCCTCCTACCGTGCACCTGACCGTGCCAGACAGGCCGTGGCGGCAGCCGGGGGAGCACCCCGCCGCTCCCCGCGGCGACAGCGGAGGTGTCAAGCGTGTCTGCCCCTCGAGAAACCGACGTGTTCCCCTTCCCGGGCTCCTCCTACCGAGGGCCCGATCCGCGCTACGCGGAGCTGCGTGACGAAGAGCCGGTGGTGCGCGTGCGCACGGCGGGCGGTGTCGACGCCTGGCTGGTGACCCGCTACGAGCACGTGCGCGAACTCTCGGCCGACCCCCGCCTCAGCCGCGCCCGGGCGTGCGGCCCCGGCGCCCCGCGGGTCGGCGGCACCATGCACACCACCCCGGAAATGATCATCTCGCTCGACTCGCCCGAGCACTCCCGGCTGCGGAAGCTGGTGGCCGGCGCGTTCACCCTGCGCCGGGTCGAACGGATGCGGGCGGGCGTCCAGCAGGTCGCCGACGAGCTGCTCGACGCGATGCAGGCCCAGGGCGGACCGGTCGACCTGGTCCAGGCGCTGGCGGTGCCGCTGCCCCTCACCGTGATCGGCGAGCTCCTCGGTGTACCGCCGGCCGATCTGCGCGACTTCGAGAAGTGGGCGCGCGCCTTCGCCACCGTCGACGACCGTGCGGGCGGTGAGGAGTCCCTGGCCGGGCTCGCGAAGCTGAGCGAGTACATCGTCGGCCTGGTCGCGGACAAGCGGGCCACCCCCACCGACGACATGCTCTCCGAGCTGATCGCGGCGCGCGACGAGGGCGACCGGCTCAGTGAGGCCGAGCTCGTCACCTTCGGCTTCACCCTGATCGGGGCCGGTTTCGACACCACCGCCAACCAGCTCGCCAACTCCGTCCTCGCCCTGCTCGTCGACCACCGCGACCAGTGGGACCGGCTCGCCGCCGACCCCGCCCTGATCCCCAAGGGCGTCGACGAACTCCTGCGCCACGTCAACCTCTTCGCCACCGACACCACCGGCTTCCCGCGCATCGCCGCCGCCGACATCGAGGTGGGCGGCGTGACGATCGCCGAAGGCGACGCCGTCCTGCTCGCCCTGGCCTCCGCCAACCGCGACCCCGCCGTCTTCGCCGACCCGGACCGGCTCGACCTGGACCGGGAGCGCAACCCGCACATCTCCTTCGGCCACGGGGTCCACCACTGCCTGGGCAAACACCTGGGCCGGATGGAGCTGGAGATCGCGCTGGAGGGCCTGCTGCGCCGCTTCCCCGATCTGCGGCTGGCCGTGCCGGAGCACGAACTGCCCTGGCACACGGGCGAGATCAACCACACGCTCACCAGCCTGCCCGTGACCTGGGGAGAACCGGAGTGACCGCCACGCACCGCGCCTTCAGGGACCGTGCCTTCCGGCGGAGCCACGCCCTCCGGAACCGTGCCTTCCGGCGGTACCCCGCACCGGCCGGGGCCCGGCCGTGAGCACGGCGGTCCGGCTCCTGCGGCCCCGGACGGACCCGGACCTCCCAGCCCGGCTCGCCCGCTCGGCCGCCGTACGCGAGGCCGGAGCCCAGCTGCGTACGGACGCGTTCGGCGCCTGGCTGGCCGAACGCCGCAGGGCGCACCGATTCGCCGTCGAGCGCATCCCCTTCACCGCCCTCGACGGCTGGCGGTTCGACGGGGCCACCGGGGACCTGAGCCACCGCAGCGGCCGGTTCTTCACCGTGCGGGGCCTGCGGGTCCGGGTGGGCGAGGGCCCCTCGGGGGAGTGGGAGCAGCCGGTCATCGAACAGCCCGAGGTCGGCATCCTCGGCCTCCTGGCCAAGGAGTTCGACGGCGTCCTGCACTTCCTGATGCAGGCGAAGATGGAGCCGGGCAACCGCAATCTGCTCCAGCTCTCACCCACCGTGCAGGCCACCCGCAGCAACTACACCCGGGTGCACCGGGGCGCCGGGGTACGCCACATCGAGCAGTTCGTCCGGCCGGAGCCCCACCGGGTGCTCGCCGATGTCCTCCAGTCCGAGCAGGGGTCCTGGTTCTACCGGAAGTCCAACCGGAACATGATCGTCGAGACCACCGACGACATCCCGCCGCACGAGGACTTCTGCTGGCTGACCCTCGGCCAGATCGGCGAGCTGCTGCACCGGGACAACGTCGTCAACATGGACGCCCGTACGGTACTGGCCTGCGCCCCCGTCACCCCGCCCGAGGCAGGGGCCCTGCACCCCGACACCGAACTGCTCTCCTGGATCTCCGGCGAGCGCTCCCGGCACGAGGTGCGGACCGAACCGATGCCCCTCAAGGACGTACGGGGCTGGGTCCGGGACGACCACGCCGTCCGGCACACCGACGGCCGCTACTTCCAGGTGGTCGCCGTCTCGGTCGAGGCGGGCAGCCGGGAGGTGAGCCGCTGGACCCAGCCCCTCCTGGAACCCCGCGGCCTCGGCCTCAACGCCTTCCTGACCCGCAGCTTCGACGGCGTACCGCATCTGCTGGCGCACGCCCGGGTCGAGGCGGGCTTCCTCGACACCATCGAGCTCGGCCCCACCGTCCAGTACACCCCGGACAACTACGCGCACCTCGCCCCCCGGGACCGGCCGCCGTTCCTGGACCTGGTGCTCCGCGCCGACCCGGGCCGGTTCCGCTACGCCGCGCTGCACTCGGAGGAGGGCGGCCGGTTCCTCAACGCGGAGAGCCGCTACCTCTTCATGGAGTGCGGCGAGGACGAGGCACCGCTGCGGCCACCGCCGGGCTACCTCTGGATCACCCCCGGCCAGCTCGGCTCACTGGTCCGGCACGGCCACTACGTCGACGTGGAGGCCCGGACCCTGCTCTCCCTGCTCACCACGGGAGCTGTCACGCTCTGACCGGCCGCCGCACACAGGCCGATGCCCGGGCCCCCTCCGAAGGGGGGCCCGGGCATCGGCCTTCTCGCTGCCCGCGCGACTCACCGGGCCGGCAGCGGCGCCGTACGGTGCTGGGCGGCCAGCCGCTCCAGGGTCGGGACCACGTCCACCGGGCCCGGCATCGCCAGCCACTCGGCGTGCAGGGTGTCGGCGCCCTTGCCGAAGACCGGCTCCTCGATCAGCCGCTCGATGCTCCGCCGGATCTCCTGCGGCGACTGCCGCGCGTAGTTCACCGAGAGCCCGCCGTCCCGGTCCGTCACATAGTCGGCGTACGCGGCGCACTCCAGCTCCCCGCTCGTCTCGATCAGCTGCGGCACCTTGTGCGCCACGGCCGCCGCGAAGGTGCCGCCGCCCCCGTGGTGCACCACGACGGAGCAGGTCTCGAACAGCTGGCTGAGCGGTACGAAGTCGACGGTACGGGTGTTCTCCGGGACCCGCTGGCCCTCCAGCTGAAGGGCGTCGAAGGTCGCGACGACCTCCGCGTCCAGACCCCCGACCGCCTCCAGCACGGAGCCGATCAGCTTCCGGTCGGCCATCCGCATCGCCCGCCCCGATATGCCGAGGGAGACCGCCACCCGGGGCCGCTCGGGGCGCGGGTGCAGCCAGCGCGGCAGCACCACACCGCCCGAGAGGGGGACCCGGCGCACCGAGACGGTCCTCGGCGCGGTGGTCGGCAGCCGTAGCGCCTTCGGCGTCGGGTCGATGGTCCACTGGCCGAGCACCAGCTCCTCGTCCACCGC
Source organism: Kitasatospora albolonga (assembly GCA_002082585.1). Taxonomy (NCBI): domain Bacteria; kingdom Bacillati; phylum Actinomycetota; class Actinomycetes; order Kitasatosporales; family Streptomycetaceae; genus Kitasatospora; species Kitasatospora albolonga. The sequence continues at coordinate 7,077,419 of CP020563.1, forward strand.
CAGGCCGTACCGCTCGGCGATCGGCGCCACGATGGCCGCCGTCGGATCGGGGCCGCCCGCCGCGACGATGCGCTCCCTGCCCCAGGCCCAGTAGTCCGGCCCGCACAGGATGCGGGCGTGCGCGGCGCCGATCAGCCGGGCGGCCACGGCGGCGGCCGGCCACTGCTCCCACACCACCAGATCGGGCTGCCACGCGCGGGCGAAGGCGACCACGTCGTCCACCCCCGGCGCGGCGCCCCCCGCCCCCGGGACGGTGTTGTACATCCGCACCGCCCCCAGGAAGAGGGTGAACATCTCCGCGGCGGGCCGGTCCGCCGGGTCGCTCGCCAGCAGCTCCAGAAGCCGCTCGCTCTCCTCCTCGTCGGGCATGAACTCCTCGGCCCCGGCCAGCGGGGTCATCGTCTCCTCGGTGCCGATCCCGACCGCCGTCAGCCCGGCCGCCGTGATGGCCCGGGTGAGAAGGGGGTGGGAGGCCACGCAGACCTCGTGGCCCGCGCTCTGGAGCGCCAGGGCGAGCGGCACCGCGGGGTAGAGGTGCGCCGCCATCGGCCAGATGGTGAACATGATGCGCATCAGGCTCTGTCCTTAGGTAGTCGGTGGTTCGCAACAGGAAGTCGGTGTCGCGCGACGGTGGCAGGTGGCCCTCGACGGGATCTGGAGCCCCGGTCCACCTGCGCGCTCCAGCCGGACTTGAGCGCGGTGCGCGATAGTGGGAGGTCGCTGCCGAACCCCCTTGAGGAGCACAGAACATGAACGACCGTCCGGCCGAGGTGCCCGTACTCCCATGGGCCGGGGTGTCCGCGCGGCGGCTCCAGCGCAGCTCGCTGGCGCCGACGGGCACGGCCACCGGGCCCGCCGACGTGGTGGCCCGGCTCTGCGGCGCCCACGCCCAGGTGCTCTCGGCCGCCGAACTCTCCGTGGGGCTGCGGCTGTCGGACACCACCAGGGCCGGGGTGCGCGAGGCGCTGTGGACGGAGCGGACGCTCGTCAAGACGTACGGGCCGCGCGGCACGGTCCATCTGCTGCCCACCCGCGACCTGCCCATGTGGACGGGCGCGCTCTCCGCCCTCCCGCCGTCGTCCGGCAACGCGCGCGGCGGTCAGCAGCTCCTCACCCCCGAGCAGATCGAGCAGGTGATCGCCGCCGTCGCGGACTCCCTGAAGGACGCGGAGCTCACCGCCGACGAGCTGACGGAAGCCATCGTCGAACGCACCGGCTCCTGGGCCGCCGACCCGGTCATGGAAGCCTTCCAGGGCAAGTGGCCGCGCTGGCGGGCCGTCATGGACATCGCCGCCAACCGGGGCGCGCTCTGCTTCGGGGAGACCCGCGGGCGCAAGGCCACGTACACCAACCCGCACCGCTGGCTGCCCGGCTTCACCCCGCTCGAGGGCCCGGCCGCGCTCGCCGCCCTCGTCACGTCCTACCTCCACGCCTTCGGGCCCGCCACGCCCCAGCACTTCGCCCGGTGGCTGGCCGCGCCCCGCCGCTGGGCCACCGATCTGTTCGCCTCGCTCGGCGACGCCCTCCAGGAGGTGGAGCTGGCGGGGGAGCGGGCCTGGGTGGTCGCCGGGGACACCGATGTGCCCGACGGACCGCCGCGCGGACTGGTGCTGCTGCCGTACTTCGACGCGTACGTGGTCGGCTGCCACCCGCGCGCCCTGCTCTACCCCGGAGCGGCGTCCGAGCGCGCCCTCGCGGCGGGCCAGGCGGGGAACTTCCCCGTGCTCCTCGTCGACGGGGAGGTCGCGGGCGTCTGGCACCAGCGCCGCTCCGGCAAGAAGCTGTTCATCACCGTGGAGGAGATCACCCCGCTGACCGGCGTCCGGCGCAAGGAGCTCGACGAACAGGCGGCCCGGGTCGGCGAGATCCTGGAGGGCCGCACCGAGCTGACCCTCGCCAAGGTGACGGTCGGGCCCCACGCCTGAGCGGTGGCGCTCCCCGGGGGCTCGTGCCGGTCGGCCGCCCGGGGAGCACCGGTCGTTCAGGCGTGCCACATATCGGCGAGAGAGGTGCGCAGCGGGACCCGGGGCGACCAGCCCAGCAGACGCGCCGCGCGCCGGTTGTCGACCCGCATCCAGTCGCCGCCCAGCCCCGCCACGGGGCGCAGATCCTGCTCGACGGCCCCGGCCGGCAGCCCGGAGACGCCGAGGAACAGGTCCACCAGCTCCTGGAGCGGGGTCGCGACCCCGCTGCCGATGTTGACGGCCCGGCCGTTCACCGGGGAGGCGGCGGCCAGCACGACGGCCCGCGCCACATCGCGTACGTCCACGAAGTCCCGGCGGGCCCCGCGCGCGACGGTCAGCCGCACCCCCGGCTCGCCCGCCGCCGCCGCGCGCAGCCGGGACAGCAGCGTGCCCAGGAAGGCCGCCGACGACGGATGCGGCCCGCAGACGTTGGCGAGCCGCAGCACCACGGCGGAGACCCGCCCCGAACGCGCCGCGTCCAGCACGGCCCGGGTCCCGGCGAGCCTGCTGCGGGTGTAGACGTTCACCGGGGCGGGCGTCAGCGTCTCGTCCATCAAGGTGCCGTCGGGGACCGGCCCGTACTCGTGCATCGACCCCAGATGGACCAGCCGGGGGGACCGGGGGAGCTCGGCCAGTGCCTTCAACAGCCCTTCCACGGCATGGACGTTGGCGGCGATCATCTCCTCGTCGGAGCGGTCCCAGCCGTCGGTCGCGTTGGCCCCGTCCGTGGCGTTCACCACGATCCCGATCCGCTCCTCGCGCAGCAGCTCCGCGAGGGCGCCGGGGCCGGCCGTGGTCAGGTCGAGCCTGCGGAACGCCCCCGGGGGCAGATGGGCGGCCTCGTTGCGGGCCAGGGCGAGGACCTCGTGGCCCCGCTCGGCGAAGGCGGCCGGGAGATGGCGGCCGATCCAGCCGGTGCCGCCGATGACGGCGACCCGGGCGGGGCGCGGAAGCTCAGTCACCGCGGTTCACCGGCCGCGCCCCAGGGTCGCGGCGAACATGCCGACCTTCGCGCCGCGTTCGCGGTAGTGCACGGTGCAGCCCGCCCGCTCGAAGGCGGTCTCGTACTCCCGGCGGGTGAACAGCTTCAGGTCGTGGCTGTCGATGAAGTGCTCCACACCGGAGGCGGGGTCGGCGACGAGGTAGTGCGCGACCACCCGGGCGATGTCCCCCTCCTCCCGGGTGGCGTGCGAGATCCGGGAGATGGTCCGCCCGCCCTCGGTGGCCAGGGTGCTCATGATCTGCCCGGGCACGAACGTGTCGGGGAAGTACCAGGGTTCCAGGACGACGACCCCGCCCGGGTTGAGGTGGCGGACGAAGCTCTCCGCCGCGGAGTTCAGCTCGCCGGTGTCGTGCAGATAGCCGACGGAGCTGAACATGCAGGTGATGGCGTCGAACGTGCGCTCCAGCCGGAAGTCGGCCATATCGCCCTGGTGGACGGGCACGCCCGGCAGATTGTGCCGGGCCAGGCGCACCATGTCCGCGGAGACGTCCACCCCCTCCACATGGGCGAAGTCCTCCCGGAAGTACCGCAGATGGGGACCGTTGCCGCAGGCCACGTCCAGCAGGGACCGGGCATCGTTGCCGAACTCCCGGATGAGGGACCGGGCTTCGTCGGACTCCGCCCGGTAGTCCTTGCGGCGCGCCCGGTACACGGCCTCGTAGATCTCGGCATGGGCGTAGATCTCGCCGAGACTCTTTCTGCTCATCGGAACCCCTTCCGGCTGCCGCGGCCGCCCGGTGGATTCCGGGCGGCACACGCCCGCGATGCTGGCCCGCGCCGCTGGACCGCCCATGGAGTCCGGCTCAGGGCTCAGGCGAACGCGATGTCCTCCGGCGCACCCTGCCCTGCCTCCGCCTCCGGCCCGGCGACGAAGCCGAACAGCGGCCGGGCCTCGGCCCGTACGGCTTCCTCCTCGGCGCCGCTCAGCGGCCGGAAGGGGGTGATCCGCAGGGCGCCGTCCTTGAACGACCAGGAGCCCCGTACGAACCCGTCCACCAGGAACAGCGGCACCCCGAGCGCCGCCACCGGGGCGATCCGCCGCCGGTCGGCGTCGCTGATCAGCCGGGTGCGGTCCTTGTGCCCGAGCGCGGCGTTGTCGAAGGCGGGAAGGAAGCGGACCGGCGCCGGGGCCCCGGAGTCGGCGATCGGCGCGTCGGGCAGGTCGTACAGCACCTTGCCGTCCACCGTGCGGAACGTGCGCAGCGGCAGGGACTCCACCACCTCGCGCAGCCGGGTCAGCCCCGACCACGCCTGTACGTCCATGACCCCGGCCGGTCCGAAGGAGGCGAGGTACCGCAGCACCAGGGTGCGCAGGTCCGCCCGGGCGGCCATCGGGACGCCGGTCCACTCGTCGGCCAGCGCCAGCGGCGTCGAGGTGCGGTTCCCCCAGGCGCCCCACACCCCGTTCGGCGGCGGGTACACGACGGACTCCAGCGACTCCACCACCAGGGCGAGCCGGGCACCGGGGCGGCCGGGGAACCGCTCCTCCAGCAGCCTGCCGAGCTCGCTGCGGGTCAGCTCCCCGCTCCGGATCAGCTCGCGCCCCGCCGAGGCGAGTTCGTCCAGATCGAGCCCTTCGAGATGGGGAGCGAAGTAGGACTGGTTCACGGCAGCGCGCACGACGGGCTGCACGCTGGGCCGGAGCCACCCGAAGTCCTCGGCGGCGGCCAGGTGCTGGGTGCGCCGCACCATCGTGCCCCGCACCACGCCCCGGTCCTGGAACAGTCCGGTCAGCTCCCCGTGCGCGAACCCCTTGACCCGCGTCCACAGGCCCACGTAGGGCCAGTTGGGCTCCTGCGCCTGCATCGCGACCAGATGCCGTACGACGTCGATCACGGGCAGCGGGGTCCGTTCCAGGAGGAACTGCCGCTCCAGCAGGGTCCGGTTGAGCGTCCGCAGACTGAGCACTCTCATGGGGATCATGGTGCCCGGTCCGGCTCGAGCGGGACTCGACCGGCTCGAACGGGCGCGGGGCCGATGGGCGTACGGTTCCGGGCGGATCGAGCCGTTCCCGAGCCGACGCGCGCACCGTGGCCGGATGACACACAGGGGACAGGAGTGCGCGGGCGCACGGCCGTTGGGCCGCTGGAACGCCGAGGTGGAGCGCCGGGGGCGGTGGACGGCGAGCGTCTTCCACTTCGCGGCCGACGGGACGGCGCTGCTGCTGGAAGGGGGCCCGGGCGAGGGCCGCTGGACGGATCTGGGCGCGGGGCGCTTCGCGTTCCGGGTGGTGGAGCCGCTGTACGGGCACGATGGGCGAGGCACCGGGCGGGTGGTGATCGAGCAGACGGCGGTGCTGGCCGGCCCCTCCTTCACCAGCACCGGCCTCTCCACGGTCCACGACGACCGGGGCCGGGTGCTCCGCCGCCTCCCGGTCCGGATCACCGCCACCGCCGCGGAGTGACGGCCCCGGCGCCCCGGGACGTGACGGGGCCTCGGGCGTGACGGGGCTCGGGCGTGACGGGTGCCGGACGCGACGGACCTCGGACGTGAAGACGCGACGGGCCCCGGACATGACGCGGCCCCGGGAGCCCGGGCGCTCCCGGGGCCGCCCCCCGGCCGTGCGGGTCAGCCGGAGAACCGTACGGTGATGTTGCCCCGGTGCCGCCCGGCCAGCAGGTCCAGAAGCGCGCCCGGTGCCTGCTCGATGCCCCCCTCGACGACGGTCTGGGGGAAGACGAAACGTCCCTCGGAGAGCCACCGCGCCACATGCTCGGTCCACGCCTGGACCTGCTCGGGCGTGTGGTAGGTGGCGTAGGGCCGCAGTTCGAGGTGGCGGGTGATGGCGGTCATCAGGTCGAGGCGGGGGTGGCCGCCCGTGCCGCCGATCTGCCCGGAGAGCGCACCGCAGAGCGCGAACCTCGCGTGCGGGGCCGCCACCTGCACGGCGGCCTCGAACTGCTCGCCCCCCACGTTGTCGAAGAAGACGTTGATGCCGTCCGGCGCGAGCTTGCGCAGCTGGTCGACGACCGGGCCGTCGTGGTAGTCGAACGCGGCGTCGTAGCCGAGCTCGTCGACCAGATAGGCCACCTTCTCCTTGCTGCCCGCGCTGCCGATCACCCGGGCGGCGCCCCGGCACTTGGCGATCTGCCCGGCGAGCGAGCCCACCCCGCCGGCCGCGCCCGACACGAAGACCACGTCCCCCTCGCCCGCCCGTGCCAGGGTGGCCATGCCGTAGTAGGCGGTGGGCCCCTGGCTCAGGTAGTAGGAGGAGCTGGGGAACAGCGTGGCGTCGAGGCGGTGGAACGACGCGGCGGGCGCGGTCGTGTACTCCCCCCAGCCCGCCATCATCTGGACGAGGTCGCCGACGGCCAGCGAGGGATCGGCGGACCGTACGACCGTGCCCACCTCGCCGCCGCCGATCCGGCCCCCCACCTGGTAGGGCGGTACGGGCAGCGGGCAGTCGGGGCGCATCAGGTCCTGGTAGGCCGCCGCCACGAAGACATGGTCGGTGCGGACCAGGACCTCTCCGGGGCCGGGCTCCCTGACCGGGACCTCGGCGATCTCGAAGTGGCCGGGGGTGATGGCGCCGTCGAGGTGGCGGGCGAGCCGGACCTCGCGGGCCGTCTGCGGTACCGGGGGTGTGCTGGCGTCGGTGGTCATGCTGCTCCTTGGCGGTCGCGGCGGGGAGGTCGGACAGGACGTGCACCCATCGTGTCCATCCCCGCTCGAACCGCCGTCGTCCCCCGGTCGAACCGGCCCCCGGCCCCGGGCCCGTGACCCGGCCTCGAGCAGACGTCGAGCAGGGCGCCCTAGCGTCGCCGGACCAGCCATGCGCAAGGGGAGGAGCAGAGTGAACCAGTCCGCAGTCAGCACGGCACGACCGGAAGGCACCTGGACGGAGCGGTTCCGTCTGGAGGGCAAGGAGTTCGAGAGCACCCTGCACCTCACCCCCGAGGGCCGGGCGTTCATCCTGGCGGGTCCGGCACCCGGCGGCGGGGGCGCGGGCACCTGGGCCGCGACGGGGGAGGGGCGGTTCTCCTACCGGATAGCCGAGCGCCTGGTCGACGAGAACGGCGCCTACCTCGGCTGGGTCGACATCGACCACCACGCGGTCCTGACCGGCGACACCTTCACCAGCAGCGGCGTCTCCACGGTCCGCGACACCGGCGACCGGGTGACCGCGAGCGTCCAGGTCGAGGCCGAAGCCCGGCGCACCAGCCCAGCCAACCCGTAAGGAGTCATCGTGCGCATCCTCTTCTTCACCGGCGGGGGCCGGGCGACGGTCCACGCCCTGCTGCCCCTCGCGTCCGCCTGTCGCACCGAGGGCCACGAGGTCATCGTGGCCGCGCCGCAGGAGGACGTCGCCGCCGTCACCGAACACGGCCTGCCCGCCTTCGAGATGTCGGAGATGGGCGTCTTCAAGGCGATGTTCTGGGACCGCGAGGGCAACAAGCTGGACCGTCCCCGGGGCGAGGCCGCCGAGTGCGAGTTCGCCAGCCGGGGCTTCGCCCGGATGGCGGCGGACAGCTTCGGCCGGCTCGCCGACCTCGCCGACCACTGGCGCCCCGACCTGGTGGTGGGCGGCACCCGCAACTACGGGGCCGCGCTCATCGCCCACCACGCCAAGGTGCCCTACGTCTGCCAGGCGTGGGACGCCCTGGAGCGGGACCCGGCGGACCTGGAGTACGTCGCCGACGAGCTCCGCCCGGAGCTGGAGAAGCTCGGCCTGGACACCTTCCCCAAGGAGGACCTGTACGTCCACATCACCCCGGAGTCGCTCCGGCCCGAGGGTGCCGAACCCGCCCAGTACATGCGCTGGACGCCCGGCTCCACCCAGCTCCCGCTGGAGCCCTGGGTCTACCGGCGCACCGAACGCAAGCGGGTCCTGGTGACCTCCGGCTCGCGGGCCGCCATGATCGACACGCTCGGGGTCGCCTTCTTCCGGCCCATCCTGGAGAACCCCGTCTTCCAGGACGTGGAGCTGCTCATCGCGACCCAGGAGCCCGTCGCCGAGGCGCTGCGCAAGGAGTGGCCGGAGGTCCGGGCCGGTTACGTACCGCTGGACACCGTCGTCCCCTCCTGCGATCTGCTGGTCCATCACGGCGGCGGCCAGACCTGCATGTACGCGGCAGCCGCGGGCGTTCCGCAGCTGGTCTTCCCGGACATGCTCGCCTCGGCGATCCCGATGCGGCGCTTCGACGCGTACGGGGCCTCGATCACCCTGAACCTGGTCGAGCCGCCGGAGCGGATCGAGGAGGCGGGACGCGCGATCCTCACCGACCCCTCGTACCGCGAGCGGGCCCGGGCCCTCGCCGACGAGATCGCCGCGCTGCCGAGGACCTCCGAGATCGTCCGCAAGCTGGAGGAGCTCGCCGGGCGCTGACCCGTCCGCCGCTTCGGCCCGGCCCCCGGCTTCGTGCCGGGGGCCGGGCCGAAGGGCTGAGGGGGGCGCCGCCGTCCCCGCCGGATCAGCGGAAGTCGGCCACGCTCCGGGTCAGCGGAAGTCGTCCACGCGGTCCTTCGCCCACCGGGCGAAGTCCAGGGCCGGCCGCCCGGTCGCCTCCTCGACGTCCGGCCAGGGGCGCGTCAGCTCGGAGTAGTCCTGTTCGGAGAGGCCGTCCTCGCCCCCGCCGTCCTCACCGGAGTAGTCCTGGTAGCCGAGCAGGAACTCGGCGTTCTCGGCGGCGAATCCGCCCTGCGCCTTCATCAGCCGCAGCGCCTCCTCACGGCTCACCTCCTCGAACCGCACCTCCTCGCCCAGCGCGTCCCCGATCGCGGCCGCCTGCTCGCGCGCGCTGATCCGGGCGGGGCCCGTCAGGGTGAGCGCCTTCCCCACGAACCGGTCCTCCAGCAGCGCGGCGACGGAGACGGCGGCGATGTCCGCCTCGTGCACCGGGACGCCGGTCTCGTCGGGGAAGGGGTAGCGCACCACGCGCCGGGCCCGGATGTCCGGCCCCCACAGGTGCAGCCGGTTCGTCATGAACTCGGCCGGGCGGACGTGGGTCCACTCCAGCCCCGATTCCTCGATGGCCTGCTCGGTCGGGCTCTCGTACAGGCCGATCGTGATGGCCGCCGCCGAGAGGTCCACGATGCGCCCCACCCCGGACTTCGCGGCCAGCGCGACCACCTCCCGCGCGGTCTCCTCGACCGGGAACAGATGCAGCCGGTCGACCCCCTCGAAGGCGGCCGCGAGCTCGTCGGGCGCGGTGAGGTCGCCCCGTACGACCTCCACCCCCGGCGGCATCGACGCCTTCGCCGGATCACGGGTCAGCGCCCGCACCTGGACCCCTGCGGAGATCAGCTGGTCGACCACGTGCCGGCCGACGCCCCCGGTCGCGCCTGTCACCAGAATCCTCATGTACGGCTCCCGCGATGAGTGCCGGCGGCATGGCGGCCGGCACGGACTGATGGGTGGGCCCACCAGTCTGTTCGACGGACGGGCCGCTACGGCGGAATGCGGACACGACTCACCGGAACGCAGGTACGGGGGAACAGACGCACGTGCGCGGTCCGGAGCGGAACCTCCGCTCCGGACCGCGCACACGCACCGGCCACCGGGCCCGCGTTCCGGCCGGTCCGGCCGGGTCCGGCCCGGCACCCGGCCCGCCCTCCGGATCGGCTTCCGGCTCAGCTCCCCGCGATGTCGAGGCCGCCGTCCACCGTGATGACCTGCCCCGTGACCAGCGCGTTCGCCGGGTCGGCGAGGAACGTCAGCCAGCGGGCCACCTCGTCGGCCTCGGCGACCCGGCCGAGCGGGATCGTCGCCGCGACCCCGGCGAACAGCCCCTCCACCTGCTCGGGTCCGAGACCGTTCGCCGCGTACGCCTCCGTACGGACGAAGCCCGGGGCGACGGCGTTCACCCGGATGCCGCGCGGGGCCAGTTCGGCGGCCCAGCTCCGGGTGAAGCTGTCCACCGCGGCCTTGCTCGCCGAGTACAGGGAGCTGTCCACGCCCGGGTTGTGGCCGCCCCGGCTGGAGACCAGCACCAGGGCGGCGCCGGGGGAGCGCAGCAGCGGCAGCAGCTCGGCGGTGAGCAGGACGGGCCCCAGCACATTGGTGTCCAGGACCTCCCGTGCCGTACCGGCGTCCAGCGCCGACAGCGGGGTGAAGCGGAAGACACCGGCGTTGTGCACCAGGACGTCCAGCGCCCCGCCGTGCGTGGACACCGCGTCGGCGACGGCACGCGCCCCCTCCCGGGTGGTCACGTCGGCGGTGACCGGAACGATGGCCGGATGCAGCTCCGCCACCTCGTCCAGCCGCTCCTTGCGGCGGCCGGTGACGATCACCGACGCGGCGCCGAGCGCGGCGAACGACAGGGCGGCGGCGCGGCCGATCCCGGTGCCGCCCCCGGTGACGACGACGGTCCGGCCGTCGAAGGTCTTCTCGGGCATGTGGGACTCCTTTCCCGCTCGGGTGGGCGGTGGGTCAGACGACGTGGACCGTGGGGACGTAGAAGATCCACTTGCCGCCGTTCTCCTGGAACTCCCGCTCCTTGCGCATGATCTCCTCGGCGTGGTTCCAGGCGAACAGGAGCGCGTAGTCGGGGTAGTCGCGGGAGAACTCCTCGGCGGAGACCACCGGGATGTGCGCCCCGGGGGAGAGCCGGTTCTGCTTGGCCGGGGTGGTGTCGTAGACATGGCCGACGAGCTCGGGGCCGATGCCGCAGAAGTTGGTGACCGTGGCGCTCTTGGCCGTCGCCCCGTAGGCGGCGACCGAGTGGCCCTCGGCGCGCAGCCGCCCGAGCAGCGCGATCAGTTCCGTACGGATGTTCTCCACGTTCGCCGCGAACGCCTTCAGCGTCGGCAGCGTGCCGAGGCCGCGCTCCGTCTCCTCGGCGACGAGCTCGGCGACCGCGGGCGAGGGGGTGCGGGCACCGGCCAGGGCGAGGGTGTAGCGCACCTCGCCGCCGTGCACGGTCAGCCGCCGCACGTCGACGAGTTCGAGGCCGAAGCGGGCCGCCATCGCGGCGACCGAACGGGCCGTGAAGAAGTAGAAGTGCTCGTCGTAGATCTGGTCGAACGAGGTCTTCTCCACGATGTCGCCCAGGTACGGGTCCTCGAACACGAACACGCCGTCCGGGCCCAGGAGCGTGCCGATGCCCCGCAGGATGGAGTCCATGTAGGGGATGTGGCACAGGGTGTTGGCCGCGTAGATCACATCGGCCGGGCCGTCCTCCGCGCGGATCTCGGCCGCCGTCCGCTCCTCGAAGAAGTCGTTGCGCACCCGGATGCCCGCCTCGGCCGCGACCTTGGCCACCCCGCCGGACGGCTCGACGCCCAGATGCCGGACGCCCGCCTCGCTGACCGTACGGAGCATGATCCCGTCGTTGCAGCCGATCTCGACGACGAAGGGGTCCGCCGAGGTGAGCTCCTTCTCGATGAAGCCGCGGGCGGTGGCGGAGAAGTGCTCGCGCATCACCGAGGAGCCCGAGGAGTGGTACGGGTAGTCCTCGTGGAACATCTTCTCCCGGGGCACCTCCTCCGTGAGCTGGACCATGGAGCAGTCCGCGCACACACCGACCGCCAGCCGGTAGAAGAACTCGCCCTCGGTGCGCGCGGGTTCGGGGAAGGCGTCGGACAGGGGCTGCCGCCCCAGGTCGAGGAACTCGGTCACCTCGCCTTCGCAGATGCGGCACGTGGCCGCGGTGGTCGCCGTCGCGCGGGTCGGGTCGCTCATGAGCGGACTCCTTCTGGTCCTGGAACCGGGGGTGCGAGCGGTCCGGAACGTGCCACCCCGGGCTCGAAGTCGGCTCGAGCCCGCTCATAGCCGCCGCTCCTACCTTCCCCGGCCATGGAGACCTCAGGGACGAACTCCCCCGGCTCGCGGCCCCCGGGCCCGCCGAGGGGAACAGCCGGTCCGCGCGGCCCGCTGGCCGGACTGCGGATCATCGAACTCGCCGGGATCGGACCGGTGCCGTTCGCCTGCATGATGCTCGCCGACCTGGGCGCCGAGGTGATCCGCGTCGACCGGGCCGGTGGCGGCCGGGCGTTCGGCGGCTGGCACCGGGTGCTCGACCGGGGCCGCCGCTCGGTGGCCCTCGACCTCAAGGACCCCGAGGGCGCCGCCGCCGTGCTGCGCCTGGCCGACCACGCGGACGTGGTCGTGGAGGGGTTCCGGCCCGGCGTCGCCGAGCGGCTCGGCATCGGGCCCGACGCCTGCCGGGACCGCAACCCTTCTCTCGTCTACGCCCGGATGACGGGCTGGGGCCAGGACGGGCCGCTGGCGGCCGCGCCCGGCCACGACATCAACTACATCGCGCTCACCGGCGCCCTGGACGCGATCGGCACCGACGGCGGCGCCCCGGTGCCCCCCGTCAACCTGCTCGGGGACTTCGCGGGCGGCGGGATGCTGCTGGTCTGCGGCATCCTCGCGGCCCTCCACGAACGCCGCAGGTCCGGCCTCGGCCAGACCGTGGACACCGCCATCGTCGACGGCACGGCCTCCCTCCTCGCGATGCTCCTCGCCATGCGCGACGAGGGCTCCTGGGACCGCCCGCGCGGCGGCAACCTGCTCGACGGCGGCGCCCCGTTCTACACGACCTACCCCTGCGCGGACGGCGGCCACATGGCCGTCGGTGCCCTGGAGGAACGCTTCTACGCCGACCTCCTCACCGGTCTCGGCCTCGCCCCCGACACCCTCCCCGACCGCGCCGACCGCACCAACTGGCCCGCCCTGCGCACCGCGTTCGCCGCCCGGTTCGCCACCCGGACCCGGGAGGAGTGGACGGCGGAGTTCACCGGCACCCAGGCATGCGTCACCCCGGTGCTCACCGTCCGGGAAGCCGCCCGCCACCCGCAGCTCGCGGAGCGCGGCACCTACCTCGACACCGGTACGGGAACGGCACCCGCCCCCGCGCCCCGCTTCGGCCGCACCCCCGCCCCGGCCCCCGGCCCCGCGCCGAGCCCGGGCGAGCACACCCGGCAGGTGCTGTCCGAGAGCGGGCTCACCCTGCGCGAGATCGACGCCCTGATCGGCCGCGGCGCGGCCCGTACCGCCGAGGGCACCGGGCCCCGGCCGGCGCGCTGACCCGCCGCGGCGCGCCCGTACCACCGAGGGCGGCGGGCCCGGCGACACCAGGGCTTGAGCGAGCCGCGACCACGCTGCCCCAACCTCCCCTCCACTCGACCACCGAGCGATGGAGGCTGATCCGTCCATGACCACCCACGTCTGGGACTACCTGCCGGAGTACGAGAAGGAGCGCGCGGATCTGCTCGACGCCGTGGAGACGGTGTTCTCCTCCGGCCAGCTCGTGCTCGGCAAGAGCGTGCGCGGCTTCGAGGAGGACTTCGCCGCCTACCACGGCGTACGGCACTGCACGGGCGTCGACAACGGGACCAACGCCGTCAAGCTGGCGCTCCAGGCGCTCGGCGTCGGCCCCGGCGACGAGGTCATCACCGTCTCCAACACGGCCGCGCCCACCGTGGTCGCCATCGAGGGCACCGGCGCCCGCGCCGTCTTCGTCGACGTCCACGAGGCCGACTACCTCATGGACACCGCGCAGGTCGAGGCCGCCGTCACCCCGCGCACCAAGGCGCTGCTCCCGGTCCACCTCTACGGCCAGTGCGCCGACATGGCCCCGCTGGAGGCGATCGCCGCCCGGCACGGCCTCGCGATCGTCGAGGACTGCGCCCAGGCGCACGGCGCCCGGCACCACGGACGGCTCTCCGGCACGATGGGCGACGCGGCGGCCTTCTCCTTCTACCCGACCAAGGTCCTCGGCGCGTACGGCGACGGCGGGGCGGTCGTCACGGACGACGACGCCACCGACGCGGCCCTGCGCAGGCTGCGCTACTACGGCATGGAGAAGACGTACTACGTGGTCCAGTCCCCGGGCCACAACAGCCGCCTGGACGAGGTGCAGGCCGAGATCCTGCGGCGCAAGCTGACCCGGCTCGACACCTACGTGGAGGGCCGCCGCGCGATCGCCCGGCGCTACGAGGAGGGCCTCAGCGACCTGGTCGCGCCGGACGGCCTCCGGCTGCCCGTCACCAGCCCCGGCAACGAGCACGTGTACTACGTCTACGTCGTCCGCCACCCCCGGCGCGACGAGATCATCGAGCGGCTCAAGCGCCAGGACATCGCCCTCAACATCAGCTATCCGTGGCCGGTCCACACCATGACCGGCTTCGCCCACCTCGGCTACGCCCCCGGGTCGCTCCCGGTCACCGAGGCGGCGGCCGCCGAGATCTTCTCGCTCCCCATGTATCCGTCACTCCCCGTCGACGTGCAGGACAGAGTGATCTCCGCTCTGCGGGACGTCATCGGGGAGTTCTGAGGAGGCTCCACATGAAAGCACTGATCCTGGCCGGGGGACTGGGCAGCAGGCTCCGCCCCTTCAGCCACTCGATGCCCAAGCAGCTGATTCCGATCGCGAACAAGCCGGTGCTGGTCCACGTCATCGAGTCCCTGCGCGAGCTGGGGGCCACCGAGGTCGGCGTCGTCGTCGGCGACCGGGGCGGAAAGATCGCCGAGGCGCTCGGCACGGGCGCCCAGTTCGGGGTGCGCCTCACCTACATCCCGCAGGAGGAGCCGCGCGGCCTCGCCCACGGCGTCGCCATCGCCCGGGACTTCCTCGGCGACGACGACTTCGTGATGTACCTCGGCGACAACATGCTCACCGACGGCGTCCAGGACATCGCCCGGGACTTCCTCGCCCGGCGGCCCGCCGCCCAGATCGTGGTCCACAAGGTCGCCGACCCCAGCGAGTTCGGCGTCGCCGAACTCGACGCCGAGGGCCGGGTGCTGCGGCTCGTGGAGAAGCCGCTCGAACCGTGCAGCGACCTCGCGGTGACCGGCGTGTACTTCTTCACCGCGGCCATCCACGCCGCCGTCGCCGCGATCCGGCCCAGCGCCCGCGGCGAGCTGGAGATCACCGACGCCATCCAGTGGCTCGTCGAGCGGGGCGCGGACGTCCAGGGCCGGATCTACGAGGGCTTCTGGCGCGACACCGGCCGGGTCGAGGACGTCCTGGAGTGCAACAGCGAACTCCTCAAGGACCTCACGTCCTCCGTCCGGGGCGAGGTCGACGCCGCCAGCGAGCTGATCGGCGCGGTCGTCATCGAACCGGGCGCCCGGATCATCCGCTCCCGGCTGGTGGGCCCGGTGATCGTGGGCGCCGGATCGGTGGTCGAGGACAGCAGCGTCGGCCCGTCCACGACCATCGGTCAGGACTGCGAGCTGCGCTCCTCGGTGATCGAGCACAGCCTCGTCCTGGAGGGGGCGCAGGTGGCCGGGGTCGGCGCGGTGCGCGGATCGGTCATCGGCCGGCAGGCCACGGTCACCTCGGGACTGGTCCCCGGCTGGCACCGGCTCCTGGTGGGGGACCACGCGAGTGTCGAGGTGGCGGCATGAGGATCTGCGTCACCGGCGGCGCGGGCTTCATCGGCTCGCACTACGTCCGTACGCTCCTCGCGGGCGGCTACCCGGGCTTCGAGCAGGCCCGGGTGACCGTCCTGGACCGGCTCACCTACGCGGGCGACCGGGCCAACCTGCCGCCCGCGGACCCCCGGCTCACCTTCGTACGGGGAGATGTCTGCGACCGGAACCTGCTGCTGGACCTGCTGCCCGGGCACGACGCGGTCGTCCACTTCGCCGCCGAGTCCCACGTCGACCGGTCGCTGGCCGACGCCTCCGAGTTCGTCCGGACCAACGTCCTGGGCACCCAGACGCTCCTGGACGCCTGCGCCGCGGCCCGGGTGGAGCGCGTGGTGCACATCTCCACCGACGAGGTCTACGGCTCCATCGAGCAGGGCTCCTGGGACGAGGAACGGCCCCTGCTGCCCAACTCGCCGTACGCGGCCTCCAAGGCGGCGGCCGACCTGCTGGCCCGCGCCGCCTGGCGCAGCCACGGCCTCGACCTGTCCGTCACCCGCTGTTCCAACAACTACGGCCCCTACCAGCACGTCGAGAAGCTCATCCCGCTCTTCGTCACCCGGCTGCTCCAGGGGCTCCCCGTCGGTCTGTACGGCGACGGGAGCAACGTCCGCGAATGGCTGCACGTGGACGACCACTGCCGGGCCGTGCAGAGCGTCCTCACCCGGGGCCGCCCCGGCGAGGTCTACAACATCGGCCGGGGCAACGAGCGCACCAACCGCGCTCTGGCCGAACGGCTGGTCGAGCTGTGCGGCGCCGACCCGGCGCTCGTCCGCACGGTCCCCGACCGCAAGGCGCACGACCTGCGGTACGCCCTGGACGACGGCAAGATCCGCGACGAGCTCGGCTACGCGCCCCGCGTGCCGTTCGAGCGGGGGCTCGCCGACACCGTCGCCTGGTACCGGGACCACCCCCACCGGTGGCGGCCCGCCGCCCCCGCGACCGGGGCCGTACGGGTCCCCGCGATGTCGACCGGGACTCCAGGACTGCCCGAGCCCGTCCCCGGACGGTGACCGACCAGAGCCGCGACGCGACGGGCGTACGCGGTACGAAGGAGGAGCCATGGCCGAGGCGGTCCTACAGCTGTACGACACGACCCTGCGCGACGGCTGCCAGCAGGAGGGCATGGCCCTGACGGTCGACGACAAGCTCGCCGTCGCCCGCCACCTGGACGCCCTCGGAGTGGGGTTCATCGAGGGCGGCTGGCCGGGAGCGGTGCCCAGGGACACCGAGTTCTTCCACCGGGCGCAGAGCGAACTCACCCTGAAGAACGCCGAGCTGGCGGCCTTCGGAGCCACCAGACGGCCCGGCGTCTCGGTGGCCGTCGATCCCCAGGTGCGCGCCCTCCTGGTGTCCGGCGCCCCCGTGATCACCCTGGTCGGCAAGAGCCACGCCGGCCATGTGCAGCGGGCCCTGCGCACCACGCTCGCCGAGAACATCGCCATGATCGGCAGTACGGTGCGGCACCTGGTGCACGCCGGGCGCCGGGTCTTCCTGGACGCCGAGCACTACTTCGACGGCTACCGGCTCAACCGCGACTACGCCCTCGAAGTCGCGGGCATCGCGGCGGAGGCCGGGGCCGAGGCGGTCGTGCTCTGCGACACCAACGGCGGATCGCTGCCCGACGAGGTCGCCGCGATCGTCGCCGACACCCTCGCCGCGACCGGCGCCGCGCTCGGCATCCACTGCCACGACGACACCGGGTGCGCCGTCGCCAACACCATGGCCGCCGTCCGGGCCGGTGCCGCCCACGTCCAGGGCACCGCCCACGGATACGGCGAACGCTGCGGCAACGCCGACCTGTTCACCGTGATCGGGAACCTCGCCCTCAAACAGGGCCGCGAGGTCCTCGCCCCCGGGCAGCTCGCCCGGCTCGCCGACACCGGACGGGCCATCACCGAGATCACCGGGGTGCCCGCCCGCCCCGCCGCCCCCTACGTCGGGGCCGCCGCCTTCACCCACAAGGCCGGGCTGCACGCCGCGGCGCTCCGCGTCGACCCCGGCCTCTACCAGCACATCGACCCCGACCGGGTCGGCAACGCCATGCGCACCCTGGTCTCCGACATGGGCGGGCGCTCCTCCGTGGAGCTCAAGGCCCGCGAGCTCGGTTACGAGGTCGCCGCGGGCTCCGGCGAGGTCGCCCGCGCCACCGCCCGGATCAAGGAGCTGGAGAGCGAGGGCTACAGCTTCGAGTCCGCCGACGCCTCCTTCGAGCTCCTGCTCCGCGAGGAGCTGGCAGGCGGCCCGGAGCGGCCCCCGTTCGACGTCGACTCCTGGCAGGTGTCCGTCACCCGCCTGCCGGACGGCACCGTACGCACCGAGGCATCCGTACGCCTGCGGATCGACGGCGTCCCGCTCGCCGCCACCGGCAGCGGCAACGGGCCCGTCAACGCCCTGGACCGGGCCCTGCACCAGGCCCTCGACCCGTTCTTCCCGCAGCTCGCCCGCCTCGAACTGGTGGACTACCGGGTGCGGGTGCTCACCGGTGACACGGGCAGCGAGGCCCGCGCCCGGGTCCTGATCGGCTACCACGACGGCGAACGCCGCTGGGGCACCGTCGGCGTCGACCGCAACACCGTCACCGCCAGCTGGCGCGCCCTGCTGGACGCGGTGCGCTACGTGCTCGTGGACGACGTCTTCCCCGGCCGGGTCCCGGCCCCCCTGGCAGCCGCGCCGGCCGGCTGAACCACCCGTATCCGAGAGGGAGTAGCTGTGCGAGTGGACAACATCTACCTGCGCGGGACGGCGGTGCGGCTGCCGCGCTCGCTCCCGGTGGCCGACGCCGTCGCCGCCGGACAGTGCCCGCCGCGGACCGCCGCACAGACCGGCGCGGTCTCGGTGGCCGTCTCGCCCGACGAGTCCGCCGCCGAGATGGCCGCGACAGCGGCCCGTACCGCCCTGGAACGCGCCGGGTCCGCCCCCGGCGACGTCGACCTGATCCTGCACGCCGACACCTACCACCAGGGGCAGGACCTGTGGCCCGTCGCGTCGTACATCCAGCGCGCGGCCCTCGGCAACTCCTGCCCCGCCCTGGAGATCCGCCAGATGTCCAACGGCGGCCTCGCCGCCCTCGACCTGGCCACCGCCTATCTGAACGCCGGACACGGCAGCCGCGACGCGCTGCTGACCACCGCCGACCGCTTCTGCGCCCCGGGCATCGACCGGTGGCGCACCGACCCCGGCACCCCGTACGCCGACGGCGCCACCGCCCTCGTGCTCTCCCGGCGCGGCGGCTTCGCCCGGCTGCTCTCGCTGGCGCTGCACGCCGACCCGGAGCTCGAACCCCTGCACCGGGGCGACGACCCCTTCACCGACGCCCCGTTCGGGCACCGGATGCCCGTCGACTTCGAGGCGGCCAAACGCGCCTTCATCCAGCAGACCGGCATGTCGTACGCCATCACCCGCGCCCACGCCGGTCAGCAGACCGTCATCAAACAGGCCCTGGCCGACGCGGAGCTCGAACTCGGCGAGGCCCAGTGGGTCGTCCTGCCCCACTTCGGCCGCCGCCGCCTCACCTCCATCTACTACACCCCGTTCGGCATCGAACCCGAGCGCACCACCTGGGAGTTCAGCCGGACGGTCGGACACCTCGGGGCCGGGGACCAGTTCGCCGGTCTCGACCACCTGGTCACCTCGGGCCGGGCCGCACCGGGCGACCGCTGCGTCCTGATCAGCGTCGGCGCCGGATACAGCTGGGGCTGCGCCGTGGTCGAGATCACCGGACGGCCCGACTGGGCCACCACCCCCTGACCGTACGGTCCACCACCGCTCGAGTTCTCTTCGAGCCCACCTCTGCCACTCTGGAAACGGCCGTTCTCACGGCCGGCCGAAAGGAAGGTACGCCGTGGCGTCCACCACGACCCCCACCCCCGCGAGGACCTCCCTCACCGAGCACACCGTCACGGTCGCCGCCGACCCCGCCGTCGTCTACGGCCTCATCGCCGACGTCTCCGCCTGGCCGCAGGTCTTCACCCCCACGGTGCACGTCGAGGTCCTCGGCGAGGCCCCGCCCGGCGGCGGCGAACAGCATCTGCGGATCTGGGCCATCGCCAACGAACAGGTCCGCACCTGGACCTCCCGCCGCGTCCTCGACCCCGCCGCCCGCACGATCTCCTTCCGCCAGACCGTCTCCGCCCACCCGGTGGCCTCCATGGGCGGGGAGTGGCGCGTCGAACCCCTGGAGGACGGGACGAGCCGGGTCGTCCTCCTGCACGACTACCGCGCGGTGGACGACGACCCGGCGGCCGAGGAGCTCATCGGACAGGCCGTCGACCGCAACAGCCGCGCCGAGCTCACCGCCCTCAAGAACGCCGCCGAACAGGGCCCCGCCCGCGAGGAGCTCCACCTCACGTTCCACGACTCGCTCACCGTCGCCGGAGCCGCCGGAGACGTCTACGGCTTCCTGGACCGCGCGGACCTCTGGCCCGAACGCCTGCCGCACGTCGCCCGGCTCGACCTCACCGAGGACGAGAAGGGCATCCAGGGCGTGGACATGGACACCCGCAGCCCCGACGGCTCGCTGCACAACACCACCTCGGTCCGCGTCTGCTTCGAGGAGCGCCACACCATCGTCTACAAACAGCTCAAGGTCCCCGTCGCGATGAGCAGCCACACCGGCCGCTGGACCGTCGAACCGCAGGACGACGGCACCGTGAAGGCCACGTCCTGGCACACCGTGACGCTCGACCCCGAGGGCGTACGCACCGCCCTGGGACCGGGCGCCACCCTCGCCGAGGCCCGCGCACTGGTGCGCAAGGCGCTCGGCACCAACAGCTCCACCACCCTGCGCCACGCCAAGAACTACGCGGAGGACCGCGCGTGATCGACAGAGACCCGACCCGACCGGTGACCGTCATCAACCGGTTCGAGGTCACGGGCGACCTCGCGGAGTTCGAGCGCGAGTTCTTTGCCCACAGCCAGTTCCTGCGCCGCAGGCCCGGATTCGACTTCCTGGTCACGGTCCGGCTCGTGGACCGGCCCCACGTCTACGTCCACCTGGCGCACTGGCAGCGGCTGAGCGGCCTGCTCGACACCGTGCACGACGACACCTTCACCGGGCACGTCCGCAAGCTGGGCCCCCTGGTGCGCACCGAGGCCGACCAGGCGCTCAGCGTCGGCCGCACCCTCAGCGCGGACGCCGCCGTCGGCGACAGCACCGTCGTCCTGCTCACCGCCGAGGTGCGCGAGGACCACGCGGAGTTCGAGAAGGGGTACGCGGAGCTCTCCCGCGCCTATGAGGAGGAGGGCGGCTTCGGCGGCAGCGACCTGCTCCGCTCGACCGTCCGGCCCTTCCTCTACACGGGCGTGCTGTGGTGGCGCGAGGAGGAGCACTGCGACCGGGCGCTCGGCTCCGCCCGGGGCAGCCGCGCTCTCGCCGCGCTCGACGCGTTCGCCGACGTCCGCCACGAGCGCAGCCGCCACCTCGCGTACGAGCGGGTCGTGCACGCCCCGGGCGCGTGACCACCGGGGGGCCGTGGGCCTCTTCCCCCGGATCGAGCCCGATCCGAGAGAAGGACCCAGGGCCCCTCGAGCGGCCGGGTGCACGCTTCGCACATGGCAGACACGACAGGTATCACCGTGCTTCGCGGCCGTCCGGACGCGGCGGAGATCGCCGCAGTGACCACCGTGCTGATGGCCCTCCTGCGCGACCGGGCCGCGCCCCCCGATCCACCGGGACCGGCCGAACGGGCCGGCTGGAGCGTCCGGGGCACCGGCGGACAGGGCCAGGTGTCCTGGGCCGCCCGACACGGGAGGGGACCGCAGTGACCGGCTTCCGCACGTTCATCGACACGTTCCACGCCAGGGCCGCCGCGACACCGGAACGCGACGCCCTCGTGCTGCTGTCCGAGAGCGGGGGCCGACTGCGCCCCGAACCCGTCGGCTACGGTGAACTCGCCGCTCTGGTACGGCTGCTCGCCGCCCGGCTGACCGCCCACACCGCCCCCGGCGACCGGGTCCTCGTCCTCCAGTCCTCCCGCAGACTGTTCGCCGCCTCGTTCCTCGCCTGCCTGCACGCGGGCCGCGTCGCCGTGCCCGTGGCCCCGCCCGGCGGGCGCGGCCACCACGACGAGCGCATCGCGGGCATCGTCAAGGACGCGGCGGCCAGCTGTGTGCTCACCGGGAGCGCCCACGCCGCCGAGGCGTCCCAGCTGCTGGCCCGCGCGGGCTTCACCGGCGTCACCTGCCTGCTCGCCGACCGCGCCCCCGACCCGGCGGAAGCGGAAGAGGCCCCGCACGGGACCGTGGCGGTGGACCCGGACGATGTCGCCTACCTCCAGTACACCTCGGGCTCCACCCGCGAACCCCGGGGCGTGATGGTGACCCAGCGCAATCTGGTCGCCAACCAGGAGGCCATCCGCACGGCCCTGGACACCGGCCCCGCCTCCCGCTTCGGCGGCTGGCTGCCCCTCCACCACGACATGGGGCTCGTGGGCCAGCTCCTGCACCCGCTGTGGCTCGGCACGACCACGGTGATGCTCACCCCCCAGACCTTCGTCAAAGCCCCCCTGAACTGGCTCGACACCATCTCCCGCTACGGCCTGACCGTCAGCGGCGGCCCGGACTTCGGCTACGAGCTCTGCCTGCGCCGCGTCAACGACCTGCAGATCGCCGCCCTCGACCTCACGGCCTGGCGTACGGCCGTCAACGGCGGCGAACCCGTCGACCCCGTCACCGCCGCCGCCTTCGCCGACCGCTTCGCCGCCGCCGGACTGCGGCCCGAGGCCCTGACCCCCGCCTACGGGCTGGCCGAGGCCACCCTCCTGGTCTCCGCCCACCGCCCGGACGACCGGGGCGGCGCGGCGGACTGCGGGGTGCCCGTGGACGCCGAGGTGCGGATCGTCGACCCGGACACCGGTGCCGAGCGCGCGCCCGGGCAGACCGGGGAGATCTGGGTCCGGGGCGACGGCGTCGCCCGCGGCTACTGGCGCCGCCCCGCCGAGACCGCCGCCACCTTCGGCGCCCGGATCTCCGGCACCGGGGGCACCGGTTTCCTGCGTACGGGCGACCTCGGCGCACTCGACCCGGCGGGCCGCCTGCGGATCACCGGACGCATCAAGGACGTCATGGTGATCGCCGGGCGCAACGTCCACCCGCAGGACATCGAACGCACCGTCCAACAGGTCAGCGCCCTGTTCGGCCCGGCCTCCGTCTTCGCCGTACCGGGGGAGCGGGAGCATGTGGTGCTTGTCCAGGAGGTCCGCGCCCGCAGCCACTACAACATCGACCTCACCGAACTGGCCGCGAAGGTCGCGGCCCGCATCGGCGACGAGCACGAGGTCCACACGGCGGGCCTGCTGTTCGTCAGCCCCGGCACGGTCCGCCGCACGACCAGCGGCAAGGTGGAGCGCGCCGCGATGCGCCGGATGTTCCTCAACGGTGAACTGCGCCCGCTGCACCAGCGCCTGGACGCCGAGGTCGAGCGGCTCCTGTCTGCCGGGGTGCGGGCATGACCTCCGTGACCGACCGCATCGACGCCCTGGAGCGGTCCTTCGGGCCGCTGGACGACCCGGCCAACCCGCTGGGCGGTGCCGCGTTCGTCGCCGCCGACACGGCCGGTGCGATGCCGCCCGGCGCCGAGGCGGTGCTCGACGCCCACGGCCTGAACGCGGAGTTCGTCCCCGCCGCCCTCGGCGGGCGGCTGCGGCGCATGGACGAACTCGGCCGTGTCCTGCGGCCGGTCTTCCGCCGCGACGCCTCGCTCGGCTTCGGCTACGGGCTCAACTGCTTCTTCGCCGCCGCCCCGGTATGGACGGCGGGCGACGAGGCGCAGCGCCGGTTCATCGCCTCCCTGCTGCTCGGCGGCGACCGGGTCGCCGTCGCCCGGCACGGCGTCGCCCACGGCAACGACTTCGTCCGCGACGAACTCACCGCCCGGGCCGCCCCCGACGGCGGCCTGCTGATCGACGGCAGCAAGACGGGCATCGCCAACGCCTCCCGGGCCCGCGGACTCGTCGTCTTCGCCCGCACCGGGGAGCCCGGCCACCCCCGCGCCCACAGCGTGCTCCTGCTCGACCGGGCGGCCCTCCCGCCGGACCGGGTCAGCGACCTGGGCCGACGCGCCACCAGCGGGATGCGCAGCGCGGAGTTCGGCGGTCTGCGTCTGGACGACTGCCCGGCCCCGGCCACCGCCCTGGTCGGATCGGAGGGCGACGGCTACGAGCTGTCCCTGCGCTCCTCCCTGGTCATCCGGGGCCTGATCCCCTCGATCGTGCTCGCCGGGGGAGACACCGCGCTGCGCACCGTGGCGGCGTTCGCCGCCCGCCCCCGGCCGGGCGGGCGCTCCTCCCTCGACGTCCAGCATGTGCGCGACGTCCTGACGGGAGCGCTCCTGGACCTGCTGATCATCGACTGCCTGGCCCTGGTGGCGACCCGGGCGCTGCATCTGCTGCCCCGGCAGATGAGCGTCTACTCGGCCGCCGCCGCCTACCTCGCGCCCAAGCTCACGGCCGAGACGATGGACGAGATGTCGGCGGTCCTCGGCGAGGCGACCTTCGCCGAGGAGGGCGCGTACGGCATGTTCCAGAAGCAGCTGCGGGACCTGCCGGTCACCTCGCTCGGCCACTCCGGCAGCGCGGGACGCCAGGTCAGCATCCTGCCGCAGCTGCCGTTCTTCGCCCAGCATGCCTGGTTCGCCGACCCGGAGGCCCCCGCCGGGCTCTTCCGGCTGCACGACGCCCTGCCCCCGCTGGACCTGTCGCAGCCCGCGCTCCTGGGCGACGGCGATCCGCTCGCGGCCACCCTGGTGGCGTCCACCGACCTGTTCGAGGACACCCATCTGCCGCGCCGGGGCCGGGACGCGGGCGCCCTGCGCTTCCTCATCCGCGCCTTCACCATCGAACTGGACGATCTGCGCAAGGCGTTCGGCGAGATCGGCTTCGGCGACCGCCGCCTCCTCGCCAGCCCCCACAGCCTCGGCCTCGCCGACCGCTACACCCTGGTCCTGGCGGCGGCCGCCTGTCTCGGGGTGTGGCGGGAGCAGCAGAACGCGGGGGCGGCGGCCGATCCGTTCCTCGCCGACACCGCCTGGCCCTCGGCGGTGCTCTACCGGCTGGGCCGACGGCTGGGCCTGGCGCTCCCCGACCGCCCGGCCGCCGCCGAACAGCGCGCGCTCGCCGAGGTGCTCGCCCGGCTGCGCGGCCGCCGCAGCTACGACCTGTACGCGTCCCCGCTGGCCTGAGGCCCCGTCCGCCGTGGTTCCCGCCCCCCACCCGGTTCACGTTCCGAAGGAGTACCCCTCATGTCCGCTGAAGGACCCGGCCGTCACGGTGCGGCCCACCGGGAATGGCTGCTGGAGCGGCTCGCCCACTACCTCGGCCGGCCGGTGGAGGAGACGGACCCGCTCGTCGGCTACGAGCTGGACTCGGTGGCCGCGCTGAGCCTGTACGGCGACATCGAGGAGGAGTTCGGGCCGATCATCGACCTGGACGACATCTGGGCCCACCGGACCATCGGCGACCTGGCCCGCCACATGGCCTACCGGGACATGCGGCGCTCACCCCGCGAGGTGCGGACCGCCTTCGTCTTCACCGGGCAGGGCTGCCAGTACCCGGGCATGACGGCGGGCCTCTATCTGGACTCGGCGACCTACCGGGGCCATCTGGACGAGGCGTCCGAGGCGCTCCTCCCGCTGCTGAAGACCTCGGTCGTCGACCTGATCCTCGGTGAGGACCCCCGTATCCACGGCACCGCGTTCGCCCAGGTGGCGCTGTTCGCCGTCGAGTACGCGCTCGCCCGCACCCTGGAGGCGTCCGGGGTGGTGCCGGTGGCCGTCCTCGGCCACGGCATCGGCGAGTTCGCCGCGGCGACGGTGGCCGGGGCCCTGGCCCTGCCCGACGCGGCCCGGCTGGTCGCCCTGCGCGCCGCGTTCATGCAGTACCTGCCGCCCGGCGGCGGGATGATGGCGGCCTGCGCCTCGCCGGACGAGGTCGCCCCCCTGGTGGCCCGGGAGCCGGGCGTGGACGTCGGGGTGCTCAACGCGGCGCGCTCCACCGTGCTCTCCGGTGATGTCGCCGGACTCCAGCGGATCGAGGCGGACCTGGCGGCCCGGGGCGTCAGCTGCCGCCACCTCCCGGTGACCCACGCCTTCAACTCCCCCCTGATGGCGCCGGTGGTGCCGAAGTTCGAGGCCGCCGCGCGCCGGGTGCCGGGCGGCAGCCCGAAGCTGCCGTTCTACTCCACCGTGGTCGGCGGGATCACCCACGGCCCGCTGCACGCCCCCCACTGGTCGCTCCAGCTCACCTCGCCCATCCGGTTCGCCGAGGCGGCCCGCGCCATGCTGGGCCAGCAGGACCTCACCCATGTCGTCGAGGTCGGGCCCCGCCCGGTGCTCACCCCGTACCTGCGCCGCCTGGGCAGCCCCGTCTGCATCCCGGTCTGCCCACGGGCCGACTGCGACGCGGTGGACCTGGCCGGAGTGATCTCCGCCCTCGACGCCGGCCCGCTGGCCGCCGAACCCGCGGGGGCCTGAGTGGCTCCCGCGATCGGCCGGCCGGTCCCCGCGCTCGGGCCCCAGGGACCGTGGGACCGGGTGGCGGACGCCCTCGCGGCCACCGGCAGCGTCCTGGTGTACGGCACGATGCCCGGCTGGCTGCCCCGGGACGGACAGGACGCGGTGCGCAGGCTCCTGGGCCGGGACTGGCGGCGGTACGAGAGCCTCGACCGCCCCCGTATGCGCGACCGGTTCGTGGCGTCCCGGCTCTTCCTGCGCTACACGGCGGCGGCCGTCCTGGACACCACCCCGGACCTGGTCGATCTCTCCTACCAGCCGGGCGGGCGCCCGTACGTACGGGGCTGCGACCAGATCGACGTCAGCCTCAGCCACACCGAGGAGATGATGGTCGTCGCCGTCACCCGGCGGGGCCGGATCGGTGTCGACGTGGAGCGGGCCGACCGCCGGATCGCCCGCACCGGCTCCGAACTCCAGGCGTGCACCCCGTACGAGAAGGAGCGGCTGGACGCGGGCGGCGAGGCGGCGCGCAACGGCGCGATGGTGCGGCTGTGGACGCTCAAGGAGGCGTACAGCAAGGCGTGCGGCCAGGGACTGCGCTTCCGGTTCACCGAGTTCGGCTTCGCCCTGGACGGGGCCGCGGCCCGGCTGGTGCGCCCCGACGGCTCACCGGCCGCGGCGGGCGACTGGACGTTCGGCACGTTCGGCGTGGGCGAGCGGTACGTGGTCAGCGCGGCGGTCCAGGACACCGGCTTCGGCGGGCTCGCGGACGTCTCGGTGACCACGATGCTCGACGACGGGCTGCTGGACACCCTGCTGGCCGGGGCGGCGGACCGCTCGGAGCGCACCGGCCCCGGCGGCCGGTCAGGGAATCCAGCCGGCCTCCTCGGAGATCCGGATGGCGTCGATCCGGTTGCGCGCGCCGAGCTTGGTCACGATGGCCGTGAGGTAGTTGCGGACGGTCCCCTTTGACAGGAACAGGCACCCGGCGATCTCCGCGGCGTCGGCGCCCCGGGCCGCGAGCCGCAGGACCTCCAGCTCCCGGGGCGAGAGCGGGTTCTGCGGCGAGTCCCAGGCGCTGAGCGCGAGCTGAGGGTCGATCACCCGGCGTCCGGCGGCCACCGCCCGTACGGCGTCAGCGAGTTGCTGCGGCGGCGAGTCCTTCAGCAGGAACCCGGTGACCTGGGCCGACAGCGCGCGGCGCAGCGTTCCGGGGCGGCCGAGGCTGGTGAGGATCAGCGTGCGGCAGCTGGGCAGCTGCACATGCAGGTCGGCCGCCGCCGTGAGCCCGTCCACGCCGGGCAGGTCGATGTCGATGATCGCCACGTCCGGCGGGGAGGCGAGCGCCGCCTTCACGATGGTGTCCCCCCGGTCCACGGACGCCACGACCTGGAGATCGGGCTCCAGTTCGAGCAGCGCCACGAGCGCTCCCCGGATCATGTGCATGTCTTCGGCGATGAGTACTCTCACGCACGGCAATGCGTCCCTCCGGACTCTCAGCGCTTCTCGAATGGGTCGGCCCCCACGGCGACCCGGCGGTCTGCGGGGAGTTCATCGTACGAACGATCCTCGGCCATGTGTGGCCGGATCGGCGCATACGCCTCCAGATGGAAGCGGCCCGTCTCCCGCAGACCGACGGTGAGTCCACCGCCGATCTCCGTGAAACGCTCCCGCAGATTGTGCAGACCGCTGCTGCGCGTGGTGCGGTCGGAGGACCGGGCGCCGGGCCGCCCCGCCCCGTCGTTGACCAGGCTGAGCAGGACCGTTTCCTCGTCCACGGTGGCCGAGATGCTGCACCGCCGCACCTTGCTGTGGCGCAGGATGTTGGTCACACCCTCGCGCAGGGCCGTGGCGAGCACCGTGTCGACGACCGGGTGCAGCCGCCCGCAGTCGATGGCCACATCGGCCTGGATGTCGGCCGCCGCCAGGATCGCCGCCGCCGACGTCGCCTCGTCCCGCAGCGACATGTCCCGGTACCCGCTGGACACCACCCGTACGTCGGCGAGCGCCTGGCGCGCCACCATCAGCAGCTCCTCCGTCTCGGACCGGGCGTGCTCGGGGCGCACCTCGATGAGCCGGTGCACCAGCTCGCCCTTGAGCGCGATGGCCGAGAGGCTGTAGCCGAGCAGGTCGTGCAGATCGCGGGCGAACCGGAGCCGCTCCCGGCCGACCGCCATCCGGGCCAGCTCCTCCCGGGTCCGGTGGACCTCGTGGACCAGGTCGGTCAGCCTGCTGAGCCCGTAGATGACGATGCCGCAGAGCATCCCGGCGATCAGGTAGTACGCGGCCTGGGTGACGGGGTGGCCGAGCGCCAGGGAGTAGGCCGGGATGCTCGCCACCACCACCCCGAACAGCGGCCAGGCGGCGGCCGGCCGCAGGGTGAGCAGCACCGAGGCCGCCAGCGGGCCCTCCATGCTGCCCCAGGAGATGCCGTACCAGAACAGCGGCAGATAGGTCAGCGCGACCTGGAGGCCCAGCACCCCGATCCGCCGCCGCGTTCCCCAGGACCGCGCGGAGGGCGCGGTGACGACGAACTGGACGCCGAAGACCAGCAGGACGAGCCCGATGCAGATCGTGAGGCGCAGGGTGCTCGCGTCCCCCCACCGCAGCACGTTCAGGATCGTCACCGTGGCGTAGCAGACCAGGGCGGTGACGGTGATGGAACGGGCCAGCAGAGGGGCCGGCAGATCGGCCTGACGGCCCCTCTCTCCGACGGGTGGAGCGGGCGCGGTACGGGTGCGGTCCGGCATCGACTCTCCTGGCCCGGTCTCTGTAAGAGAACAGCATGCTAGTGGCCGAGGAGCGCCCCCAACCACAGGCGCCGGTGAGAATCCGAATTTCAGACAAAGAGGAATACGGGATTCAACTCCGCGTACGGCGTCGGTTTCTGACGCCATCCCAGGCGAACCGGAACGTCGAACAGGCGCCCGGGACCGAACCTCGCCCAGAAGTGCCGCAGTCCGGGAACGACCACCTTGACGACCGGTAGTTCCACATCGGGCCGTGTCTGGTCGAGCACGAGGAGTTCCATGCCGTGGGCACGGACCACCGATTCCGCCGCCGCCACGTCCGCCTTGAGGTCCGCGCGCGGCACGTAGGCGTAACTCGACGGCACACGCCGCGACTCGAGGGGATCGGGAAGCAGGTATGGCTGATTCTGTACGGTCTGGAAGCACCACCAGGTACGCAGCTCCGCCGCCAGATCGGTCCGCCGGGCCAGGGGTTCCCCTGGTGGTGTGTCGGGCGGCAGCAGCTGGCACATCTCCGTCACCGCGCGCCGCAGCGCCAGACGGGGATCAAAATGAGCCCCGAACCCGAACGAGATCCGCTGCTCGGCACCTTCCTCGTGCCGGGAGACGGCGGCCATCACCGGGATGCCGAGGTCCGAGGTCAGGTCCAGGACCCACAGGGACCGCCCGGACCTCGCGTACACCTCCCGGGTCCGCGCCAGCCACGGCTCGTCGAAGGCGTCCAGGTCGACCGCCGGGCGGCGCAGCCGGTTGTACCACCACAGCGCCACCGCGTCCCGCTCCACCAGCTCCAGGAAGCCCTGCACGACGGCGTCCTCGATGCTGGAGCCCGCCGCGTTGCCGTTGGAGTCGGCCCAGGGCGCGTGCTCGACGCCGTCCGGCCCCTGGCCGAAGTACAGCATCGAGGTGGGCAGCAGCCGCTGCCGCTGCCCGGTCAGCGACCACAGCGGGGTCCACTCGCGCCGCGCCCCCTCGTCGAAGGGCGGCGGTACCGCGTGCATCGCCCCGTGCGTGGCGTTCCAGACGGCGCGGTCGCGGTACTGGCGGCCGGAGAACAGCTGTACGGCGTCGGGGTGCACGGCGGCGTCCCCGAGCCCGGTGAACGACTCCTCGGTCACCGCCTCGTCGCCCTGGCGGGTACCGCAGTAACGTTCCACCGCCTCGCACAGGGCACCGGCCTCCGCCTCCTGCGGGGTCACGCCCTTCCCCCCGCTGTGACTGCGCAGCCCCTCCGCCGAGGTGCCCCGCCAGGCCAGATTCCGCCCGGACACCCAGCGGTTCAGCCCGTCCGGTGTCCCCGGGGCCGGACGCAGCCCCGCGACGATGCCGGTCACGGGGTCGACCAGGTGCCGGTAGCGCTCGATCACCTCGGCGGCGGGCAGGGCCCGGTGGTTGCTGCCCGCCGCCACCGCCTTCGGGCGGGACACCGGCACCACCGGGCGGCGGCCCCGCGCGGCCATCAGCCCCGGGTCGCCGCACTGGGGGCACTGCGGGCGCCGCGCCACCGGATGGTGCGTGCTGCGCAGCGTACGGGTGTCGAGACGGCACACCGCCCCCTGCCCCTCGTACCGCATCTCGGCCACCCACTTCAGGGCCTCCAGCACCGCCGAGTGCAGCCCCATCATGCGGACCGCCGTCAGCGTCGCCTCCGGCAGCGGCACCGGCCCCCGCAGCCCCAGCGCATGGCGGACCGGCGCCTGCGAGGAGCGGTGGCCGCGCATCCGCTGCGCCAGACACGACCAGCAGGGGCCGTCCTCGGTGCCGAACACCGGCCCCACCCACACCTCGGGACCGCCCGGCCGGGCCAGCAGCCAGGGCCGCCCGGCCGCCCGGAACCGGGCGTCCGTCCCGGCGAGCGCGGGCTCCAGGTAGTCGTCGCACAGCACCAGCCCGAAACCGGCCGTCTCCGGGTCCGGCGCGAGGGTCAGCCCCGCCGCCGCGCACTCCGCGCGGGCCGCCTCCCCGTCGGTGCGGCCGAGCGCCACCACGTGCACCGGCGTCATACCGACCGCCGCCTCGACCCCGGCGCTGCCCAGCCCCGCCAGCTCCCAGTACGCCGCGGCGGCGGAGTCCGCCCTCGGGTCGCGGTAGCCGATGAGACCGGCGCGCGCGAGAGCGGCGATGAGCTGCCCCACATCGGTGGCCGGAACCACCGGGGTCGCCTCGGCGATCACCGCGGACAGCGTCCGGGTGCCGTCCAGGAGCGGGGCCAGCAGCTCGACCTGGGGGCCCCGCAGGACGGTCGTCCCGCGCTCCGACAGCAGATAGACCGCCTCGCCGCTGACCGTCTCCACGCGCAGATGGCGCTTGAACCCCACCGGGAGTGCGGCGGGCGCCTGGCCGGTGAGCGTCACGAGCGCCCCGCCGCGGCGTCCGGCCGGTGGGTGAAGTTGCAGAAGGACGCGGCCTGCTGAGCCGGGGCGTGCGTGAAGTTGCAGAAGGACGAGTCCGCCGCCGGGCTGTGCGTGAAGTTGCAGAACGATCTGCTCTCCGCCGCCGGGATGTGGGTGAAGTTGCAGAACGAGCCCGCCTCGGCCGCCGTGCCGTCGAGGTCCTCCAGGGACAGCCCCTGGGACCGGCTGTCGGCCAGCTCCATGTAGACCGGCTCGGCCGCCAGGCCGAACTCGGCGAGGACGGACACCGGGTTGCTGAGGTAGCGCTGCGCGAGCTCCGGCTCCAGACCGGTGCGGGCGGTGAGCAGGGCGAGCCGTTCGGCGGTCCGCTCCGGGTCGGCGGTGCCGAGGTGCGTGGTCGGTGCGGGAGCGATGGTGGTCGAGCCGATCATGGGTTCCCCTCCTGAGCCGGTCGGACACTGTGTCCCGGGGCCGTCTTCTCGCCGGACTCGGCCGGCGGCCCCTCGACGTCCGCGTTCGACGTCCCGTGCTTCAGGATTCTGCGCGTGTGCTCTCACCGGGGCCCAGTGCCGCGTTCACCAACCCGGCATGACATTTTCATGTTCTCCTTCGTGATCCGCTCACTGGGGCGTCGGGCACCGGGGATGCGAGTCTCGTGTGACGCTGAGCGCCACATGTTCCGGTGCTCGTGTGACGGGGTGCCGACGCAGAGGAGAGTACGGACGATGGAGATCAATGTACTGGGGCCGCTCACCGCCATGGAGCACGGTGTCTCCGTGGTCCCCACGGCGGGCAAGCCCCGCCAGATCCTCGCCCTCCTGGCCCTCCAGGCGGACCGGGTCGTCACCGTGCCCACGCTGATGGAGGAGATCTGGGGCGAGGAGATCCCGCGCAGCGCGGCGACCACCCTCCAGACGTACATCCTCCAGCTGCGGCGCAAACTGGCCACCGCCCTCGCGGGAGACCCGCACCGGCAGGCCAAGGAGGTGCTCGTCACCCAGCACGGCGGCTATCTGCTCCAGGTGCAGCCCGGCCGGGTCGACGCCCAGGAGTTCACCCGGCTCGCCGCCTCGGGGCGGGACGCGCACGAGGCGGGCGACTACCGCTCCGCCTCCGCCCTGCTGCGCCAGGCCATGGAGCTGTGGCAGGGGCCCGCGCTGGTCGACGTCCGCGTCGGCAGCGTCCTCGAACTGGAGGTGCTGGGCCTGGAGGAGGACCGGATGGCCGCGCTGGAGCGGCGCATAGACGCGGACCTGCACCTCGGCCGGCACCGCGAGATCGTGCCCGAGCTCCGGGTCCTGGTGGCCAAGAACCCCATGCACGAGAACTTCTGCGCCCACCTCATGACCGCCCAGCACCGCGCGGGCAGCTCCTGGCGGGCCCTGGAGTCCTACCAGCGGCTGCGCACCACGCTCATCGACGAACTGGGCCTGGAGCCCTCGCCGCGTCTCCAGCGCCTGCACCAGGCCGTGCTCGCCGCCGACCCGGCGCTCGACCTGGAGGTCACCGCGGGCTGAACTCCCCGCCCGCGCCCCGGTGTCCGGGGCAGGCGGGGTGCTCCACCGGGCCTTGAGGTGACGTTCCTACGTTCGGCCAATGACGATCCTCGACGAGCTCACGGTGACCCCGGCCGCCCCCGACCTGCCGCGCGCCTCGGACGAACTGCGCCGCCTCAAGGAGGAGGTGAGCCGCGGACCCGACCCCGCGGCGACCGTCCGGCAGCACGAGAAGAACAAGCTCACCGCCCATGAACGCCTCCAACTCCTCTTCGACGAGGGGACGTTCACCGAGATCGAGCCCCTGCGGCGGCACCGCGCCACCGGCTTCGGCCTGGAGGAGCGCAAACCGCACGGCGACGGTGTCGTCATCGGCTGGGGCCAGGTCCACGGGCGTACCGTCTTCGCGTACGCCCATGACTTCCGGGTCTTCGCCGGGGCACTGGGCGAGGCGCACGCCGCCAAGGTCCACAAGATCATGGACCTCGCCGAGGCGGCCGGCGCCCCGCTGGTCAGCCTCAACGACGGCGCGGGCGCCCGTATCCAGGAGGGCGTCACGGCGCTCGCCGGATACGGCGGCATCTTCCGCCGCAACGTCGCCGCCTCCGGAGTGATCCCCCAGATCAGCGTGATGCTCGGGCCCTGCGCCGGAGGCGCCGCCTACTCGCCCGCGCTGACCGACTTCGTCTTCATGGTGCGCGACACCGCGCAGATGTTCATCACCGGCCCCGACGTCGTCCAGGCCGTCACCGGGGAGCGCATCACCCACAACGGCCTCGGCGGCGCCGACGTCCACGCCGCGACCTCCGGCGTCAGCCACTTCGCCCACGACGACGAGGCATCCTGCCTGGAGGACGTGCGGTACCTGCTGACGCTGCTGCCCGCGAACAACAGGGAGCTGCCCCCCACCGCCCGGGGCGAGGACCCGGCCGACCGGCGCACCGACGCGCTCGCCTCCCTCGTCCCCGCCGACCCCGGCCGCTCCTACGACATCCGCGGGGTGATCGAGGAGATCGTGGACGACGGCGAGTACCTGGAGGTCCACGAGGCGTGGGCGACGAACGTGGTCTGCGCCCTCGCCCGCCTCGACGGACAGTCCGTCGGCATCGTCGCCAACCAGCCCGCCTCGCTCGCCGGGGTCCTCGACATCAACGCCTCCGAGAAGGCCGCCCGGTTCGTCTCCACCTGCGACTCCTTCAACATCCCGCTGGTCACCCTCGTCGACGTGCCCGGCTTCCTGCCCGGCGTCGGCCAGGAGCACAACGGCATCATCCGGCACGGGGCCAAACTGCTGTACGCGTACTGCAACGCGACCGTGCCCCGGGTCTCCCTCGTGCTGCGCAAGGCGTACGGCGGCGCGTACATCGTCATGGACTCCCGGTCCATCGGGGCCGACCTCTCCTTCGCCTGGCCCACCAACGAGATCGCCGTGATGGGCGCGGAGGGCGCCGCCAACGTCATCTTCCGCCGGGAGATCGCCGCGGCCGACGACCCCGAAGCGGTGCGCGAGCAGCGCATCAAGGAGTACCGCAGCGAGCTCATGCACCCCTACTACGCGGCCGAACGCGGCCTCGTGGACGACGTCATCGAGCCGGGGGAGACCAGGAGCGTACTCATCCGCTCCCTGGCGATGCTCCGCGCCAAGAAGGCCGAAGTGCCCTCCCGCAAGCACGGCAACGTCCCCACCTAGGAGTGTTTCGCGGCAGGTCCGGGGCCCTTTCGCGGCAGATCCACGCGCGCGCGAGCCACGGTCGAGAGCCCCGCCGTTCCATGACGGGACCGGACACGGCGGGGCGCCACGAGCACACCGCCGCACCGGTACCCGGCCGGCCGGGGCGGGGAGGCCCTGACCCTGAACCATCCCGGCCGCCCCACGATTCAGGAGTGTCACGGACGAAGGGATCGACAGTGACCCCCACACTTCCATTCGGCCGGTGCGCAGCGGCGCACCCGGCCCCGTCGAAGGCCAGGTAGCCCATGCGCAGAGTCGCCATCACCGGCCTGGGCGTCGTCGCACCGGGCGGGGTGGGTGTCAAGGAGTACTGGGACCTGCTCACCTCGGGACGCACCGCCACCCGCAGGATCTCCTTCTACGACCCCTCGCCCTTCCGCTCCCAGGTCGCCGCGGAGTGCGACTTCGACGCCGTCGGCGCGGGGCTCTCCCCGCAGGAGATCCGCAGGCTGGACCGGGCCGCGCAGTTCGCGGTCGTCTCCACCCGCGAGGCCCTCGCCGACAGCGGACTCGACACCTCCGCGCTCGACCCCGGACGGATCGGGACCTCGCTCGGCAGCGCGGTCGGCTGCACCACCAGCCTGGAACGCGAGTACGTCGTGGTCAGCGACGGCGGCCGGTCCTGGGAGGTCGACCACGCCTACGCCGTCCCCGAGCTCTACCAGCACTTCGTGCCCAGCTCCATGGCCGCCGAGGTCGGCCGGGCGGCGGGCGCCGAGGGCCCCGCCGCCGTCGTCTCCACCGGCTGCACCTCCGGCCTCGACTCGCTCGGCCACGCCGTCGAACTCATCCGGGAGGGCACCGCCGACGTGATGATCGCGGGCGCCACCGAGGCGCCCATCTCGCCCATCACCTCGGCCTGCTTCGACGCCATCCACGCCACCACCCCGCGCAACGACACCCCGGAGAGCGCCTGCCGCCCCTTCGACCGGACCCGCAGCGGCCTGGTGCTCGGCGAGGGCGCGGCCGTCCTGGTCCTGGAGGAGCTGGAGAGCGCGCGCCGCCGCGGCGCGCACATCTACGCGGAGATCGCCGGGTTCGCCTCGCGCTGCAACGCGTACCACATGACCGGGCTCAAGCCCGACGGGCGCGAGATGTCCGAGGCCATCGACGTGGCGCTGCACGAGTCCCGGCTCGCGCCGGACGCCATCGGCTACATCAACGCGCACGGCTCCGGCACCAAGATGAACGACCGCCACGAGACCGGCGCCTTCAAACGCAGCCTCGGCGAGCACGCGTACCGCACGCCCATCAGCTCCATCAAGTCGATGATCGGGCACTCGCTCGGCGCGATCGGCGCCCTGGAGATCGCCGCGTGCGCCCTCGCGATGGAGCACGGCGTCCTGCCGCCCACCGCGAACCTGCACGAACCCGACCCCGAACTCGACCTGGACTACATCCCGCTGACGGCCCGTGAGACCCGGCCCGACGCGGTGCTCAGCGTCGGCAGCGGCTTCGGCGGGTTCCAGAGCGCCATGGTGCTCGCCCGCCCGGAAAGGAGAAGCGCATGAGCGGCACCGCCGTGGTGACCGGTCTCGGCATCACCGCGCCCAACGGCCTCGGCACCGAGGCGTACTGGAAGGCCACGCTGGCGGGCGAGTCCGGGCTCGGCCCCGTCACCCGCTTCGACGCCTCCGGCTACCCCTCGCGCGTCGCCGGAGAGGTCCCCGGCTATGTCGCCGAGGAGCACATCCCCAGCCGGCTCATCCCGCAGACCGACCACATGACGCGGCTCGCGCTCACCGCCGCCGACTGGGCGCTCGCCGACGCGGGCCTGGACCCCGCCGAACTCCCCGAGTACGGCGTCGGATGTGTCACCTCGGCCTCCGGCGGAGCGGTCGAGTTCGGCCAGCGCGAGCTCCAGAACCTGTGGAGCAAGGGCAAGGAGTACGTCAGCGCCTACCAGTCCTTCGCCTGGTTCTACGCCGTCAACACCGGCCAGATCTCCATCCGCAACAAGCTGCGCGGCCCCAGCGGCGTCCTGCTCACCGAACAGGCCGGCGGCATCGACTCCATCGGCCAGGCCCGGCGCTACATCCGCAAGGGCTTCCCCGCGGCGATCTCCGGCGGGGTCGACGCCCCCCTCTGCCCCTGGGGCTGGGTGCCGCAGATCGCCTCCGGCCTCATGAGCACCGTCCACGACCCGGCCCGCGCCTACCTGCCGTTCTCCGCCCGGGCCACCGGATACGTGCCCGGCGAGGGCGGGGCCATCCTCCTGATCGAGGACGCCGAAGCGGCCCGCGAACGCGGCGCGCCCACGGTGTACGGGGAGATCACCGGGTACGCCGCCACCCTCGACCCGGCCCCGGGCTCGGGCCGCCCCCCGGGGCTGCGCCGCGCCGCTGAGGGAGCCATCGCCGACGCGGGCCTGCGCCCCGAGGACATCGACGTGGTCCTCGCCGACGCCTCGGGCGACCCCGCCGCCGACCGCGCCGAGTCGGCCGCGCTCGCCGGGATCTTCGGCCCCGGAGCCGTACCCGTCACCGCGCCCAAGTCCATGACGGGCCGTCTGCTGGCGGGCGGCGCCGCCCTCGACGTGGCCACGGCCCTCCTCGCCCTGCGCGACGGGGTGATCCCGCCCACCGTCAACGTCACCGAGGCCGCCCCCGACCACCCGATCGACCTGGTCACCGAGGCCCGCGAGGCCCCCCTGCGCACCGCACTGGTGCTCGCCCGGGGCCACGGCGGATTCAACTCCGCGCTTGTCGTCCGCCGGCCGTGACCACCGCGCACCGGCCCCCTGCCCACCCCCCGCACCCGACCGCACACCGCCCACCGCCCGTCAGACGAGAGGACGTCACACCATGACCGCCACCACGACCACCACGACCGTCACCCTGGCCGATCTGACCCGGATGCTCCGCGAGAGCGCGGGCGAGGAGGAGGGCGTCGACCTGGACGGCGACGTCATCGACACCCCCTTCATGGAGCTCGGCTACGACTCCCTGGCCCTGCTCCAGGTCATCGGCCAGATCCAGCGCGAGTACGGCATCGAGATACCGGACGACGCCGTGGTCGACGCCGAGACCCCGAGGGCGCTCCTCGCCCTCGTCAACGCCGGACAGACCGCCACGGCCTGACCCGGACCGCCGACCCGGCCGGCCCGCCCGAACATCCCCCCGGGCGGGCCGGCCGCCCGGCTCCCCGCTCATCAGGACCACGCGCTCATCAGGACCATGCGCCCATCAGGCCCACGCGCCCCGCAGGAGGGAACATGTCGCTCACCTCGTCCAGCGCGGTCGTCCGGAGGCTGGTCGTCAGCCCCGGCCACGCCCCCTCGCCCGCCGAGCCGCAGCGGCTCGTGGCCACCCCCGCCGCCCTCTCGGCCGTGCTCCGCGCCTTCGGCCGCCCGCTCGACCGGCTGCCGGTGCGCACCGCCGTCTACATCGGCGGACCCGCCCGCGAACTTCCCTCCGTCCACGAGGGCTTCACCATCCGCACCGAACGCAGCCCCGGCCGCGCCCTGCGCCGCGCCGCCCGCGAACTGCACGACGGGACCACCGACCTCGCCATCGTCGCGGGCTTCGCCGAACCGGACCCCGGCACCATCACCGTCCACGCCGTCCGCCGCGCCGCCGAGGCGGTCGCCGACTCCGAGCGGATCATCGGCCTGCTCGACCTGACGACGGGCGGCCCCGACGACCTCCCGCCCGTCCGCCCGCTCTCCCACGGCCACCGCGAGACCGGCCCCGACCGCCACCGGCTGCTCCTCTGGTCGGGCCGGGACGAGCGGGACGAGGCCCGGGTGCGCGGCGAACTGCTCTCCGTGCTCGACGGGTCCCACAGCGAGGCGTTCCCCGCCCTGCCCACCGCCGTCCCCTGCGGCACCCCGCCGGGCCCGGTGCGCGGGGCCGCCGTCGCCGTCTCCGCGCTGGCCGCCGCGAGCGTCCACAAGGCACGGCCGGTGAAGACCGGCCGGCCGCGCCAGATCGCCCTTCTCTTCCCGGGCCAGGGCTCCCAGCACACCGGCATGGCCACCGGCCTCTACCGCCGCGACCCCGTCTTCACCGCCGCCGTCGACGCCGTCTTCGCCCACATGGGCGAGGAGGGCCGACGGGTCCGCGAGGACTGGCTCACCCCCGGCCCGCCCCGGATACCCGTGGACGACGTACGGCGGGCCCAGCCCCTGCTGTTCGCCGTCGACTACGCGCTCGGCAGGCTCGTCCTGAGCTGGGGCGTGCGCCCGGCCGCCCTGCTCGGCCACAGCGCGGGCGAGCTGGTCGCCGCGACGCTGGCCGGGGTGGTCTCCCTGGGCGACGCCGTCTCCATGGTGATGTCCCGGGTCCGCGAGGCGGTCAGGATTCCCGAGGGCGGCATGCTCGCGGTCGCCGCGAGCGAGGAGCGGCTGAGCCCCTATCTGACCGGTGAGGTGGTCGTCGCCGCGGTCAACGCCGCCCAGCAGGTGATGCTCGCGGGCCCCGCAGCACCCCTGGCCGAGGTCCGCGAACGGCTCAGGGCCGACGGGCTCACCGTCGTGGACGTGCCCGCCTCCAGCCCGTTCCACTCGCCCGCCATGGCCCCGGCCGCCGAGCAGGTCGAGGCCGACTACCGCCGCATCCCGCTGCGCGAACCGGTCCTGCCCCTCTACTCCGGCTACACCGGGACGCTGATGGGGGCTCAGGAGGCGCTCGACCCGCGCTTCTGGGCCCGCCAGATCACCGACACCGTCCGCTTCAAGGACGCCCTGGAGGAGCTCCTCGCGATCGAGGACGTCCTGCTGATCGAGGCGGGCCCCCGGCAGACCCTCACCGCCTTCGCCCGCCGCCACCGCGCGGTGCGCCTCGGCGCGAGCGCGGCGGCCCCCCTGCTGCCCGCCCGCCCGGGCACCGGGGAGGCGGACCGCCAGTCGGTCCTGACGGCGGCGGCCCGCGTCTGGACCGAGGGCCACGACCTGGACATGCGGGCGGTCTCCGGCCTGTGGACCTGGTCCGCCGACCGGGCCCGGACCCCGGCGGCCCTGGCGGGCGTACCCGGATGACCGCCGTACGGCGCCTGCTCGCCGCGCTGGGCCGCTCGCTGTCGGCGGCGGGCTGGATGTGGCTCGGCCTGGCGGGCGTGGGCCCGCCCCCACCGCCCGGGCCGCCACCGCCCGGCTCCCCGCAGCCAGGGCCCCTGCGGCCGCCGCCGGAGGGGCACCCCGAACGCCTCTGCCCGGAAGTCCCCCTGACCGAGGCGGAACGGGCCCTGGCGCGCGATCTGGCCCGGACGGCTCCCCGGGACGGCGGCTGACCGCCCCGGCGGTCTTCCCCCGGCCCGGGAAGTGCTCCAGGATGGGTGCCCCCGTACGACGCGCGCCCCGGGGCGTGGCGGGACAGGGCCCGGCATGCCCCGTTATGGAAGGATCTTCGGCAGCGTGTCGTACGAGGCCGGCGCCCGCGAGGCCGAAGCCGACGCGCGCGTGAGAAGCGGCACCACGGCCGAAGCACGCGTGAGACACGGGACCACATGTGCCCCTGGATTAGGAGATCCGCCATGGACTTCGGACTCGTCCTCCAGACCGACCCGCCCGCATCGGCCGTCGTCGGCCTGATGCGCCGCGCCGAGCGCAACGGCTTCCGCTACGGCTGGACCTTCGACTCCGCGGTGCTCTGGCAGGAGCCGTTCGTCATCTACAGCCGCATCCTGGAGCACACCGACCGCCTCACCGTGGGCCCCATGGTCACCAACCCCGGCACCCGCACCTGGGAGGTCACCGCCTCCACCTTCGCCACCCTCAACGACATGTACGGCAACCGCACGGTGTGCGGGATCGGGCGCGGCGACTCCGCGATGCGGGTCGCGGGCCGCCGCCCCAACACGCTGGCCCGCCTCGGCGAGGCCATCGACGTCATCCGGGACCTCGCCGAGGGCCGGGAGGCCGTGGTCGACGGACAGCCGGTGCAGATCCCGTGGGTGAAGGACGGGCGGCTGCCGGTCTGGATGGCGGCGTACGGGCCCAAGGCCCTCGCACTGGCCGGACAGAAGGCGGACGGCTTCATCCTCCAGCTCGCCGACCCCTTCCTCACCGAGTGGATGATCAAGGCGGTACGGGACGCGGCGTCCGACGCCGGACGCGACCCGGACTCCGTCACCATCTGCGTCGCCGCCCCCGCCTACGTGGGCGACGACCTCGACCACGCCCGTGAGCAGTGCCGCTGGTTCGGCGGCATGGTCGGCAACCACGTCGCCGACCTGGTCGCCCGCTACGGCGAGCACTCCGGCCTGGTGCCCGAGGCGCTCACCGCGTACATCGCGGGCCGCTCCGGCTACGACTACAGCCACCACGGCCGCACCGGCAACCCGGACACCGCCTTCGTCCCGGACGAGATCGTCGACCGGTTCTGCCTGCTGGGCCCCGCCGAGGCGCACATCGAGAAGCTGCGCCACCTGAAGGAGCTCGGCGTCGACCAGTTCGCCGTCTACAACATGCACGACGCCAAGGAGGCGACGATCGACGCGTACGGCTCCGAGATCATCCCCGCCCTGACCGGCTGAGGCCGCCCGGGATTCACACCGGTTTGACGCTGCGCCCCAGCAGAGCCGTCACATCCACTGTCTCGTCCGCCGACGGAGTCGTGTCCGGCACCGGCCGGTCGAAGCCGGAGAAGTCCACCGTCCCCTTCTCGTCCGGCCCGTCCGCCGTGATCCGCACCGGGTACGGCTCGCCCTCGGTGGCCACGTACACCGTCAGCCGCTCGTCGCCCTGCGCGCGGGTCACCGGGACGACCGGGGCGCCGTTCACCTCGGTCTCCGCGCCCTTCGTCAGCGTGCCCCGGTCGGCCGCGTCGGGGTTGTCCGCGAGCAGCTCGCGGAAGGTGTCGAGATCGCAGACCTCGGTCACCGTCAGCAGCCGGGGGTCGTCCGCCTTCGCCTTCATGTACCGGCCGTCGAGGATCGCGTCGAACGTGGAGCCGCCGATGGGGACATGGGTCTCCCAGAACGCCTTGTCCGGCTTCAGCCAGACGTCGTCGGCGCGCTTCACGATCTCCACGGACCCGTCCTCGCCCGTGTCGACCCCGCCCGCGCAGTTGCCCTCCCGGTCGAGCGTGAGATCGATGCTCATCCGCTCGCCGCTCCCGCCGACGCTTCCCCGCGCGCTCAGATGCAGAGAGGAGACCCCGAGCAGGGCCTCGCGCGAGCGGTCCGCGATCTGTTCGGCGCCGAGCGAGGCGATGTCGTCGTCGGCCTGCGCGACCGCGCCGCCCGTCACGGTGAGGGCGACGGCCGCCGCCCCCGCGGCGGCCCGTGCGGCCCAACGGTGTCCGCTCACGTCGTCGCCTCCTTGGCCAGGGCCGCTGTGCGGGCCCGCTCCGGGCATGCGATCCGGACCGTCCGTCCGTTCCTTTGAGCGTACGCCGGGGAGGCGGGCGGCGCCCGGTACGCCTACGCAGGGTCACGTACGGGCCGGGCTTCCGGTCACGGAGAGCCGCCGGACCCACAGCCGGACCCACCGCCGACCCCCGCCACCGGACGCGCCATCGGCTCCCGCCTCCGGTCACTCGCCGCACCGGAACGCTTGAGCGACCTCCCACTCCTCGTTACCCTCCAGTAAGTACCTGTGGGCGGCGGCCGGGACGACCGGGCGGCCCCACGGCCACGAGGGAGGCGGCACGCCCATGTCCTCAGCGGAGCCCACCGAGCAGACCGGTCCGGCCGTACGACCCCACTCCGAGCGCCCTTCGCCCTCCAGGCCCACCCCGGAGCCGATGCCCGGGCTGGCGGAGAGCGCGCGCCTGCTCGCCGCATCCGCCACCACCTCCACCGCGCTCGTCGCCGACGCCCTCGCCCGGATCGAGGCGAGCCGGACCACCCTCAACGCCTTCCGTCATCTGCGGGCCGAGGCCGCCCTCGCGGAGGCCGCGGAGGCCGACCGCAGGCTGGCGGCGGGGGAGCGGCTGCCGCTGCTGGGCGTCCCGGTCGCGGTCAAGGACGACACCGATGTGGCGGGCCTGCCCACGCACTTCGGCTGCGACGGCGAGCGGCCCCCGGCCACCGCCGACAGCGAGGCGGTCCGCAGGCTGCGCGCCGCCGGGGCCGTCGTCGTCGGCAAGACCAACTCCTGCGAACTGGGCCAGTGGCCGTTCACCGAGGGCCCCGCCTTCGGCGCCACCCGCAACCCCTGGAACACCGCCCACACCCCCGGCGGCTCCTCCGGCGGATCGGCCGCCGCCGTCGCCGCGGGCCTGGTCCCCGCCGCCCTCGGCTCGGACGGCGCCGGGTCCGTCCGCATCCCCGCAGCCTGGACGCACCTCGTCGGCATCAAGCCCCAGCGCGGCCGGGTCTCCGTCCACCCGCACCACGACGCCTTCCAGGGCCTCACCGTCAACGGCCCGCTCGCCCGTACGGTGGCCGACGCCGCGCTCCTGCTGGACGCGGCCTCCGGCGCGCACCCCGGCGACCTCCACCGCCCGCCCGCCGTCCGCGCCTCGGACGCCGCCCGCCGGGACCCCGGCCGCCTCCGCATCGCCCTCGCCTGGCGCCCCCCGCTCACCCTGACCGGCGCCGGACCGGACCCCGAGGTGCGCCGGGCCGTCGCCGCGCTGGCCGAGACCCTGGCCCGGCTCGGCCACCACGTCGAGGAGGCCCGCCCCCGCTACGGGCTGATCGGCCTCGCCTTCGTCCCCCGCGCCACCACCGGCATCGCCGAGTTCGCCGCCCGCCACCCCGAACCGGCCCTCCTCGACCCGCGCACCCGCAGCGCCCTGCGGACCGGGACGCGGCTCGGCGGCCGGGTGGTCCGGGCCGCCCGCGCCCGCGAGGTGCGCCAGCACCGCCGGATCGGTGCCCTCTTCGACACGTACGACGTCCTCCTCACCCCGACGACCGCCGCACCCCCGCCCCGTATCGGCACCTTCGACCGCCTCAGCGCCTGGCGCACCGACGTCACCATGGCCGCCGCCTGCCCCTACGCCTGGCCGTGGAACGTCCTCGGCTGGCCCGGCATCAGCGTCCCCGCCGGTTTCACCCGCTCCGGCCTCCCCGTCGGCGCCCAGCTGCTCGGCCCCTCCCGCGGCGAGGAGCGGCTGATCGCCCTGGCGGCCCAGCTTGAGGACGACCTGCGCTGGTACGAGCACCGGCCCCCGGCCCCGTAACCCGGAGGTACACCGAGCACACCGGAGCCCGTACGGACAGTAAAGCCGTGCGGGGGCCTTGTGGAGCCATGGGCGGCGACGAGATATCTTGATGTCAAGCAATGTTGCAGACGTGGAGCGGAGCACCCGGTGACTGACTCGACCATCATCTATACGCACACCGACGAGGCCCCTGCCCTGGCGACCTATTCCCTCCTGCCCGTGATCGAGGCGTACGCCTCGACCGCAGGCGTCACGGTGGAGCGCCGTGACATCTCCCTCGCGGGACGGATCATCGCCAGTTTCCCGGAGCACCTCAAGGCCGAGCAGCGTATCGATGACGCACTCGCCGAGCTCGGCGAGCTGGCCAGGACGCCCGGCGCGAACATCATCAAGCTGCCGAACATCTCGGCGTCGATCCCGCAGCTCAAGGCCGCGATCGCGGAGCTCCAGGGGCAGGGCTACGCGCTTCCGGACTACCCGGACGACCCGCGGACGGACGCGGACAAGGACGTGCGCGCCCGGTACGACAAGGTCAAGGGCAGCGCCGTGAACCCGGTGCTGCGCGAGGGCAACTCCGACCGCCGCGCCCCCGCCTCCGTCAAGAACTACGCCAAGGCCCACCCGCACCGCATGGGCGCCTGGACGGCCGACTCGAAGACGAACGTCGCCACCATGGGCGCCGACGACTTCCGCTCCACCGAGAAGTCCGCGGTCATCGCCGAGGACGGCTCGCTCCGGATCGAGCTGCACGGCGACGACGGCACCACCACCGTGCTCCGCGAGTCCGTACCCGTCCTCAAGGGCGAGGTCGTGGACGCGGCCGTCCTGCGCGTCGCCGCGCTGCGCGAGTTCTTCACCGCGCAGGTCGCCCGCGCCAAGGCCGAGGGCGTGCTCTTCTCCGTGCACCTCAAGGCCACCATGATGAAGGTCTCCGACCCGATCATCTTCGGCCACGCGGTCCGCGCCTTCTTCCCGAACACCTTCGCCAAGTACGGCGACCAGCTCGCCGCCGCCGGCCTCACCCCCAACGACGGCCTGGGCGGCATCCTCAAGGGCCTGGACTCCCTGCCGGGCGTCGGCGCCGAGATCCAGGCGTCCTTCGAGGCCGAGCTCGCCGAGGGCCCCGCCCTCGCGATGGTCGACTCCGACAAGGGCATCACCAACCTGCACGTCCCCAGCGACGTCATCGTGGACGCCTCCATGCCCGCCATGATCCGCACTTCGGGCCACATGTGGGGCCCGGACGGCAACGAGGCCGACACCATCGCCGTCCTCCCGGACAGCAGCTACGCCGGTGTCTACCAGGTCGTCATCGACGACTGCCGCGCCAACGGCGCCTTCGACCCCGCCACCATGGGCTCGGTGCCCAACGTCGGTCTGATGGCGCAGAAGGCCGAGGAGTACGGCAGCCACGACAAGACCTTCGAGATCGCCGCCACCGGCACCGTCCGCGTTGTCGACACGGACGGCAACGTCGTGCTGGAGCAGGCCGTCGGCGCCGGTGACATCTTCCGGATGTGCCAGACCAAGGACGCCCCGATCCAGGACTGGGTCAAGCTCGCCGTCACCCGCGCCCGCGCCACCGGCACCCCGGCCGTCTTCTGGCTGGACGAGGGCCGCGCGCACGACGCCAACCTGATCGCCAAGGTCACCACGTACCTCGCCGACCACGACACCGACGGCCTGGACATCTCG
This sequence comes from Kitasatospora albolonga, assembly GCA_002082585.1. Classification (NCBI taxonomy): domain Bacteria; kingdom Bacillati; phylum Actinomycetota; class Actinomycetes; order Kitasatosporales; family Streptomycetaceae; genus Kitasatospora; species Kitasatospora albolonga. The sequence goes on from CP020563.1 coordinate 7,122,229, forward strand.
ATCAAGACCCCGGAAGAGGCCACCGCCTTCTCCCTGGAGCGCATCCGCCGCGGCGAGGACACCATCTCCGTCACCGGCAACGTGCTCCGTGACTACCTGACGGACCTCTTCCCGATCCTGGAGCTGGGCACCAGCGCCAAGATGCTCTCCGTCGTCCCGCTGATGAACGGCGGCGGCCTCTTCGAGACCGGCGCGGGCGGCTCGGCCCCCAAGCACGTCCAGCAGCTCGTCAAGGAGAACTACCTCCGCTGGGACAGCCTGGGTGAGTTCCTGGCCCTCGCGGTCAGCTTCGAGCACCTGGCCACCACCACGGACAACGCGCGGGCCCAGGTCCTCGCCGACACCCTGGACCGCGCCACGGGCACCTTCCTCAACGAGGACAAGTCCCCGAGCCGCCGCCTCGGTGGCATCGACAACCGCGGCAGCCACTTCTACCTGGCCCTCTACTGGGCCCAGGAGCTGGCGCAGCAGACCGACGACACCAAGCTCGCCGAGGCGTTCGCGCCGCTCGCCAAGACCCTGGCCGAGCAGGAGGAGACCATCGTCGCCGAGCTGATCGCGGTGCAGGGCTCCCCGGCCGAGATCGGCGGCTACTACCAGCCCGACCCGGCCAAGGCCGAGGCGATCATGCGCCCGTCCGCCACGTTCAACAAGGCGATCGCGAGCCTCGCCTGAGGTGAGGGGCGGGGGAGACCCCGTCGCGCGACTCCGTTCCGCCCCGGCAGGCCCCGCGCCCGTCGGGGCGGTTCGCGTGTCGGCGCCCATGCCGTTCGGGTGAAGGGGCAATCCGCCCGCCCCACGGCTCCGAATGACGACCGTGAGGATCACACGCACAGCCCTGACCCGCGGCGCGCTCGCCGCCCTGAGCGGCCTGCTCGCCGGATTCGCCGCCCTGGCCACCGCCGAACTCGTCTCGGCGGCCGTCAGACCCGAGGCGAGCCCCGTGACGGCGGTCGGCGGGGCGGCCATCGACCGGACGCCTGCCGGGGTGAAGGACTGGGCGATCCGGACCTTCGGCGAGAACGACAAGTTCGTCCTCCAGCTCGGCATCGTCATCACGCTCGCCCTCCTCGCCCTCGCCGTCGGTGTGCTGGCGCTGCGCCACCGCCGTACGGGCTCCGCCGCCGTCCTGGCCTTCGGCGTGGTCGGCGCTGCCGCCGCCGTCAGCCGCCCCGACTCCACCGGCCTCGCCGACGGGCTCCCGTCGCTGGCCGGCGCGGTGGCCGGGGCGGTCCTGCTGTACGTCCTCGTCGGCAGGCTCACCGTCCCGCGCGCGTACTCACGGGACGAGGAGGGCGGCTGGGACCGGCGGGGCTTCCTGATCGCCGCCACCGCCGCTGCCGTCGCCTCCACGGCGGCGGGGGCGGTCGGCCGGACCCTCAACGGCCAAAGCGCCCAGGACGCCGTCGCCTCCCGCAACGCCGTGACGCTCCCCGCCCCGGCCTCGCCCGCCAAGCCGGTCCCGGCCGGGGCACGGCTGCGCGTCCCCGGCATCAGCCCCTTCACCACCCCCGCCGGTACGTTCTACCGCGTGGACACCGCCCTGGTGATCCCCAAGGTCGACGCGAACACCTGGCGGCTGCGCATCCACGGCAGGGGCGTACGCCGGGACCTGGAGCTCACCTACCGGGACCTGCTGAACCGCCCCCTGATCGAACGCGAGATCACCCTCTGCTGTGTCTCCAACGAGGTCGGTGGCCCCTACATCGGCCACGCCCGGTGGATCGGCGTCCGCCTGGCCGACCTGCTCAAGGAGGCGGGCGTCAGACCGCCTTCCCGGGGCGGGAAGGCGGACCAGATCATCGCCCGCTCGGTGGACGGCATGACCCTCGGCACCCCCGTCGAGGACGTCATGGACGGCCGGGACGCCATGCTCGCCGTCGGCATGAACGGCGAACCGCTCCCCTTCGTCCACGGCTTCCCCGTGCGCATGCTGGTGCCCGGACTGTACGGGTACGTCTCGGCCTGCAAGTGGATCGAGGAAATCGAGCTCACCACCTTCGCGGACCACGACGCGTACTGGGTGAAGCGCAAGTGGGCCCGCCGGGCCCCGGTCAAGACCCAGTCCCGGATCGACACCCCCAAGCCCTTCGGCCGCCCCGGGGCCGGGACGGTCATGGTCGCCGGGGTGGCCTGGGCCCAGCACCGGGGGATCGACAAGGTCGAGATCCGCGTCGACGACGGCCCGTGGCGCCCGGCCCAGCTCGCCGAGCGGACCAGCATTGACACCTGGCGCCAGTGGTCCTACCCCTGGAAGGCCACCCCCGGCGGCCACACCCTCACCGTCCGCGCCACCGACGGCACGGGCGAGGTCCAGACCGAGAAGCGCACCAAGACCGTCCCGGACGGGGCGAGCGGCTGGCACTCGGTCGTGGTCACGGTGGAATGACCGCGACGGCAGCCTTCACGGAGCGAAGACCTTTCCCAGCGCCTCCTTCAACGCCCCTACGGTGGGCGGCTGGAGACGGGCCGTCAGGCAGCCGTCCGGGCGTACGGCGAACGCCGCGCCCTCGTCCGCCCCGTACTGCTGCGCGAACTCGCCCCGGCTGTCGTGGTGATGGGGGATGCCCATCGGCTCGTGCGAGGCACCGGCGGGCAGGATGCGGTACGTCTCCATCCGGCCCCCGGTCACCTCCCGTGCCGCCGCGGCGAGATCGGCGGGCGTATCACCGGCCGGGTGGTCCCCGTACACCAGCAGGACGTGCCCGCGCCCGCGCAGCAGGTCGAACAGCCGCACCGGATACGCGGCGATGTCCCCGGTGAGACCGCCGCAGTCCGGGGCCCGGTCGCCGGGCCGGAGCGCGGCCCCGTCGGCCTCGGGCAGCGGAGTCACGACCGGGCTCTCCCGGTGGCCGACCAGGAGCTGGGCCTCGCGGAGCAGCAGCGTCCGCGGCTCCGTGGGGTCGGCCTGGACGCCCTCGGCGGCATGCCGGACCGTCCGGCCCACCACTTCCTCGCCCACCGGGTGCCGTTCCGCGTCGTAACTGGCCAACAGACGCGGGTGCGCCGCGCCGTCGAGGGCCAGGGCCAGCTTCCACGCCAGGTTTCCGGCGTCCTGGACCCCGGTGTTCATGCCCTGCGCGCCGGTCGGCGGATGGATGTGCGCCGCGTCCCCGGCGACGAACACCCGGCCCTCCCCGTACCGGTCCACCAGCCGGTGGCTGATCCGGAACACCGACGACCAGCGCAGCGCCGACGCGGTGACCGGCTCCGGGGCCAGCCGGTCCAGCACCTTCTGGATGTCGGAGAGGGCGGGGGCCGTGCCGCCTTCGAGGCCGTGCGCCACCCCGTCGCCGTCACCGGAAGACTCCCGGGCGGCTGACAGCTCCGGCGGCACCAGCATCGACATCCGGTAGCGGCCCTTCCCCGGCAGCGGGATGCAGACCAGCAGGTCGTCGACCGCGCCGTCCTCGCCCCGGTGCATCGACCGCACCCCGTACCCGGGCTCCAGCCCCCAGCCCACCTCCACATCGGCGAGCATGTACTCCTCGGGGAACGCACCGCCCTCGAAGGTGAGCCCGAGCCCCTTGCGGACCAGGCTGTGCGCCCCGTCGCACCCCACCAGGAACCGGGACCTGACCTCCTCCTCGGCCCCGGACGCCGTCCTCACCCGGCTCGTCACCCCGGCCGGGTCCTGGGCGAACGCCACCAGCTCGGTCGAGCGCTCGACGCCGGTGCCGTACCGCCCGAGGTGCTCCTCCAGGAGGCGTTCCGTCTCGTACTGCGGCAGCGCGGCGAAGCCGTACGGCACCTCGGGCGGCAGGACCAGGTCGACGCGGCCCAGCGCCACCCCGTTCTCGTACGTCAGCTGTCCGCGCATCGGGACCGCCGCGTCCAGCACGTCCCGCACCAGCCCCATCCGGTCGAAGAGCTCCAGGGTGCGCGGCTGGACACCCACCGCTCTGGCGTACGGCAGCCGGGCCGGGAGGCGGTCCACGATCCGGCAGGAGACACCGGAGCTCCGCAGCCCGGCGGCGAGCGTCAGGCCGACCGGACCGGCGCCCACCACGAGTACGCCGGTCGATGCGCTGCGTGCCATGGGGGTCTCCCGCCGTGAGCCCCCCTGCGTACGGTCCCTTCCATCGTCCTGCCATCGGCGGCCCCCGCCACCCGGGCGGTGCTCATACCTCCGCGGGCGGGGTCATCGCCCACCGGACGGTCCTGGTCAGGGCCTTCCCGGCGGGCCGTACGCAGACCTCCTCGACGCCCGGCACCCGGGGCAGCCGCAGCGGCTCCCGGGCCCATGGCGGCAGCGCGGACACGGCGTTGGCGGCGAGTACGGCGTACGGGGGACGGGCGGGCCAGGGCAGCGGTGGACGCAGCAGGATGAAGCGGGCCGCGTCCAGGGCCGCCTCGGTGGCGCGCAGCTCCGGGCGGTAGGCGGCGATGCGGGCGGCCAGCTCTCCCCGGTCGTGCGGCGGGTCGGGGACTCCGAGCGCGCGGGCCACGGTCGCCATGTCGTGGATGTAGCCGTCGCACCCGGCCCCGTCCAACGGCCGTGCCCCGTACCGCTGGTGGGCGCGGAGGAAGCTGTCCACCTCCGCGATGTGCACCCAGCACAGCAGATGCGGATCGGCCGCGTGGTACGGCTCCCCGGAGGGCGCGAGGCCCCGCACCCGCTCGTGCACGGCCCGTACGCGGTCCACCGCCTCCTGGGCGTGTTCGGCCGTCCCGAACGTGGTCACCGCCAGGAAGGTGCTGGTCCGCTGGAGCCGCCCCCACGGATCGCCCCGGAACCCCGAGTGGTCCGCGACGGCGGCCATCGCGAGGGGGTGCAGCGACTGGAGGAGCAGGGCGCGCAGCCCGCCGATGAACATGGACGCGTCCCCGTGCACCCGCCGCACCGGCCGGTCCGGGCCGAACCAGCGGGGGCCGGGCGTGCCGTGGATACGGGCCCGGTTCTCCGGCCCCGAAGGACCCGCCACCCGGGAGAACAGCGCCCTGCCGAGCCGTTCCCGCCCCCCGGAGCCCGACGCCGACCTGTCCATGCGTCCCAGTATGCGGGCCCGCGGGGAAGGACCTACGGCACCCGGGCCGTCCACTCCGGCGTCGCGAACTTCGTCCGTACGAGCTCCTCGGCGCGGGCCAGCTCGGCGGCCGTCACCCTCCCGGCGGACAGCCCGTGGCGCCTGCGGAACGAATCGATCATCCGCTCGATCACGGTCTCGCGGGGCAGCCCGGTCTGCCGCCGCAGCGGGTCGACGCGCTTCTTCGCCGACCGGGTGCCCTTGTCCGACAGCTTCTCCTTGCCGATGCGCAGGACCTCCAGCATCTTGTCCGCGTCGATGTCGTACGCCATCGTCACGTGGTGCAGCACGGCCCCCGGCCCGCCGTCGGGCCCCACCACCCGCTTCTGCGCCGCCCCGGCGATCTTGCCGACCTCGGTGGCGATGTCGTTGAGCGGCTGGTACCAGGCCCTGATGCCCATGTCCGCGAGGGCTTCGAGGACCCAGTCGTCCAGATAGGCGTAGCTGTCGGCGAAGGAGAGCCCGGAGACCAGCGCCTGCGGGACGGCCAGCGAGTACGTGATGGTCGAGCTGGGCTCCGCGAACATCGCGCCGCCGCCGGAGATCCGGCGTACGACGTCCACGCCGTGCCGCTCCGCACCCGCCGGGTCGACCTCGTTGCGCAGCGACTGGAAGCTGCCGATGATCACGGCGGGGGAGTCCCACTCCCAGACCCGCAGCGTCGGCGGCCGCACCCCCGCCGCCACCTCGGCCGTGATCACCTCGTCCAGCGCCATGTGCAGCGCGGGCGACTGGGGCGCGTCGTGGATCAGCTGCCAGTCGTAGTCGCTCCACTCCGTGGCCTGCGCCAGCGCCCGGCGTACGGCGGTGGCGACCCCCTCCGCGCTCAGCCCGAGCATCACCGTGGAGTCGGGCAGCGCCGCCTCGATCCGGGCCGCGAGCCCGGCGGTGTCCGTGTTGGCCGGGGCGCCCTCCAGCGCCGCGTCGATCGCGAGGATCGCCTCGTCCGGTTCGAGGAAGAAGTCCCCGGCGACGCGGACGTTCCGCAGCGCCCCGCCCTCCACCTCCAGGTCCACCACGACCAGCTTGCCGCCGGGAACCTTGTACTCACCGTGCACAGTGCCGCCTCCAGCCTTCTCCGCGGGGTCCGGCTCGATGGATGAGCCGGACACCACCGGATACAACGCGCATCACGGAGTGGATCATCCCTTTCGGCCGGGTTCAGCTCTCCGCGACCAGCCGGTCCAGCGCGCCCAGCGTCTCCGCCAGCCGGTCCGCCGGTGTGCCGCCGCCCTGGGCCACCTCGGCGGAGCCGCCGCCCCGGCCGTCCAGCAGCCGCTTCACCAGCTTCGCCGCGTGCAGCCCGCGCTGCCGGGCGGCGTCGTTGGTCGCCACGACGACCGCCGCGCCGCTGCCGGTCGCCGCGCCCACCGCCACGGTGCCGGGCCGTCCGGCCGGGAGCCGGTCCCGTACCGCCAGGGCCAGAGTGCGGGCCGCGTCCGCCCCGCCCTCGGCGGTCGCCGTCACCACGAGCACGCCGTCCGCGTCCACCGCTCCGGCGGCCAGCTCCGCCGCCCGGGCCGTTGTGGCGTGCTGCCGGAGCTGCTTGTTCTCGCGCTCGGCGGCCTTGAGCCGCTGGAGGAGACCGCCGATCCGCTCGGGCAGCTCGGTGCGCGGAGCCTGGACCTGCTCGGCGATCCGGGCCACCAGGTCCCGTTCCCGGGCGAGATAGCCGAACCCCTCGACGCCCACGGCGGCCTCCAGACGGCGGGTGCCCGCGCCCACCGAGGACTCCGCCGTCAGCGCGATCACCCCGACCTGCGAGGCGTGCTCCACATGGGTGCCGCCGCACAGCTCCCGCGACCAGGCCCCGCCGATCTCGACGACCCGGACCTTCTCCCCGTACGTCTCGTCGAACAGCGCCAGCGCCCCCAGCTCCTTCGCCTCCGGCAGGGTCATCCACCGCACCCCCACCGGCAGGTCCCGGCGCAGCGCCCGGTTGGCGGCCTCCTCCACCTCGCTGCGGGTCTCGGGGGAGAGCGCCCCGCGCCACGGGAAGTCCAGGCGGAGGTGGCCGGGACGGTTGTAGGAGCCGGACTGCAACGCGTTCGGGCCCAGCACCTCGCGGAGCGCCGCGTGCAGGACGTGTGTGCCGGAGTGCGCCTGGCGCGCGCCGAGCCGCCACTCCGGGTCCACGGCCGCCCGTACGGAGTCCCCGGCGGCCAGCTCGCCCGCCGTGACCCGCACCTGGTGGGCGATGAGGCCGGGCAGCGGGCGCTGGACGTCCAGGACCTCGGCGGAGAGGGAGGCGCCGGTCAGCTGCCCGGCGTCGCTCTCCTGGCCGCCGGACTCGGCGTAGAACGGTGAGCGGTCCAGGACGACGGTGACGATCTCCCCGGCCGACGCCACCGGCACCGGCCCCCGCGGACCGAGCACCGCCAGCACCCGGGAATCGGTGGTCAGCGTCTCCCAGGCCCGCCAGTCGGTCGGGCCCTCCGCGTCCAGGACCGTGCGCAGGGCGGCGGTGTCCGCGCCGCCGCCCGCCTTGTGGGCCCGGGCATCGGCGCGGGCCCGCTCGCGCTGGGCGGTCATCAGCGCGGTGAACCCCTCCCGGTCCACCTCCACGCCCTGCTCGGCGGCCATCTCCAGGGTGAGGTCGATGGGGAAGCCGTAGGTGTCGTGGAGCAGGAACGCCTGCGCCCCGGGCAGCGAACGGCTCCCGCTCCGCTTCACCTCGGCCACCGCCGTGTCCAGGACCGTCGTCCCCTGGCGCAGCGTGGCCCGGAACGCCTCCTCCTCACCACCCGCCCGATCCAGGATGCGGGGATACGACTCGGCCACCTCCGGATAGCTCGCCGCCATGCAGTCCCGGGCGACCGGCAGCAGTTCGGGCAGCGCCGGGTCGTGGAAGCCGAGCTGCCGCATCGAGCGGACCGCCCGGCGCAGGACGCGCCGCAGCACATAGCCGCCGCCCTCGTTGCCGGGGACCGTACCGTCGGCCAGCAGCATCAGAGCCGTACGCACATGGTCCGCGACGACCCGCAGCCGTACGTCGGACTCGGCGTCCGCCCCGTACCGCACCCCGGCCAGCTCGGCCGCCCGGTCCAGTACGGGGCGGGTCTCGTCGATCTCGTACAGGTTGTCGACCCCCTGGAGCAGGGTCGCCATCCGCTCCAGGCCCATGCCGGTGTCGATGTTGCGGCGGGGCAGCTCACCGAGGATCGGATAGCCGGTCTTCCCGGTGCCCTCGCCCCGCTCGTACTGCATGAAGACGAGGTTCCAGAACTCCATGTACCGGTCCTCGTCGACCTCGGGGCCGCCCTCGCGCCCCAGCGCCGGACCCCGGTCGTAGTACAGCTCCGAACACGGGCCGCACGGCCCCGGCACCCCCATCGACCAGAAGTTGTCCTCGTCGCCCCGGTCCACGATCCGGCGTTCCGGCAGCCCGGACACCTGCCGCCAGATGGCCCGCGCCTCGGCGTCGGTGTGGTGGACGGTCACCCAGATCCGGCCGGGGTCGAGCCCGAAGCCGCCGCCGGAGAGCGGGGTGGTCGACAGCTCCCAGGCGTGCTCGATCGCTTCCCGCTTGAAGTAGTCGCCGAACGAGAAGTTGCCGTTCATCTGGAAGAACGAACCGTGCCGGGTGGTGCGGCCGACCTCCTCGATGTCCAGCGTCCGCACACACTTCTGCACACTGGCCGCCCGGGGCCAGGGTGCGGCCAGCTCACCGGTCAGATAGGGCTTGAACGGCACCATGCCCGCGTTGACGAACAGCAGCGTCGGGTCGGGCGTGGGCAGCGGTGCGCTGGGCACGACGGTGTGGCCGCGCGCGGCGAAGTGGTCCAGGAACCGGCTGCGGATGTCGGCGGTGCGCACAGGGCTGCTCCGAGGGGTGAGAGGCCGACGGGCGGGGCGCTCTCAGTGAGCAGACCTGCCCTCCTTATGCAACTGCACATTATATGCAATAAGGAGGGCGGGCGGGATGTGCGCCGGGGAGGTCAGCCGGGTGTGTGCGCCGGGACCGGCCGCTGCTCGGGCCCGTTGTAGACGCCGAGCGGGCGGATCAGCGCGTTGTGTTCGAGCTGCTCGCTGATGTGCGCGGTCCACCCGGTGATCCGGCTCATCACGAAGATCGGCGTGAAGGCCGCGATGTCGAACCCCATCAGGTGGTACGCGAGCCCGGCGGGGTAGTCCAGATTGGGGTGGATGCCCTTGCGGCTGATCATGGCGTGGCGGAGCGCGGCGTGCAGGGTTGCCAGCCGGGTCACGTCCGGGTCGCCCGCCCGCGCCACCAGCCGGTCGGTGGCCTCCTGCATGATCGGTACGCGGGAGTCGCCGTGCCGGTAGACCCGGTGGCCGAACCCCATGATCTTCCGCTTGGCCGCCAGCGCCTCGTCGAGCCACGCCTCGGCCCGGTCCGGGTCGCCGATCTCGTTCAGCATGTGCATCACGGCCTCGTTGGCGCCGCCGTGCAGCGGGCCCTTCAGTGCGCCGATCGCCGCCGTCACCGCGCTGTAGAGGTCGGAGAGGGTGGAGGTGACGACCCGGGCGGTGAACGTCGAGGCGTTGAAGCTGTGTTCGGCGTAGAGGATCAGCGAGACCTCGAAGCAGTGCACCACCTCGGGGTCCGGCACGCTCCCGAAGCACATGTGGAAGAAGTTCTCCGCGTACCCGAGCGACGGGTCCGGCGGGATCGGGGCGAGCCCGTGCCGCCTGCGGTGATCGGCCGCGACGACGACCGGCAACCTGGCCAGCAGAGCGAGGGACTTGGCGTGGTGGGCGGCGACGCTGTCGTCCTCCTCGGTGGGGTCCTCGGAGCCGAAGAAGCTCACCGCCGTGCGCAGCACGTCCATCGGGTGGCAGGTCTCCGGCAGCCGGGCCAGCAACTCCGCCGTCGTACGGTCCAGCGGCCGGAGCGCGCGCTCACGGGCCTCGAAGGCGCGCAGCTCGGTGGCGTCGGGCAGCTCCCCGTACCAAAGCAGGTACGCGACCTCCTCGAAGGAGCGGCGGGCGGCCAGGTCCTGGACCGGATAGCCCCTATAGGTAAGGGAGTTGGTCTCCTGGATGACGGTGGAGATGGCGGTGGTGTCGACGGCCACCCCGGCGAGACCCCGGTGGATCTCGGGGGTGGCCGTGGCGGGTGCGGGTGCGGACATGGTGGACCTCCGGGCATGCGGAAGGGAGGGGTGGTGTGCGGGGTGGGCGCCCGGCCGGAGCGATGGCCGGCCGGGCGGATCAGGGTCCTGCGGGCGCGTCCCGGGCGCCGGGCTGTCCGGGCGGGTGTCTCAGGCGCCGGGCGGCAGCGTGAAGTCGAAGACCGCCGAGTCGAACGCGCCGTACTCCTCGTAACCGAGCACGTCGTAGAGCCGTGAGCGGGTCTGCATCCGGGGAAGCAGGGCCTGCTGGGTGCCGTCGGCCGCCAGCGTGCGCAGACCGTCCTCCACCGCGCCCATGGCGAGACGGAAGAGGGTGACGGGGTAGAGCGCGATGTTGTAGCCGAGGTTCTCCAGGGCCGCCGCGTCCAGCAGGGGGCCCTTGCCGAACTCGGTCATGTTGGCCAGCAGCGGTACGTCCACCGCCGCCCGGAACGCCTCGAACTCGCCCTCGTCCGCGAGCGCTTCGGGGAATACGGCATCGGCGCCCGCGTCCACGTACGCCTTCGCACGGTCGATCGCCTCCTTCAGCCCCTCGGGCCCCCGGGCGTCCGTACGGGCCATCAGCAGGAAGTCCGGATCGCGGCGGGCGTCCACGGCGGCCCGCACCTTGCGGACCATCTCCGCACGCCCCACGAGCGTCTTCCCGTCCAGATGGCCGCACCGCTTCGGGTTGACCTGGTCCTCCAGATGGAGCCCCGCGAGCCCCGCGTCCTCCATCAACTGCACGGTGCGCGCCGCGTTCATGGGCTCACCGAAACCGGTGTCCGCGTCGATCAGGGCGGGCAGATCCGTCACCCGCGCGATCTGCTGGGCCCGCGCGGCGATCTCGGTCGACGACGTCAACCCGATGTCGGGGAGGGCGAGTTCGGCGGCGAGGACCGCACCCGAGAGATACACCGCCTCGAACCCGGCCTCCTGGATCAGCCGTGCCGAGTACGGGTTGACCGCGCCCGGCATCCGCACCAGCCGCCCGGAGGCCAGCTGTTCGCGGAACGCGCGGCGCCGGGCGGCGGGCGTGGTCCGGGTGTGCAGCATCAGACGTGTGTGCGGCATCAGAACAGTCCCTTCGGGAGCCCCGCGTCGAAGGCCGCGACCGCCTCCGTGTCCACGGCCGGGAACAGCGCGTCGAGCCCCTCCGGCGGCAGCTCCGCGAGCCCCTCGGCCGCCGCCAGGAACCGGTCCTGGTCCCCGGCCGCCACGATGCCCTCCGCCAGCGTCCGGAACTTCGCCACATACCCCGGACGGTCGAACGGCCGGGCCCCCGCCGGATGCGCGTCGGCCACCGCGAGCTCGTCCTCGATCACCGTGCCGTCCACCAGCGTCACCACCGCCCGCCCGCCGAACGCCCGCCGCTCCGGGTCCGGGTCGTGGTAGCGGCGGGTCCACTCCGGGTCCTCCACCGTGGAGATTCGCTGCCACAGCTCCACCGTCCCCGGCCGCTGCGCCCGCTCGGGGGCGTAGGACCGCTCGTGGTGCCAGACCCCGTCCTCCAGCGCCACCGCGAAGATGTACGGCACCGAGTGGTCCAGCGTCTCGCGGCTCGCCGTCGGGTCGTACTTCTGCGGGTCGCCCGAACCCGAACCGATCACCTGGTGCGTGTGGTGGCTGGTGTGCAGCACGATCGAGCGGATCTTCTCCGTCGGACCCGTCCGCTCCCGCAGCCGCCGCGCCAGGTCGATGACCGCCTGCGCCTGGTACTCGGCGGAGTGCTCCTTCGTGTACGTGTCCAGGATCGCGCGCCGCGCCTCGCCCGGCTCCGGCAGCCCCACCGTGTACGCCGCGTCCGGCCCGTCCAGCATCCGCGCGAGGAACCCGTCCTCCCCCTCGTAGACGGGCGACGGCGACCCCTCGCCGCGCATCGCCCGGTCCACCGCCTCGATCGCCGCCTTGCCCGCGAACGCCGGGGCGAACGCCTTCCAGCTGGAGATCTCGCCCTTACGGGACTGCCGGGTCGCCGTCGTCGTGTGCACCGCCTGCTGGACCGCCTGGTACGTCGTCGCCGTGTCCAGCCCCAGCAGCGCGCCGAGCCCGCACGCGGTGGCGGCGCTCAGGTGGGCCACATGGTCGATGCGGTGCTCGTGCAGGCAGATGGCCCGCACCAGCGCCACATGGATCTCGTACGCGGCGACGATCCCGCGCAGCAGCTCCGCGCCGGTCCGCCCGGTGTGCTGGGCCACGGCGAGCAACGGCGGGATGTTGTCCCCGGGGTGCGAATAATCCGCCGCCAGGAACGTGTCGTGGAAGTCCAGCTCCCGTACGGCCGTGCCGTTCGCCCAAGCCGCCCACTCGGGGGAGACCCGCACCCCGGGGGCCGCGCCGAAGACGGCGGCGCCCGGGGTGGCGCGGTGGGCCAGGGCCTGGCCGCGGGCGACCGCGACCGGGCGGCGCAGCAGGGAGGCCACGGCGACGGAGGCGTTGTCGACGACCCGGTTGACGGCCATCGCGGCCGCCTGCGGGTCGAGTCCTGCGGCGTCCTGGGTGCCGGTGGCGACGGCCGCCAGCTTCCAGGCGAGCTGCTCCTCACGGGGCAGCCGGTCGGCGCTGGGGTGGACGCGGACGTGGTGGTCGATCACGGGGCTCCTCGCGGCGGTGGTGGTGCGGATCTGCGGTACGGGAAGAGCTTTCCCCGCCGATGCCCCCCGATGCGACCGGTCCACTGTGCACAATCCGTACATCGCTGAGCTGCGAATCTGCGAATCCTGCGAAAGATGCGGATGCTACTTTCGCAGAAAGCCTCGGAGCGGAGGCCGGGTGGGGGAGAGGAGGATCGACCGCATGGGACGGCCTGCCGGACGCAAGATCTACGCCCACGCCAAGCTGCGGCGGCTGCGCCGCGAGCGCGGGATGAACCAGGTGGAGCTGGCCCGCTCGCTCGGCCTCTCCACCAGCTACCTCAACCAGATCGAGCACAGCCGCCGCCCGCTGACCGCGCCCGTGCTGCTGCGGATCGCGGAGGTCTTCGGCGTCGACCCGGAGTTCTTCTCCGAGGCCGACGAGGAGCGCCTCGCCACCGATCTGCGCGCCGCCCTCGGCGACGAGGCGTGCGGGACCCGGGTCCCGCTGGAGGAGGCTGCCGACGTGGCCCGCGACCACCCGGAGGTGGCCCGCGCCCTGGTCGCCCTGCACCACCGCTACCGGGACGCCGCCGAACGCGTCGTCGCCCTCGCCCCGCCGCAGGACGGCGAGTCCCTCCTCACCGCCGAACCCCACGACGAGGTACGGGACTTCTTCTACGCCCACCACAACCACTTCGGCGCCCTCGACGCCGTCGCCGAACGCACCGCCACCGGCCTCGGCACCGGCTCGGCGGGCCGTACCGCCGACGCCCTGAAGGAACGCCTCGCCGCCCGCCACGGCATCACCGTCGTCACCACCGACCCCGAACGGGCCGCCGACGCCCGCCGGTTCGACCCCGGCAGCGGACTCCTCCTGCTCTCGCCCTGGCTCAGCGAGGCCCAGCGCGCCTTCCAGCTCGCCACCCAACTCGCCCTGCTGGAACACGGATCGCTGCTCGACACCCTGGTGGCGGGCGGCGAACTCGCCTCCGAACAGGCGGCGGGGCTGGCCCGGATCGGCCTCGCCAACTACTTCGCCGGTGCCCTGCTCATGCCGTACACCGCCTTCCACCGGGCCGCCGAGGAGCTGCGGTACGACATCGAGCTGCTCCAGGCCCGCTTCGGCGTCGGCTTCGAGACCGTCTGCCACCGCCTCAGCACCCTCCAGCGGACCGGCGACCGGGGCGTGCCGTTCTCGTTCCTGCGGGTCGACCGGGCGGGCAACATCTCCAAGCGGCAGTCCGCCAGCGACTTCCACTTCTCCCGGCTCGGCGGCACCTGCCCGCTCTGGACGGTGTACGAGGCGTTCTCCGCGCCCGGCCGCATCCTCACCCAGGTCGCCGAAATGCCGGACGGAAAACGGTACTTCTGGGTGGCCCGGACCGTGACGCGCGGCGGATTCGGGCACCGCGCGCCCCGGGCCGACTTCGCCGTGGCCCTCGGCTGCGAACTCCGCCACGCCCACCGCCTGGTCTACGCCGAGGGCCTGGCCCTGGACGATCCGCGCTCGGCGACCCCCATCGGGCTCGGCTGCCGGATCTGCGAACGGCAGGACTGCGCCCAGCGGGCCCGGCCCCCGGCCGGGGGCCGACTGGCCGTCGACCCCGACCGGCGCACGCATGTGCCGTACCCGGTGGAGGCCGACGGCCCGGGGGCCGACCTCGGCGGTGGGTGAACTCAGCGGTGGGTGAACTCCGCCGGCCGCTTCTCGGTGAACGCCTTCATGCCCTCCTTCTGGTCGGCCGTCGCGAACACCGCGTGGAACAGGCGGCGTTCGAAGCGGACGCCCTCGGCGAGGGTGGTCTCGAAGGCGCGGTTCACCGCCTCCTTCGCCATCATCGCGACGGGCGCCGACATACCGGCGACCGTGTCCGCGGCCTTGAGCGCCTCCGTCAGGAGATCCGCGTCCGGGACGATCCGGGACACCAGCCCGGCCCGTTCCGCCTCCTGGACGTCCATGTTCCGGCCGGTGAGACAGAGGTCCATCGCCTTGGCCTTGCCGACCGCCCGGGTCAGCCGCTGCGAGCCGCCGATGCCCGGGATCACCCCGAGCCGGATCTCCGGCTGCCCGAAGACGGCCGACTCCGAGGCGATCACCAGATCACAGAGCATCGCCAGCTCGCAGCCCCCGCCCAGGGCGTAGCCCCGTACGGCGGCGATCGTCGGCGTCCGCAGCTGGCCGAGCCGGTCCCAGGCGGTGAACCAGTCGCTGAGATACATGTCCATATAGCTCTGCGGCTGCATCTCCTTGATGTCCGCACCCGCCGCGAACGCCTTCTCGCCGCTGCCGGTGATGACGATGCAGCCGACGCCCGGGTCCCGGTCCAGCGCCTCGGTGGCCTCGACCGTCTCCCGCATGACCTCCAGGCTCAGCGCGTTGAGCGCCTTGGGGCGGTTCAGGGTGACCAGGGCGGTACGGCCCCGGCGCTCGACCAGGATCGTGCTGTACGGGCCGGGGGTGGACGCGGTGCCGTCGTGCTCGCTCATGCGGTGGTGCCTTCCTGCGTTGCGGTGGTGTTCGACGCCGCCCGGATGGCCCGGACGATCCCGGAGAAGTCCTGCTCCGCCCCCGCCCCTTCGGCGAACCGTGCGTACAACTCGGCGGCTCGCAAGCCCAGTTCGGCGTCGATACCGCCCGCGCGCAGGGCGTTGGCGGCCAGGCCCAGGTCCTTCGCCATCAGGGGCGCGGCGAACCCGGGGCGGTAGTCGCGGTTGGCCGGGCTCGTCGGGACCGGGCCGGGGACCGGGCAGTTGACGGTGAGCGCCCAGCACTGGCCGGAGGCCGCCGACGCCACGTCGTACAGCGCCTGGTCGGAGAGGCCGAGGCTCTCCGCGAGGACGAACGCCTCGCTGACGGCGATCATCGAGACGCCGAGGATCATGTTGTTGCAGATCTTCGCCGCCTGCCCGGCGCCGCCCGCACCGCAGTGCACCGCCTTCTTGCCCATCACGGAGAGCAGCGGCTCGGCCTCCGCGAACGCGGCCTCCTCGCCCCCGGCCATGAAGGTGAGGGTGCCCGCCTCGGCGCCCACCACCCCGCCGGAGACCGGGGCGTCCAGCGAGCGGTGCCCGGTCGCCGCCGCTGCCGCGTGGGCGGCCCGGGAGTCAGCCACGTCGATGGTCGAGCAGTCGACGAACAGCGTGCCGGGGCGGGCCGCTTCGAGCAGCCCCTCCGGCCCGTACAGCGAGAGGACATGGCGTCCGGCGGGCAGCATGGTGATCACCACATCGGCCACCGAGGCCGCCTCCGTGGCGGACTTCGCCCGCTCGACCCCGCTCTCCACGGCGGCGGCGAGACAGCTCTCCACCAGGTCGTGGCCGAGCACCCGGTACCCGGCCCGGACGAGGTTGGCGGCCATCGGGCCGCCCATGTGGCCGAGGCCGATGAACGCGACGGTCGTGGTGGTGGTCACCAGGGCACCTCCTGCGGTGAGTCGGCTGCGGCGAGGACGAGTTCCCCGTCGCCGGTCGGTGCGAAGTACCGGGCCACGTCCGCCTCCGTGACCTCCACGAGCGTCCCCGGGGTCCAGCGGGGGGAGCGGTCCTTGTCGATCACCTGGGCCCGGATGCCCTCCACCAGATCGGCGGAGGCGAGGGCCGCGTACGAGACGCGGTACTCCTGCTCCAGCACCCTTTCCAGCGGGCCGAGTTCACGCGCCCGCCGCAGCGAGGCGAGGGTGACCTTGAGGGCGACGGGCGAGCGGCCCAGGATCGTCTTCGCCGCCTCACCGGCCGCCGGGGCGTCCGAGGCGAGCAGCCGCTCCACGATCTCCTCGACCGTGTCGGCGGCGTAACAGTGGTCGATCCAGGGCCGGTCCGCCTCCAGGGTGCCGCCAGGCGCGTCCCGGACATGGCGGCGCAGCACCTCGGTGGGCGCCTCCGTCCGCAGCCCGGCGAGGAACGCGGGCAGCTCGGCCGCCGGTACGAAGTGGTCGGCCAGCCCGCACAGCAGCGCGTCCCGGGCCCCCACCACCGCACCGGTCAGGGCGAGATGGGTACCCAGCTCGCCGGGGGCCAGCGCTAGCAGATACGTACCGCCGACGTCCGGCACGAAGCCGATCCCGGTCTCCGGCATGGCCACCTTGGACCGCTCGGTGACGATCCGGACGCTGCCGTGCGCCGAGACGCCGACCCCGCCGCCCATCACGATGCCGTCCATGACCGCCACGTACGGCTTCGGATAGCGGGCGATCCGCGCGTTCAGCCGGTACTCGTCGCGCCAGAACGCGGCCGACGCCTTCCCGCCCGCCCGGGCGTCCTCGTAGATGGACCGGATGTCGCCGCCCGCGCACAGGCCGCGCTCCCCGGCCCCGGTGATCACGACGGTGGTCACCTCGGGGTCGTGCTCCCACCGGTCCAGGGCCGCCGCGATCGTCTCCACCATGCCGTGGGTGAGGGCGTTGAGCGCCTTGGGCCGGTTCAGGGTCACCACCCCCGTACGCCCCTCGGTGTGGACGAGCACGAGATCCTCGCTCATCGCAGGGCTCCCGTCAGGCTCCGGGCCACAATGACACGCATGATCTCGTTGGTCCCTTCCAGGATCTGGTGGACCCGCAGGTCCCGCACGATCTTCTCGATGCCGTACTCGGCCAGATAGCCGTAACCGCCGTGGAGTTGGAGCGCCCGGTCCGCGACCGCGTAGCCGGTGTCGGTGGCGAAGCGCTTGGCCATCGCGCACAACTCCGGTGCCCCGCCCGCCTTCCGGTCCAGCGCCTCGGCGGCCTGCCGCACCAGGGCCCGGGCGGCGGCCAGTTCGGTCGCCATGTCGGCCAGCCGGAACTGGAGCGCCTGCGCGTCCAGCAGCGGCTTGCCGAACGCCTCCCGGTCCGCGAGATGGGCCAGCGACCGGTCCAGCGCGCTCTGCGCACCGCCCAGCGAGCAGGCGGCGATCCCGAGCCGGCCGCCGTTCAGGCCGTTCATCGCGATCCGGAACCCCTCGCCCTCGGCGCCGAGCAGCCGGTCCGCCGGGATACGCACCCCGTCGAGCACGACCTGCCGGGTGGGCTGCGCGTTCCACCCCATCTTCTTCTCGTTGGCCCCGAACGAGAGCCCCTCGTCGTCCCGTTCGGCAAGGAACGCGGAGATCCCACCGGGCCCGTCGTCGCCGGTACGGGCCAGCACGATGTAGAGGTGCGAGGCGCCCGCCCCGGAAATGAACTGCTTGGTCCCCGTGAGGACGTAGTGGTCGCCGTCGCGCACCGCACGGGTGCGCAGCGCCGCCGCGTCGGAGCCCGCGCCCGGCTCGGTCAGGCAGTAACTGCCCAGCTGCTCCATGGTGCAGAGCGCCGGCAGATACCGGCCGCGCTGGGCCTCGGTGCCGTACTGGTCGACCATCCAGGCGACCATGTTGTGGATGGAGAGGTAGCCCGCGACCGACGGGCAGCCGGTGGCGAGGGCCTCGAAGACGAGAACCCCGTCGGAGCGGGACAGCCCGGAACCGCCGAGCTCCTCCCGTACGTACACACCTCCCAGGCCGAGCCCCGCCGCCTTCCGCAGGACGTCGACGGGGAAGTGCTTGTCCTGGTCCCAGGCCACGGCGTGCGGGGCCAGGTGCTCCTGGGCGAAGTCGAGTGTCGTCTCGACGACCGCGAGCTGGTCGTCGGTGAGCAGGGTGGTCACGGCGCTCATCCCATGGTCGGAATCGTGAAGCTCGCGCCGTCCCGGATACCGGAGGCGGGCCAGCGCGAAGTGACGGTCTTGGTACGGGTGTAGAAGCGGATGGCGTCCGGCCCGTGCTGGTTCAGGTCCCCGAAGCCGGACCGCTTCCAGCCGCCGAACGTGTGGTACGCCACCGGCACCGGGATCGGCACGTTCACGCCGACCATGCCCGTGTCGACCCGCCGGGTGAAGTCACGCGCGATGTCTCCGTCCCGGGTGAAGAGGGCGACGCCGTTGCCGTACACGTGCTCCGAGGGCAGCCGCAGCGCCTCCTCGTAGTCCGCCGCACGGACCACACACACCACCGGGCCGAAGATCTCCTCCTGGTAGATCCGCATCTCCGGGGTGACCCGGTCGAAGAGCGAGGCGCCCGCGAAGAACCCCTCCTCATGGCCTTCCAGGGTGAAGTCCCGCCCATCGACGACCAGTTCGGCGCCCTCCTCCACACCGAGGTCGACATAGCCGCGCACCCGGTCCACCGCGTCCCGGCCCACCAGCGGCCCGAAGTCGGCGTCCGGGTCGTCCGAGCGGCCGATCCGCAGCTCCGCGATCCGCTCGGTCAGCTTGGCGACCAGCGCGTCGGCGGTCTCCTCACCGACCGGCACGGCCACCGAGATCGCCATGCACCGCTCGCCCGCCGATCCGTACCCGGCGCCGATCAGCGCGTCCACCGCCTGGTCCAGATCGGCGTCCGGCATCACGATCATGTGGTTCTTCGCCCCGCCGAAGCACTGCGCCCGCTTCCCGTGGGCGGCGGCGGTGGCGTAGATGTGCGCGGCGATCGGCGTCGAGCCGACGAACCCGAGCGCCTTGACGCGCGGGTCCTCCAGCAGGGTGTCCACGGCCTCCTTGCCACCGTTGACGACGTTCAGGACCCCCGGCGGCAGCCCCGCCTCCAGGAAGAGTTCGGCGAGCCGCAGCGGCACCGACGGGTCCCGCTCCGACGGCTTGAGGATGAAGGCGTTGCCGCAGGCCAGAGCGGGTGCGGCCTTCCAGAGTGGGATCATCGCCGGGAAGTTGAACGGGGTGATGCCCGCGACCACGCCGAGCGGCCGGCGCAGCGAGTGGACATCGATCCCGGCGCCCGCGTTGTCGCTGAACTCGCCCTTCAGCAGATGCGGGACACCGGCCGCGAACTCCACCACGTCCAGACCGCGCGCGATGTCACCGTGCGCGTCGGCCACGGTCTTGCCGTGTTCGGAGGAGAGCAGCCGGGCCAGCGCGTCCTTCTCCTTCTCGACCAGCTGGAGGAAGCGCAGCAGGACCCGGGCGCGGCGCTGCGGGTTCCACTCGCCCCACTCGAGCTGCGCCTCGGCCGCGTCGGCGATGGCCGCCTCGGTCTCGGACCGGCCGGCCAGCGGCACCCGGGCCTGGACCTGTCCGGTGTTGGGGTCGTAGACATCGCCGTACGTGCCCGAGGTGCCGGGCGTGTGCTTGCCGCCGATGAAATGGGTGAGTTCGCGGACCATGGAAGCCTGCTCTCGTCGGTGAGATCGTCAGGAGAGATCCGGGGATGGCGCACGGCTGCCACCGGCCCGCGCACCGGTCGGGTGCGCGAGGACGCGGAAGGGCTGCCGCCGGGAGGGACGCGGAGGGCGGGGGCCGTCAGGGGGCGGGGAGAACCGCTCGCCGGGACGGGCCTGCGGGGCCGTGGGTGCGGACCGGTGCCATGCGTGTCTGCTCCATCCTCGTGGAAACACGGAACATCCCGGGGCCGGTATCCTGACTCCCGGATCAGCGCCCGCCCTCATGCCTTCCCGACGGCTGGTTCGCCGTCAGTGGCGTGTCCTGCGAGGACGAAACTCCCCGGTCACAGTGGCGGGACCGCGCCGGAATCGCACCGGCTTCCCTGACACCACGGGCCTTCGAGGCGACCGGCTCCGGGCCGGTCACCTCTCTGCTCACGAACATATAGTTGGACGTCCTAGTAAGTCCACCCCGCCTCGCTCCCGGCATGTTCGACGGCCCCGCCCCCGGCGAGCCCTTGGTGTCCCCGTCCGCCCCGCCCCCTGCGAGCTCCCGGTGTGACCCGTCCGTCCCGCCCCCCGCCAGGATCGCCCGCCCCCGCCCTGGCATGATCGGCCGATATGAGCGACGCACCGCCACGCCACATCCTCGTCATCGGCATGGGAGCCGGTGACCCCGACCATCTGACCCTCGCCGCGATCAAGGCCATGCGCAGGGCCCAGGTCTTCTTCGTGCTCGGCAAGGGCCGGGAGAAGGACTCCCTGACCCGGCTGCGGCGGGACATCCTGGCCGAGCACCTCACCGGCCCCTACCGGGTCGTGGAGGCCGAGGACCCCTGGCGGGACCGCACCCAGGACGACCGGGGGCGCTACACGACGGCGGTGCACGACTGGCGCCACCGCCGCGCCGACATCTGCGAACGCCTGATCATCGAGGAGCTGGCACCGGGGGAGTGCGGAGCGTTCCTGGTGTGGGGCGATCCGTCCCTGTACGACAGCACCCTGGCGATCCTGGAGGACATCCGGGGACGGGGCACCGTGGCCTTCGGTCATGAGGTGGTCCCCGGCATCAGCAGCGTTTCCGCGCTCGCCGCCCGCCACCGCACCACCCTGAACCAGGTCGGCCGCCCGATCCACATCACCCCCGGCCGACGGCTGGCGGAGGGGTTCCCGGACGACGACGGCGACATCGTCGTGATGCTCGACGGCCACGAGAGCTTCACCCATCTGACGGGCCGGGGCCTGTGGATCTACTGGGGCGCCTATATCGGCACCCCGGACGAACTCCTCGTCTCCGGACCGCTCGACGAGGTCGCCGAGCGGATCAGCCGCGTACGCGCCGAGGCCCGGGAACGGCATGGCTGGATCATGGACACGTACCTGCTGCGGCAGGGACAGGGCCCGGGGACGCCGGGCGGCGCGGGGGCCTGAGGGCGCGGGCGCCTCGGGCGGCACGGGACCCGACGCGGCGCTGACGCCTGAGGCGGCACGGGCGGGGCTTGCGGCCTGAGGCGGCGCGGGCGCTGAGAACGGGCCGGCGCCTCGGGCGCCTCAGGTGGGCCGGGCGCTGCGGGTGCCTCGGGCCCCCGGAGGCGTGGGCGGCACCGGCCGCTGATGGGCCCCGGCCCGTGAGCGGGGGCCCGGACAAGGGGTGGCGGGCCGGGCGAGGCGCGGGCGGCCGCCGCACCTCGTCGTCGGACCCGGCCGGAGGTCAGCTCCGGGACTCGTGCGCCCGGATCACTCCGAGCCCGTGCCCGAGGCTCGGGCACTCGGCGCTCAGGTCGTTGCCCCGCACCAGATAGTTGTCCACGCGCCCGTCGGTGGCGCGCTCCACAGCCCGGTACTGCGTGCCGTTCACGGTGATCGTCCAGCCGTCGCCGTCCTGGGCCCAGCCGACTGTCTTCTTCATACAGCGCTCCCCTTCTCTCCTCGCCGCCGCCGGTCGGCGGCCGTGTATTGGCAAGAAGAACGGCCTGTGACGCTCTGTGGTTCCGGCTCGCCTACGCCATTCGGTTACATCTGGGTCACCGTGCCCGCACGAACTGACCAGGAGTCAGCGAACGGGCGAAGAGGAGCGGAACCCGCGCCACCCGTTCGGGGGCCGTGTCTCATATCACCGTCCGAAGTGTGAACAACGGTGTGCGCCCGGCGGCCGTCCCCTTAGGGTGGCCGGTGCAGCTGGTTCGCCCTGTCCGCCAGACGGGGTGTCGTAAGAGGGAACCCGGTGGGAATCCGGGACTGCCCCGCAGCGGTGAGTGGGAACGACCGCCGTCATACGCACTGGGTCCACGCAGGACCTGGGAAGCGACGGCCAGTAGGTGTCTGCCCCGGCAGACGTGCCCACGAGTCCGAAGACCTGCCCGTTGCCCGCACGCGACCGTTCGCGTGCGGAGTTCCCGGTGACCTCGTGGGCGGGTCGGCGTAACCGTCGGGTGGACGGACACGGTCAACGTGTCGCGTATCCGCCCGATTCGTCACCCCTTCGCGTCCGCGTCCCGTCCCCGGGATCAGCTGGAGACACGCTCGCGAAGGAGAGTCACGTGACAGCGAAGCCCGCAGCCGCGGCAGCACGGGCCACCGTGTACGGCTACCCCCGCCAGGGTCAGAACCGTGAACTGAAGAAGGCCATCGAGGGCTACTGGAAGGGCCGCGTCGACGCGGACACCCTCCGGCAGACCGCCGCCGAACTGCGCCGGGGCACCTGGCAGCAGCTCGCCGAGGCCGGCGTCCACGAAGTGCCGACCGGTGATTTCTCGTACTACGACCACGTCCTGGACACCAGTGTCATGGTCGGCGCTGTCCCCGAGCGGCACCGCGACGCGGTCGCCGCCGACGCCCTCGACGGCTACTTCGCCATGGCCCGTGGCACGCAGGACGTGGCGCCCCTCGAAATGACCAAGTGGTTCGACACCAACTACCACTACCTGGTGCCCGAGTTGGGCCCGGACACGGTGTTCACCGCCGACTCCGCCAAGCAGGTCGCCGAGCTGAAGGAGGCCCTCGCGCTGGGGCACACCCCGCGCCCGGTCCTCGTCGGCCCGGTCACCTACCTCCTGCTCGCCAAGGCGGCGCCCGGGGTGGCCGCCGACTTCGAGCCGCTGACCCTGCTGGACCGGCTCCTCCCCGTATACGCCGAGGTCCTCGCCGACCTCCGCGCGGCGGGCGCCGAATGGGTGCAGCTGGACGAGCCCGCCCTTGTCCAGGACCGCACCCCGGCCGAGCTGAACGCCGCCGCCCGCGCCTACCGCGAGCTGGGCGGTCTGGCCGACCGCTCCAAGCTGCTGGTCGCCTCCTACTTCGGACGGCTCGGCGAGGCCCTGCCGGTGCTCGCCAAGTCCCCGGTCGAGGGGCTCGCGCTGGACTTCACCGAGTCGGGCGCCGGGAACCTCGCGGACCTCGCGGCGGCCGGCGGACTGCCCGGCAAGCGGCTGGTCGCGGGCGTCGTCAACGGCCGCAACATCTGGATCAACGACTACGAGAAGTCGCTCGCCACCCTCGGCACGCTCCTCGGCCTCGCCGACCACGTCGACGTCTCCGCCTCCTGCTCCCTGCTGCACGTCCCGCTGGACGCCGGGGCCGAGCGGGACATCGACCCGCAGATCGCCCGCTGGCTCGCCTTCGCCAAGCAGAAGACCGAGGAGATCACCGTCCTGGCGCGCGGTCTGTCCGCCGGTACCGAGGCCATCACCGCCGAACTCGCCGCCAACCGGGCCGACCTGGCCTCCCGCGCCGGGGCCGCCCTCACCCACGACCCGGCCGTCCGGGCCCGTACGGCGGCCATCACCGACGCCGACGGCCGCCGCTCCCAGCCCTACGCCGAGCGGACCGTCGCCCAGCGGGCGCACCTCGGTCTGCCGCTGCTGCCGACCACCACCATCGGCTCGTTCCCGCAGACCACCGAACTGCGCACCGCCCGCGCCGACCTGCGGGCGGGCCGGATCGACGAGGCCGGGTACGAGGAGCGCATCAAGGACGAGATCCGCGAGGTCCTCTCCTTCCAGGAGAAGGCCGGGATCGACGTCCTGGTCCACGGCGAGCCCGAACGCAACGACATGGTGCAGTACTTCGCCGAGCAGCTCACCGGCTACCTCGCCACCCAGCACGGCTGGGTCCAGTCGTACGGCACCCGCTACGTCCGCCCGCCGGTCCTCGCCGGGGACATCTCGCGCCCCGAGCCGATGACGGTGCGCTGGACGGCGTACGCGCAGTCGCTCACCGAGCGCCCCGTCAAGGGCATGCTCACCGGGCCGGTCACCATGCTCGCCTGGTCCTTCGTCCGCGACGACCAGCCGCTCGGCGAGACCGCCCGCCAGGTCGCCCTCGCCCTGCGCGACGAGGTCAACGACCTTGAGGCGAACGGCACTTCGGTGATCCAGGTGGACGAGCCCGCCCTGCGCGAGACGCTTCCGCTGCGGGCCGCCGAGCACGCCGCGTACCTGGAGTGGGCGACGGAGTCCTTCCGCCTGGCGACCGCCGGGGTGCGGCCGGACACCCAGATCCACACCCACATGTGCTACGCGGAGTTCGGCGACATCGTCCAGGCCATCGACGACCTCGACGCCGACGTCATCAGCCTGGAGGCCGCCCGCTCCCACATGCAGGTCGCCCGCGAACTCGCCGCCCACGGCTACCCCCGTGAGGCCGGACCCGGCGTCTACGACATCCACTCCCCGCGCATCCCGAGCACCGAGGAAGCAGCGGCCCTGCTGCGCAAGGGACTTGAGGCCATCCCGGCCGAGCGCCTGTGGGTGAACCCCGACTGCGGCCTGAAGACCCGGGGGTGGCCCGAGACCCGGACCTCCCTGGAGAACCTGGTCGCCGCCGCGCGGGAGATCCGCGCGGAGCTGCCCACCGAAGCGGCGTGATCCGGCCCGGTACGGGAGCGGCCACCGCCGCTCCCGTACCGGGCACGCCTCCTGAGATCCTGCTGCCCCCGACTCCGGTCGGGGGCAGACCGGTTCGATGGGCGGGCCGAACACCCGGGCGACCGGAGCGCGTTCTTCCCAACGGTGGAGTTAGGTTAGCCTAACCAGCGAATCCCGGTTGTGGATCTTGCACTCCGATCGAAGGGCTTCGCCATGGAGCGTGCTCAGGGCCTGCTGTCCGCCGAACTCCCCCTGGAGCGTGCGGTGTGAGCGCCGGTACGGAGGGCCTCCTCGCGGGCGGCGTCCATGGCCCCGGCCATCTGCGTGCTCTGACCGCCACCGTCCTGGACACGTTGGAGACCGCCGCCCGCGCCCGGGGCGGACCGCTGCCCGCCGGGGGACCGGAAGCCGTGGCCCGGCGGACCCGCGCCCTGTGCGGCCCGGTACTGCCCGAGGAGGGCGTCGGCGCCGAGGCGGCCCTCACGGACCTCGTACGGGCGGTCGCCGAAGGGGCCGCCGACCCGGCCGACCCCGCGTGCGTCGCCCATCTGCACTGCCCGCCGCTCGCCGTGGCGGTCGCGGCGGAGCTGGCGGGAGCGGCACTCAACCCGTCGATGGACTCCTGGGACCAGGCGCCCGCCGCCGGAGTCATCGAGGAGCTGACCACGGCCGCACTGGCCCGCCTCATCCACCCGGCAGCCCTCGCACCGGACGCCCTCATCACCAGCGGCGGCACCGAGTCCAACTGCGTCGCCCTCCTCCTCGCCCGGGAACGGGCGGCCGCGGGACCGCACGACGGCCCCCTGCGGGTGGTGACCGGCGCCAACGCCCACCACAGCGTGCACCGCGCCGCCTGGATGCTCGGCCTGCCCGCCCCCGCCACCGTCCCCTGCCACGACGGCCGCATCGACCCCGCCGCCCTCGACCGCACCCTGGCCGGACTCGGCGGCGGGCCGGTCCTGGTCGTCGCCACCGCCGGGACCACCGACGAGGGCCGCATCGACCCGCTCCCCGAGATCGCCCGGATCGTCGGACGGTACGGAGCCGAGCTCCACGTCGACGCGGCGTACGGCGGGCCCCTGCTGTTCAGCGAGCGCCTGGCGCCCCGGCTCGCGGGGCTGGAGCACGCCGTCTCCGTAACGTTCGACCTGCACAAGCTCGGCTGGCAGCCGGTCGCCGCCGGGGTGCTGGCCGTCGCGGACACCGCCCTGCTCGCCCCGCTGTCCCTGCGCACCGACTACCTCAACGCCGACGACGACACCGAGGCCGGGCTCCCCGACCTGCTCGGCCGCTCGATCCGCACCACCCGGCGCCCCGACGCCCTGAAGATCGCGGCCACTTTCCGCGCGCTGGGCCGCCGGGGACTGAGCGAACTGGTCGAGCACTGCGTCAGTACGGCAGAGGAGTTCGGCCGGGCCGTCGACGCGCGACCCGCCCTGCGCCGCAGGCCCGGCGAGATCGGGATCAGCACCGTGCTGTTCCGGCCGGTCGTGGCCGACGCGCTGGAACCGGAAGCCGGAGACGCCGTCGTCGCCGAGGTCCGCCGCGCGCTGCTCATGGACGGCCGGGCCGTCCTCGGACGAGCGGTGGCGGAGGACGGCGACGGGCGGCACCGGCTCTGGCTCAAGGCCACCCTGCTGCACCCCGTCGCCGCGAGCGCCGACCTGCTGCCCCTGCTCGACCTCGTCACGGAGACGGCGGAACGGGCGGCGGCCGAAGAGGGCCGTGGCGGCGATGGAAGCGGCCGAGGTGGTGGGGGCGGCGGGGATACCGGCGCCCCGGTGACGGAAAGGCTGTCGCCATGACGTTGCCGACGCGCACGAACCCTG
This sequence comes from Kitasatospora albolonga, assembly GCA_002082585.1. Lineage (NCBI taxonomy): Bacteria > Bacillati > Actinomycetota > Actinomycetes > Kitasatosporales > Streptomycetaceae > Kitasatospora > Kitasatospora albolonga. The sequence goes on from CP020563.1 coordinate 7,148,725, forward strand.
TTGGAGGAACCCGATGACGCCCGCACCGCGAACCCCGCCGCTCGATCTGCTGGGGGTGGGCGCAGGGCCCTTCAACCTCTCGCTCGCCGCACTCGCCGACGGCGTGCCCGGCCTGCGCAGCGCCTTCCACGAACAGCGGACCTCCTTCCACTGGCACCCCGGACTGCTCATCGAGGGAGCCACCCTCCAAGTCCCCTTCCTGGCCGACCTGGTGAGCCTGGTCGAGCCCACCAGCCCCTGGTGCTACCTCAATTACCTCAAGATCCGCCGCCGCCTCTTCCCGTTCTACTTCGCCGAGCGCTTCCACATCCACCGCTCCGAGTTCGACAACTACCTCCGCTGGGTGAGCACCGAACTGCCCTCCACCCACTTCGGCCACCGCGTCGACGCCCTCGCCTGGGACGCGGGGGAGGCCGCGTTCGCCGTGGAGTTCACCCGGCTCGGCCCGGACGGCGAGACCCTGGGGACCGGGCTCACCCATGCCCGTAACCTCGCCCTCGGTGTCGGCACCGCACCGTACGTCCCCGAGCCGCTGCGGGCCCTGGCCGCCGACCCGGCGACCCCGGTCCTGCACTCCGCCGACTACCTCGCCCAGCGGGACCGGCTGCTCGCCGCCCGGCACATCACCGTCGTCGGCTCGGGGCAGTCCGGCGCCGAAGTCCTGCTGGACCTGCTGCGCTCGCGGCCCGAGGGAGCGGAGGGGCTGACGTGGCTCGCCCGTACCCCGGCCTTCGCCCCCATGGAGTACAGCAAGATCGGCCTGGAGCAGTTCACCCCGGACTACACGCGCTACTTCCACGGCCTGCCGCAGGCCACCCGGGACCGGCTGCTGCCCAGTCAGTGGCAGCTCTACAAGGGGGTCAGCGGGGACACGCTCGGGGACATCCACGACGAGCTGTACCGGCGCAGCCTCGGCGGCGATTGGCCCGATGTCACCCTCACCCCCGGCATCGAGGTCACCGGAGCCGCCACCACGGACGGCGGTCGCATCGAACTGGCCGTCGAGCACGGCCAGCAGGAGGTCCGGGGCCGGCTCACCACGGACGCGGTGGTCCTCGCCACCGGATACCGGGAGCGCCCGGTCGACACGCTGCTCGCCGCCCTGGACCCGTACATCGTCCGCGACGACGTTGGACGGCCGCAGGTCGACGAGGCCCAACGGCTGGTCCTCGCCCCGGGGATCGACGGTTCGGTCTTCGTGCAGAACGCGGAACGGCACACGCACGGGGTCGGCGCCCCGGACCTGGGCCTGGCCGCCTGGCGCTCCGCCGTCATCATCAACGCGCTGACGGGCAAGGAGACTTACCCGCTGCCGGACCGTACCGCCTTCACCACGTTCGGACTCGGCGCGGAGGTGCGGGGCGCGGTGCCGGACCGCATAGCCGAAGAGCGGCGGTAACACGGCGCTGGGCCGCGCGGTGTGGTCACCGTGCGGCCCAGCGTTGTGGAAGGAGCAGGGGGTTCAGCCCTTGCGGTTGTTGATCTCTTCGGTGAGCTGGGGGACGACGGTGAAGAGGTCGCCGACGACGCCGTAGTCGACGAGGTCGAAGATCGGGGCTTCGGGGTCCTTGTTGACCGCGACGATGGTCTTGGAGGTCTGCATCCCGGCCCGGTGCTGGATCGCGCCGGAGATCCCGGAGGCGATGTAGAGCTGGGGGGAGACGGACTTGCCGGTCTGGCCGACCTGGGAGGTGTGCGGGTACCAGCCCGCGTCCACCGCCGCCCGCGACGCACCCACCGCAGCACCCAGGGAGTCGGCGAGGGCCTCGATCAGGGGGAAGTTCTCCGCCCCGTTCACCCCGCGCCCGCCCGAGACCACGATCGCGGCCTCGGTCAGCTCCGGGCGCCCCGTCGACTCACGCGGCGTACGCGCCGTCACCTTCGTCCCCGTGGCCGCCTCACTGAACGACACGCTCAGGGCCTCCACCGCACCCGCCGCAGGAGCCGCCTCGACGGGGGCGGAGTTCGGCTTGACCGTGATGACCGGAACACCCCGGGACACACGGGAGCGGGTGGTGTAGGAGGCGGCGAACACGGCCTGCGTGGCGACGGGTCCCTGGTCACCGGCCTCCAGATCGGTGGCATCGGTGATGATCCCCGACCCGATACGCAGGGCGAGGCGGGCGGCGATCTCCTTGCCCTCGGCCGAGGACACCACCAGCACCGCCACCGGCGACACCGCGTCATAGGCGGCCTGCAACGCGTCCACCTTGGGGACGACGAGGTAGTCCGCGAACTCGGGGGCATCAGCGGTCAGGACCCGTACCGCACCGTGCTCACCCAGCACACCCGCGGTCGCCTCCGCACCGGCACCCAGCGCGACGGCGACCGGGTCACCGATCCGGCGGGCCAGCGTCAGCAGCTCCAGGGTGGGCTTGCGGACCGCACCGTCCACGTGATCGACCAGAACAAGAACTTCAGCCATGACAACGCACTCCAGACGAGAGAAAGAAGGGGAGGGGCATACGGGCGTGCAGGGAAGGGGCCTAGATGAACTTCTGGCCCGCGAGGAACTCGGCGAGCTGCCTGCCGCCCTCGCCCTCGTCCTTCACGACCGTGCCCGCCGTCCGCGCCGGACGCTCGGTCGCCGAGTCGACGGCCGTCCACGCACCCGCCAGACCCACCTGGTCCGCGTCCAGGTCCAGATCGTCCAGATCCAGCGACTGCACCGGCTTCTTCTTCGCCGCCATGATCCCCTTGAACGAGGGGTAACGCGCCTCACCGGACTGGTCGGTCACCGACACCACCGCAGGCAGCGAGGCTTCCAGCTGCTCGGATGCGGTGTCGCCGTCACGGCGCCCGGTCACCACACCGTCCGCGACCGTCACCTCCGACAGCAGCGTCACCTGCGGCACACCCAGCCGCTCCGCCAGCAGCGCCGGGAGGACACCCATGACACCGTCGGTCGAGGCCATCCCGCAGATCACCAGGTCAAAGCCGGTCTTCTCGACCGCCTTCGCCAAAACCAGCGAGGTCCCGATCACGTCCGTGCCGTGCAGATCGTCGTCCTCGACATGGACCGCCTTGTCCGCACCCATCGACAGAGCCTTGCGCAACGCGTCCTTCGCGTCCTCCGGACCCACCGTCACCACCGTGATCTCCGCACCGTCCGCCGCATCCGCGATCTGCAACGCCTGCTCGACCGCGTACTCGTCCAGCTCCGACAACAGACCATCGACATCCTCACGGTCCACCGTCAGATCATCGGCGAACCCCCGGTCACCGGTCGCGTCGGGCACGTACTTCACACAGACAACGATCCTCAAGCTCACGCCGGCTCTCCTGCCTACCTCGGTGTGGCCCCTGCCGATCAGGCCCGGTTCCACCTGGGTGTGGTTTCGTAAGGGTGACCTTATGGCACTCAGTACCCTCTGTAAAGGTACCCAGTGCCAAAACCCTCCCTCCGATGCTACGTTTCGCCGCATGAGCGAGGCACGCGGACCCGAGAAGAAGGCGCCCATGCGGGAGGTGCTCGCGCAGGCGGCGTTCCAGCTCTTCCTGGAGCGGGGCTTCGAGCGGACGACGGTCGACGACATCGTGGCGCGGGCCGGGGTGGGGCGGCGGTCCTTCTTTCGGTACTTCCCCTCCAAGGAGGACGTGGTCTTCCCGGACCATGACCGCTGCCTCGCCGAGATGACCGAGTTCCTGGCCGCCGTGGACGACGGCGATCCGGTGGGCGCGGTCTGCGACGCGGCGAGGATCGTGCTGCGGATGTACGCGGCCGACCCCGAGTTCTCCGTACAGCGCTACCGGCTCACCCGTGAGGTGCCCGGACTGCGGACGTACGAGCTGTCGGTGGTGCGCCGCTACGAGCAGACGCTCGCCGGTCATCTGCGGGGCCGGTTCGGTGCGGACGGCGACGGGGCGCTGCGGGCCGAGGTGATCGCCGCCTCCGTGGTCGCCGCGCACAACAACGGGCTGCGGCTGTGGCTGCGTTCGGGCGGCGCGGGGGACCCCGAGGCGGCCGTGGACCATGCGCTCGACCTGGTGCGGGAGGTGTGGGAGCGGCCCGCCGAACCTTCGCCCGCGCTGGAGAAACCGGGGCCGGCCGGTGTCACCACCACCGGGTCCGGCGACAACGAGGTCATCGTCATGGTGGCCGCCAAAGGCACCCCCATGTGGCGCGTCGTGCAGCAGATCGAGGCGGCCGTCGGCGAGAGCTGAGCCGGGGCCGACGCATGGGCGAGGCGTGGCCGATACATGGCCGAGGCGTGGCCGATCCGAGGGGCCGGGCCCGGCCCGATCCGTACCGGCGGAGAAAACTCGGTAATAATCGGCACTCAGTGCCTTTACTCTCCGACACTCAGTGCCATATGGTGCGGACGCGCCGAACAGCCAGGTGCGGCGCGTCCGAGTCGAGCGCAGGGGGTCGATCCGTGTCTCAGGCAGGAATGGGCACCGTCCAGAAGGCGCACGAGGAGTGCGGCCTCTCCTACAACCGCTGCCGCTGGTGCGGTACCGCGTCCTTCCGGCGGCTGCTGTGCCCGGTGTGCGCGTCGAGCGAGCTGGAGCCGGAACGCACCACCGGCCACGGGGTGGTCGTACGGACCGCCGTGGTCCACCGCTACACCGAGGCGGCGCGCAACGAGTCCCTGGTCCGCTTCCCCGAGGGGTTCGTCTTCCGCTGTCAGGTCGTCGGCGCCGCACCGCAGATGGTGACGGTCGGCGCCCGGGTGAAGCCCCTCGCGGGCGATGAGCCGGAGTCGGGTGCGGTGGTCCTGGAACTCTGCGAGCCGCCCGTCCAGCGGGACTGGTGACGCCCGCGACCGGGTCACGGACCGGGGCGCGGGCGCCACGGACGCGTACCGGTCAGCCGATCCGCTTGAGCAGCTCCTCGGCCAACGGCTGTGCGGACGCCGGGTTCTGACCGGTCACCAGATTCCGGTCGGTGATCACGAACGGTGCCCAGGGCTCGCCCTCCTGGAAGTCCGCGCCGACCTCCACCAGCCGGTCCTGGAGCAGCCAGCGGGCCTTCTCCGCGAAGCCCGCCTGGGCCTCCTCGGCGTTGGTGAAGCCGGTCAGCCGGTATCCGGCGAACACGTTGGCGCCGTCGGGGCCCGTGGCGGCGAGCAGGGCCGCCGGGGCGTGGCAGACGACGCCCAGCGGCTTGCCCGACGCCAGGGCCCCGGCGAGCAGCCGCCCGGAGGCGGGGTCCACCGCGAGGTCCTCCATCGGGCCGTGGCCGCCGGGGTAGAAGACGGCGTCGTACGCGTCCAGGTCCACGTCCTCCAGCGTGACCGGCCGCCGCAGCTCCTCGAACGCCTCCAGCCCGGCCGCCACCCGGTCGGCGCCCTCCTGGCCCCCGTTGAACTCGGGCGCCAGGCTGCCCCGGTCCACGGTGGGGACGACCCCGCCCGGAGTGGCGACGACCACCTCGTGACCGGCCCCGGTGAACACCTGGTACGGGGCCACGGCCTCCTCGGCCCAGAAGCCCGTCGGGTGGGCCGTGCCGTCCGCCAGGGTCCAGTGGTCCGCACCGGTCACCACGAAAAGGATCTTTGCCATACGCGTACATCTCCGTCGGTCGGGGTGGGCTGACCAGGCCGACCGTAGGCCCGGTCCGGCCGGGATCGGCGTCCGGCCGACGTGTGCCGGAAGAGAGGGTTCCGACGGGTCGGCACCGATCGGCCGGACGGCGGATCGCCTGCCCGCCCCAGCCGGTCCGAATCATCCGCTCGAACCGTCCGCTAGAACCGTCCGGCCGAAACCCTCCGGCCGAACCGTCCGGAGGGCCCGTTCCCGATTCCGTACGGATACGGGGGCACACGCTCAGGAGGCGCCGCGCCGGGCCTCCCAGGCGGCCACCAGCGACTCGGTCTGCTCCACGAACCCGTTGAACAGGTCGGCGAGCGAGGCCAGCCGCTCCCGGGCCTCGCCGTGCGCCACGGGGATGCCGGAGGTCAGCGTCTCGGTGAACTTGCGCATATGGGCGTTGTTCACCAGCAGCAGATGCTGGAGGTCGCCCACCGCCTCGTAATCGATCCGCCTGCTGCCGGGCCGGGTGGAGCGCCGCACCAGGGTCCAGGCTTCCAACTGGCGTGCGGCCACGCTGAGTCCGCTCTTGGCCTGGCCGAGCTCACGGGTCATGGTGTCGAGGTCCACCGGCTTGTTGCGCAGCAGGAGGTAGCCGAAGAGGCGTCCGGTGGCCTGCGGAAGACCCCAGCGCTCCATCAGCGAACCCATCTCGCTGATGAAGGAGGCTTCCGCTTCGCTGAACCCGTCGGGGCCGGGGGCGGGGGAGAAGCCGTCGTCGGCGGTGCTTTCGTGATCAGTCATGGTCTCGCTGGGTTCTCGGGCCTTCAGGAAGGCAGCGGTCCTGGGTTCTCCGCCTTCGGGAAGGCGACGGTCGGCCGGTCGACCCCGTTCATCCGACCCCGGTCATCGGAATCAGATCAGAATAGTCTCCCCGCCGCGCCCGGGAACGGGGGACAGGGGACACGGGGACGGCCCGGCACCCCCGCCGGGGAGGTGCCGGGCCGTCCCGAGCCCGTGCGGGCGCCGGTTCAGGCGTTCTTGATGTCGCGCCGGTCCACGGCGTACGTACCGGCGGCGACGGCGGCCGCGGAGACGGCCGCCAGCAGCGCCACCCCGCCCCAGGGGATACCGCTGACGAGCGGGTCGCCGCCCAGCGCCCACTCCCAGGGGGAGAGGTTCGCCAGCGGTTCCAGGGCGTCGGACAGCGGCGCGATGGCGTGCAGCAGATACCCGACGACGAGCACGCCCGCCGCCACGCCCAGCGCGGGGCCCCGCCCGAGGCCGAACCCGACGACGGCGTACGCGATCCCCGCGTGCAGCACGGCCAGCAGGGCGACGGTCAGCGTCACCGCGGCCACCCCGCCCGTGGAGACGTCCATGTCGTACGCGAGGACCGAGCCGTACACCGACAGCCAGACCAGCACGCTGGTGAGGGCCAGGCCGAAGGCCACGCAGAGGAAGCGCACCAGGAAGACCCGGCGGCGGGCGACCGGCAGCGCCAGCAGCAGTTCGAGCCGCCCGGCCTCCTCGTCGCCGCCGGTCAGGGCGGTGGTGGCGGTCACGGCCATCAGGCCGAGGAGCAGCGGCAGCAGGACCGCGTACAGGTTCCCCTTGAGGTAGCCGCTCGCGCTGCTGATCTGGTCGATCCCGAGCGCCGAGGACACCTCGGGCGAGACGCCGGAGGCAAAGTCCTCCAGGGCGCCGGAGCTCTCCATGGAGGGCCAGGCGCCGACGACGGAGAGGGCGAGCACGACCAGCGCGGCCGACCAGGCCATCAGGGTGCGCCGCTGGATCTGTACCCCGCGCCGGAAGATCTCCGAGGTGGGCGATGACATGTGTTTCCCTTCCGGCCCGGGGGCGGCCTTGATCACTGGGACCCGTCACGGGTGGGGGAGAGGGGGCGGGGGCTCCGGCCGGCCGGGGCGTCCTGCTGGTAGTACTCGAGGAACGCCTCCTCCAGGTCCGGTTCCGGCGCGGTGAGCGTCGCGATCCGGTGGCCCGCCAGGAACCGCAGCAGAGCGTCCGGCGAACCGGTCCACGCCAGGGAGACCTCCTGGCTCTCCGGCCGCCGCCGCTCCACCGCCGACGCGCCCTCCAGGGCGGTCAGCGCGGCCAGCGGTACGTTCTCGCCCTCCGCGAACGTGATGTGGAAGCGCTGCGCGGCCTCCCGGCGCAGCTCGCGCGTCGGGCCGGAGGCGGCGAGCCTGCCGCCCTGGAGCACCGCGACCAGGTCGGCGACGCGCTCGACCTCGGAGAGGATGTGCGAGGAGAGCAGCACGCTCTGCCCGTCCGCCCGGGCCTCCTCGACGGTGGCGAGGAACACCTGCTGCATCAACGGGTCGAGCCCGTTGGTCGGTTCGTCCAGGATCAGCAGCTCCGGCCGGGCCATGAAGGCGCCCACCAGGCCGACCTTGCGGCGGTTGCCGGTCGAGAGCCCGCGCACCTGCCGGTCCGGGTCGACGCCGAACCGCCGGACCAGCTCGTCCCGGTAGGCGGTGTCGGTGAGCCCCCGCAGCCGCCCCCAGGAGGTCAGCGTCTGCCCGATGGTCAGCCGCTCGTCCAGCCGCAGTTCGCCGGGCAGATAGCCGATCCGCCGCCGCACCCCGGGGTCGGTCGGGTCCTGGCCCAGCACCCGGACCCGGCCCGAGGTCGGCCGGGAGAGGCCCATGAGCATCCGGATCGTGGTGCTCTTGCCCGCCCCGTTGGGGCCGAGGTAGCCGTAGACCACGCCCGGCGGGACGGTCAGGTTCAGTCGGCTCAGCGCGGTGAAGTCACCGAACTTCTTGCTGACGTCCGTACATTCGATGAGAGGGGTCACGTCTCTTCTGCTCTCTCCTCTTGCGTCCACTGCCCGTTCGCACGCCCCATCATTCACTGATTACTGAATCTAATCAACATGGTGGCCGGTGCGGGCTGCCGACGCCCACCCGAGGGGGCTGCGGCGGGCCGTGCTTAGCTGGAGCCATGATCGATGACTTCCTGTACGGGACCGCCGGGGACACCGGACCGCTGGCCGAGGTCGAAGAGGCGGTACGCGCCGCCGCGGCGGCCGAGATCCTGCCCCGCCACCGGAAGCTCGCCGCCCACGAGATCATCGAGAAGAACGGCCCGCACGACCTGGTCACCGCGGCGGACCGGCTGGCCGAGGAGCACCTCACCGCCGCCCTCACCAAGCTGCTGCCCGGCTCGGTCGTCGTCGGCGAGGAGGCCGTGCACGCCGATCCGGCGGTCTACGACGCCCTCGGCGGCGACGCCCCCGTCTGGATCGTCGACCCGGTCGACGGCACCCGCCAGTTCGTCCGGGGCGAGGCCGGGTTCTGCACCCTGGTCGCCCTCGCCCAGCACGGCGAGGTCCACGCCTCCTGGACGTACGCACCGGTCCTGGGCGAGATGGCCGTCGCCGTACGCGGCCGGGGCGCCACGCTCAACGGCGTGCCGATACGCGCCGGCGCACCCGCCCCCGGGGCCGTACTGACCGTGGCCACCTCGCACCCCGACTACACCACCGACGCCCAGAAGCGGGCCCTGCTCGGCCTGCTCACCGAGGGCATCGACCCCCGCCCCTGCGGCTCCGCCGGGCTGGAGTACCTCGCGGTCGCCCGGGGTGCCCTGGACGCCATTGCCTTCAACTGGGAGTACGCCTGGGACCACGCGGCGGGCCTGCTCCTGGTCGCCGAGGCGGGCGGCGCCCACGCCACCCTGTCCGGTGCCCCGTTCCGGATCGCGGGCGGCAACGACCTCCCGTTCACGGCGGCCCGCGACACGGCCACCGTCCAGCGCATCCTGGCCGCCCTGAGGACGGGCGGCTGACACGTCCGCCCTGGTCCCGTGTCCGCCCCGGTCTCGGGACCGGCGCCGCCCCGCCACCCGCCCCCGGTCCCCGCGTCCGTGCTGTCAGTACGCCCGAATATCCTGGGGCTCCGCCTGCCCGCCGACGAAGGAGTCCAAGGTGCCGATGCTCGACGCGGTCGTCGTGGGGGCCGGGCCCAACGGGCTGACCGCCGCGGCCGAACTGGCCCGCAGGGGCTTCGCCGTGGAGGTCCACGAGGCGCACGGCACCATCGGCGGGGGCGCCCGCACGGAGGAGCTGACGCTGCCGGGGTTCCGGCACGACCCCTGTTCCGCCGTGCACCCGCTCGGCATCGGCTCGCCCGCCTTCCGGGCGATGCCGCTGGCCCGGCACGGCCTGGAGTGGCTGCACCCCGAGGTCGACCTCGCCCACCCCTTCCCGGACGGCACCGCCGCCGCGCTCACCCGGTCCGTCGGCGAGAGCGCCATGACGCTCGGGCCCGCCGACGCCGGGGCCTACCGCCGCCTCCTCGCCCCCTTCGTCGGCCGCTGGGACACCCTGGCCGCCGACTTCCTGCGCACCCCCTGGGACGGGCTGCCCCGCGACCCGTACCGACTGGCCCGCTTCGGGCTCCTCGGCCTCCAGCCCGCCACCTGGGTCGCCCGGCGCTTCCAGGGTGAGAAGGCGCGCGGCCTGTTCGCCGGGCTCGCCGCCCACGCCATAGCTCCCACCAGCGGCTTCGCCACCTCGGCCATCGCCCTCGTCTTCGCGCTCGCCGCCCACGAGAACGGCTGGCCGGTCCCGCGCGGCGGCTCCCAGGCCATCGCGGACGCCCTCGCCTCCTACCTCCGCGAACAGGGCGGCACCCTCCGCACCGGCAGCGAGGTCAAGCGGCTGGACGAGCTCCCGCCCGCCCGCGCCTACGTCTTCGACACCTCGCCCTCCGCGCTCGCCCGGATCGCGGGCCTCGGCTCCGCCTACAGCCACTACCGCTACGGCGCCTCCGCCTTCAAGATCGACTACGCGCTCTCCGGCCCCGTCCCCTGGACCGCCGAGGCCGCCCGCCGCGCCGGTACCGTCCACATCGGCCCCACCGCCACCGCCATCGACGCGGCGCTGACCGCCGCCGTGGAGGGCCGCGACCCCAGCGTCCCCTTCCTCATCACCGCCCAGCCGAGCCTCACCGACCCCTCCCGGGCCCCCGAGGGGCGCCATGTCTTCTGGGTGTACGGGCATGTCCCGGCAGGCTGGGAGGGCGACGCCACCGACGTCATCGAACGCCAACTGGAGCGCTTCGCCCCCGGCTTCCGCGACCTGGTGCTCGCCCGCGCGGTCTCCGGGCCGCCCCAGCTCGCCGCCCGCAACGCCAATTACATCGGCGGCGACATCGCGTGCGGAGCCTTCTCCGGCCTCCAGACCCTCATCCGCCCCAAGCTCGCCCGCGTCCCGTACGCGACCGCGCACCCGGCGGTCTTCCTCTGCTCCTCGGCCACCCCGCCCGGACCCGGCGTGCACGGCATGTCCGGCCACCACGCCGCCAAGGCCGTATGGCGGCAGCTGCGCGCGTCCTGAATCAGCCGCTGAGGGAGGTGCGGGAGGCCGGGGCCCAACGCCGCTGCGCCGCGCCGCCGATGTGGTTCCCCAGGACGGTGCCCACGCCGATCGCGGCCGTGGTGACGAACGCCAGCACCGCGTAACCGGCCGCCCCCGGGACGTGCAGCCCGTACTGGAGCAGGCTCCGGTACACGTCCGGGCCGGGCAGCAGGGCCCCCGCGATACCGGGCACCACCAGCGACCGCGACGGGATGCGCAGGACCGGCGCCACCGCCCCGGCCGCCGCGCCCAGCACCGCCGCCGCCCCCAGGACCGCCAGCGGGGTGGGCTGCCCCAGCTCCTGGTGCAGCACCCCGTTGACCAGGCCCGCCAGCACGCCCGCCCCCATCGCCCACGGCAGCAGGCGGGGCGGCCCGCCCATGAAGACGGCGTTGCCGAGCGCCCCGACCGCCGAGGTCAGCAGGGAGAGCAGCAACGGCAGGGCGCGGAAAGCCGTGTTGCGGGCGTCCACATCGGCGTCCCGCAGCAGGAACCCCACCAGGGAGACCCCGCCGACCATCGCCGCCAGGAACATCCCCACGCTGATCAGCCGCCCGGCCGCCATCGCCCGGAACCCCGAGATGGCGTCCTCCGCGAGGCTCACCACCGACAGGATCGGCAGGAGCAGCACCATGTTGGCCGCCGCGACGCTCGCCGCCTCACCCCCGGTCAGGGCCTGCGCGTCGGCCAGGAGCATGGTCAGCCCGATGACGGCGGCGGTCTGGAGCCCGGTGACGTAGAACGAGGGCAGACCGCCGGTGGACAGCGCCCAGCCGAACCGGTTGCCCACCAGGAACACCACCGGCGCGACGACCGCCGCCTTCGGTGTCCCCGACGCGAGCACACAGAGCATGGCGGCCAGCAGCGCCCCGCCCAGCACCTTGGTCCACCACGGCCAGAAGCCCTTCAGCGAGATGATGCGGGTCAGTTCGCGCTCGGCGGCCAGCGGCGGCAGGCCCTCGTCCAGCACCCGGTGGGTCAGCGCGCCCAGATCGTCCAGCTGCCGCAGGTCGCGGCTGTCCTCCGAACCCGTCTCCGTCATCATCGTCAGCGGCCGGGCGCCCGGCGGCGCGTACTGGGCCTGGATCGTCCGCGAGGTCACGTCGACCGTCATATGGTCCATGCCCCAGCGTGCGGTGACCGCGACGATCGCCGACTCGATGGCCCGGGTCTCCGCCCCGGCGAGGAACAGCTCCCGCCCGTGGCGCAGCGCGAACCGCATACAGGCGACGGCGGTGAGCTCGTCCACGTCCCTCGGCTCGGGGAACGCGTACCCCTCGAACTCCGTTCCGTACAACCGGTCCAGCAGCGTCGACTCGTTGTCCCGCAACCGGGCGAGCTGCTCCCGCCGTGCCCGGCGCCTGGAGAGGAACGAGCCGCCGGACGTCCGGCCGGCCGTGGACGCATCGTCTGAGGACACGGACGAGCCCCTCCCCTGAGTAGCCACCGCCGACAGCGCGGAGAATGCCGAGAATGCCGAGAATGCCGATGTACCGGGACATTCTGCCCTTCGGGCGGGCGGTCGAGCGGCAACGGGGCACCGCGCGTCACCGCCCGGCGAACCGCCCGGCACCGCCCCGGCAACGTCTCGGCGGCGCCCCGGCGGGTTCCGCCGGACCGGTCCGCGCGACCGGGCGGCGCGGGTGCGCGGCGCGCGGCATGATGTGCGCATGAGCACCTCCGTTTCCCCCGCGGTCCGCCTGGTCCGCGGTGACATCACCGACCAGTCCGTCGACGTCATCGTCAACGCGGCGAACTCCTCGCTCCTCGGCGGCGGCGGGGTCGACGGCGCCATCCACCGGCGCGGCGGACCCGAGATCCTCGCCGCCTGCCGGGAGCTGCGCGCCTCGCAGTACGGGAAGGGCCTCGCCACCGGCCGGGCCGTCGCCACCACCGCCGGCCGGCTGGCCGCCCGCTGGGTGATCCACACGGTCGGCCCGGTCTTCTCCGGAGCCCAGGACCGCTCCGCGCTGCTCGCCTCCTGCTACCGCGAATCGCTGCACCTGGCAGCGGAGTTGGGCGCCAGGAGCATCGCGTTCCCGGCGATCTCGACGGGCATCTACGGCTGGCCGATGGACGACGGAGCGCGGATCGCCGTCCGCACGGTCCTCGCGGAGACCGTGGCCCCCGTGGAGGAGGTGCGGTTCGTGCTCTTCGACGCGCACGCGTACGTGGAGTTCGAGGAAGTCCTCGCGATGCGCGGCTGAACCCCCGGCGGCGAAGGGCCGGGTGGCAGAGGAAACCTGCGGCAGAGGGCCGGAGGCTGCGGGAGCCCGAGGTGCGTGCGGGAGCCCGAGGTGCTTGCGGGGCCCGGAGGTGCGTGTCGGATTTCCGCCAGCCAGGGCCCTGACCGGTGACCCATCCTGGAACCATGCACACCGACACCGAGGCTTGCGTGCGGGCCGTCCAGTCCAAGGACGCCCGCTTCGACGGCTGGTTCTTCACCGCGGTCCTCACCACCCGGATCTACTGCCGCCCCAGCTGCCCCGTCGTGCCGCCCAAGGTCCGCAACATGACCTTCTACCCGAGCGCCGCCGCCTGCCAGCAGGCCGGATTCCGCGCCTGCAAACGGTGCCGCCCCGACACCAGCCCCGGTTCCCCCGAGTGGAACGCCCGCGCCGACTCGGTGGCCCGCGCCATGCGGCTCATCCGGGACGGCGTCGTCGACCGCGAGGGCGTCCCCGGCCTCGCCGCCCGGCTCGGCTACTCCGCCCGCCAGATCGAACGCCAGCTCCTCGCCGAACTGGGCGCGGGCCCGCTGGCGCTGGCCCGCGCCCAACGCGCCCAGACCGCCCGCCTGCTCATCGAGACCACCGCCCTGCCCCTGGCGGAGGTGGCCTTCGCCGCCGGGTTCTCCTCCGTCCGCACCTTCAACGAGACCGTCCGCGAGGTCTTCGCCCTCACCCCCGGCGAACTCCGCACCCGCGCCGCCCGGCGCCCCCTGGCCCCCGCCGCCCCCGGCGTGATCGCGCTCCGCCTCCCGTACCGCACCCCGCTCAACCCCAGCAACCTCTTCGGCCACCTCGCCGCGACCGCCGTCCCCGGTGTCGAGGAGTGGCGGGACGGCGCCTACCGCCGCACGCTGACCCTCCCGTACGGCCACGGCACCGTCGCCCTCACCCCGCGGCCCGGCCACATCGCCGCCCGGCTCTCCCTCACCGACCCCCGCGACCTCACCCGGGCGATCAGCCGGTGCCGCTGGCTCCTGGACCTGGACGCGGACCCGGTCGCCGTCGACGACCGGCTGCGCACCGACCCGCTGCTCGCCCCGCTGGTGGACGCGGGGCCCGGCCGCCGGGTGCCGCGTACGGTGGACGGCGCCGAGTTCGCCGTACGCGCGGTCCTCGGCCAGCAGGTCTCCACCGCCGCCGCCCGCACCCATGCGGCCCGCCTGGTCACCGCGCACGGCGAACCCGTCGACGACCCCGAGGGCGGGCTCACCCACCTCTTCCCGACGCCCGAGGCCCTGGCCGGGCTCGACCCGGAGACCCTGGCCCTGCCCCGGACCCGCCGCACCACGCTCACCACCCTGGTCGCCGCCCTCGCCGACGGGATGCTCCGCCTGGGCCCCGACACCGACTGGGCCCGGGCCCGCGCCGAACTCTCCGCGCTGCCCGGTTTCGGCCCCTGGACCGTCGAATCCATCGCCATGCGGGCCCTGGGCGACCCCGACGCCTTCCTCCCCACCGACCTCGGCATCCGCCGGGCCGCCGAACGCCTCGGCCTGCCCGCCACCCCCGCCGCCCTCACCGCACGGGCCGCCGACTGGCGCCCGTGGCGCGCGTACGCCGTCCAGTACCTCTGGACCGTGGACGACCACCCCATCAACCACCTGCCCGCCTGACGGAGGAACCCCCTATGTCTGCCCAGCAGCACACGGTCGTCGACAGCCCCTACGGCCCGCTGACGCTCGTCGCCACCGACGGCGTCCTCTCCGCCCTGTACATGACCGACCAGCGCCACCGTCCGCCCGAGGAGACCTTCGGCGTCCCCGACCCGGAACCCTTCCCCGAGGTGATCCGCCAGCTCACGGCGTACTTCGCGGGCGAACTGACCGCCTTCGACGTGCCGCTCGCCCTGCACGGCACCCCGTTCCAGCGGAGCGTCTGGGCGGAGCTGCTGAAGATCCCGTACGGCGAGACGCGCACGTACGGCGAACTCGCCGAGGAGCTCGGCAAGCCGGGCGCCTCCCGGGCGGTCGGCCTGGCCAACGGCAAGAACCCGGTCTCCATCATCGTGCCGTGCCACCGGGTGATCGGCGCCTCCGGCAGCCTCACCGGTTACGGCGGCGGCCTGGACCGCAAGCAGCGGTTGCTGGCGTTCGAGAGCGGGGGCGCAGGGGAGGAACCGCAGGCGCTGTTCTGAACGGGAGAAGGGGAGAAGGGGCGTACCAGGCAGGTACGCCCCTTCGCCGTGACCAAGCCTGCCTCAGCCGGTGAAGATCTCCACCGCCGTCCAGATCGCCAGCCCCAGCATGCAGATCCCGCCGATGCGCTGCACGGTCTTCAGCGGTACGCGGCTGGCGATGAACTTCCCCGCGAGCAGCGCCAGGGCGGAGACGGACATCAGGGCGGCGGCCGAGCCGATCGCGGTGGACCAGGTGCCGTTGGAGGCGGCCAGGTTGGCGGTGGTGATCTGGGTCAGGTCGCCCCACTCGCTGATGAAGACCGCCATGAACGCGGTCGAGTAGACCGGCCAGAAGCCGGTCACGGTCTTCACCTCGGTCTCGTCATCGTCGTCCCCGCCGCTGCCGCGCAGCAGGATGAACGCGCCGAACGCGAAGAGCGAGGCCGAGACGAGCTTGACGGTCCAGTCGGGCAGCAGCCCGATCAGGCTGCCCGCGCCCACGGCGATGGCGACATGCACGATGAACGCGGACGACGTGCCGAACCACACGTAGAGCGGGCGCATCCGCGTGCCCATGGCCAGCGAAGCGAACATCGTCTTGTCGGGGAGCTCCGCGAGGAAGATCAGCCCGAAGGCGGTGATGATCGCCAGGGGGTCGAGGTGCATTCCGGGTGGCTTTCTGTGCGAGCCGGGCCCCGGATCTTCGCGAAGCGCCGCTCGGGCTGTTCGGAGGACCACTCGGCCCGGCATGACGGCAGCGCCCACAGGGCGTGGACGTGTCATACAGGACCGAAGGTCTCGCCCGCCCGCGAGAAACCCTGTCCAGGTCTCACGAGCCCGGCCACCGGGAACCCGAGGGCTCCAGTGTGTCGACGACCGGTTTGCGGGGCTACTCCCCTTCGCAGTCATCCACATTACCCCACCGGGAGGGAAAGGGGCGCGGGTGTTCGAGGCCGGGGCCCCTCGGTAGAGTCGCGGTGATCACCGGAACCCGTGGTGAACACCGCGACCTGTGGTGATCACCGGGAGACCCGTGGTGGTCACCCCCGACCCTCCGCCGACCGGAAGTGCCCGTATGAGCCGCCGCCCCCGCAAGGACGTGCCCGCCCAGGGCGTTCCCCGGCCCACCGTGAGCGTCTGCCGGGGCTGCTGCTGCGGTACGGAGAAGATCCCGGGCGTCGACCACGCCGCCCAGCTCACCCGGCTCCGCACCGGGCTGGAGGGCGCCGCCACCGTACGGGCCGTCGAGTGCCTGGACGCCTGTGAGCAGGGCAACGTGATCGTCGTCCAGCCGTCCGCCGAGGGTCGCCGTGCCGGGGGCCGCCCGGTCTGGCTCGGCCTGGTCAACGACGAACACGCGGAGCGGGACATCATCACCTGGGCGTCGGCCGGCGGCCCGGGGCTCGCGGACGCCCCGGACATCCTCGACCTGTACGTCTTCCAGCCCTCGCGCCGGGTCCGGGCGGGGCTGGAGACCCCGTAGCCGACGGGACCCGCTCAGGCCCGGGCGCCGCCCAGGGAGCGCAGCAGCCTCGGCAGCGCCGTACCGATCGGCTCCCGGACGACCTCCTCGGCGAGTGCGTCGTACGGGGTCGGCTCCGCGTTCACCACGATCAGCCGCGCCCCGTGCTCGGCCGCGATCCCGGCGAGCGAGGCGGCGGGCTGCACCTGGAGCGTCGAGCCGACCGCCACGAAGACCTCGCACGCCTTGGCGATCGTCATCGCGTCCGCCAGCACCCCCGGGTCCAGCGGCTCGCCGAACATCACGGTCGCCGCCTTGAGGATTCCGCCGCAGAGCCCGCACGCCGGGTCCGCCTCGCCCGCGTCGACGCGCTCCAGGGCCTCGGCCATCGAGGAGCGGGCACGGCAGCGGGTGCAGATCACCTCACGTGCCGTGCCGTGGAGTTCGAGGACCTTGCGGGCGGGCAGCCCGGCCAGCTGGTGGAGCCCGTCGATGTTCTGCGTGAGCACCCGGACCGGGGTGCCGGACCGCTCCAGCTCCGCCACCGCCCGGTGGGCCGCGTTCGGTTCGGGGTTCCGGGCGGCCATGGTGCGGCGCAGCAGCCAGGAGCGGCGGCGGATCTCCGGATCGGCCATGTAGAACGCGTACGTGACGAGCTTCTCGGCCTCCGGGTCCTTGCGCCACACCCCGCTCGGCCCCCGGTAGTCGGGGATGCCGGAGTCCGTGGAGATACCGGCACCGCTGAGGATCGCGACAAGGGTCATGCGCCGAGCGTAAGGATCTGCGAACACGGCCCGCGACCGTATTTCGCCGGGGTAGGGTCCGGCCATGGCCAAGGTGAGCGTCAGTCTGGACGCCGAACTCGTCGTCGAAGTCATGGTGCTCGCGGGCGTCGGCAACCCGCAGGACGCGGTGGAGCTGGTGGTGCGCGACTACATCGCGCGCGGCCACCGCACCGAGGCGCTGGTCGCCGAGCGCGAGGAGTCGGTGCGGGACGTCGATCCCAAGCCCCAGGCCCAGCAGGGCTGACGCCCGCCGCCGCGCTGCTTCTACGCCACCGGGTTCCCGTCCTCCAGCTCCACCGTGGAACCGCCGGACCCCAGCACGTCCAGCGCCGCCCGCACCCGCCTCTCCAGCGGCGCCAGCAGATAGCCGCCGAGATCGGCGGGGGCGACCGGCTTCCAGGAGAGCAGCTCCTCCTCCTGGAGCCGGATCGCCGCGAACTGCTCGGGGGTGAGCACCCCGCCGTCGTACAGGTACGCCACGATCGGCGGCCGCCCGTCGCCCCGCGCCCAGTCGATGGCGAGCAGCCGGCCGGGCGCCAGATCGAGCCCGATCTCCTCCACCGTCTCGCGCCGGGCCGCCTGCCGGGGCCCCTCGCCCGTCTCCGACTCGACCGTCCCGCCGGGCAGCGCCCAGCCCTTGCGGTAGTTCGGCTCGACGAGCAGGACCCGCCCCTCCGCGTCGCGGAAGAGGCACGCGGCGGCGGCGAGGACCCGGGGGAGCCCGGCGATGTACGTGGCGTAATCGGCGTTGTTCGTGGTCACGGCCGCCAGCGTAGTGGCGGGCCGTTCCGGACGGCCATGGGCAGATCAGGGGGCGTACGGATAGGGTCGGGGCGGCGCGACTCTGTTCGAAGGCAAGGGATGCAAGGTGACGGACGGAGCAGATGTGGAGACCGCCCGCGTGCTCGTCGCGGCGGACAAGTTCAAGGGCTCGCTCACGGCCGTACAGGTCGCGGAGCGGGTGACGGCCGGGCTGCGGCGCGTCGTCCCCGGCCTGGAGGTGGAGACCCTGCCGGTCGCGGACGGCGGCGACGGCACGGTCGCGGCGGCGGTGGCCGCCGGGTTCGAGCGCCGCGAGGCGCGGGTGACCGGGCCCCTCGGGGACCCGGTGACGGCGGCGTACGCGCTGCGCGGCACCACCGCCGTGGTGGAGATGGCCGAGGCTTCGGGCCTCCAGCACCTGCCGGACGGGGTGTTCGCCCCGCTCACGGCCACCACGTACGGCTCGGGCGAGCTGCTGGCCGCCGCCCTGGACGCCGGGGCGAGGTCCATCGTGTTCGGGGTCGGCGGCAGCGCCACCACGGACGGCGGCGCGGGGATGCTCGCCGCGCTCGGGGCCCGCTTCCTGGATGCGGACGGCAAGCCCGTCGGCCCCGGCGGCGGGGGACTGGCCGAGCTGGCCGAGGCCGACCTCTCCGGGCTCGACCCGCGCCTGAAGGACGTCGACCTGGTGCTGGCCAGCGATGTGGACAACCCGCTGACCGGGCCCAAGGGCGCCCCTGAGGTGTACGGGCGGCAGAAGGGCGCGAGCGAGGAGGACATCGCGGTCCTCGACGCGGCCCTGGCGCACTACGCCTCGGTCCTCGGCCCGGAGACGGCGGCCCTGCCGGGCGCCGGAGCGGCCGGAGGCATCGGGTACGGGGCGCTCGTCGCCCTCGGAGCCCGCTTCCGGCCGGGCATCGAGGTCATGCTCGACGTGCTGGGCTTCGCCCCCGCGCTCGCCCGCGCCACGCTGGTCATCACCGGCGAGGGCTCGCTCGACGAGCAGACCCTGCACGGCAAGGCCCCGGCGGGGGTCGCGGCGGCGGCCCGGGAGGCCGGGATCGAGGTCGTCGCGGTCTGCGGGCGGCTCGCCCTCTCCCCGGAGGCCCTGAGCGGGGCGGGCATCGCGCGCGCCTACGCCCTGGCCGAGCTGGAACCGGACCCGGCCGTCTCGATGGCCCAGGCCGGACCGCTGCTGGAACGGGCGGCCGAGTCGATCGCCCGGGACTTCCTGAGCTGAGCGCCGGGGGCTGAGCTGCCTGAGCTGATCTGCCTGAGCTGAGCTGGCGGAGCGGAGTGGGGCCGGGCGTACGGGGACGTACGCCCGGCCCTTTTTCCTGCCGCTGCCGGTACGGGGGTGGGCCGATGCCTCACATGCGCGCTCCGGCGGTGTACGGGTGCGGGCCGAACCCGTACGAGCGCCGACCGATGCCGTACGGGCGGGCGCCGACTCCGTACGAGCGTCGTCCGGACGCGTACGGGCGGCTGCCGGGAGCGTACGGCCGCAGCCCCCCGCCGTACGCCCGCAGCCCATGCCGTACGAGCCCATGCCGCCGCCGTACGAGTCCACGCTGTACGGGCCCTCGCCCCGGCGCCCCCCCGAACCCCTCAGCGGTTCACCCCCCGACCCCCCCGGACCCCCCGACCACCGCAGCGCCTCCAGGGCCAGGACCGTCTCCACCAGCTCGCACGGGTGCGACAGCGAGCGTGAGGTCAGCCGTTCCAGGCGGCGCAGCCGGTTGAACACCGTGTTCCGGTGGCACCGCAGCCGTACCGCCGCCCGGCCCACCGAGCCCCCGCACTCCAGCCACACGTCCAACGTCCCGACCAGCAGCGCCCGTTCCGCCGGGGCCAGCGCCAGCAGCGGGCCGAACACCTCCGTGAGCAGGCGCGTGGAGAGCTCCGGCGCGCTCGCCACCAGGACGGCCGGCCACCGGTCGTCCGCCGCCACGGTCTCCCGCGCCCCCGGGACCCCGGCCGCCTGCCGTTCCTCGGCGGGCCCCCGCCGCTCCCCGGCCCGCGTCTCCCGCCGCATCCCCGCCTCCGTCCGCCGGACCGGCGACCGGTCCCTCCCGCCCGCTGCCGGGACAGCCGACGGCACACCGCCACGGAGGCGGACACCGGGGCCGGTCTCCCGGTGACCGACGAGGATGCCACCGGCCGCGCGGGCGGGAGCCCGGCCGTCGCCGCCTCTGTGCACGTGCACAACGAGGCCCTTCGATCGCTGGTCATCCGCATCGAGTCCGCCCCGCGCCGTGGACGCACGCTCCGGCCGGTGCTGGTCTGTGGCACCACACGACGCCCCCCACGGATGAGCACCACCCACGAGAACGACGCGTGAACACGACCCACGAACACGACAAGGCGGAAGGAGGAGGACGCATGGCAACGCTGGAGATCCGCGGACTGTCCGTGGGATACGGACCGGTCCGGGCCCTGCGCGACATCTCCGTCGATGTGCCGGACGGCGCGATCACCGCCGTGCTCGGCGGCAACGGCGCGGGCAAGACCACGCTGCTGCGGGCCGTGTCGCGGACCCTCGGCTTCCACCGGGGCACGGGCACCGGCACCATCCGGTTCGACGGCCGTCCCCTGGAGGGGCTGCGGCCCGCCCAGGTGGTGGCCGCCGGAGTGGTCCAGGTACCGGAGGGCCGACAGGTCTTCGCCCGGATGACGGTGGCCGACAACCTGCGCGCGGGCGCGCTCGGGGCGCGCGGCGGGCGCACGGAGACGCGAGCCGCCCTGGCCCGGGTGCATGAACTCTTCCCGGTGCTGGCCGACCGCGCCCACCAGCGGGCCGGGCTCCTCTCCGGCGGCGAGCAGCAGATGCTGGCGATGGGCCGCGCCCTGATGGCCGGGCCCCGGCTGCTCCTGCTGGACGAGCCCTCGCTCGGCCTCGCCCCGCTGATGGCGGCCCGGATCGCGGAGACCGTGCAGGAGATCAACGCGAGCGGCACCTCCGTCATGCTGGTCGAGCAGAACGCGGCCATCGCGCTGCGCCTCGCCTCGACGGCGTACGTCCTCGACGTCGGGGAGGTCGCCCTGCACGGGCCCGCCGATGAACTCGCCGCCTCCGACGAGGTGCGCCGCCGCTATCTCGGTGTGGTCGACGAGGAGGCCGCCGCCGACGCCGATGTGGCCTCCCGCGACCGGCGCACCCTGAGCAGGTGGTCCGCGTGACCACCACGGCACCGGCCCCCGTGGACAGCACCACGGCCGCCCTCACCGTCACCGACGTGACCGTGCGCTTCGCCGGGCTCACCGCCCTCGACGCCGTCTCCTTCACCGTCGAACCCGGCAGCGTGCACGCCGTCATCGGACCCAACGGCGCGGGCAAGTCCACCTGCTTCAACGTCCTTTCCGGGGTCTACCGCGCCACCGCCGGGACCGTGCGCCTCGGCACCACCGAGCTGACCGGGCTCGCACCGCACGCGATCGCCGCCCTCGGGGTCGCCCGCACCTTCCAGAACCTGGCGCTCCCGCCGCACGCGACCGTCGCCGACAGCCTGCTGCTGGGCCGCCACCGGCTCACCCGCTCCGGCTTCCTCGCCACCGGCCTGCGGCTGCCGTCCGCCGCCCGCGAGGAGCGGCGCCACCTCGAACGGGTCCGGGAGATCGCCGAATTCATCGGTCTGGAAGGGGCGTTGGAGCGTCCGGCGGGCTCGCTCCCGTACGGGCAGCAGAAGCTCGTCGAGCTCGGCCGCGCGCTGTGCATGGAGCCGAAGGTCCTGCTCCTGGACGAGCCGATCGCGGGCATGACCGCCGACGAGCGTCGTCGTACCGCCGCCGTCGTGGCCGACGTACGCGACAGCCTCGGCATCTCCATCGTGCTGGTCGAGCACGACATGGGGGTGGTGATGAAGCTCGCGGACGCGGTGACCGTACTCGACTTCGGACGCAGGATCGCGGGCGGTACGCCCGCCGAGGTCCAGAACGACCCGGCCGTCGTCCGGGCCTACTTGGGAGCACCTGAATGACCACGTTCGTCGAACTCCTCCTCGGCGGCCTGTCGATCGGTTCGGTCTACGCGCTGATCGCCCTCGGTTTCGTCGTCATCTTCAAGGCCACCGAGGTCGTCAACTTCGCCCACGCCTCCCTGCTGCTGGCGGGCGGCTATGTCACCGCCGTGCTCCACGACGACATCGGGTTCTGGCCCGCGTTGCTCGTCGGGATCGCCGGGGCCGCGACCGTCGGGGCGGCCATCGAGTTCTTCGTGATGCGCCGCTACCGGGGCAGTGACCACAGCGTCCTGGCCATCGTCACCATCGGCGTCGACATCCTCCTCATCACCGAACTCACCCGCCGCATGGGCACGGACGTCCTCGCGCTCGGTGATCCGTGGGGCAACGAGGTGGTCCACATCGGCGGGGTCACCCTCGCCCAGACCCGGATCGCCGCGTTCCTGGCGGCCGGGCTGCTCATCACCGTGTTCCTGCTGGCCTTCCGCTTCACCTCGTGGGGTGTGTCGATGCGGGCCGCCGCCGAGAACCCGCAGACCGCCGCCCTCATGGGCATCAAGCTGGGCCGGGTCTCGCTCGCCGCCTGGGCCGTCGCCGGGGCGCTGGCCGCCGTCGCCGCGCTCTTCCTCACCGTCTTTCCGACCCCCGGACTGGAACGGGCCACCTCGCTCGCCGCGCTCAAGGCGTTCCCCGCCGCGATCCTCGGCGGCCTCGACTCCACCACCGGGGCGCTCGTCGGCGGACTCGTCGTCGGTGTCACCGAGGCGCTCGCCACCGGATATCAGAGCGACCTCGCCTTCCTGGGGCGGGGCATCGGGGATCTGGCGCCCTATCTGGTGATGGTCGCGGTCCTGCTGATCCGGCCGGCCGGACTCTTCGGCACGAAGGAGCTGGCCCGTGTCTGACACCACCGCCACCACGGAGACAGCAACTCCGCCCACCAGCAAAGCTGTTGGCGCACCCAGCTGCACCGAACGGCTGCGCCGGCCGCGTACGTACGCCGTCCTCATCGGCTCCCTGCTGCTCCTCGTCCTCCCCTTCTACCTGGACCGCTTCTGGCTCCAGGCCGGGCTGTTCGCCATGGCGGCGGCGATCGGTGCCATCGGGCTCAACATGCTCACCGGCGCCACCGGCCAACTCTCCATGGGGCACGCCTTCTTCCTCGCCGTGGGCGCGTACGGCTACTGCGTCCTGGCGGGTGAGTCCGGCACCGAGAACGGCCACACCCTGACCGGGCTCGGGCTGCCGACCTGGCTGGCCGCGATCCTCGCCGTGCTCCTCGCGGGGGCTGCCGGAGGGGCGTTCAGCCCGATCGCCGGGCGGCTGCGGGGCGCGTACCTCGGTATCGCCACCCTCGCGCTGATCTTCATCGGGCAGCACGTCCTGTTCAACGCGGGCTCTCTGACCGGTGGTTACAACGGGCGGTCCGTACCGCCGCTCTCCCTCTTCGGGTTCACCTTCGATGACACCGAACTCCTCGTCGCGGCCGTCCCGTTCGGCTCGTCGGAGAAGCTCTGGTACCTGGGCCTGGCCGCCCTCCTGCTCAGCGCCCTGTTCGCCCGGGGCGTGCTGCGGGGCAGGCCGGGCCGGGCGATGAACGCCATCCGCGACCACCGGATCGCGGCGGGCGTGATGGGCGTGCCGGTGGCCCGCTACCGGGCCGGGGTCTTCGTCCTGTCCTCGATGTACGCGGGCCTCGCGGGCGTCCTGCTCGCCCTGGTCTTCCAGCGGACCGTGCCCGAGTACTTCGGCATGATCCTGTCCCTCGAGTACCTCGCCATGATCGTCATCGGCGGGCTCGGCAGCGTCGCGGGAGCCGTCGTCGGCGCCTTCTTCGTCTCCCTGCTCCCGCAGGTGCTCACCCACTACAGCGACTCCCTCCCGCTGGTCTCCGCCCCCGGTACGGGCGGTCTGGCACCGGGGGAGGCGTCCCGCTATCTGTACGGCGCCGCGGTCGTCGCGGTGGTCCTGTTCCTGCCCGGCGGCCTCGCCCGCCTCGGCCTCGCACTTCCGCGCGTCACCCGTCCGAAGAGAACAGGCGTCACCCGTCCGAAGAAGACAGGGGAGAAGAAATGAAACTCAGAGCGCTCACGGCCGTGGTCGCGGCCCTCACCGTCACCCTCGTCGGGTGCAGCGGCAAGGCGACCGGAGGGAAGGACGGCGAGCAGGACGAGGCCGGGATCAGGACCGGCCCCGGGGTCACCTCCTCCACGATCTCGCTCGGTGTCCTCACCGACATGACCGGCGTGTACGCCTCGCTCGGCAAGAGCGTCACCCAGGCCCAGCAGCTCTGGGTGAACCAGATCAACGCCAAGGGCGGCATCTGCGACCGGAAGATCGAACTGACCGTACGGGACCACGGCTACGACCCGCAGAAGGCCGTCGCCGGTTACACCGAGCTGGAGCCGAAGGTGCTCGGCTTCGCCCAGTTCATCGGCTCCCCGTTCGTCGCCGCCGTCGAGCAGCGCATCGACGGCAAGGACAAGGGGCTCGTGCTGCCGCAGGCGTGGTCGGCGAACCTGCTCGGCTCCCCCTCCATCCGCGTCATCGGCGCCACGTACGACATCGAGACCATCAACCTGATCGACCACCTGCTCAAGGAGAAGCGGATCGCCGAGGGCGACAGGATCGGTCATGTGTACTTCGAGGGCGACTACGGCGAGAACGCCCTCACCGGCTCCAAGTACGCCGCGAAGGAAGCCGGGTTGACCGTCGTCGAGCAGAAGATCAAGCCGACCGACAACGACATGACGGCCCAGGTCGCCGCCCTCAAGCAGGCCGGGGTGAAGGCC
This sequence comes from Kitasatospora albolonga, assembly GCA_002082585.1. Classification (NCBI taxonomy): domain Bacteria; kingdom Bacillati; phylum Actinomycetota; class Actinomycetes; order Kitasatosporales; family Streptomycetaceae; genus Kitasatospora; species Kitasatospora albolonga. The sequence continues at coordinate 7,173,690 of CP020563.1, forward strand.
GTCGTCATCAGCGCCGGCCCGCGCCAGGCGGCCTCGCTCGTCGGCGTCGCGGCGGCCACCGGCTTCAACGTCCCCGTCGTCGGCAACAACTCCGCCTACGCACCGCAGCTGTTGAAGACCCAGGCGGGCCCGGCCCTGCTCAAGGACTACTACATCGCGTCCTCGACCCTGCCCATCGGCGACCCGGGTGACGGCCCGTCACTCCTGCGCAAGGAGTACGCCTCGCAGTACCCGAACGACGTCCTGGACAACGGCGTCGTCGCGGGCTGGACAGCGGCCTCCGTCTTCGGCGAGGCGCTGGACAAGGCGTGTGACGACAAGGACCTCACCCGCGAGGGCATCGGCAGGGCGCTGCTCACGATCAAGGGGTACGGGACGGAGTTCGGGGTCACCCACGACTTCTCCGACCCCACGGCGCCGTCCACCCGGGAGAGCGTCATCATGAAGCCCGACGCCACGGCTCCCGGCGGACTGAAGGTCATCAGCCCGGCGGCGGTCGCCCCGGCGGCGGAGGCGTTCACCGTGAAGTGAGGTGCGTACGGAGGTGGGCGCGCGGCCCCGACCGGTCGCGCGCCCACCCCCGTACAGCCCCGGTACGGTTCCGCCGGTCACACCGGGACGCGGCGGCCCAGGACGGACAGTGCCGCGTGCGCGGCCCGTTCGGCGGCGGCGGGGGCGGTCTTGAACCCCGCCCCGGACCATCCCGCGGCGGCCACCAGACGGGGCGCGCCGGGCAGCGGCCCGAGCAGCGGTCCGTGCGCGCCGTAGAGGTCCACGCCCCACCGCCCGCCCAGCGCGGGGGCCGTGGCCAGCCAGGGCCACCGGCCCCGTACGCCCTTCCTGATGTACGCGATGTCCCGTTCGGCCAGCCGGTCGGCGCCGCCGGGCCGGACATCCCACTCCTGGACCGGGCGGCCGGTGAGGAAGCCGCCGCCGAAGGCCCCGTCCACCTGCGGCCTGCCCCACGCCCCGGTGACCAGGTCGCTGACGGTGGGGACCGGATGCCCGGCGCCGCCGAAGAAGGCGTACCGGATGGTCTTCGTCCGCGGTGGCCCGCCGGGGGGCACATATCCGGCGGGCAGCAGCGCGGGGGTGCCCGCCCCCGCCGCCAGGACGACCACGGCCGCGGTGACGGCCCCGGTGGCGGTGCGCACCACGACGCCGGACGGACCGGCCACCACGGCGCGGACCGCGCCGCCGGGCAGGACCACGGCCCCGTGGGCCAGGGCGGCCCGGCGCTTCACGGCGGCGAAGGCGCGCGGGTCGGCGTAGCCGCCGCCCGGCTCCCAGACCGCCCCGGCCAGGCCCGCCGGGTCGATCTCCGGGTGCAGCGAGCGCAGCCGGTCGAGGTCGAGCAGCTGGGCCGGGATACCGGCCTCGCCCAGTTCGGCGACTCCGGCCGCCGCCTCCGGCAGGTCGTCGGGGCCCAGCAGGACCAGTGAGCCGGTCCGGCGGAACCCCGCCGCCTGCCGTTCGTCGTCCGCCGCGCCCCACAGCAGCTGATGGCTGCGGACCGCCAACGCCCGTGCCTCGGCGTCCGGTTCATAGGCCCGGACCAGGCCGCCGGAGTACCGGGTGGCCGAGGGGCCGCCCGCTTCGGGCTCGGTGGTCGCCACCGCCGCCCCGGCCTCGGCCAGCAGCGCCGCCACGGCCGCCCCGACCGCCCCGCAGCCGACCACCACGGCGTCCAGGTCGCAGGTGCCGGGGTGGGTGGAGAGCGTGCGGCCGTACAGCGGTGGCGCGGTGCCCGGGGCGACGGAGGAGCCCACGGCCGGTGCGGCGTGGCGACCGGCCGGTACGGGGGTGGGTGCGGCCGGGGTGGTGGGGTGACCGCCCGGTACGGGGGTGGGTCCGGCCGGTACGGCGTGGCGACCGGCCGCTGCCGTGGGGTGACCGCCCGTCGTCGGGGCGGGCTCGGCTGGAGCGGGTGCGGCCGGGGTGGCATGGTGACCGGTCCCCGCCGGGGTGAGGACGGCCACCGGGACGGTCTCCCAGCCGCCCCCCGGACCCAGGCCGTCCGGTTCGCCGCCGGGGGTGAAGCGCCGGGCGGTGCGGTCCCGTACGGCGGCCAGCAGCTCCCGGCCCCGTACGTCCGGCCGGTCCGCCAGCGCCGCGCCCAGCGCGCGGAAGGAGTCCTGGACCAGGGCGGCCGGGCCCCCGGCCAGCCGGGCGACCAGCGCCCGACCGGCCGCCGGGCCGAGCAGCTCGGCGAACTCCCCGATGGCGCAGTCGTCCGGGAACAGCAGCGGCCCGGTCCGCCCGGCCGCGACGGCCTGCCGGGCGGTGCGCGCGGCGCCCACATGGGTGCCGCAGACCAGGAGCGCGATGCTCCCGGCCGAGGGGCCCGGCGTCCGGACCACGGCGAGCCCGTCGTCCGGCAGCCCGGTCACGGTGTCGGCGAGGCGCCGCCCGTAATCACTGCCGTCGTCGGTGACGTCCAGCACGGTCCGCCCGGTGGCCAGTACCGCCGCCCGGAGCGCCACCAGCTGGCCGAGGTCGTCCGGGCACCAGCGCAGCGCCCAGCCGTCCGAACCGTCCAGCAGCCCGGGCCTGGTGGACAGCGGGAGGACCGCAGGCAGCCGGGCGTCCCGGTAGCCGGGCAGGGTGTGATACGCCCCCAGGCTGTTGAAGTGGCCGATGACGGCGGCGAGTTCCGGGTCCCGGGCGAGGCGCAGGCCCACCTCGCGGGCGACGGCCGCGTCCCCCCGGTCGTCGTGGAACTCCCAGGCGACCGGGGGAGCAGCGGCCGACGGGGTGACCGGTAAAGCACCCGGCGATGTGCCCGACGAAGCGCCCGGCGACGCACCCGGCGATGCGCCCGACGCACCCGGCGGGGCGAGCGACGAGGCGACCGGTGGCGCGAGCGCTCCCGCCACACCCTCCCGCAGCAACTCGCCCCAGGCCGCGCGCGGTCCGCTGAACGGGCCGACGACGGCGACCCGCGCCCGGCCCTGCTCAGCCACCGAAGACCGGTCCCGGCAGCGGGCCGAGCGGGGCCCCGGCGGGCAGCGGACGCAGCGCGTCGGCGTCCACCGGGCGCCCCTCCGGCAGACCGAGGGCCGCCGACAGCACCGCCGCCGCGTGCGGCATCACGGGGGCGGCCCAGGCCGACAGGGCCGCCGCCGCCGCGAGCTGGGCCGCCAGGGCGGCGCGGTGGGCGTCGCCCTCGTTCGGACGGTCCCGCTCATGGGCGTGGACATGGCCGAAGTCGTCCGCGCACCCGACCACTTCGTCCAGCAGGGCGGTCGCCCGGCGCGGGTCGAAGCCCGCCACACCGAGCGCCTCGCGCAGATCGGTGGCGGTCCGGGTGAGCCGGTCGCGCAGCAGCTCCCAGGCCGGTCCGGCGGGCGGCTGGTCGGGCACCCTACCGTCGCAGTCCTTGCCGATCTGCTCGAACAGCCGCGCCAGCCAGCCGTCCCACCGGTCGGACAGATGCCGCCGCGTCCGTCCCAGGGCCTCCGTGCTGAAGCTCGTCTGGCGGCCGTCGGGCCGGTCGGCCAGCACATGGAAGCGCAGGACGTCGGCGGGGGTGCGCTCCAGCTCCTCGTGCGCCCAGATGGCGTGCCGTCTGCTGGTGGAGAACTTCAGCCCCTCCAGCCGGTAGAACTCGTTGACCACGAACGCCTCGGGCAGCGGCGGCCGGGACGAGTGGGCGAGGAACTGCGCGGGGAACAGCAGCGCGTGGAAGTAGCCGTTGTCGAAGCCGAAGAACTGGACCAGGCCGCCGCCGGGGTGGTCGGCGGGGGCGCCGTACTGCCACAGATACCCCGGCCCCATCTCGAACCAGACGTAGATCCGCTGCTCCTCGAAGCCGGGGACCGTGGTGCGCAGCCCCCAGTCGCCGGGGTGGCTGACGGCGATCTCGGGCAGCCCGGCCGCGAGCATGGTCTCGCACAGGACGCGCAGGTGCGGGGGCATGGCCACCCGCCCCCAGAAGGCGGCGAGGCGGTCGGCGAAGGGGGCGAGCGGGAAGTAGAGCCGCTCGCAGTCGCGGAGCCGGGGCGTCGCCCCGCAGGGGACGCAGACCGGGTCGGAGAGGTCGGCGCAGTCGTTGGGGCGCCCGCAGGGCTCGCAGGCGTTGCCGTTGGAGGACGAGCCGCAGTGCGGGCAGCCGCCCGCCACGTACGCCTCGTACAGCCAGCGCTCGCAGGAGTCGCACCAGGGCAGCGGACGGGTCCGGGCGACGATGTGGCCCTGCTCGTACAGCTCCCGTACGAACCCCTGGACGTACGCGTCGTATCCGGCGTCCTGCCGGGGCAGGCTCAGCGTGTCGAAGTCCACCCCGGCGCGGCGCCAGACGCCGGTGATGGAGGCGCCGTAGCCGTCGGCGACCTCCTCGCCGGTGCGCCCGCCGTCCTTGAGGCCCCGCACCGGGACGTAGCTCTGGTGGTCGTCCAGCCCCGAGGTATAGCGGACGGGGACGCCATCGGCGGCCAGGAAACGGCGCAGCACGTCCCCGGCGATGTAGGGACCGGCCATATGACCCAGGTGCAGATCGCCGTTGGGGGTGGGCGGGGTGGCGGTGATCCAGGTCGCGGCGCTCATGCCCGTACCTCCGTGGTGTCGCCGGGGCGGGGCTCGCGCAGGGGCCAGTAGAAGGAGACCCAGGTGCACGGCCCGTCGAGCGGGTTGCGCACCACGTGTTCCTTGTTGCGGGGCAGGACGATCATCTCTCCGGCCCCGAACTCCGCCGTCTCGCCGTCGAGTTCGATGGTCCCCCCGCCGGAGAGCACGATCATGATCTCGTCCTGGTCATGGAGGTCGGGGTCGGAGGCGGCCCCGGCGGGCAGGAAGCAGGCCATCGCGCCGACCGGGGGCTCGGGCTGGTCGCCGGCCCACGGGATCAGGCGCTGGCAGGCCATGCCGAACTCCGGGACCGCGCTTGCCTCTTCGATGCGGAATTTCGTAATCATGATTCCTCGTTCGCGAGGGGCGGCGGAAAATGCCGTACGGGGCCGGGAACCGGGTTCCGCCGACGTATTCTCGCCGGAATGTGACGGCGGTCTCCCGGAAGGCCGGCCGGACCGTTTTTCGGTCGGTCCGCCGAATCGTAGGCAAGTTCCCCCGTCATTTCCCAGGGGTCTCGGAAGGTTGTCCACCGGGGGTGACACAAGGGCGTCGGACGTCTCCCCGGGGCGACATCCGGATGTCCTCCGTCGTAGGTAGTCGCGGCGCCGCGGCGCTGCCTATGTTTGCCGCACCGTTCCACAGCGAGTAGGCCGCAGTGGTTACGTTCCCGCACGTCATGGAGGGTGCACCGACTATGTCCCAGACTCAGGACGTTCCGTCGCCGCTGTACGACGTGGTCGGCATCGGCTTCGGGCCGGCCAACCTGGCGCTGGCCGCGGCACTCATGGAGCAGGGCGAGCGCCACGGCCCCGGGAGCACGCCCCGCGCGCTGTTCCTGGAACGCAAGGAGAGTTTCGGCTGGCACCGCGGAATGCTGCTGGACGACGCCACCATGCAGGTTTCCTTCCTCAAGGATCTGGTGACCCTGAGGAATCCCACGAGCCGTCTGAGCTTCGTCTCGTATTTGCATGCCCGGGAACGCCTGGTGGATTTCATCAACCACAAGGTGCTCTATCCGAGCCGTGCCGAGTTCCATGACTACCTGGAATGGTGCGCGGCCCAGGTCGAGGACCTGGTGCGCTACGGGACCGAGGTCACCGAGGTCCGTCCGGTCACCGTGGACGGGGTGACCGAGCTCCTCGAGATCGTCGGACACGCCCCGGGGACCGGCGGGGAGACGGTGCTGTGCCGCACCCGGAACCTGGTCGTCGCGACCGGGCTCCGGCCGCAGCTGCCGGAGGGCGTCACCCTCTCCGACCGTGTGTGGCACAGCAGTTCACTGCTCCCGAGCCTGGAGGCCCTGCCCGGCCCTGCACCGGAGCGGTTCGTCGTGGTCGGAGCAGGGCAGAGCGCCGCCGAGGCCACCGACCATCTGCACCGCACCTATCCGCGGGCCGAGGTCTGCTCGGTCTTCAACCGCTACGGCTACAGCCCCGCCGACGACAGCCCCTACGCCAACCGGATCTTCGACCCGGCGGCCGTCGACCACTACTACGGTGCCGCGCAGGACGTCCGGAAACGGCTGATGGACTACCACCGCAACACCAACTACGCCGTCGTGGACATCGACCTCATCGACGAGCTGTACCGCCGCGCCTACCAGGAGAAGGTGCACGGCACGGTACGGCTGCGCATGATGGCCGCCTCCCGCGTCACCCGTCTCGACGGGGCGCAGGGCGCCGACGGCCGGGTCACCGTGGAGGTGCTGAACCAGCTCGACGGCACCCGGGAGGAACTCCGCGCCGACGGCGTGGTGTTCGCCACCGGCTACACCGCTCCCGACGCCGGTCCGCTGCTCGGCAAGGCCGAACCGTACTGCGCCCGGGACGCCGAGGGCCGCCTGCGGATCACCCGGGACTACCGGGTGGTGACCGACGATTCGCTGACCGCCGGTATCTACCTCCAGGGCGGCACCGAGCACACCCACGGCATCACCTCCTCCCTGCTGTCGATGGCCGCGGTGCGCGCCGGAGAGATCCTCGACTCGCTGCTGGCCCGCCACCGCACGGGCGGCGTCCCGGCCGTCAGCGGCGGGGACCGCCATGCCTGAGACCGTCATCGTCGGCGGCGGGGTCGTCGGCGCCGCGGCCTTCCACGCACTGGCCGCCCGGGGCGAACGGGTGACGCTCCTGGAGCGGCACCGCCCCGGCCTCGGCGCCACCGCCTGGAGCGGCGGCATCGTCCGGGTCTTCCACCGCGAGCCCGAACTCGGCGACCGGGCCCTGGAAGGCTGGGAGTACTACCGCGAGTTCGCCCGCCGCACCGGGGAGCCCGCCCCCTTCACCCCCAGCGGCTTCCTCTCCCTGGTCGGCCCGGAACAGGCCGACGACGCCCGCAAGGAGACCGCCCGCATCGCGGACCGCACCCCCGCCCGCTGGCTGGACCCCGGGGAGCTGGCCGAGCGGTTCGGCGCGATCCTCGCGGACACCACCGGCGGCGGGGTCTGGGAGCCGCAGGCCGGGTACCTCGACCCCTCGGACGTCGTACGCGGCTGGGTCCGGGCCGGACAGCGGGCGGGCGGAACCCTCCTCGCGGGCACCCCGGTGCACGGACTCTCCCGTACGGCGGGCCGCGTCACCGGCGTCCACACCGCCCGCGGCGAACTGGCCGCCGACACCGTGGTGCTGGCCACCGGACCGGCCACCCCCGCCCTGCTGACAGGCTGGGGCATCGAGCACCGGCTCTGGCTCCAGACCATCCAGGTCGACCTGCGCCGCCCCGCCGCGCCGGTCCCCGGCCACCCCGCCTTCACCGACCACCTGTACGAGACCAACGGCCGCCCCGACCCCGACTCCGGGGGCATCTTCACCGGCCACCCGACGGGCCAGCGGCCAGGCGGCGAGCACACGGGAGAGCTCGACCCGGAGTGCACGCGCCGCGCCGGGGAGGCCGCCGCACGGCGCCTCGCCTGGGTCGCGGACAGCAGACCCGAAGGCGGCCTGCGGGCCGCCGAATGCCACGCGCCCGGCGAACTGGGCGCGGTCGGACCGCTGCCCGGCGGACCGGACGGCCTGCTGCTCGCCACCGGCTTCAACGGCGGCGGCTTCAAGATGGCGCCCTGGGCGGCCGGTGAGATCGTCCGCCGGATCACCGGCTCCCGCTGAACCGGAGCCCGCGCCACGCCACTTGGGAAACCGGCCGCACGTTCCCGCGAAGCCGCTCGGGACCGACCGCATGCTCCCGCCCAGTCACCCGGGACACCGGCCGCGCGGTCCCGCCGCTCCCGTCACCACCACCGCACACGAACCCAGCACAGATGGGATCTCCATGAGCAAGCAGATCCGGGGAGTCCTCCCGGTCATCCTGATGCCCTACGCGGACACCGGGGAACTCGACGAGGAGGACTTCCTCTCCCAGGCCGACCACATCTTCGACTCGGGCTGCGACGGCCTGGTCGTCGGCCAGATGTCCGAACTCCTGCGGCTGACCCACGCCGAACGGCTGCGCGTGGCCGAGCTGTGCGCCAAATCCGTCCAGGGGCGCGGGATCTCGGTGATGAGCACCGGGGCCGAGACCGCCGAGGCGGCCGTCGAGTACTCCCGGCACGCCGAAGCGGCGGGGGTGGACGCCCTGCTGGTCATGCACCCGGCGACCCTGCCCCTGGACGACGACGGGATGGTCGAGTACTACAGCCGGATCGTCGAGTCCGTCACCATCCCCATCATCGTCCACCACGCCAAGAGCCTGGCCAAGATCCCGCTCTCCATCGACGCCCAGGCCCGGCTGCTGCGCCAGTACGGCGAGGACCGGGTGATGTTCAAGCCCGAGGCCCAGCCCACCCCGCCCCGCGTCAGCCAGCTGCGGGACGCCACCGACGGCCGCGCCCGGATCTTCGAGGGCGACGGCGGCATGATGCTGCTCGACTGCCACCGCAGGGGCCTGGCGGGCACCATCCCCGCCACCGAGACCGCCGAGATCGTCGGCACGCTCTGGCGGCTGCTGGAGTCCGGCGACCGGGAGAACGCGGAGCGGATCGGCTACCCGCTCTCGTACCTCATGTGCCACATGATGAACAGCACCGACTACTACCTCTCGATCGCCAAGCGCTTCCTGAAGGAGCGCGGGATCGTCAAGAACACCCTCGTCCGCGGCCCGAGCAGGCATGTGCTGGACGAGGAGTCCTGGTCGGAGGTCGACCGCCTCTACACCCACCTCCTCACCCTCTCCAAGGAGCTCTCCCGATGAAGAACCACGCCTTCACCATCCGTCTCAAGGACGAAGCCGCCGCCGAGAAGTACATCGCCCTGCACCGCGAGGTCTGGCCGGAGATCGTCGGCCCCGGCGGTGCGCTCGACACCATCGGCGTACGCAAGCTCCAGATCTTCTACATCGACCCGCTCACCCTCTTCATGTACGTCGAGGCCGAGGACCACTTCGAGCCCGTCCGGGACTTCCTGCGCGCCAACGACCTGCACCCCAAGGTCCAGGAGTGGGACGACATCATGCACACCGACGGCGGCCTGCTGCAGCGCCACCCGGGCAACGACGGCAAGCTCAACTGGGCCCCGATGCGCCGCATCCACCACGTCGACTTCACCGGCACGCTGCCCGACCTGGAGGACAAGTGACGACCGGGGCGGCACCGGCCGCGGAGCGCGTCGTACTCGACTGCACCCTGCGCGACGGCGGTTACTACACCAACTGGGAGTTCGACACCGCACTGGTCCGCGACTACCTGGCCCTCTGTCCCCGACTGGGCGTCAATGTCGTCGAGTTGGGCTACGTACGGTTCCACGAGGGCAACTGGGGCCCGTACGGCGACCTGCCGGGCGCGCTCACCCAGGAGCTGGCCGGCGCGCTCCCCGACGGCCACGGCCTGCGCTTCGCCGTGATGGTCGACGCCGCCGACTTCGCGGGGCTGCCGCCCGGCAAGGTCGGCCAGCTGCTCGCCGACAAGCTGGTGGACTCCGCGATCCCCGTGGACCTGGTCCGGGTCGCGGTCCGCTACAACCGGGTGGCGGGCTGCGTTGAGGCCGTCCAGTCGCTGCGCGAGGCGGGCTTCGGCGTCTGCCTCAACCTGATGCAGATCGACCTGGCGAGCGAGGAGGAGACGGACGCCTGCGTCGGAGCGGCCCAGCGCATGGGCCCGCTGGAGGCGCTCTACCTCGCCGACTCGCTCGGCTCGCTGCGCCCCGCGCGCACCGCCCGGCTGGTCCGCCGCCTCGCCACCGGGGTGGGCGCCCCGGTGGGCATCCACGCCCACGAGAACCAGGGCTTCGCGCTGCACAACACCCTGGTGGCGCAGGCCGAGGGCGCGACCTGGCTGGACGGCACCGTGCACGGCATGGGGCGCGGCGCGGGCAACACCCGCACCGAGGAGCTGCTGGCCGCGCTCGGCGCGGAGGCGGACACGCTCCAGCCCCTCCAGGAGCTGATCGTGCGTCACTTCCTCCCGCTGATGGAGCGCTACCGCTGGGGCGCGGGCGGACTGTACGGGCTGGCCGGGCTGCACCATGTGCACCCCACCTACGTACAGCGCCTGGAGGAGAGCCTCGGCCAGGACCAGGAGGCCAAGATCCGCGCCATGGACTTCCTGGCCAAGGTCCCCTCCGCGTCGTTCACCGCCGCACTCCTGGAGAGCGCGGAGGACCATGCCCGGGGCTGAGCGGCTGCTCGAACTCCTCATCCGCCACCGAGTCGTCGTCTTCGACCTGGACGGGGTGCTGGTCGACTCGAACGAACTCAAGGCCGAGTGCATGGGAGAGGCCCTCTCCCCGCTGGGAACGGCGCGGGTGACGCCCTTCCTGGAGGAGTTCCGCGCCACGTTCGGCCGGTCCAGGCGCGAGCACTTCGCGGCGTTCCACCGCGACTACCTGGGCCGGCCGGACGAGGGCGAGGAGTTCGAGACCTTCTACGAGCGGTACGCGGGGGCGTACGCGGCACTGCTGCGCGACCGCTACCCGAACGCACCCCTGTGCGCCCACGCCGACCTGCTGGTCAAGGAACTGGTCACCCGGGGCCTTCCGCTGTACGTGGCCACCGGCACGCTCACCGGCGAGGCACGCCGCGTACTGGAGGGCCACGGACTGCTGGACTCCTTCCGGGGCGTCCTCGGCGGCGAGCGGCCCAAGTGGCAGCGGCTGGGGGAGATCCTGGCGGACGTCGGCCTGCCGCCGTCGGCGGCGGTGCTCGTCGGCGACTCGCGGCAGGATCTGCTGGCCGCGCACCGGGCCGGCACCTCCTTCCAACTGGTCACCCGGTACGGCTTCTTCGGGCATGATCGAGTACTGACCGGGGCGGAGGCACAGGGCTCGCGCTGGGCGGTCGACCTCCTCCCCGACGGCCCCGTCTCCGCTCCGGTCACCGACCTGTCGGCACGCTCCATCGACCAGAAGGCACCGGACGGACCATGAACGACATCGCTGACCTGCCGCCCGTGGTGATCTCCGGGGCGACCCGGGGCATGGGGCGGGCCCTGGCCCTGCGCTTCGCGGCGCTGGGCCACCCGGTGGCAGGCTGCGGCCGCGACCCCGGGGCCGTAAGGCGGCTCGCCGCCGAGCTCGGCCCCGGGCACCTGGTCCAGGCGGTGGACGTGGGCCGCCCGGACGAGGTGCTCCGGTGGGCGGAAGCGGCGCGGACCGGGCTGGGCACCCCCGGCCTGGTCGTCGCCAACGCCGGGGTGGTGCACGCCCAGCGGCCCGTCTGGGAGGTCCCGCCCGCCGAGTTCGAGGAGACCCTGCGCACCAACGTGGGCGGGGTGTACGCGATGTGCCGGGCGCTGCTGCCCCAACTGGCGGAGCGCGGCGGCACGTTCGTCGCGGTGTCGTCGGGCTGGGGCCGGTCGCCCCGGCACCACCTCGCCGCGTACACCGCGTCGAAGTTCGCCGTCGAGGGGCTCGTCCGGGCGGTGGCCGACGAGGTGCCCGCCGGGGTGAAGGTGCTGGCGGTGGCGCCCGGCAGCGCGGTGGACACCGACGGACTGGCCACCTGCCTGCCCGAGGAGCACACCGGCTACCCGGCGCCCGAGCGGTGGGCGGTCCCGGCGGTGGACTTCCTGCTCCACGGCCTGGCCGACATCCCCGGCGGCACGACCGGCCTCAGCTTTCCCGAACCCGAGCCCGAACCTGAGCTCGAACGAACCTGGGCGTGAACGCGAACCCGAGCGTGAACGCGAACCCGGGCCCGACCCCCGGGTGCGAGCCTGACCCCGCCCCGGGCCCCCGATCCACCGCAGTCCAGCAGACCGAACAGTGAGGACCGACCATCCCCATGTCCCAGCCCGCACAGCCCACCCGCAGCACCGCCCCGCTCGACGGACGCCGGGTGGTGATCACCGGCGCCTCCCGCGACTTCGGGCGGACCCTGGCCATCCGCTTCGCCCAGCAGGGCGCCGAGGTGTACCTGTCGGCCCGTACGCGGAAGGCGGCCGAGGCGGTCGCGCAGGAGATCCGGGACCTCGGCCTCGGCCCGGCGCACTCCTTCGCCTGCGACCTCACCGACCCCGCCGCCGTCCGCGCCTTCGCCGAGGGCGTCGGTGAGCTGACCCCGGCCGTCGACATCCTCGTCCACAACGGCGCCCGCTGGCTGGAGGGCACCGACCTGCTCTCCGTCGAGGACGACGACGTGGTCGACACCATCGCCTCGGGCGCCACCGGCACGGCCCTGGTGACCAAGAGCTTCCTGCCGCTGCTGCTCGCCTCCGAGCAGCCCGACATCGTCGGCATGGTCTCGGTGTGCGGAGTGCCCGGCAACCACCGCTCCGAGGCGCACGCCGCCTTCTACGCGGCCAAGAGCGCGCAGGCCGGTTTCCTGGACGTCCTCTCCGCCCGGTTGCGGCCGCAGGGCGTGCGCGTCATCGGCCTCTACCCGCCGGACTTCGACAACCACGACCCGCTCTCCGCCGACTGGGAGAGCGCCGAGCGCACCGCCTCCTCGCAGCTGACCGCCCAGTCGCTCAGCGAGTGCGTGCTGTTCGCGGTGGGCCAGCCGAGGGACTGCTTCATCCGCTCGTTCCACTTCGAGCAGGTGCGGGAGCCCGGGCCCGCCCCGGAAGAGGGCACCGGATGACCGTCACGGACCCGGCGGACGGCCGGGACTGGTCCGGCAAGGCGGCGCAGGCCGAGGCGGTGGCCGCCGCCGACCCGTCCCTCGCGCTCGGCGTGCGCGTGTACGACGACCCGGAGGAACTGGCCGTACGGCTGGGGGAGTCGAGGCTCACCACGGTGCTGCGCCCGGAGTTCACCGAGGACATGGGCTCGGCGGTCTTCCATCGGCCGGACACCGTGCTCGCCCCGGCCGTCACCGAGGAGCTGTGGGCGGCCGGCCGGGTGGTGGCCCACACCTTCCGCCCCGGAGTGCCGCACTTCGCCAACGGGACCGTACGGGACGGGCTGTTCGTCCTCACCGACTGCTGGCGCTGCTTCACCCTGCCCGAGCGCGAGCACTGGGCGCTGACCAGCGTCATCAACCCGGCGCCCGACTCGGCGACCACCGGTCTGCTCGCCCGGCGGCTGCGCCAACTGCCGGGGGCGATCGGCCTCCCCGACGGCCCGCTCCACCTGGAGGTCGTGGTGGACGCCGACGAGGTCGCGGTCGTCAAGTTCCTTCCCCGGGTGGCCGCTTACCCCTTGCCCGAACTGTGCGCCCTGCTCGGTGTCGAGGGCCAGGCGTCGGACCGCCCCTACGACTCCTACCGGGACATCGGCTTCGCCGGGGACTACTCCTTCCGCGTCCCGCACCCCGGGCGGCTGACCGGGATCGAGGACCTGCCCGGGCTGCGGGAACGGCCGTCCTTCGCGGCGGACGAGCTGATCCCGGAGCCGGGCGAGTGGCTGGAGCCGGGCGCCAACGAGAGCGCCCAGATGACCTTCCTGCTGCGCCACTCCGACGAGTTCACCATCCACGCGGATGTCGAGCACTACCAGCACCGGCACCGCCAGGGAGTCTTCCGGCTCGCCACCTCCTGAACCGCGCTCCCCGAACCGCTTTTCCTGACCGGCACTTCCCGAACCGCGCTCCCTGAACGGCGCTTCCTGAACGGCGCCTTCTGACCGGCGCCTCCTGATCCGCTCCGCCGGGCCGGCCCATCCCGTCGGCCCGGCGGCCACCCGACGTGCGGAGCCCCGGCCACGAGCCCCGCTCCCAGCCCGCCCACCCCGCCCAGACAAGGAGCCGACATGCCTTCCGGCGAACCCCAGCAGACGTCCTCCCCCGACCGGCCCGCTCGGACCGCCCGCCCCCGCGAGCTGCTGATGTGCCGCCCCGCCCACTACGACGTCACCTACTCGATCAACCCCTGGATGCACCCCGAGAAACCGGTCGACACGGCCCTCGCCCTCGCCCAGTGGGAACAGCTGCGCTCCCTGTACGAGGACGCGGGCCACACCGTGCACACCATCGAGCCCGAACAGGGCCTGCCGGACATGGTGTTCGCCGCCAACGGGGCCACCGTGGTGGACGGCAAGGTCCTGGCCGCCCGGTTCCGGCACGTCGAGCGCACCGCCGAAGGACCCGCCTACCTCCAGTGGTTCCTGAACAACGGCTGGGCCGACACCCTGTGGCCCGAGCACATCAACGAGGGCGAGGGCGACTACCTGCTGGCCGGCCGCCGTCTGCTGGCGGGCACCGGCTTCCGCACCGACGCGCGCTCGCACGCCGAGGCCCAGGAGTTCTTCGGCGTCCCGGTCACCGGCCTCACCCTGGTCGACCCCCGCTTCTACCACCTGGACACCGCGCTGTCGGTGCTCTCCGACGACGAGATCATGTACTACCCGGACGCGTTCAGCCCCGGCAGCCGGGCCGTGCTGCGCGAGCTCTACCCGGATGCGCTCCTCGCCTCCCACGCGGACGCCGACGTCTTCGGGCTCAACGCGTTCAGCGACGGGCTCCACGTCTTCCTGCCGCAGGCCGCGACCGGACTCGCGGCCCAGCTCGCCGAGCGCGGCTTCGAACCGGTCGGCACCGACCTGTCCGAACTCCTCAAGGCGGGCGGCAGCACCAAGTGCTGCACGCTGGAGCTGCGCCGCCCCGCCTGACCGGACGAGCGCCCGCCGCGACCCCTCCGGTCCCTCTTCGCGGCGGCCGTGCCCGTGCCCGGCCGCCGCCCCCGCCAGAGAAGGAAGCAGAACCATGAGCCCCACACCCACCGGAGAAGCCGCGCCGCCCACCGCCGAGGGGCTGCCGGCCGCCCTGCCCGACGACAGCGCCGCCGTCCTCGAACTGGCCGGAAAGGCCGCCGCGGAGTACGTCGCCGCGCTCACCGACGAGCCGGCGGCCCCCCGGCGGCAGCACGAGGACGACTGGCAGGACGCCCTGGCCCGGTTCACCGGCCCGCTGCCCGACCAGGGCATGGGCGCGGCGGCGGCCGTACGCGAACTGGCCGAGCACGCCCTGCCGCAGGCCGTCCGCTCCTCGGGCCCCCGCTACTTCCACTTCGTCACCGGCGGCACCACCCCCGCCGCACTCGGCGCGGACTGGCTGGCCGCCACCATCGACCAGAACGCCGCCGCCTGGGTCTGCTCCCCGCTCGCCACCCAGCTGGAGACGGTCGCGCTGGGCTGGCTGAAGGAGCTGTTCGGGCTCCCGGCACCGTGGGGCGCGGTCACCACCACCGGCGGCACCATGGCCAACTTCACCGGTCTGGCCGCCGCCCGCCGCTGGTGGGCCCGGCGGCACGGTGTGGACGTGGACGTCCAGGGGCTGGCCGGGCTGCCCGTGATGCCGGTGTTCGGCAGCGGGTTCGCGCACGCGAGCATCGCCAAGTCGCTCGGGATGCTGGGGCTCGGCCGCTCCGCCCTGCGCCGGTTCCCCGCCGACGGCACCGGCCGCCTCGACCTGGACGCGCTGCGTACCGCGCTGAGGGAACTGGACGGCGCACCGGCCGTCCTGGTGGCCACGGCCGGTGAACCGGACGCGGGACGGTTCGACCCCGTGGCCGAACTCGCCGACCTGGCGGCAGAGTTCGACGTATGGCTCCATGTGGACGGGGCGTTCGGGCTGTTCGCGGCGCTGGACGGACGCACCGCCCATCTGGTCGAGGGCGTCGAGCGCGCCCACTCGGTCGCCGCCGACGGGCACAAGTGGCTCAACGTCCCCTTCGACACCGGCTTCAGCTTCGTCCGCGACCCGGCGCTGCTCGGTTCGGTCTTCACCAACCAGGCGGCCTACCTGGTGGACGTGGACGACCCGCACATCAACTACGCCAACCTCGGCCCGGACAACTCCCGGCGGGCCCGCAGCCTCGCGGTCTGGGCCACCCTCGCCGCCTACGGGCGCGACGGCTACCGGCAGTTGGTGTCGCGGCACCTCGCGGTGGCGACGGGCTTCGCCGAGCAGGTGCGGCAGGACCCGGATCTGGAACTGCTCGCCCCGGTGGTGCTGAACGCGGTCTGCTTCCGGGTCCGCCCGAGGGGTGTGCCGGAAGGCGAACTGGACGCCCTCAACCGGAGGCTGGCCGAACAGCTGCTGCTGGACGGCCGGGTCCACCTGGGCGCCACCACCTTCGACGGCCGCGCGGCCCTGCGTCCCGTCTTCGCCAACTGGCGTACGTCACCGCAGGACGCCGGGCTGATCCTGGAGGTGCTGCGGGAACTACTGGACCGGGAGACCGCCGCCTAGAGACGCACTGCCGATGGTGCCGGGCCCGTATCCGCCCGGCACCGCACCGCACGCCCCGTTCACGGGGAAGGGGGCGGAACCTGGCCCGCCGCGGAGAGCCCGACCGCGGCGGGCATCCGGGTACGGGAGGTCTTCGCGCGCGGCATCCGGGAGAGGGAGGCGCGCTCGGAGCGGGCGGGGACGGGCTCCGTCCCGCGCCGGTACCGTACGGCGAGGAGAGCGAGCTGCACCCGGTCGCGGGCCCCGAGTTTGGTCATGATCCTGCTCACGTAGGTCTTGGCGGTGAGCGGGCTCAGAGTGAGGCGTTCGGCGATCTCGTGGTTGGTGCGCCCCTCGCCGACCAGCGCCAGGACCTCGTGCTCACGCTCGCTGAGCCGCCCGGCGGCCTCCCCCTCGACGGGCGGCTGCGGTGGCCCCGCCTCCGACCGCAGGCGGGTGATGCGGCGGTACTCCTCCGTCAGCCTGCGGGTGTGCCTCGGCCCGAGCCAGGACCCGCCCGCCGCGACCGCCCGTACGGCACAGAGCAGATCGTGCGGGTCGGTGTCGGCGGAGAGGAAGCCGCGGGCTCCGGCGGCCAGCGCCCCGAAGAGGTGGGCGTCATGGTCGTTGAGGGTGATCAGTACGGGGCCGCAGCCGAGTTCGGAGACGATCCGGCTCACAACTGCCGTGTCCAGGACGTCGGTTCCGGGTTGCCGCGCGTCCATGACCACGACGTCGAGCCGTAGCCCGGGGGCCTTGGCGAGCAGGCTCTCGGCCGTGGCGAAGGTGTCGAGGACACACACGTCCGGTGCGGATTCCAGGATCATGCGCAGTCCGGAGCGGGCCGGTGCGTGCGCGTCGGCCACGGCGACGCGGATCATCACGAAGTGCTCCTGTGGGGACGAGGCGAGCGGTGCTTGCGGGTTGACCGGGCGGTGCTTGCTGTACGGCGAGCGATCGGACGGTGCGACACCGGGGTTACCGGCTTTCCGCCCTATCGCGAAGTCCCGAGGACAAGAGGCCGACATCTTCCGCCCACGCTTTGCGGCGCTGTCGCGGTGTCATACCGGTTTCCCCCATTAGTGCGTCTTATCCTCCGGCTGCGGTACTGCTTCCTGCCATTTGAGGAGGTGATCCTTTCGATTAATAGTGATACTTTTCTCGCCATGCGGCGTACGACCGAAGGAGGATTCGAGCCTCCTACTTGAAGCCGCCGGTACGCTCGGGGGGCGCCTGATGGTCCGTGTCCTTGTGATAGACGACGAGGCACTGGTGCGGGAGGCCCTGCGGCTGCTGGTGTCCTCCTTCCCGGGCTTCGAGGTCTCGGTCAGCCATCCCGTCGGGGCCGTGGACCAAGCCCGCAGGTCACAGGCCGACGTCGTCCTGCTGGACCTGCTGATGCCGGGCCACGACTGGCTGGAGCTGCTCGCGGGTCTGCGTGCGCTGGAGCCGGCCCCGGCGGTCGCCGTGCTCACCGCCTCCGAGATCCCGGGGGCGGTCGGGGCCGCCCTGCGCGCAGGCGCTTGCGGCTTTCTCCTCAAGGACATGCACCCGGAATTCCTGGAGCATTCCCTGCGTGCTCTCGCGGCCGGTGGTGTGATATGTGTTCCGCCCGCGAGTGCCGAGGCTGTCGCCGCGGAACTTATGCCCGTCGGCGTGATCGAGGAGCCCGCCCTTTCCCTCGATAATGTCACGGAGCGTGAGCGGGAGGTCCTCATGCTTCTCGCGCTGGGTCTCCAGAACGCCGAAATCGCCCGCCAGCTCAATATCGGCGTTACCACCGTGAAGACTCATGTGGGTGTACTCAAAAGCAAACTGGGAGTTCCCAACAGGGTGGTGCTCGCCTCCGTCGCACAAAAGGCGGGATTGGCATGAGCATTTCCAAAAAGCATTTCCTGGCCGAGGCCGCCGTCGTCTCCCTGGCCCTGGTGGAGATCGGCGCCACCCGTACGCTCGGCCCGGCCTGGGTGCTGCCCTGGGCGGTGGTCGCCGCGCTCGCCCTGCCGTTCCGCAACCGCTTCCCCCAGGCGGTCCTGGCGGCCTCGATGCCCGCCCTCGCCAGCAGCTACCTATGGTTACCGGCCATCTTCCCGCTGTATGCCCTCGCCCGCGGCGGAGCCTCGCGCGCCCGGGTGTGGATCTGGGCCGGTTCGGTCGGCCTGGTGATGGCCTTTCCCTGGCCGCACTCGCTGCCCACCGCATGGTCCTGGGAACAGGCCATCCTGCACGCGCTGGCCGCCGCTCTGCTGGTGATCGCCCCGGTCGGCCTCGGTTCGGTGACCGCTGCGCATCGCGAACTGACGGACAAGGCGTGCGAATTGGTACGCAGTCGTGAACGGGAACGTACGCTTTCGGCAATCGGAGCGGTGATAGCTGAGCGTGAGCGCATCGCTCGCGACATGCACGACAGCCTGGCCTACCACCTGAGCCTGATCGTCCTCAAACTCCCGGCCGACGACCCCGTCCGGCAGCACGCCGTCGAGGCGCTGGGCGAGGTCCGCCGTACGGTCGGCGCCCTGGAGACACCGGGGCTCGCCGAACTCCCCGCCCTGGTGGAGGCCGTGGGCCCGCACGCGAGCCTGAGCTACCTCGGTACCACCTCCCGGGCCCGCTGCCCCCTGCCCGTCCAGCAGGCCGCCTACCGCGTCGCCCAGGAGGCGCTGGCCAACGCCTGCCGCCACGCGCCGCTGGCCGCTGTCCGCGTCGTCGTCGACCAGGGCCCGGACGTGCTCGCCCTCACCGTCCACAGCGCGGGCCCGCCGACCGACCCGCTCCCGGGCATCGCCCCCGGCGGCCACGGACTGGCCGGGCTCCGCCGCCGGGTCTCCGATCTGCACGGCACGCTCCACGCGGGCCCGGCCCCCGGCGGCGGCTTCCGGGTCCGGGCCGTGCTGCCCTACTCGTACGCGGAACCGTTCCTGGGCTGAACCGCCCTCAGAACCGCAGCAGATGGGCGGGCGGCGCGATGGAGTCCGGGAGGGCCGGGTCGGGCACCGGGGCGCCGCGTACGGTGGTCAGCGGCAGCACCCCGGCCCACAGGCCGAGCGCGGCGTCCAGGCTGTCGGCGTCGTCCGGCGGCCCGGTCCGCACCTTCACCGACGCCTCGTCCAGCCCCAGCGCCAGCAGCGAAGTGGCCGCCAGCTCCTTGCGGTTGGGGCGCCGCGCGTACTCCCACTGGCCCGGCGCCGCCTGCTCGGTCACCACCCGCAGCCCCGCCAGCTTCTCGTCCTCGTCGGTCACCGGCCGGGGCGTCCCGTAGACCATGGCGCTGCGGTAGTTGACGCTGTGCTCGAACAGCGAACGGGCCACCACCACGCCGTCCACATGCGTGACCGTGACGCAGACCTCGGCGTGCGGCGCCCGGACCAGGCTGGGGGTGGCGACCGAGCCGTGGAAGTACAGGGTGTCGGCGGTCGCGCCGTACACCGTGGGCACGACCCTCGGCGTACCGTCCACGACGACGCCCAGATGGCAGACGAACCCGGCCGCCAGGACCGCGTCCAGGTCGGCCCGCGCGGTGCGCGCCTTCTCCTTCATACGACGCAGACGCGTCCGGTCGGTACCGGCGAGCTCATCGCCGGGGACGGGGGACTGCGGGGTGCTCACCGTGTGACCTCTGGGTGCTCTGGGAACATGGGGCGGGACGCTGCGGACACCTCGCCCGGCCTCCGGAGGAAGCTCCGGCAGCCCGCCCGATCATATCGCCGCCGGGTGAACACCTGGCTGCCGCACCGCACTTGGGAGCCGGGGCCGGGAGATGCGGGACCCGGCTCAGACCGTGCGGCCGTCCATCCCGGCGTACCGGAAACGCCCCCGCTCCACCCGGTAGACGAAGACCCCGTCCCCGGCGTACATCCCGTTGGCGGGTTCGAACGCGTAGCTCTTGGAGACGCCCTTGTACCGCGTCGACCGCAGCACGGGCAGCATGTCCTGCCGCGTCACCGTCTTCCGCCCCGTCCCCTCCGCACACGCCGCGATCAGCCCGACCGCGTCGTACGCCTCGGCGGCCAGCAGCGGCGGCGCGCTGTCGAAGCGCCCCCGGTAGGCGGCGGCGAAGGCACGTACCGAGGGTACGGAGACAGGGTCGGCGGCCGTCGACACGACCAGCCACCCCGCCGCGTCCTCACCCGCCTCCGCCAGGAACCGGGGGTCGTGCACGGCCTGGGTTCCGATCCTCGGCCCCCGGAACCCCGCCCCCGCCAGCGCCCGCGCGAACCGGCCCGCGTCCCGCCACCCGCCCCCGTACACCACCGCCCCCGGCTTCCTCGCCACGATCCGCTCCGCCTCGGCGTCCAGATCCCCGGCGCCCTCCCGCACCGTCTCCGCCAGGACCGTGCGGCCGTTGCCCCGCAGCCCCGTGCTCAGGAAGCGCGTCGTCTGGTGGCCGTACTCGGTCCCGTCGTCCACCAGTGCCACGGTGCTGATCTCCCGCGCCCCCAGGAACTGCGCCACCGGCAGCATCTGCATGTCGTTGCGCGGCCGGGCGCAGAGGAAGATCCGGTTCAGGTTCCTGGTGTCCCCGTCCACCACACTGAGCAGCGGCAGCGCCACCTCGTCGTAGGCGACCAGCGCCTCGCGCGCCGCGTCCGCGCCGGTCGCCCCGATGGCCGCCACCAGCAGCGGGTCCTCGGCGAACCGCCGCACCGCCGCCTGCGCCCGCGCCGCGTCACCGCCGTCGTCGGCCGTGACCAGCCGCAGCGTGAACGGCGCGTCCGCGCGGGCGTTGTGCTCCTCGACCGCCAGGAGCGCCGCCCGCTCCTGGCCCCGGCCGACCGCCGCCGACGGCCCGCTGAGGTCGGCCTGGAGCCCGATCCGGAGCTCGGGCCGCGCGGTCGGCGCCCTCCCGTCCTCCTCGCCCCGGCCGCCCGGGTCCTTCCCGTCCTTCAGCCCGGCCAGCCAGGCGGTGGTCCCGCCCGCCGCCGCGAGGACCGCGCCGCCGGTGACGTACGCGAGGAACCGTCGGCGCCGGGGGGAGCGCGGCACGGTGGTGGTGTCCCGGCTCCCGGCACCGATCGCGGGCGTGGCCCCGGTCTCTCCCGCGGACCCGGCGTCCAGGCTGGTCGCCTCGATATCGGGCAGGGCGAGCATCCGGGCCGAGCGCTCGGCGATCAGATGGGTCACCGGACCGGGCAGCCAGCTGCCCCCCGCCGCGTCCTCGGCGAAGGCCCGCCGGATCTCCCCGGCGGTCGGCCGCCCCTCCGGCCCCTTCGACAGGCACGCCTCCACGACCGGCCGCAGCCCCGGCGGCAGCGCGCCCAGATCCGCCGCATCGTGCACCGTACGGAAGAGCATCGCCTCCACCGGCCCGCTGCCGAACGGCCGCCCGCCGGTCGCCGCGTACACCAGGACGCAGCCCAGCGAGAAGATGTCGCTCGGCGGGCCGATCCGCCGCCCCTGCGCCTGCTCGGGCGAGAGGAAGCCAGGGGAGCCGACGATCGCGTCCGTCGCCGTGAGGACCGTGTCGTCCAGGGCCCGCGCGATCCCGAAGTCGATCAGCCGGGGCCCGTCCAGACCCAGCAGAACGTTGCCGGGCTTCACGTCCCGGTGGACGAGCCCCGCCCCGTGGACGGCCTCCAGCGCCTCCGCCAGCATCGCCCCGAGCGCCCGCACACTGCGCTCCGGCAGCGGCGCCCCGCCCCCCACCGCCTCGCTCAGCGGCGGCCCCGGCACGAACTCGGTGGCCAGCCACGGCGCCGCCGCCTCGGTGTCGGCGTCCACGACCGGCACCGCCCACCGGTTGCGCACCTGCCGGGCGATCGCCACCTCACGCCGGAACCGGGTGCGGAACCCGGCGTCGTCCGCGTACTCGGCCCGGATCAGCTTGATGGCCACCAGCGCGCCACCGGCCGACCGGCCCAGCAGCACCACGCCCATGCCCCCGGCACCGAGCCGGCCGAGGATGCGGTACCCGGCGATCCGCGCCGGGTCCGTGGAACGGAGCGGTTCCATCAGTTGTTACGTCTCCGAATCGTGTCGCGCGTACCTGAAGGCATCTGGTCGTCCAACAGGACCCGGCCGTACGTCACTTCAGCTCCAGCTCGACGTTGTAGAGCACCTTGGCACCGCCCTCGGCGGCGATCCGCATCAGGTCGACGGTCTGGTAGCCCTTGGCGCCCTTGACCGAGACGGCCGTCGTCACGGGCCCGATCCGGGACTTGCTCCAGACGTAGTCCTGGAGGCCGCCCGAACCGGGTCCGGAGTACTTCCCCGCCTCGAAGAGCGAGGCGTCCGCGTTGCGTACGTCCTTCGGGTCGTACTGGAGGGACATCAGCCCGCTCAGCCGCTGCCCGCCGCCCAGCTCCTGCGCCGGGCAGCGGAAGCTCTCCTGGACGGTGTCCTTGATCTCCCGGTCCGCGCCCGCCTCGGTCCTGTGCACCGTCACGGTCACCGCCCCCTGGACCCGCCCCTTGCCGCCCTGCGCCGGGATGTCGAGCCGCCGGGTGAACCGGTCCAGCACCCCGTCGGGCAGCGCGGTCCGGCTCCAGACGCAGGAATCGGCCAGAACCGGCCAGGACCCGGCGCTCTCGTACGGCGTGGCCTTCACCATCCCCGCCGACCAGTCGGACTCCCCGAGAGCCGCGTTGCGCGTCAGCCTGCGGGCCTCGGCCGCGGTCTTCGGGACGCGGGCCGGGTCGGGGGTGAAGTCGTACGCGCTGGGCAGCGCACCCGGCTCCGTGGACTTCCCCGGCTTCTTCGGACCGGGCGTCCCGGACGGCTCCGCCGACTCCCCGGCCTGCCGTACCGAGGCGGACGGCTTCGGGTCCGGGTCCTCCCCGGCCTTCGTCCCCGAGCCGCCGCAGCCGGCCAGCACCATCCCCGCAGCCGCGACCGCCACCACGCGCGCCCCACCGTGCCTGTACCTCGTCATCATGGGCCCCCATTCCCCGCGCTCCGCGCCCCGCCCGAGTGGTCGGGGCGTCGGGTGCGAGGCGATTCTAGGAGGGCGGCGCGCCGTGTTGACGGCGAACGCGTACTCATCCTCCTGCCGGAACTTCTCAGCCACCGGGGAGGGGTTCGTCTCTGGTGGGCGGGCGCGGTCCGTGGTAAGGACGGTGGCTGGTCCGTAACGCACGAGGGCCCGGATGCCGGGGAGCATCCGGGCCCTCGCCCTGTTCTGCGTAGCTCTGCGTGCGCACCCGCTACGGGAGCTGTGCCGCCCGCGCCTCGCGCCGGTTGTCACGGAACGTGTTGACCCGTCGCGCCGTGGCGAAGAGCGGGATCACCGCGCCCAGGACCACCTGGAGCGCACAGCCGGTCTGGAGCAGCAGCTGACCGCCCGGCGCGTCGAACGCCCACGCGGCGAGCAGCCCCATCGCGCCGACGATCCAGCTGAGCATCGCCACCGCGAGGATGCCCCGCGGCTTGGGGTACTCGACCCGGCTCACCATCAGCCACGCCACCCCGATGATCGCGAGCAGCGTCGGGACGAAGGGCAGCTCCAGGAGCACGATCGAGACGACCGTCAGCGCTCCGAAGGGGCTCGGCATGCCCTGGAACATGCCGTCCTTCAAGGTCACACAGGAGAATCTGGCCAGTCTGAGCACCACGGCCAGCAGCACCACGATCGCCGCCAGGGCCGAGACCCGCTGGTGGGCGTCGTCCGCGACCATCCCGTACACGAGGACGAAGTAGGCCGGGGCGAGCCCGAAGCTGATGAGGTCGGAGAGGTTGTCCAGCTCCGCACCCATCGGCGAGGACCGCAGCTTGCGCGCCACGAGCCCGTCGAAGAGGTCGAAGATCGCCGCCATCAGCATGAGGATCACGGCGGTGGCCGCCGAGTGGCGGGCCATGCCCGTCTCCTCGCTGCCCGTGAGGTGCGGGATGAGAATCCCGGTGGTGGTGAAGTACACCGCCATGAAACCGCACGTGGCGTTACCGAGGGTGAGCGTGTCCGCTATCGACAGCCGCATGGACAGCGGCATGTCCTCCGCGCTGTCCGTGTCGCTCTCCTCTTCGGCCTCCGGTACCCAGCCGACCTTGGTATCCGGATCAACTACGGTCAATTCGAGTCACCCCCGCGGTGGTGGTCTGGCCGACCTCGACCGCGACATCGATACCTTCCGGAAGGTAGATGTCGACCCGCGAGCCGAAGCGGATCAGGCCGATGCGCTCGCCCTGCTCCACCTTCGTGCCCTGCGGGATGTACGGCACGATCCGACGGGCGACCGCTCCCGCGATCTGCACCATCTCGATGTCGCCGAGCTCGGTGTCGAAGTGCCAGACAACGCGCTCGTTGTTCTCGCTCTCCTTGTTGAACGCCGGGACGAACCCGCCCGGGACGTGCTCGACCGACGTCACGGTGCCCGCCAGCGGCGCGCGGTTGACGTGGACGTTGAGCGGGCTCATGAAGATGGCGACCCGGGTGCGCCCGTCCTTCCACGGCATGATGCTCTGCACCACACCGTCGGCCGGGGAGATGACCCGGCCGTCAGTGATCTCGCGCTCGGGGTCGCGGAAGAACCAGAGCATGCCCGCCGCGAGCGCGGTGGTGGGCACGGCCACGGCCGCCCAGCGCCCGGACTTGCGGGCACGGGCGAGGCTGAGGGCTGCGGTGGCGACGGTCGGCAGGAGCCACGGCGATGCTCCGCGTGCGATGCGGACCCCGCCGCGGGCGGAGATAGGGCTGTCGGGCATGGATGACCTTCGTAGCGGATGATGCCGCGCTGGCAACGGGGGACGGCGGCTTTCCGTCGATGCTATCGGGTGCCGGGCGCAACTGGGCAAGCCAGCAGCCGAGTCGAACAGCTGAAAGGCACCCGACGAGCGTGACTCGGTGTGATCTTCTTCGCCACCAAACCACCTCGAAAGGGACGATCAGCCCTGGAATCGGTACTCCTCCAGGAGGCGCCGGCCAATGATCATTTTCTGGATCTCGGCGGTACCTTCGCCGATCAGCAGCATCGGGGCCTCGCGGTAGAGGCGCTCGATCTCGTACTCCTTGGAGAAGCCGTAACCGCCGTGGATACGGAAGGCGTCCTCGACGACTTCCTTGCAGTACTCGGAGGCGAGGTACTTCGCCATCCCTGCCTCCAGGTCGTTCCGTTCCCCGGAGTCCTTTTTGCGTGCCGCATTCACCATCATCGCATGAGCGGCCTCGACCTTGGTGGCCATTTCGGCCAATTTGAACTGGATCGCCTGGTGCTGCGCGATCGGTTTGCCGAAGGTGTGGCGCTGCTGGGCGTACGAAACGCCCAACTCGAATGCACGCTGTGCGACTCCGCAACCACGCGCGGCGACATTCACCCGGCCGACTTCGACACCGTCCATCATTTGGTAAAACCCTCGGCCGGTCGTGCCGCCCAGGACCCGATTGGCTGGAATGCGCAGGTCGTCCATGATGAGCTCGGTCGTGTCGACGCCCTTGTAACCCATCTTGTCGATCTTCCCGGGGATGGTCAGGCCGGGCCGGACCTCTCCGAAGCCGGGCTCCTTCTCGACGAGGAACGTCGTCATCGACTTGTGGGGCGCGGTTCCCTCAGGGTGGCCTTCGTCACTTCGGGCCAGCACGGCCACCAGCGTCGACGTCCCGCCGTTGGTCAGCCACATCTTCTGGCCGTTGAGAACGTACTCGTCGCCCTCCCTGACGCCCTTGGAGGAGATCGCTGAGACATCGGAGCCGAGCGCCGGCTCCGACATCGAGAACGCGCCCCGCACCTCGCCCAGCGCCATGCGCGGCAGGAATGTGTCCTTCTGCTCCTGGGTGCCGTGCTGCTTGAGCATGTAGGCCACGATGAAATGCGTGTTGATGATCCCCGACACGCTCATCCAGCCGCGGGCGATCTCCTCCACGCACAGCGCGTAGGTGAGCAGCGACTCACCCAGACCCCCGTACTCCTCGGGGATCATCAGCCCGAACAGACCGAGCTCCTTGAGTCCCTCGACGATTTCGGTCGGGTACTCGTCCCGGTGCTCCAGCTGGGTCGCGACCGGAATGATCTCCTTGTCGACGAAATCCCGGACCGTGGCGAGGATTTCCCGCTGGATGTCGTTCAGACCGGCGGTCTGGGCGAGTCGCGTCATGGCTGCTTCTCCTGTGGCTTCACGCGGACGGGCCTGACGGCCCTCAACGGCTAGTTGGACGGCGTCGGGCGGCCCGGCTGCTCGCCGCCCCGCTCCTTGATGTACGTCTCGGTGGGGACCATCACCTTGCGCCGGAAGACACAGACGACCGTGCCGTCCTGCTTGTAGCCCTTGGTCTCCACGTAGACGATCCCGCGGTCGTTCTTCGACTTCGACGGGGTCTTGTCCAGCACCGTCGTCTCGCCGTAGATCGTGTCGCCGTGGAAGGTCGGCGCGATGTGCCTGAGCGACTCGACCTCCAGGTTGGCGATGGCCTTGCCGGAGACGTCCGGCACCGACATGCCGAGCAGCAGCGAGTAGATGTAGTTGCCGACGACGACGTTCTTCCCGAAGTCGGTCGTCCTCTCCGCGTAGTTGCTGTCCATGTGCAGCGGGTGGTGGTTCATGGTCAGCAGGCAGAAGAGGTGGTCGTCGTACTCCGTGACCGTCTTTCCGGGCCAGTGCTTGTAGACCGCGCCGACCTCGAACTCCTCGAAGGTGCGTCCGAACTGCATGATCAGACCTCCGGGGCTTCGAACTTGGAGGTGCGCTGCATTCCGGCGGCCCGGCCCTTGCCCGCGATGACGAGTGCCATCTTGCGGCTGGCCTCGTCGATCATCTCGTCGCCGAGCATCGCCGAGCCCTTCTTGCCGCCCTCCTCGGAGGTGCACCAGTCGTAGGCGTCGAGGATCAGCTCGGCGTGGTCGTAGTCCTCCTGCGAGGGCGAGAACACCTCGTTGGCCGCGTCGACCTGGCCGGGGTGGAGCACCCACTTGCCGTCGAAGCCGAGGGCGGCGGCGCGGCCGGCCACCTCGCGGTAGGCGTCCACGTCGCGGATCTGGAGGAACGGGCCGTCGATCGCCTGGAGGTCGTGCGTGCGGGCCGCCATCAGGATGCGCATCAGGATGTAGTGGTACGCGTCCGCAGGGTAGCCGGGCGGCTGCTGGCCCACGACCAGGGTCTTCATGTTGATCGAGGCCATGAAGTCGGCCGGGCCGAAGATCAGCGTCTCCAGCCGGGGCGAGGCGGCGCCGATCTCGTCGATGTTCACCAGGCCCTTGGCGTTCTCGATCTGCGCCTCGATGCCGATCTTCCCGACCTCGAAGCCCATCGTCTTCTCGATCTGGGTCAGCAGCAGGTCCAGCGCCACGACCTGCTGGGCGTCCTGGACCTTCGGCAGCATGATGCAGTCCAGGTTGGGGCCCGCGCCCTCGACGACCGTGATGACGTCCCGGTACGTCCAGTGCGTCGTCCAGTCGTTGACCCGCACGACCCGGGTCTTGCCGCTCCAGTCACCGTTGTTCAGCGCGTCCACGATGTGGTGGCGGGCGCCCTCCTTGGCCAGCGGCGCGCAGGCGTCCTCCAGGTCCAGGAAGACCTGGTCGGCCGGGAGGCCCTGGGCCTTCTCCAGGAAGCGCGGGTTGGAGCCCGGTACGGCCAGACACGAGCGGCGGGGCCGCAGCCGGTTCACGGGGGTGGGCGTGGTCATGCGGAGACCTCCAGAGGGTCGAGCTTGTTCGCTTTCCGGATCTCGTCGACGATACGGCCGATGATCTCCGTGATGCCGAAGTCCTTCGGGGTGAAGACGGCGGCCACACCGGCTTCGATGAGCGCGGCGGCGTCCGCCGGAGGGATGATGCCGCCCGCGATCACGGGGATGTCCGGCGCCCCGGCCTCGCGCAGCCGGTGCAGCACGTCGGGCACCAGCTCCGCGTGCGAGCCGGAGAGGATGGAGAGCCCCACGCAGTGCACGTCCTCGGCGAGCGCCGCGTCGGTGATCTGCTCGGGGGTCAGCCGGATGCCCTGGTAGACCACCTCGAAACCGGCGTCACGGGCCCGTACGGCGATCTGCTCGGCCCCGTTGGAGTGCCCGTCCAGACCCGGCTTGCCGACCAGCAGGCGCAGCCGTCCCACGCCCAGGTCGGCGGCGGTACGGGTGACCTTCTCGCGGACCAGCGAGAGCGTGCTGCCCGGCTCGGCGGCCACCGCGACCGGGGCCGAGGAGACCCCGGTGGGCGCGCGGAACTCGCCGAAGACGTCCCGCAGCGCCCAGGACCACTCGCCGGTGGTGACGCCCGCGCGGGCGCACTCGACGGTGGCTTCCATCATGTTCTCGGTGCCCGCGGCGGCCTTCTTCAGCGCGGCCAGCGCCTCCGTCGCACGGGCCTCGTCGCGGTTGTCCCGCCACTCGTGGAGGGCGGCGACGACCCGGGCCTCGTTCGCCGGGTCGACGGTCATGATCGCGCCGTCCAGGTCGGAGGTGAGCGGGTTGGGCTCGGTCGTCTCGTAGATGTTGACGCCGACGATCTTCTCCTGGCCGCCCTCGATCCGGGCCCGCCGCGCCGCGTGCGAGGAGACCAGCTCCGACTTCAGGTAGCCGGACTCGACGGCCGCCATCGCGCCGCCCATCTGCTGGATGCGGTCGATCTCCGCGAGCGACTCCTCGACCAGGGCGTCCACCTTGGCCTCGATGACGTGCGAACCGGCGAAGATGTCCTCGTACTCCAGCAGATCGCTCTCGTGGGCCAGCACCTGCTGGATACGGAGCGACCACTGCTGGTCCCAGGGGCGCGGCAGCCCCAGCGCCTCGTTCCAGGCCGGGAGCTGCACCGCGCGGGCGCGGGCGTCCTTGGAGAGGGTGACGGCCAGCATCTCCAGGACGATGCGCTGGACGTTGTTCTCCGGCTGCGCCTCGGTCAGGCCGAGGGAGTTGACCTGGACGCCGTAGCGGAAGCGGCGCTGCTTGGCGTCGGTGATGCCGTACCGCTCGCGGGTGACGCGGTCCCAGATACGGCCGAAGGCGCGCATCTTGCACATCTCCTCGATGAAGCGGACGCCCGCGTTCACGAAGAACGAGATCCGGGCGACCACATCACCGAACTTCTCCTCCGGGACCTGGCCCGAGTCGCGGACCGCGTCGAGCACCGCGATGGCGGTCGACATGGCGTACGCGATCTCCTGGACCGGGGTCGCCCCCGCCTCCTGGAGGTGGTAGCTGCAGATGTTGATCGGGTTCCACTTGGGGATGCGGTTGACCGTGTACGTGATCATGTCGGTGGTCAGCCGCAGCGAGGGCACCGGCGGGAAGACGTGCGTCCCGCGCGAGAGGTACTCCTTCACGATGTCGTTCTGCGTGGTCCCCTGGAGCTTGCCGGGGTCGGCCCCCTGCTCCTCCGCGACCACCTGGTAGAGCGCCAGCAGCCACATGGCGGTCGCGTTGATCGTCATCGAGGTGTTCATCTGCTCCAGGGGGATGTCCTGGAACAGCCGGCGCATGTCACCGAGGTGCGAGACGGGCACACCGACACGGCCCACCTCGCCGCGGGCGAGAATGTGGTCCGGGTCGTATCCGGTCTGCGTCGGCAGATCGAAGGCGACCGAGAGACCCGTCTGGCCCTTGGCGAGGTTGCGGCGGTACAGCTCGTTGGACGCCTCGGCGGTCGAGTGACCGGCGTACGTCCGCATGAGCCAGGGCCGGTCCTTCTGACGTTCGGTCATGGGAGAACCTCAGACGTTGCGGAAGCGGTTGATGGCGTCGATGTGCTGCTCGCGCATTTCCTGGTCGCGCACGCCCAGGCCCTCGCGCGGGGCCAGTGCCAGGACGCCGACCTTGCCCTGGTGGACGTTGCGGTGGACGTCGTGGGCGGCCTGGCCGGTCTCCTCCAGCGTGTACGTCCTGGAGAGCGTCGGGTGGATCTTGCCCTTGGCGATCAGGCGGTTGGCCTCCCACGCCTCGCGGTAGTTGGCGAAGTGGGAGCCGATGATGCGCTTGAGGGACATCCACAGGTAGCGGTTGTCGTACTCGTGCATGTAGCCCGAGGTGGAGGCGCAGGTGGTGATCGTGCCGCCCTTGCGGGTGACGTAGACCGAGGCGCCGAAGGTCTCGCGGCCCGGGTGCTCGAAGACGATGTCGATGTCCTCGCCGCCGGTGAACTCGCGGATGCGCTTGCCGAAGCGCTTCCACTCCCTGGGGTCCTGGGTGCGCTCGTCCTTCCAGAACCGGTAGCCCTCGGCGTTGCGGTCGATGACCGCCTCGGCGCCCATCGCCCGGCAGATGTCGGCCTTCTCCGGGGAGGAGACGACACAGATCGGGTTGGCGCCGCCTGCCAGCGCGAACTGCGTGGCGTAGGAGCCGAGTCCGCCGCTGGCGCCCCAGATCAGCACGTTGTCGCCCTGCTTCATGCCCGCGCCGTTGCGCGAGACGAGCTGGCGGTACGCGGTCGAGTTGACCAGGCCCGGCGCCGCGGCCTCCTCCCAGCTGAGGTGCTTGGGCTTCGGCATCAGCTGGTTGGACTTGACGAGCGCGATCTCCGCCAGGCCGCCGAAGTTGGTCTCGAAGCCCCAGATGCGCTGCTCGGGGTCGAGCATCGTGTCGTTGTGGCCGTCGGAGGACTCCAGCTCGACGGAGAGGCAGTGCGCGACGACCTCGTCGCCCGGGTTCCAGGCGTTCACGCCGGGGCCGGTGCGCAGGACGACGCCCGCCAGGTCCGAGCCGATGACGTGGTACGGCAGGTCGTGGCGCTTGGTGAGCTCGCTGAGCCGTCCGTACCGCTCCAGGAAGCCGAAGGTGGAGACCGGCTCGAAGATCGAGGTCCAGACGGAGTTGTAGTTCACCGAACTGGCCATCACGGCGACGAGGGCCTCGCCGGGGCCGAGCTCGGGGACCGGGACCTCGTCCAGGTGGAGCGACTTGCGGGGGTCCTTGTCGCGGGACTCGAGCCCCGCGAACATCTCCGCCTCGTCCTTGTGCACGGTGATCGCGCGGTAGGACTCGGGGAGGGACAGGGCCGCGAAGTCCGCGGCCGTGCTGTCCTGCGACTGGATGGCGTCCAGGATTTCCTTCACGGTGTTGCCTCCGGTGATGCGGCGTCGAGGGAACGCTTGAGGGGCCCTGCTGGCAGGGGAGCGGTGCGGTGTGGAGGTGTATTGCCGTCGGTTCGGCGAGTGGGGCTTCGGCTGTGCTCGGGTGGGAGCGAAGGGTGCCTGTGACGCAGGCGTCCGGGCGCGCAGCACGGTGGTTGCGGGGACAGCCGGCGTACGTGAGATCCCAGCACGCCGGCCGCCCGGACACCTTCAACGTATGGCACTCCGTGACACCTGACAAGGCACCCAGTGCCAACAATTTCTCTCACTTGTCATCTCGTAGGCACGCATGAGCAACACGATGGGCGTTACGAGACGTTCTGTCCTGCTGGCAGGCGGTTACCGGCCGGGTCGGTACACATACGGCGTCGTCGTCCCCAGCTCCAGGAAGCCCAGCCGCCGCAGGATCGGGGCCGACAGGGCGGTCGCGTCGACCTGGAGATACCGGTAGCCCCGCTCCACGGCGATCCGCGCCCGGTACGCCACCAGCGCCCGGTAGACGCCCCTCCCGCGCCACGCGGCCACCGTCCCGCCGCCCCAGAGCCCCGCGAACCCCGTGCCCGGGTACAGCTCCATCCGCCCGGAGCAGACCGGCTCCCCGTCGGCGTCCACCGCCAGCACCGCGACGAAGTCCTCGGGCGCCTCCTCCAGCCGCCGCACCACCTGGTGGAGCAGACGGCTCCCGTCGGTGCCGAAGGCCCGCTCATGGGCCCGGGCCATCAGCTCAGCCCCCGCCGCGTCGGTCACCGGCCGCAGGCTCACCCCCTCGGGCAGCCCGACCGCCCCGGCCGACGGCCCCGCCGGGGCCACCAGCAGGGCCTCCGGCTCCTCCGGTACGAACCCGGCGGCCCGCAGCCGTTCCCCCAGGTCGGCGGGGCGGTCGTGGGCGTACAGCTTCCACTCGAACTCCGGCAGCCCGAGGGACGTGCAGTGCGCGATCTGCGCGGCGACGGCGGCATCGGCCCCCCGGGCGTCCAGCCCCGGGTCCGACCACACCACCCCGTTCCAGTCGTCCGGGCCGCCGACCTGGCGTACGACGGGCCCGGCGCGTTCGACCCGTACGCCGGGGCCGTCGGGGCGGGCGTGCTCCCGTATCCCGCGGTCGAAGAGGCGGCGGATCTCGTCGGCGTTCTCAGGTGATCGCATCCGCGCACCCCAGCACAGCGGCGATCGGTGAGCCAGCGGATTTCGGCCGCCGCCGGGCCGCGCCGCCGCGACGGCTCCGGCGCAAGCGGTACGGGCCGGACCGCCCACGCCGAGGAGTCCGGGCTCAGCGCTCCTTGAGGGCCTGCTGGATCGTCCGCATGACCTCGTCCAGCGGGGCGTCCGTACGGGCCACCGCGACCAGCACCTCGCCCTCGGTCGCCACCGTCGCCGCCGGGGCCCGGAGGGGCTCGGTCTGGGCGGTCCGGCCCGCCCCGATGCCGGTGCCGAAGGTGTCCCGCACGATGGCGAAGGCCCGGTCGAGCTGGGCCTCCACATCGCCCTGGCCGCCCGCCCGCAGCCAGCGGCGCAGTACGTGGTTGTGCGCGGTGACCACGGCGGACGCGGCCACCTCCGCCAGCAGCGGGTCGTTGTTGCCCACGTGGTGGTCGCGCTCGTCGAAGTGGCCCAGCAGATAGCGGGTGAACAGCCGCTCGTAGCGGGCCACCGACGCGATCTCGGCCTCCCGGAGGGTGGGCACCTCACGGGTCAGTTTGTAACGGGCCACGGAGACGGCGGGCTTGGCCGCGTACATCTTCATGACCTCCTTGATGCCGCGGCACACGGTGTCGAGCGGATGCTCGTGCGCGGGGGCGGCGTTGAGGACGGCCTCGGCCCTGACGAGGGTGTCGTCGTGGTCCGGGAAGATGGCCTCTTCCTTGGAGCGGAAGTGGCGGAAGAAGGTCCGGCGGGCGACGCCCGCGGCGCCCGCGATCTCGTCGACGGTCGTCGCCTCGTAGCCTTTCGTGGCGAAGAGTTCCATCGCGGCTGCGGCCAGTTCGCGGCGCATCTTGAGCCGTTGGGCGGCGGCGCGCGATCCCGCGGCGGTCTCCGGGGCGTCGGGCGCGGCGGTGGCACGGGGTGACTTGGCGGGCTGGGACATGGCATGAACGTAACGCATCGGTGCAGGAGAGCGCGCCTTCGGGGGCGGGCCGCCGGAGGGTCCCAGCAGCCCGCCCCACCCGGCTCCCGGGTCAGCGACGGGCATATTCGCGGAAGCCGCGGCCCGTCTTGCGGCCGAGGCAGCCCGCGGCCACCAGGTGCTCCAGCAGCGGCGCCGGGGCGAGCCCCGGGTCACGGAACTCGCGGTGCAGCACCTTCTCGATCGCGAGGGAGACATCGAGCCCGACGACGTCCAGCAGTTCGAACGGGCCCATCGGGTACCCGCCGCCCAGCTTCATCGCCGCGTCGATGTCGTCCAGCGAGGCGTAGTGCTCCTCGACCATCTTGATCGCGTTGTTGAGGTACGGGAACAGCAGCGCGTTCACGATGAACCCGGCCCGGTCCCCGCAGTCCACCGGGTGCTTGCGGATCTTCGCGCAGACCGCGCGGACCGTGGCGTGGACGTCGTCGGCGGTCAGGACCGTACGGACGACCTCGACCAGCTTCATCGCGGGCGCCGGGTTGAAGAAGTGCATCCCGATGACGTCCTCGGGCCGCGCGGTCGCCCGGGCGACGGCGATGACCGGCAGCGACGAGGTGGTGGTGGCGAGGACCGCGCCCGGCCGGCAGACCTTGTCCAGGGTCGCGAAGAGCTGCTGCTTGATCTCCAGGTCCTCGGCGACGGCCTCCACGGCGAGGTCGACCTCCGCGAAGGCGTCCAGCGAACCGGCCGCCGTGATCCGCCCCAGCGTCTCGTCGCGGGCCTCGGCCGTCAGCCGCCCCTTGCTGACCGAGCGCTCCAGCGACTTGGCGATCCGGCCCTTGGCGACGTCGGCCTTCTCCTGGCTGCGGGCCGCGAGGACGACGGTGTACCCGGCCTTGGCGAAGACCTCCGCGATCCCGGACGCCATCGTTCCGGAGCCCGCGACCCCGACGGAGCCGACCGGACGCCCCTCACCGGCCGCCGCCTCCGGGGACGGGGTCAGCGCGTCGGGCACCACGGTCTGGCTGCCCGGAGCCTCGTACGTGTAGAAGCCGCGCCCCGCCTTGCGCCCGGTCAGCCCCGCCTCGCTCAGCTGGCCGAGGACGGGGGCGGGGGCGTGGAGGCGGTCGTGGGAGGCGGCGTACATGGCCTCCAGGACCGTCCGGGCGGTGTCGATGCCGATCAGGTCCAGCAGGGCGAGCGGGCCCATGGGCAGCCCGCAGCCCAGCTTCATCGCCGCGTCGATGTCCTCGCGGGACGCGTAGTTCGCCTCGTACATCGCGGCGGCCTGGTTGAGGTAGCCGAAGAGCAGCCCGTCCGCGACGAACCCGGGCCGGTCCCCGACCGCGACCGGCTCCTTGCCGAGCTCCCGGGCCAGCTGGGTGACGGCCTCGACGGCGGGCGGCGCGGTCAGCACCGAGGAGACCACCTCGACCAGCTTCATCGCGGGCGCCGGGTTGAAGAAGTGCAGACCGAGCACGCGCTCGGGGCGCTGCGACTCGGCGGCCAGCCGGGTCACCGACAGGGCGTTCGTGCCGGTGGCGAGGATCGCGGCGGGGGAGACGATCGCGTCCAGCTCCCGGAACACCTGCTGCTTGATCTCGTACGTCTCCGGCACGACCTCGATGACCAGCTCGGCCCCGGCGGCGGCCCGGAGCGTGTCGGAGGTACGGAACCGGGCGAGCGCGGCGGCCCGCTCCTGCTCGGTGATCCGCCCGCGCGCGACGGCCCGCGCGGTGGACGCTTCGAGGGAGGTGACGGCCTGCCGGGCGGCCGCCTCGCTGATGTCGATACCGATGACCTCGCGGCCCGCGAGGGCCAGCACCTCGGCGATACCGGTGCCCATGGTGCCGAGGCCGACGACGGCAATGGTGGAGAGCGGGGTGTCCATCACGGGACTCCAGGGTGAGTGACGACTGTGGGAGCACGGCGCGCGCGGCGATGAGGGAGCGGCGCGAGGCATGCGGGGCGCGTGGCCGCGTTGGCGTACGGCGCGATGCGTGTCGTGGAGCGTGGGGCCGGGAGCGCGGGGAGCACGCCCGGCCGTGAGGGGTGACGGACTCTGTCCCGGAGTCGCGTCGCACGGAACTGCCGAACCGACAAGCACTCCGGGTGGCTGCGTCACCAGGCCACCGGAGTCGCGGGGAGTGTGTTCCCGCTCAGATGAGATTAACCGGCGAGTAACGAGCGCGCCACCCCTGGCCCTTTGTGCGCTGGACCACATCAACTCCGCCCCCGGCGCCCGCACGGAGCGTGTTCATGGATACGCTGAGCGTCATGGACGAGGAACTCCGTTCGCTCATGGACCGGTTACGCGACGAGGCGGCCGGGTCGGCCGCGTACGACCTGCTCGTGACGACCGACGACAACGAGGCGCTGGCCCGGGTCCTGGTGGAGCCCGGACGTCCGCTCTGGGCCCGGGAGATCGCCGCCTTCCGGCTCGGCTGCGCGGGTGACCGGCGGGCCTTCGAGGCGCTGGTGCTCCTGCTCAACCACCGCGACCCCGAACGCTGCGTCTCCGCCTGCCACGCCCTGGCCGAGCTGAACGACCCCCGCACGCCCCGGGCCGCCGCCGCGCTCGCGACCAACACCCTGCGCACCGCGTACGCCGTGCACCCGGTGCGCCTGCTCACCATCCTGCGGGCCCCGGAGGCGGTGCCCGCCCTGGTCGCCACCCTCCACCGTCTGCTGGCCCCCGGGGAGCCGCACTGGCAGGTGGCGCTGGCCTGCGTGGAGGGCCTCGGCCAGCTCGGCGACCGGCGGGCCCGCCCGGTCCTCACGGCGGCCCTCCCGCACCCGCGCCTGGGGACGGCGGCGGCGCGGGCGCTGGGACGGCTGCGGTAGGGGCGGGCCCCCGGGAGGCTCTCAGTGCCGCGGCCCCAGCAGCCCGTGCAGACGGCTGCCCGCGCTGTTGTCCACCGACTGGGCCGCCGCCTTCGCCGCCGGCAGCGGCTTCGGGTCCGGGAGGGCCGCGCAGACCGCGTCCGCCTCGCCCTCGCCCCGGCCGCGCGGGACGGTCCCGTCGGTCAGATAGGCCGTCAGGTGCTGGTCCAGGCAGGCGTTGCCGCTCAGCGTGATGCCGTGGTTGCCGCCGCCCTCCTCCACCACCAGGCTGGAGCCCCTGAGCTTGCGGTGCATGCTCACCGCGCCCGCGTACGGGGTCGCCGCGTCCCCGGTGGCCTGGAGGATCAGCGCCGCCGGGAGGCGGTCGTTGACCACCCGGACCGGGTGGAGCGGCTCCACCGGCCAGTCCGCGCACGGCGCGTTGTACCAGGTGTTGTTCCAGGTCATGAAGGGCGCCTTGTCGTGGATGCGCCGGGTGTCGTTGCGCCAGGTGGACCAGTGCCGGGGCCACCCGGCGTCCCGGCACTGGACGGCGAGGTAAACGGAGTAGCTGTTGTCGCCGCCCGTGCCGGTGGCGCCGAAGTTCTCGTACGCCGTCACCAGCGCCTCGGTGTCCTTCTCGTTCACGTACGCGGCGAACGCCTCGGCGAGGTAGGGCCAGTAGCCGTTGTAGTACCCGCCGGGCAGGAACGTGTCCTCCAGCTCGCTCGCCCCGACCCTGCCGCCCGCGGGCTCGGCCGCGACGGCCGCCCGCATCCGGTACCAGGCGGCCTCCACCCCGGCCGGGTCCGTGCCGAGCCCGTACGTCGCGTCGTGCTTCGCCACCCAGGCCGCGAACGCCTTGTGGCGGTCGTCGAAGGCGTAGTCCTGGTTCAGGTTGCCCTGGTACCAGACGTCGTCCGGGTCGACGACCGAGTCCAGCACCAGGCGCCGCACCCGCTCCGGGTGCAGCTTCGCGTAGACCGCGCCCAGATACGTACCGTACGAGTAACCGAAGTAGTTGAGCTGCTCCGCGCCCAGCGCCCGGCGGATCACGTCGAGGTCCTTGGCGGCGCTGACGGTGTCCATGTACGGCAGCACATCGCCGTGCTTCTCCCCGCAGGCGCGGGCGAAGGCCGCCGCCCGGTCGCGGTTGACCCGCTCCTCCCGGTAGGAGGCGGGCACTGAGTCGGGGCGTACGGGATCGGAGTGGCCGGGCAGGCAGTTCAGCGCCGGGGTGCTCTTCCCCACCCCGCGCGGGGCGAACCCGATCACGTCGTACTGGGCGGCCACCTTTTCCGGCAGCGCCGACGCCACGAACCCGGCCATCGACAGCCCGCTGCCGCCCGGCCCGCCCGGGTTGACCAGCAGCGGGCCCTGGAAGGTCTTCGCGGTGTGCGGGACCCGGGACAGGGCGAGGGTGATCTGCCGGCCGGCGGGGTCGTCGTGGTCCAGCGGGGCGCTGACCTTCGCGCACTGGAGCGTCGGATGGTTCTCCGTCGGACAGTCGGTCCACGTGAGCTCCGGGGCGGGCGGCGCGCCCGTCCCGGAGGCGGCGGCCGGGGCCGGAGCGGCGGCCAGCAGACCGGCGACCGTGGCACCGGCGGCGATCAGAATTCCTGCA
The DNA here is from genome assembly GCA_002082585.1 of Kitasatospora albolonga. NCBI lineage: Bacteria > Bacillati > Actinomycetota > Actinomycetes > Kitasatosporales > Streptomycetaceae > Kitasatospora > Kitasatospora albolonga. The sequence continues at coordinate 7,211,231 of CP020563.1, forward strand.
CGTTTCGTCATGGGGCCTCCCGAGGTGGAGGGGACGCGGCGGCGGATGACCGGTCCCCGCCGCATGCTCTCCGAGAACCACGGGCCGGGGGCCGATTCCGCGCGGAGTTGACCCGTACGGTCATGCCATCGGCCCTGCGGGAGGCGTTACGGGCCCTGCTCAGGGCGTCACGACGAGCGGCACAGGTGTCACAGAAGCGTCAGCTGCGTCGGTCCCGGCTCCGGCTCGTCCGGCGTCCGCGCGGGCGCGATCCGGCGCGCTCCGCCCCGGTGCGCCGGGCCGATCCCGAACTCGTCCGCCAGCTCGTGGACCTGACGCGTGATCCGGCGCTGGTACCAGGTGGGGGCGTACGCCCCGTCCCCGTACATCCGCTCGTACCGCTCCACCAGGTGCGGGTGGTGCTGCCCGAGCCACTGGAAGTACCACTCGCGCGCGCCGGGGCGCAGATGCAGCACCAGCGGGGTCACGGAGACCGCCCCGGCCGCCGCGATGGCCGAGACCGTGGCGCGCAGCTGCTCGGGGCGGTCGCCCAGGAAGGGGACGACCGGCGCCATCAGGACCGAACAGCCGATCCCGCTCTCCGTGAGGGCGCGCACCGCGTCGAGACGGCGGCCGGGGGAGGGGGTGCCGGGTTCGACCGTGCGCCACAGCCCGCGGTCGGTGAAGCCGACGGAGACCGAGACACCGACCTCGGTGACCTCGGCGGCCTGCCGCAGCAGCTCCAGGTCCCGCAGGATCAGGGTGCCCTTCGTCAGGATCGAGAAGGGGTTCGCCCGGTCGCGCAGGGCGGTGATGATGCCCGGCATGAGCCGGTAGCGCCCCTCCGCCCGCTGGTAGCAGTCGACATTCGTCCCCATCGCGACGTGCTCGCCCCGCCAGTGCCGGGAGGCCAGCTCCCGCTGGAGCAGTTCGGCGGCGTTGGTCTTGACGACGATCTGCGAGTCGAAGCCGATGCCGGTGTCCAGGTCCAGATAGCTGTGGGTCTTGCGGGCGAAGCAGTACACACAGGCGTGCGAGCAGCCCCGGTAGGGGTTCACCGTCCATTCGAACGGCATCCGCGAGGCCCCGGGCACCCGGTTCAGGATCGAACGGGCCCGGATCTCGTGGAACGTGATGCCCCGGAATTCCGGGGTGTCGAAGGTGCGCGTGGTCACCGCGTCCGCGGCGAAGAGCGCGCTGTTGCCGGTCATGGAGCTGTTTTCGACCAGATTGTCCCAGCGCATGGACGCCTCCTCGGTAGCACTGACCAAAGAATAGAACATGTGTTCCCATGATCGTGCGAACCGGCTTGCCGGGCCCGATTTTGAACGGCGCACCCGAGGTGGTTGGCTCAGCTCACCCCCCGAACTACGGACTGCTGGAGGAACAGCCATGGCGCAGGTCGAGGCCACCACGGAGCGGATCATCGCGGCGGACGCGGAGACGGTGTTCGACGCGCTGGCCGACTACAAGGACGTCCGCGGCAAGGTGCTTCCCCCGCACTTCAGCGAGTACGAGGTCCGGGAGGGCGGCGACGGCGAGGGCACCCTCGTCCACTGGAAGCTCCAGGCCACCAGCAAGCGGGTCCGCGACTGCCTGCTGGAGGTCACCGAGCCGACCGACGGGCAGCTCGTCGAGAAGGACCGCAACTCCTCCATGGTCACCACCTGGACCGTCACCCCGGCCGGTGAGGGGAAGTCCAGGGCCGTCGTCACGACCGTCTGGGACGGCGCGGGCGGCATCGGCGGCTTCTTCGAGCGCACCTTCGCCCCCAAGGGCCTCGGCCGGATCTACGACGAGCTGCTCCAGAACCTCGCCACCGAGGTCGAGAAGTAGGACACGCGGGTGGGGCCGGGCCGTTCGACGGCCCGGCCCCACCCGTCGGCCGCCCTCACCGGAACGAGTGGTTTTCCGGGGCGGCCGGTGGTGCGCCGTAGTGGCTCCGACCGGCGCATAAGCCCTCCGTACGCGCCCTGCGCGCCCCTCAGCACCGTTTGCCCCGGATCGTCATGCGGTGCGAGAAATGGGCGGCGCAGAGGCGACGAGGGGAGCGTACGTGGTGGGCGGTATCACGCTGGTGAAGGACGGGCCGGAGGGCACGGCCGCTTTTCCGGGCGGGCCACCGCCGCCGGACCCCGGCCCGGCCCCGGCTGCCGGCGCGATCAGCCCCCGCCGGGTCCGCATGGTCTTCCTCGGGCTGATGCTCACCCTGCTCCTCGCGGCGCTCGACCAGATGATCGTCGCCACCGCCCTGCCGAAGATCGTCGGTGAGCTGCACGGCCTGGAGAAGATGTCCTGGGCGGTCACCGCCTACCTCCTCGCCTCCACCATCGTCCTGCCGCTCTACGGAAAGCTCGGCGACCTCTTCGGCCGCAAGGGTGTCTTCCAGTTCGCGATCGTCGTCTTCGTCATCGGCTCCGCGCTGGCGGGCTGGTCGCGGACCATGGACGAGCTGATCGCCTTCCGCGCCCTCCAGGGCATCGGCGGCGGCGGACTCATGATCGGCGTCCAGGCGATCATCGCGGACATCGTGCCGCCCCGGGAGCGCGGCCGCTACATGGGCCTCATCGGCGCGGTCTTCGGCCTCGCCTCCGTGGCCGGACCGCTGCTCGGCGGCTTCTTCACCGACCACGCCTCCTGGCGCTGGTGCTTCTTCATCAACGTGCCGTTCGGGCTGGTCACGTTCGCCGTGATCGCGGTCGTGCTGAAGCTCCCGAAGCCCGCCGTACGGCCCCGACTCGACGTGCTGGGCGCGGTGTTGCTGGCCGCCGCCTCCACCTGCCTGGTCCTGGTGACCAGTTGGGGCGGGACGGAGTACGCCTGGGGCTCGCGCACGATCCTCGGTCTGGCGGCGGGGGCCGTCGTCACGACGCTGCTCTTCGTCGCCGTCGAGCACCGCGCCGCCGAACCCATCATCCCGCTGCGGCTGTTCCGCGACTCGATCTTCAACGTCACCGGTCTGATCGGCGCCGTCATCGGCATCGCGCTCTTCGGCGCCGCCAGCTATCTGCCGACCTACCTCCAGATGGTCGACGGGGCCAGCGCCACCGAGTCCGGGCTCCTGATGCTCCCGATGATGCTCGGCATCGTGGGCGGCTCGATCGTCTCCGGCCAGCTCATCACCCGTACCGGCCGCTACCGGATCTACCCCATCGTCGGCGGCGCCGTCTCCGTCGTCGGCATGTGGCTGCTCTCGGGGCTGGAGGCGGGCACCTCCCGCCTGGAGTACAGCCTCTGGCAGGCCGTCCTCGGCACCGGCATCGGCCTGGTCATGTCGGTCCTCGTGCTCGCCGTGCAGAACTCCGTGCGCCCCGCCGACCTCGGCACCGCCACCAGTGCCAACAACTACTTCCGGCAGATCGGCGGCAGCGTCGGCGCCGCGGTCTTCGGCACGCTCTTCGCCGGGCGGCTCTCCGACTCCCTCGGGGTCCGCCTGCCCACGGGCGTGGAGCTGCCCCCGCCCGAGTCGATCACCCCGCAGCTCGTCCACGCGATGGAACCGGCGCTCCGCGACGCCTACATCCAGGCGTACGTCGACGCGATGCCGCGCATCTTCCTCCACCTCGTGCCGGTGCTCGTCCTCGGCCTGGTCCTCGCCTTCTTCCTCAAGGAGAAACCGCTGGTGTCCCACCACAGCCCCGAAGCCGCCACCGGGCCCGCGCAGATCCCCGCCGCCCGCACCGAACCGGCCCGGCTCTCCGGTGTGCCCGTCCGCGGCAGCGTCCAGCACCCGGACGGCACGCGGGTGGACGGGGCCGCCCTCACCCTCGTCGACGTCCAGGGGCAGCAGGTCGGGCGCGGGTCCGGCGGCGAGGACGGGCGGTACGCGCTGACCGCCCCGGCCGCCGGAAGCTATGTCCTCATCGCGGCGGCGGGCGGCCACCAGCCGCAGGCCGTCAGCGTCACCGTGGGCGACCGTCCCGTGGAACTCGACGTGGTCCTCGGCGGTGCCGGACGGCTCGCCGGGTCCGTCCTGTCGGCGGACGGGGCGCCAATCCCGGACGCGGCCGTCACCCTCACCGACGTACGCGGCGAGGTCGTCGCCTCCACCCGCAGCGGGCGCGAGGGCGGTTACGTCATCACCGAGCTCGTCGCGGGCGAGTACACCCTCGCCGCCGCTGCCCCCGGCTTCCGCCCCGCCGCCCTCCCGGTCAGCGTCCAGGCGGCCCGCGAGACCCGGCAGGACATCGAACTCGCGGGCGGGGCCGTGCTGCGCGGCATCGTCCGGGCCACCGGCGGCCGGCCCGTGGAGGACGCCCGGGTCACCCTGCTGGACGCGGCGGGCAATGTGGTGGACACCCTGACCACCGGGCCCGACGGGTCGTTCCGCTTCGTGGACCTGTCCTCCGGCGAGTACACGGTGATCGCCGCCGGATACCCGCCGGTCGCGACCGTGCTCCAGGTGCCGGGCGGCAGCCGCGCGGAACGGGACCTCCAGCTGGGCCACGAGGACTGAGGCGTACGGGGGCGGGGGCGCCGACCCCGTACAGCAGAGGCCCGCGAGGAAGCGGCGGCGCGCGGGCAGAGCAGAGGCCCAGGAGGACCCCGAGGCCCACGAGGCCCGGGAGGCCCCGAGGCTCAGGGCGCCCCCGCGTCCTCCCGCGCCCCCCTGCCCTCCCGCACCCCCGCCTCCCGTACCGCGTCCTCCCGCACCAGCCGCATCAGCGCCCGCGCCCCCGGGCTCAGGCTCCCCGCCGCCGGAAGCACCACCACGCTCTCGTACACCGCCCGCTCCCCGCCCACGGGCTCCACCTCCACCGCGACCAGCCGGGCCGCCTCCGGCTTGCGGGAGAAGTGGTGCGGCACCACCGCGATCCCCAGCCCCTCCTGCACCAGCTCCAGCAGGCTGTGCACGTCGTTGACCTCCAGGCCCACCGTCCGCCGGACCCCCGCCGCCGCGAACGCCGCGTCCGCCGCCCGCCGGGGCCCCCAGTCCGGGTGGAAGTCGATGAACGACTCACCCGGCAGCTCCTCCCACGCCACCTTGCCCCGCCCGGCGAACCGGTGGCCCGCCGCGCACAGCACCACCATCTCCTCGCGCGCCAGCCCCATCAGCTCCCCGCGCCACTCCGCCGCGCCGACCGTGGCGGCGAACGCGAGATCGAGGCGCCCCCCGGCCACCCCGTCCAGCAGACTGCTCGTCCCCTCCTGGCGCAGCCGCAGCTCCATCTGCGGGTGGTCCCGGTGGAACGCGGCCAGCAGCCGGGCCGGGCTCACCCCCGCCACGCACTGCTCGACCCCCACCGTCAGCGTCCCGCGCAGCAGCCCCCGTACGGCATCGACCGCGTCCCGCGCCGCCCGCGCCCCCGCGAGCGTGCGCTCCGCCTCCACCAGCAGCGCCCGGCCCGCCTCGGTGAGCCGGACCGTCCGTGTGGTGCGGCTGAACAGCGGGGTCCGCAGCTCCTGCTCCAGTGCCCGTACGGAGGCGGAGAGCCCGGACTGCGAGACGGCGAGGCGCTCGGCGGCGCGGGTGAAGTGCCGCTCCTCGGCGACGGCGACGAAGTGCTCCAGTTGACGCAGTTCCATGATTGAGGACTGTAGGCGATGAATCCGAGCGGAATCTCCTGTTGGACTGCTGGATCGATCTGCGGAAGCCTGGACTCCGTCCCCCCCGGCCCTCTCCCCGCGGAGCCCTCGTATGTACCTGCCGTCCGCCGACCGCTACTCCGCCATGCCCTACCGGCGCACCGGCCGCAGCGGTCTCCTGCTGCCCGCGCTCTCCCTCGGCCTCTGGCACAACTTCGGAGGCGACCGCACCCCCGACGAGCAGGGCCGCATCCTGCGCCGCGCCTTCGACCTGGGCATCACCCACTTCGACCTGGCCAACAACTACGGCCCGCCGCCCGGCTCGGCCGAACTCACCCTGGGCCGCGCGCTCGCCGGTGACTTCGCGAAGCTGCGCGACGAGATCGTCATCTCCACCAAGGCCGGATACCACATGTGGGACGGGCCGTACGGGGAGTGGGGCTCGCGGAAGTATCTGCGCGCCTCCCTGGACCAGAGCCTGAAGCGCCTGGGCGTGGAGTACGTCGACATCTTCTACTCCCACCGGCCCGACCCCGACACCCCGCTCGAAGAGACCATGGGTGCGCTCGACACCGCCGTACGCCAGGGCAAGGCCCTCTACGTCGGCCTCTCCAACTACGGTGCCGACGAGACCCGCGAGGCCGCCGCGATCCTCCGAGACCTCGGCACGCCCCTGCTCATCCACCAGCCCCGCTACTCGATGCTCGACCGCCGCCCCGAGGACGGGCTGCTCACCGCGCTCGACGAGCTGGGCGTCGGCTCCATTGCGTACTCCCCGCTGGAGCAGGGCATCCTCACCGACCGCTACCTCCACGGCATCCCGGCAGGCTCCCGGGCGGCGGGCGACAGCCCGTTCCTGACGGCCGACGCGGTCACGCCCGCGCTGGTGGAGCGGCTGCGCGCCCTGGACGCCCTGGCGAAGGAGCGCGGCCAGTCCCTCGCCCAGCTGGCCCTGGCGTGGGTGCTGCGCGGCGGCCGTCTCACCTCGGCCGTCGTCGGCGCGAGCAGCGTCGGCCAGCTGGAGAACAGCGTGGAGGCCGTCCGGAACCTGGAGTTCGGCGGCGAGGAGCTGGCCCGGATCGAGGAGCTGCTGGCCGGGCCCGGGAGCGCCTGACCCCGGAGAAGCAGCCGGGAGAGGAGGCCACTGGAGGGACCTTCGCCGGGCCGGGGCGGTGACAGGGGCACCCTCCCTGGCCCGGCCCGCCGCCGGGGCGTACGGTGTGGCGGCATGAAGATCCTCATCAGCGCCGACATGGAGGGCGCCACCGGAGTGACCTGGCCGGCCGACGTGCTGCCGGGCACCCCGCAGTGGGAGCGCTGCCGGCCGATGTTCACCTCCGACGTGAACGCCGCCGCCCTCGGGTTCCTCGACGGCGGCGCGGACGAGGTCCTCATCAACGAGGCCCACTGGTCGATGCGGAACCTGCTGCTGGAGCGGATGGACGAACGCGTCCAGATGCTCACCGGCAAGCACAAGTCGCTCTCCATGGTGGAGGGCATCCAGCACGGGGACGTGGACGGCGTCGCCTTCGTCGGCTACCACACCGGAGCCGGTACGGAGGGCGTCCTCGCCCACACCTATCTCGCCAACTCCATCACCGGCGTCTGGCTCAACGGCGCCCGCGCGAGCGAGGGACTGCTCAACGCGCATGTGGCCGCCGAGTACGGCGTGCCCGTCGTCCTGGTCACCGGCGACGACCTGACCTGCGTGGACGCCGAGGGATACGCCCCGGACGCCCGCAAGGTCGCCGTGAAGGACTACGTGTCGCGGTACGCGGCGGTGTGCCGCACCCCTGCCCGTACGGCGGCGGACATCCGGAGCGCCGCCCGGGACGCCACCGCGCTCGCCGTCCGCCGGGCCCCCGTCACCGGCGGGACGTACACCGTGGAGCTGGAGTTCGACGCCGAGCATCTGGCCGCCGCCGCGACCGTGGTGCCCGGGGTGGCGCCGAGCGGTGAGAGGCGCGTCGCCTACACCAGCGGGACGATGTACGAAGGTATCCGCACGTTCAAGGCGGTGACGACGATCGTGTCGGCCGCAGTGGAGGAACAGTATGGCTGAGGCCACCGACCCGCTCGGCCCCGTGGACCGGCAGGCGCTCGACGAGGTGGTGACCTTCACCTCCGAGCTGATCCGGATCGACACCACCAACCGGGGCGGCGGCGACTGCCGGGAGCGCCCGGCCGCCGAGTACGCCGCCGAGCGGCTGGCCGGTGCCGGTCTGGAACCGGTGCTGCTGGAGCGCACCCCCGGCCGGACCAACGTCGTCGCCCGCATCCCCGGCACCGACCCGGCCGCCGACGCGCTGCTCGTCCACGGCCATCTGGACGTGGTGCCCGCCGAGCCCGCCGACTGGTCCGTCCCCCCGTTCTCCGGCGAGGTCCGCGACGGGGTGGTGTGGGGACGCGGGGCCGTCGACATGAAGAACATGGACGCGATGATCCTCGCGGTCGTACGGGGGTGGGCCCGCGAAGGGTTCCGGCCGCCGCGCGACATCGTCATCGCCTTCACCGCCGACGAGGAGGACAGCGCCGTCGACGGCTCCGGCTTCCTCGCCGACCGGCACGCGGAGCTCTTCGAGGGGTGTACGGAGGGGATCAGCGAGTCCGGCGCGTTCACGTTCCACGCCGGGCACGGGCTCTCCCTCTACCCGATCGCGGCGGGCGAGCGCGGCACCGGCTGGCTGAAGCTGACCGCCGAGGGCCGGGCGGGGCACGGCTCCAAGGTCAACCGGGAGAACGCGGTGACCGCCGTGGCCGCCGCTGTCGCCCGGATCGGTGAGCACGAGTGGCCCCTCCGCCTCACCCCGACCGTCCGCGCCGCCATCACCGAGATCGCCGCCCTGCACGGCATCACCGTCGACCTGGACGACCCCGGGTTCGACGTCCCCCAGCTCCTCGCCAAGCTCGGCCCGGCCGCCACGCTCGTCCAGAACACCGTCCGCAACAGCAGCAACCCGACCATGCTCGGGGCCGGTTACAAGGTCAACGTCATCCCTGGCCACGCCACCGCCTTCATCGACGGACGGTTCGTCCCCGGCGGCGAGGACGAGTTCCACGAGACCCTGGACCGGCTCACCGGCCCCCTCGTCTCCTGGGAGTTCTACCACCGCGAGCAGGCCCTCCTGGCCCCGGTCGACTCACCGACGTACGCCAAACTCCGCGCCGCCGTCGAGAAGTTCGACCCGGGCGCGCACACCGTGCCGTACTGCATGTCCGGGGGCACCGACGCCAAGCAGTTCGCCAAGCTCGGCATCACCGGCTACGGCTTCTCGCCGCTCAAGCTGCCCCCGGGGATCGACTACCAGGCGCTCTTCCACGGCGTCGACGAGCGTGTCCCCGTCGACGCCCTCCACTTCGGCGTCCGCGTCCTCGACCACTACCTGCGCACCGCCTGACCGGAAACCGCCTGACCGGCACCGGCCGACCCGTACTGTCTCGACCCGTACCGTCCGTACAGCACCGCCTGACCAGCACCGCTCGACCGGCTCCCAGGGGGGACCTCCACCGTGACCACCGCGCCCGAAGCCCCGTACGGTTCCTGGCCCTCACCCATCGACGCCGCGCTCGCCGCCTCGCACGACGGCCGCCCCGACCACCTCTCCACCGTCGGCGACGAGGTGTGGTGGACCGAGCCGCGCCCGGCCGAGGGCGGTCGCCGCACGCTGATGCGCCGCCGCGCGGACGGCACCACCGAGTCCGTGCTGCCGGCGCCGTGGAACCCGCGCAGCCGGGTGATCGAGTACGGCGGACAGCCCTGGGCGGGGACGGTGCGCGCGGAGGGCGGGCCGCTCGTCGTGTTCGTCCACTTCGCCGACCAGCGGCTGTACGCGTACGCCCCCGACGGCCCGGACGCGCCCCGGCCCCTCACCCCGGTCTCGGAGATCGGCGGCGGACTGCGGTGGGTGGACCCGCAGGTGCGGCCGGACCAGGGTGCGGACGGTGAAGTGTGGTGCGTGCTGGAGGAGTTCACCGGCCCCGGGCCGACCGACGTACGCCGGGTGGTCGCCGCCGTACCGCTGGACGGCTCGGCCGCCGAGGACCGCGCGGCCGTACGCGAACTCTCCGGCGACCAGGACCGGTTCGTCACCGGACCCCGGGTCTCCCACGACGGGCGGCGGGCCGCCTGGATCACCTGGAACCACCCCGGGATGCCGTGGGACGGCACAGTCGTGCTGCTCGCGGACATCACGGAGACCGGTGAATTCACCGGCGTACGGCCCCTGGTGGGCGATGAGCGCGAGTCGGTCTGCCAGATCGAGTGGGACCGCGACGGCACCCTCCTGTTCGTCTCCGACCTCTCCGACTGGTGGGAGCTCCAGCGCATCCGCCCCGACGCCGTGGCCGGTGGTGTGGTGCCCAGCAGCCGCCTTCTGCCGCCCCGGGGCGAGGAGTTCGGCGGGCCGCTGTGGAAGATCGGGCCGCGCTGGTTCCACCCGCTGGAGAACGGGCTCATCGCCGTCCTGCACGGCAAGGGCTCCCAGCGCCTCGGCATACTCGACCCGGAGACCGGCGAACTCGCGGATGTGCCGGGGCACTGGACCAGCTGGGCCGACACCCTCGCCGTGCACGGCAGCCGGGTCGTCGGCGTCGCGGCGAGCCCGCGCACCGGCTACGAGGTCGTCGAGCTGGACACCGCGACCGGCCGCACCCGGGTCATCGGCTCCGCCCACCGGGACGCGGTCGACCCGGCCTACCTCCCCGCCCCGCAGGACCGGATGTTCACCGGCTCCGACGGCCGGGAGATCCACGCCCACATCCACCCGCCGCACCACCCCGAACGCACCGGGCCCGAGGGCGAACTGCCCCCGTACATCGTGGCGGCGCACGGCGGCCCCACCGGCCACGCCCCGCTCGTCCTCGACCTGGAGATCGCCTACTTCACCTCGCGCGGCATCGGGGTTGCCGTCGTCAACTACGGCGGCTCCACCGGCTACGGCCGCCGCTACCGCGAACGGCTCCGCGAACAGTGGGGAGTCGTCGACGTGGCGGACTGCGCGGCCGTCGCCGACGCCCTGGTCGCCGAAGGAGCGGCCGACCCCCGGCGGCTGGCGATCCGGGGCGGCAGCGCGGGCGGCTGGACCGCCGCCGCCTCGCTCACCGGCACCGACCGCTACGCCTGCGGGACGATCCTCTTCCCCGTCCTGGACCTGGAGGGCTGGTCGGCGGGCGGCACCCATGACTTCGAGTCGCAGTACCTGGAGTCCCTGATCGGACCGGCCGCCGAGGTGCCCGAGCGCTACCGCGAACGCGCGCCGATCAACCGCGCCGACCGGCTGACCGCCCCGTTCCTGCTGCTCCAGGGGCTGGACGACCTGATCTGCCCGCCCGCCCAGTGCGACCGGTTCCTCGCCGCAGTCGAGGGGCGGGGGGTACCGCACGCCTACATCGCCTTCGAGGGGGAGGGGCACGGCTTCCGGCGGGCGGAGACCCTGATCCGGGCACTGGAGGCCGAACTCTCCCTCTACGTGCAGACGTTCGGTATCGACCGGGGCGATGTGCCGCCGCTGGAGCTGAGGACATGACGGAGGGGCCTCACGGGGCGACCCCCCTGGCCCGGCCGCCCCGGCTCCGCCCCGGGATGCGGGCCGCCGTCGTCGCCCCCAGCGGGCCCGTCCCCGCCGACCGGCTGGAGGAGGGGCTCGGGGTGCTGCGCGGCTGGGGCCTGGAGCCCGTCGTGATGCCCCATGTCCGTGACGTGCACCCGGAGTTGGACTACCTCGCCGGGTCGGACGCCGACCGGGCGGCCGACCTCCGGGCCGCCTGGTGCGATCCGTCCGTGGACGCCGTGTTCTGCGCCCGGGGCGGGTACGGGGCCCACCGGATGGTGGACCTGCTCGACTGGGCGGCGATCCGGGCGGCCGGGCCCAAGGTGTTCGTCGGCTACAGCGACATCACCGCGCTCCACGAGGCGTTCGCGCTGCGGGCCGGATTCGCCACGCTGCACGGCCCGATGGTGGCCACGGAGGGGTTCCTGAAGGATGCGCCGGCCCGTGAGCACCTGCGCGCCACGCTCTTCGAGCCGGAGACGGTCCTGACCCTGGAGTCGCCCACGGCCGCCGCCCTGGTCCCCGGGCGGGCCCGGGGCATCCTGTACGGCGGCTGCGTCAGCCTGCTCGCCGCCGCCATCGGCACCCCGCACGCCCGGACCGGCGCCCGGGGCGGACTCCTGGCCGTCGAGGACACCGGGGAGGAGCCCTACCGGCTCGACGGCATCCTCACCCGGCTGCTGCGCTCCGGCGCCCTGGCGGGGCTGTCCGGGGTGGTCTGCGGCTCCTGGCAGGAGTGCGGACCGTACGAGAAGGTCCGCGCGGTACTGGCCGACCGGTTCGGCCCGCTGGGGATACCCGTGGTCGAGGAGCTGGGCTTCGGCCACGGACCGGCCTCGCCGACCGTCCCGCTGGGGGTGCCTGCGGTGCTGAACGCCCCTGCGGACGGCGGCCGTTGCACACTGACCGTCGAGGTCCCCGCGCTCCTCTAGACATCAGCACGTCGAATCCGGCCCCGGACATCGCGATGTGAGGGGTCGTCAACAATTGCCGTCCTGAGCGTTGACACGGCTATGACACGTGTCACAGCATGAGCGCGGCCCGATACTTACCAGTCGGTATGGTGTCCTCGGTGTGGAGGTCTTCGTGTCAGGTGCTGTTCCCAGCGTGCGCAACCCGCTCGTCGCGGTCGCGGCGGCCGCTCTCGCCGCCCCCCTCGTGCTCTCCGGCCCGGCGCACGCCGAGCCCGCCCCGTACACCGTCACCCCGCTGAAGTTCACCGTCCAGGCGGGCGGGCGCTCCTGCGTGGTCGACGCCGACCTCTACCGCCCGGCGGGCGTCGACGCGGACCGCCCCGCCCCCGCCGTCCTCGCCACCAACGGCTTCGGCGGCAGCAAGTCCGACGGGTCGACCGACGCCATCGGCAGGGCCGTCGCCTCCCGGGGCTATGTCGGCCTCGTCTACTCCGGGCTCGGCTTCGGCAAGTCCGGCTGCCTGATCACCCTGAACGACCCCGCCATCGACGGGAAGGCCGCGAGCGGGCTCCTCGACTTCCTCGGCGGCACCCGCGCGGCGGACGACGGCACCCGCGCCGACTACGTCGTCCAGGACGGCGAGGGAGACCCGCGCGTCGGCATGATCGGCGGCTCCTACGGCGGCGCCGTCCAGCTCGCCACCGCCTCCACCGACCCCCGCCTGGACGCCCTCGTCCCGCTCATCACCTGGAACGACCTCGCCTACGCGCTCGCCCCCAACAACACCGGGGCGCGCACCGGGGTCTCCTCCGACACCCCCGGCGTCTTCAAGTGGCAGTGGACCAACGGGTTCTACCTGATCGGCGAGGGCCAGCCGCTGCTGAACCCGAGCCTGGACCCGTCCCGCTTCAACCGGCTGGACTGCCTGCACTTCGCCTCCCGGGCCTGCGAGACCATCCGGCTCCTCAACTCCGGCCGCTACCCGGCCGACCGGGCGCAGGGGATGCTCGACTACGCCCGCAGCGTCTCGCCCGTCTCCTACCTCGACCGGGTCCAGGCCCCCACGCTCGTCATCCAGGGCCAGGCCGACAGCCTCTTCAACCTCAACGAGGCGACCGCCACCTACCGGACCCTCAAGGCGCAGGGCACCCCGGCCAAGATGATCTGGCAGTCCTGGGGCCACAGCGGCGGCCTGTTCCCCGGCGAACTCGACCTGGGCGAAGGCAATCTGGAGACCAGCTATGTGGGCCGTCGGGTGCTCGCCTGGTTCGACCGCTACCTCCAGAAGAAGACGGACACCGACACCGGCCCCGAGTTCGCCTACTACCGCTCCTGGCAGGACGGTTACGGCACCGCCGCCGAACTCCCCGCCCTCTCGCAGCAGATGTACCTCTCCGGTGACGGCAAGCTCGTCGACAACCGCTCCAAGGTGGTCCGCGGCAGCCGCCACTACACCAACTGGCCGGTGCCGACGAGCCATTCGGAGAGCTCGATCGCCCCGCTGATCGGACTGCCCGACCCGGAACCGTACGACACCAAGGGCACGTACCTGGGCTGGCGGAGCGCCCCGCTCACCGCCCCCGTCGATGTGGTCGGCGCCCCCAGAGCCACCCTGAAGGTGCGCTCCCCGAAGGCGGAACGCGTCCAGAACAGCGGGGACGCCTCCGACAAGCTCGTCCTCTTCGCCAAGGTGTACGACGTGGCCCCGGACGGAACCAGGACCCTGGTGAACCGGCTCGTCTCGCCGGTCCGGGTCCCCGATGTCACCCGGCCCTTCACGGTGGAGCTGCCCGGCATCGTCCACCGGTACGAGAAGGGGCACCGCCTCGAGTTCGTGATCGCCGCCAGCGACACCGCGTACTTCGGCAACCGGGGCATCAAGCCCGTCACCGTCACCCACGCCCCCGAGGACACCGGAGTCCTGGAGCTCCCGGTGGTCCCGGCGGGCTGACCGCCGCCCTTCCCGCGTTCACCCGAACGGGCGAACATCGCCGCCCTCCGGACCCGGCACCGCGTCATGCTGGGGACCACCCCGGGGGGCGGCGGAAGGACCGGACCATGAGCCCCAAGGACGTGACGAGCGACGGCAGGCGCGGCACCGGGCTGTGGACCCCGGGCCGTATCGCCGTCGCCGTGCTGGTCGTACTGGTCATCGTGTTCATCTTCGTGAACACCCAGAAGGTCACCATCCGGGTGCTGATCCCCGAAGTGACCATGCCGCTCTGGCTCGCCCTGCTCGCCATGTTCCTGATCGGGCTGGTCTGCGGCGGCTATCTGTTCCGCCGCAAGGGCAAGTGACACGGGCGGTCGGCGGGGCCGCCCCGCCGACCGCCCGCACCCGTCGTACGCTGGGACGATGCCTGATCCGTACGCTGGGAAGACGCCCGATCCGAACGGTCACCGGAGCCCGTCCGCCGCCCCGTACCTCGCCGAGGGCCCCAGGGCGGCGCTGCGCCGCTTCACGGAGGGCGACGCGGCGGAGTTCACCGCCCGCGCCCGGGAGAGCCGCGCGCACCACCGCCCGTGGCTCTTCCCGCCGGAGCGGCCCGACACCTACGCCGCGTACACCGAGACCCTCGCCCGGGACCCGGCCCGGGAGGGCTTCCTCGTCTGCGAGCGGGCCGAGCGGGCCGACGGCGGCACGGGCGGGGACCTCGGCGAGGGCGGCACGGACGGGGCGCCGGACGGGGCCATCGCCGGGTTCATCAACATCAACAACATCGTCCTCGGCGGCTTCCGCTCCGGCGCCCTCGGTTACGGGGCCTTCGCCCACGCGGCCGGGCGCGGACTGATGGGCGAAGCGCTCGGCCTCGTCATGGGCCTCGCCTTCGGACCGCTCGGACTGCACCGCCTGGAGGCCAACATCCAGCCCGGCAACGCGGCCTCCATCGCCCTGGTCCGGCGGGCAGGCTTCCGTCTGGAGGGGTTCTCGCCCGACTTCCTCCACATCGGCGGCGCCTGGCGCGACCACGAACGCTGGGCGATCACCGCACCGGCCCCCGAAGCCCCGCAAGCCGTTGCGCGGCCCGCCTAAAGCACTTGAGCCCCCCCGGCGCGGTGGCGCACGATGGGGCGCATGCGCCCCATCGTGGTTCTCGACGCCCCTTCCAACCTGGGCCTGCGCCCGCCCGCCCCCGGCACCGTCCCCGGCTGCTACAAGCTGGCGGGCGCCCTGCGCGAGCAGCGGATCGTGCAGCGTCTGGGCGCGCTGGAGGGCGGGGTGGTGGTGCCGCCCCGCTACGACCGCGGGGACTGGCAGCCGGGCGACGGCGTCTTCAACGCGGCCGCCATCGCCCGCTACACCCGCACCCTCGCGGACCGGATCGAAGGGCACGTACGGGCCGGGGAGTTCGCCCTCGTCCTCGGCGGCGACTGCTCCATCCAGCTCGGCGCGACCCTCGCCCTGCGCCGCCTCGGCCGGTACGGGCTGGCCGCCGTGGACGGGTCCGCGGACTTCCGCCACCTCGGCAACAGCGATCACGTCGGTGCGGCGGGCGGTGAGGAGCTGGCCATCTCCACCGGGCGCGGCCAGGCCGACCTGAGCGACCTCGAAGGGCTCCGGCCCTACCTCAAGGACGAGGACATCCGCCTCTTCGGGATGCGCGACGAGGACGAGGACCGGACGGAGCTGGCCGCCTTGAAGATCCCCAACACGACCGTCGGCCAGATCCGGGAGTGGGGCGCCGCCGAGCTGGCCCGGGCCGCCGTGGAGAGCCTGGAGACGCCCGCCCTGGACGGCTACTGGGTCCACCTGGACGCCGACGTCCTCGACCCGAGCATCATGCCCGCCGTCGACAGCCCGGACGACGGCGGCCTCTTCCCCGACGAACTCGCCCCGCTGCTGCGTACGTTGGTCTCCTCGCCGCGCTGCGTCGGGCTCAACGTCACCATCTACGACCCGGACCTGGACCCGGACGGCACGGCGGGCGCGCTCCTCGCGGACCTCGTCGTCGGAGCGCTCGCACCGGCCTGACGCGGCAGGCCCCTTGCGTCAGACGGTGACCCTGCGGTCCACGTACTCGAAGACCGATCCGTCCGGGTGCAGCGCGATCAGGTTGCGCCCCGCCGGGGTCGGCACCGGCCCCGCCACGATCCGC
The DNA here is from genome assembly GCA_002082585.1 of Kitasatospora albolonga. Classification (NCBI taxonomy): domain Bacteria; kingdom Bacillati; phylum Actinomycetota; class Actinomycetes; order Kitasatosporales; family Streptomycetaceae; genus Kitasatospora; species Kitasatospora albolonga. The sequence continues at coordinate 7,227,296 of CP020563.1, forward strand.
GCCCCCGCCCGGGTGAGCGCCGCGTTGGCCTCGTCGACGTCCTTCACGGCGATGGTCGCGCTCACCTTGCGCAGCACCTCCAGCTCCGACTCGGGCCCGCTCATCAGCAGGAAGCAGCCGATCGCGGCGACCGACACCCCGCCGCGCTCGAAGCGCTGGGCCGGAGTGCCCGTCAGCCCCTGGTAGAAGGCGACAGCGGCCTCCAGGTCGTCGACGCAGATACGCAGCGTGGTTCCGAGGATCTCCATGCGTACGAGGGTAGTTGGCGTCCGCCATGCGCGTGATCGATTCGGGCCCGCCGTGCGGAGCCTGAGGTCACCCCCGGCAGAGCACCTCGCCGTGCGGGACCAGGAACCAGCCGTCCTCCTCCGCGCCCCAGTGGTGCCAGGTGTCCGCGATGGCCGCCAGCTCCCCGGTGCTCGCATGGCCGCCCCGTACGGCCAGTTCGGCGTAGACCGAGTCCGTCGTACGGTCCGCCCACAGCCCGCTCCACCAGGCGCGGGTCTCCGGGGTGGCGAAGCACCAGGCGGCGGCGGTCGGGGTGATGTCGGTGAAGCCCGCCCGCCGTGCCCAGGAGACCAGCATCCGGCCCGCGTCCGGCTCGCCGCCGTTGGCGCGGGCCACCCGCCGGTACACCTCCTGCCACTCCGTCAGCCCGGGCGTTTCCGGGTACCAGGCCATCGCCGCGTAGTCGCTGTCGCGCGCCGCCACCACCCCGCCGGGGCGGCAGACGCGCCGCATCTCGCGCAGGGCCTGGACCGGGTCGCCCGCATGCTGGAGCACCTGGTGGGCGTGGACGATGTCGAAGGAGTCGTCGGGGAAGTCCAGCGCGTGCACGTCGGCCACCGCGAACTCGACGTTCTCCAGGCCGCGTTCGGCGGCCACGTCGGCTGCCTGCGCCAGGATGCCGGGGCCGGTGTCGACGGCCGTCACCCGGCCCGGCGCGACCAGGGCGGCCAGGTCCGCGGTGATGGTGCCGGGTCCGCAGCCGACGTCCAGCACCGCCATACCGGGCCGGAGTTCACCGATCAGATAGGCCGCCGAGTTGGCGGCGGTCCGCCAGCGGTGCGAGCGCAGCACCGACTCGTGGTGGCCGTGGGTGTAGACGGCGGTCTCTTTCGGCATGGCAGCGTCCGGCATGGCGGCGTCCTCTCGTCCCGGTCCGGAGACCACCGTACGCCGCCATGCCGGATAGTGAGATGGGCGTCTCGCGATGTGGATGGAGTGGGTGGTGGCCTACACCGGCATCGGGCAGTAGACCGTCAGCGCCTCCGGCAGCTTGTCGATCAGCAACTCCGTTCCGGAGTGGGCCACTTCACCGTCGTACGCATACGGGGTCCCCGGCGCGAGACCGGCGATCCGCACCCGGCGCCGCCGCACCGCCGCATGGGCGGGGGAGCGGGTCAGGGGTCCGGCCACCGCCGCCGCCAGCATCCGCAGCCCGGGGCCCCGGCCGCCGTGTACCACCCGGACGTCCAGCAGCCCGTCCGCCAGGTTGTGGCGTCGGCCGGGCGCCGGGCCGACCCGCTGGAAGAGGCCGTTGCCGACGAACAGCAGCCACAACGGGCGCCTGCGCCCCTGGAATTCGGCCTCCAGGGGGCGCTGGCCGCGCAGCACGTGAAGGGCGGCGAGCACCCCCGCGGGCCAGCCGCCGATCCGGGGCGACCAGTGCTCCCGGGTCCGTACGAGCTCCGGATAGGCGCCCAGGCTGAAGGCGTTGAGGAAGTAGCCGTCGGCCCCGTCCGGCCCGTTCGGGCCGGGGCGGAACCGGCCGAGGTCGACCTGTATGGCATCGCCCGCCGTGAGCGCCGCCGCCGCTTCCTGGACCGTCTCGATGCCCAGGTCGTAGGCGAAGTGGTTGAGCGTCCCGCCGGGGAAGACCGCCAGCGGCATCCCGTGCGTCGCCGCGACGGAAGCCGCCAGGTTGACCGTACCGTCGCCGCCGCAGACGCCCAGGGCCCTGCCCCGGCCCGCCGCCTTCTCCATGGCGGTGGACAGATCGGCGGGCGCGCACGCGACCACCTCGGCGAGCGGCAGCGCCTCGCGGACCAGGGACGCGGTCGCGGTGGCCGTCCCGGACGCCTCGTTCACCACCACCACGAGCCCCTTCCCGCCGGGCAGCGCGGGGGCCTCGCCGGGCGGGCGGCCGGGGGCGGGCAGCTGGCCCCGGGTGGGGACCACCCCGCGCAGGGCGAACGCGGCTCCTACGCCGAGCGCCGCCCCGGCCAGCACATCGCTCGGATAGTGGACCCCCGTGTAGACGCGGGAGGCGGCCACCGCCGCCGCGACGGGTGCGACCACCGCGCCCCACCCCTTCGACTCCAGCGCCACCCCGGTGGCGAAGGCCGCGGCGGAGGCCGCGTGGCCGGAGGGGAAGGAGGTGGTCACCGGCTGCCGCTTCAGCTGCCGCATGACCGGCACATGATCGAGTATCGGCCGCTGCCGCCGCACCGCGCCCTTGCCGACGGTGTTGATCGCCGCCGAGGCCACGGCCAGCGACGCGACCCCGCGCAGCGCGGCCCGGCGGGACCGGGCGCTGGAGCCGAGGGCCGCGATACCGACCGCCGTCCCGAACCAGAGCAGCCCGTGGTTGGCGCTCCGGCTCAGCCGGGGCAGCAGGGGATCGGCGCCGGGCCAGTGGCGGCCCGCGACGCTGTGGAAGACGGCGAGATCCCGTCCTTGCAGCCAGCCGCGCCACCGGGCGGTGGCGGAGGCGGCGGTCGGAGTGTTCGATGACGACATGGGCGACATGGCTCAGCGAATACCCGGCCGTCCGCCGCTGAACCAGCAGGCGCGCTGAGAGCCTCACCACGCGGCGCCCATGACCGGCACAACGGCTCAGGCTCGCCCGCGTGCGCAATTGAGCGGGCGGCCCGGCCCGAACCTCCGTATAAAGGGCCTCAGAGCGCCCCGGAGCCGTACGGGAAGTGCGGGACGTACGGGAAGCGGCGGCGGAGGAGGCCGGAATGCACGAGGACCACGGGCCCGTCCGCTACGGGCCGCCCGCCCCCGACCCCGGCCTCCCCGTCCTGCCCGAGCTGGCCGCCGTCCTCGCCGCGGCGGCGGACCGCACCCGCCCCGAACCGCCCGGCGGCGGCCGTGTCCTGCGCGAGGCGGCCTGCGCCCACTGGGAGCGGCGCGGGCTCCACGGCGGGCCGGAGGACATCGTGGCGGCCCCCGGCGCCCAGCCCCTCCTCCTGGCCCTGATCGCTGCGCACGGCGGTGACGTCCTGATGCCGCGCCCCTGCCCGGCCACCTGGATGCCGCAGGCCCGGCTGCTCGGCAGGCCCGCCTACCAGGTGCCGACGCCCGCCGAGTGCGGAGGCGTACCCGACCCGTACGCCCTGCTGGAGACCGTGCGCCGGGTACGCGCCGAGGGCGGTCGGCCGAAACTGCTGGTGCTCTCCGTCGCCGACGACCCCACCGCCACCGTCGCCCCGCCCGAGCTGGTGCGGGAGGCGTGCGAGGCGGCGGTCGGCGAGGGGTTGCACATCATCAGCGACGAGACCTGGCGCGACACCGTGCACCGGCCCCGCGACACCGTCCTGATCGGCCCCGCCGAGATGTGCCCCGACGACGTCACGGTCATCAGCGACCTGTCCGGCGCCCTCACCCCCGCCGCCTGGCCCCTCGCCGTCGCCCGCTTCCCGGAGAACGCGCGGGCCGCCGTGCGCCGGGCCCGGACGCTGGACATCCTGACCGCGCTCGGCGCCCTGGTCGCCGGTCCGCTGGCGCCCCCCGCCGCCCACGCCCTCGGCGAGCCCGAAGCCGTACGGGAGAGAATCCGGCAGGCCGCGGGGCTCCAGGCCCAGGTGGCCGCCGCCGCCCACCGCGCGGTTCTCGCCTCCGGCGCCCTGGCCCGCCCCCCGCAGGCGGGCCGCCACCTCTACGCGGACCTCGGCCCGCTCCGCTCCCGGCTGGCGGAGCTCGGCGTCACGGACTCCATGGAGCTGGAGGAGTACCTCACCGACCGGCTCGGCGCCCCCGCCCCGGGCGGCCACCGCTTCGGCGACGAGCTGGGCGCCCTGCGCGTACGGCTGGCCACCGGGCCCCTGCTGGGCGCCACGCCGGAGGAGCAGCGGGAGTCCCTGACGGCGGCGGAGCCGCTGGAGCTGCCGCACGTCGGGCGGGCGCTGTCCACGTTCGCGGCGGCCTTCGGGGAGCTCCGGTGAGGTGAGCCGAGGCCGGATGGCGTAAAGGTCCGGAGAGCCGGGCCGCAGGCATGTGCCTCAGCCCGTCGCGTCGCCCGTCCCGTGGCCGAACCGCGCCCGCAGCCTCCGCCACACCGCCGGAGCCCCGCTGATCAGCACGGTCAGCGCCACCGCCGCGACCACGCCCTGCCACGGCTCGGGGAAGAGCGAACCGCCCAGGACCCCGATCAGCTGGTATGTCGCCGCCCACGCCAGACACGCCGGCACATCGCCCCGCGCGAACGTCTTCAGCGGCATCTTCCCCAGCAGGCACGCCAGCATCACCGGAATCCGCCCGGCCGGCACCAGCCGGGAGAGCACCAGCACCGTCCCGCCGTGCCCGGCCAGCTTCTCCTGCGCCTGGGCCAGCCGCTCCGGCGCGGCCCGCCGGGTGAGCGCCTCCAGCCACTTCGAGCCGTTCTTCGAGCGCACCCCGCGCTGCCCCAGCCAGTACAGACAGACATCCCCCAGGAACGCCGCCGCCGAGGCCACCAGGAAGACGAAGAGCAGCGAGAACGGTGACGTCTGGTGGAACGCCACCACCGCCGCCGAACTCACCAGCGCCCCTGTCGGAATCACCGGCACCAGCGAACCCAGTGCCACCAGGAGGAACAGCGTCGGATAGCCCACGGCCTGCTGGGTCGACTCGGTGGGCAGCTCCCGCACCACCGACTGGAGCTCCTGGATCACCGCTCGGCCTCCGGCCGCACCCGCTCGCCGTGGGAGAGGAGATGCACCGCCACCTCCGGTGCCCGGAGGCCCGCCTGCCGGACGAACTCATCACCCGGCCCGTGGAACTCGTGAGGCCGCACCCCGTCGAGGCCGATCGGCCAGTACGTGCCGTAGTGCACGGGCACCGCCGAGCGCGGCTCCAGCAGGGTCAGCGCCTCGGCGGCCAGGGACGCGTCCAGATGCCCCTGCCCGAGATACGGGCCCCAGCCGCCCACCGGCAGCAGCGCCACATCGACCGGGCCCACCGCGTCGGCCATCTCGTCGAAGAGCCCGGTGTCCCCGGCGAAGTACGTCCGGGCCTCGCCCTCGACCACGTAACCGAGCGCGGGCACCCGGCGCGGCCCGACCGGCAGCCGCCGTCCGTCGTGCAGCGCCGGAACCGCCCGCACCCGCACCTCGCCCACCCGGACCTCGTCGCCCGCCCGCACCTCGGTGATCCGGAGGTCCAGCTTCCGGTGCAGCGTCCGCAGCCCCGGCACGGCCGCGACCGCCCCGCTCGGCACGATCAGCCGGGTGCCGGAGGACAGCATGGCCAGCGACGGCAGGTGCAGATGGTCGGAGTGCAGATGCGAGACCAGCACCACCTCGGCGAGCGCGGCCTGCGGCGGCGGCACCTCGCCCCGGCGCCGCCGCAGATGCGCGAAGCGCCGTACGAAGAGGGGGTCGGTCAACACGCGTACCCCGGAGTCCTCGATCGTGCAGGTGGCATGACCCCACCAGGTGACCTCCACCGGCACGTGCCGCCTCCTCGCTGCTCGGCCTCCGCGGGCCCGATGCCCCGGAGCGGTCCACGCCCTACCCGTTACCCGGAAGCGCCGCCGGTACGAGCCTATGCGCCCATGCGCGCTCCCCACGACGGCCGCCGACCGGGACCGACGCTGTGAAAGGCTGGGGACGGGCCCTTGACGGACGGGCCCGTGGTGAAGAAGGCGTGAGGTGGACCGGCGTGGACGAGCGGAGACGACGTACGCCGGGGTGGCCCACGGGGAGACGGCGTACGGCGGAGCGGTCCACGGCGGACCGCCCCCTGCCCGCGCAGTCCGCACCGGGAGGGCGTACGCCGGGGTGGCGCACGGGAGGATGGCGCAAGGCCGGGTGGCGCACAGGCGTGTGGCACACGGCCGGGTGGCGTACGGCGGGCGGTGCGCTCCTGCGGATCATCGCGGTCTGGGCGGTCTCCACCCTCACCATGCTCGTGCTCGCCGGGGCCCTCCCCGACTTCCGGCTCCAGTCCGACGACGGCGACACCATCACCCGTACCGCGTTCACGGCGGCCTGGGGCGCGGGCGCCTTCGGTCTGCTCTCGGCGCTGGTGTGGCCCGTCCTCGTCCGGGCCCTGCTCATCGTGCCCGCGCTCGTGCTCGGCGCGCTGGTCTTCTTCCTCAACGGTTCGCTGCTGCTGATCGCGCTGCGCCTGATCCCGGACGGGCGCGGGGACGCCGCCCCCGAGACCGCCGTCGTGGTCGCCGCCGTGATGTCCGCCGTCGCCTCCGCCACCTCCACCGCCCTCGCCGTCCGCGACGACGAGGCATACCGCCGCAGGCTCTCCCGCCTCGCCGACCGGCGCCGCAGACGCGGCTCCCCGGACACGCTGGAGCCCGACCGCGACGGACCGCCCGGCACCGTCTTCCTCCAGCTCGACGGCGTCGGCCACGACGTCCTGGTGAAGGCCGCCGCCGACGGGCTCATGCCGACCGTCGCGGGCTGGCTCGCCGACTCCTCCGGCCACCGCCTCACCCCCTGGCGCACCGACTGGTCCAGCCAGACCGGCGCCAGCCAGCTGGCCATCCTGCACGGCTCCAACCACGACATCCCCGCCTTCCGCTGGTACGAGAAGGAGACCGGCACCGTCATGGTCTCCAGCCGCCCCGCCAGCGCCCTGGAGATGCAGCGCCGCGCCATCGCCCGCACCCGGGACGGCGGCCTGCTCACCATCGACGGCGCGAGCCGCGGCAACCTCTTCAGCGGCGGCGCCGGACAGCTCGCCCTGGTCCTGTCCATGGCGGCCCGGCGCGGCAAGGGGCGGCGCTCCCGCTCCGGCTACTTCGCCTACTTCTCCGACCCGGCCAACGCCGTCCGCACCGCCCTCTCCTTCGCCGCCGAGGTCGGCCGCGAGATCGGCCAGTCGACCCGGGCCCGCGCCCGGAAGGAGACCCCGAGGGTCAAGCGCGGCGGCCTCTACCCCTTCATCCGGGCCTTCGCCACCGTCGTGGAGCGCGATGTGGTGGTAGCCGCCGTCCTGGGGGACATGTTCGCCGGACGCACCGCCGTCTACGCCGACCTGGTCGCCTACGACGAGGTCGCCCACCACTCCGGACCGCACAGCCGCGACGCCGAGAAGGTCCTCCGGCGGCTCGACCGCTCGCTCGCCCTGATCGCCAAGATCGCCGACCACACCCCGCGCACCTACCGGATCGTGCTCCTCTCCGACCACGGCCAGAGCCCCGGCGAGACCTTCGCCGGGAAGTACGGGCTGACGCTCAAGGACCTCGTACGGGCGGGCTGCGGACTCCCCGTACCGCGTCGGGCACGCGGCACGCACAGCGCCTCCGAGGCCCGTGACGCGGTACGGATCGCCCTGCACCGCCCGCCCGAGGCGGAGGAACCGGAGGCCGAGCACCCGGCCAAGCGCTCCGACCCGATCGTGCTGGCCTCCGGCAACCTCGGCCTGATCTCCTTCCCCGACATCGAGGGGCGCGCCTCGCGCGAGCAGATCGACCGCCGCCACCCGGCGCTGCTCTCCACGCTCGCCAACCATCCGGGGATCGGCTTCCTCCTCGTCCGCAGCGAGGAGCACGGCTCCGTGGTGCTCGGGCCGGGCGGGGCCGAGGTCCCGGTGGCCGAACTGACCGACGGGGAGGGCCCGATCGCGGTCTTCGGCACCGGAGCGGCGGCGGCCGTGCGACGTACCGACACCTTCCCGCACGTCGCCGACATCATGGTCAACTCGATGTACGACCCCGAGTCCGGCACCGTGCACGCCTTCGAGGAGCAGATCGGCTCGCACGGTGGCCTGGGCGGTGAGCAGTCCCGGCCGTTCCTGCTCTGGCCGCGCGGGATGACGGACCCGCTCGACATCGTGGCCGCGGAGACCGCCGAGGGCGCGCCCCCGCCGCCGGGCGGCGGGCTGGTGGGCGCCGAGGCGGTGCACCGGGTGCTGAACCGCTGGCTGCTGGAGTTCTCGGGGCCCCAGGTGCCGGTGCGGACGGAGGGGTTCACGGGGGCGGCCCGGGCGGACGAGCCGTTCCCGGGGGATTCGGGGAGCTCGGTGGGTTCGGTGGGTTCGAGGAAGGGGTCGGTCGAGGCTCGGGGGCCGGTCGACCGGAAACCCCCGCTGTCCTCCGACGTGGTGCACGGCCAGGTCCCGCAGGGCCAGGCCCCGCCCGCGCGGACGCCCCCGGTGCTCAGCGAGGTCCCGCTGCCGCTGCCCCTGCCGCTGTCGGAACCGGAACCGGAACCGGAGGCGCCGGGCACGACGGGGTGAGCGCGCCCCGGCTCACGCTCAGGCCGACTGCCGCCGTACCAGCGTCGGCGGGAAGACCACGGAGGGCGAGGGGCCGCCGGGCCCGCCGATCTGCTTGAGCAGCAGCCGGGCCATCTCCGCCGCCATCTCCTCCACCGGCTGCCGCACCGTCGTCAGCGGCGGGTCGCAGGCGGCGGCCGCGCTGCTGTCGTCGAAACCGACCACCGCGACATCGGACGGTACGTCACGCCCGGCCCGCAGCAGCACCGGCAGAGCGCCCAGCGCCATCAGGTCCGAGGCGATGAACACCCCGTCCAGGCCCGGCTGTTCCGCCAGCAGCCGGCGCATCGCCGCCGCCCCGCCCAGATGGGTGAAGTCCCCCTCGGCACAGGCCACGTCCTCGATGCCGTGCGCGGCGAGCGCCTCCAGGAACCCCGCCAGCCGGACCTGCCCGGCGGGCCTGTCCTGCGGACCGGAGATCGTCCCGATGCGGCGCCGCCCCAGCGCGGCCAGATGGTCGGCCGCGAGCCGCGCCCCGGCCTGCTGGTCCACCTCCACATAGGCGAGCGACGAGGGGCGCGGGGGACGGCCCGCGAGGACGGCGGGCAGCCGGGTGTCCTCGAGCAGCCCCGGCAGCGGGTCGTCCGCGTGCGAGGTGACCAGGACGACGCCGTCGACATGGCCGTGGCGCAGGTAGGAGAGCAGCTGGTTCCGGGACGCCTCGTCGTCCGCCAGCATCAGCACCATCTGGATGCCCGCCGGACGCAGCACTTCGAGGAGTCCACCGACGACCCGGCCGAAGTAGGGGTCGGAGAACATCCGGCCGACGAACGGCTCGGAGTCCGGCCGCCGTTCGCGCTCCGAGATCACCAGGGCCACGGAGTCGGTCCGCCGGGTCACCAGCGAGCGGGCCGCCCGGTTGGGCACGTACCCGGTGGTCGCCACCGCCTCCTCGACCACGGTGCGCAGGGCCGGGTCCACCGTGGTGGCTCCGTTGATCACCCGCGACACGGTGGCCCGTGAGACACCTGCCACGGCCGCCACGTCCTCCAAGGTCGGGCGCACGGGCGGCTCCACTTCGGCTGTCATGCAGCCCTTTATACCCGCAGCCCAGCCGCACCGGTCAGCCGAGGGCCCGCGCGGCCTCCGGGAGCCCTTCCAGCTCGGTGAGCGCGGCCTCGCGCGCGGTGACGAGTGCGGCGGCCAGCCGCTTCGCGTCGGCTCTGGCGCCCGCGTCGATCTCGGACCGCGACACCTGCGCGGAGTGGCGCAGATGGTCGTGGACCAGTTTCAGGAAGAGCCGGTCGAAGGCCGAGCCCTCGGCCGCTTCCGCCGCTGCCAGGTCCTGTTCCGTCACCATGCCGGGCATGTCGTGGCCCGCGTGCACATCGGTACGGGGAAGCCCCATCCGTACCAACAAGGCTTTCAGGCGCTTGAGTTCGGACTCCTGGCCACTGCGCAGGCGGTCCGCGAAGGCCCGCAGCCGGGGCTCGGTGGCGCGGTCGGCGGCGAGGGCGAGCAGGGCCACCGCCTTCTCGTTCATCGGGGTCATCAACTGCACCCAGGCGGCGTCGGTGGAGGGGGCGGAGGCGGTCTTCCGTACGGCGGAGGGGCCGGGCGCGGGGTCCGTGGCGGGGGAGCAGCCGGCCGACGCGGTGAGGACCAGCAGGGCCGACAGGCACAGCGCGACGAGGGGCCTGGCCGGGGCGGAGCGGTTCATGAGGTGTCCTGTGACCGGGCGGAGGGTGCCGCCCCGGAGCCTGTGCCCGGGGCGGACACCGGCGGACAGCCGGCCTGCACATCACCGGCACATCACTGACGCATCACCGGAGCTTTCCTGACGGAGGCTCAGGGGGTGCCGTCGAAGCCGCACTTGACGATGGCGTTGATGCAGTCGCGTACGCGCTGTGCGAGCTCCTCCTCCGGCCATACGTTGAAGAAGTCGCCGTGCATCGTGTAACCGGCCCCCGACGCCAGCCGGAAGCGGGCCGGGTCGCCGTTGACCGGATAGCGCAGCACCTGGCGGAGCTTGGGCACCGGTACGGGGTGGGTCGACGGGCAGGCACCGGCGACCGGGTAGGCCATGTGGCTCTTGTGGTCGGCCGAGTCGAGATCCGTACCGTTCCAGCACTGCGGGAAGTCCAGGTAGGACTCCAGCATCGTGCCGGGCGGACAGTTCACGAAGTCCTGCGAGGGGTCGACGTGACCGGCGTGCAGGCACGACCACCGGGCGATGGTGTTCTCCTGCGGCCCGGCCGCTTTCGCGTTGCCCGCCACGATGCGCAGGCCCCGGGGGAAGGGCTGGATCTGCCGGATGATGTCGTCCCTGACCCCTTCGCCCAGGTAGTAGAAGGTGGTCCCGGTCGGCTCCACCTCCCGGTCGCCGTCGTACAGGGTGGGCACCCAGTACGAGGAGAGGTCGGTCTCGGGCGAGCAGCTGGTGCGGCCTTTCTCCAGCGACTCCAGGTCCGAGTTCCCGTTCGTGGTGTCGTTGCCGAAGAAGCTGTGCATGTGGGAGGCGCCCGGCAGGCCCGGGAAGACGATCGGGTCGTCGGGGGCCCGGTGGGTGAACGGGCACTCCGCGAGGAACTCGGCGACCCGCACCACATCGGCGGCGGCCCCGGGCGCGATCCCGGCGGCGGCGCGGTCGCCCGCCGCGTTGCCGATGTTGGCCTGGACGAGGGAGAGGGCGAGGGCAGCGGCGGCGAGCCCGGCGACTCTGCGGCGCCAGGAACGGGGGGATCGCCGACGGCGGTGTTCGCGACTGTTTCGGTTTCGGAAGAGCACGGCACTCCTGTTCGGAAGTGGGGGGAGATTTCTCGATCACGGTAGAGAGCGCTCTCTCATCGGAACGTAAGAGTGCTGCCTATGCATGTCAAGGGAAGGTGCGAGAACTGCAACGAGCTGCACAATGAAGGGACTTGAGGGGGTGGAGGGCAGGAGAGCGCTCTCCCTTTTCTGTCCTCGGAACGTGCCGTTCCCTGGCGTACGGGGAGGTGCCCCGCCGTTCCTGGAGTGACGGGAGAGGCCCCGGGGGCGAGGGCCGGGAAGCGCTGCCGGAGGATTGTCAGTGGTGGGCGGCAGGATGGTGGTCATGACGAACTCAGCCGCTGTGCTCGCCGATGCCGCCGCCTATGCCGCCGCGGTCGAAGAGGCATCCCAGGCCGCCGCCGCGTACTACGCCACGGGCGAGAGCACGCTCGACGACGACGCGTACGACCGGCTGGCGCGGGGGATCGCCGCGTACGAGGCGGACCATCCCGACGAGATACACGAGTCATCACCGACGGGGAAGGTGGCGGGCGGGGCCGCCGTCGGCGATGTTCCGCACACGGTGCCGATGCTCTCGCTGGACAACGTGTTCTCGGCCGAGCAGTTCGTGAGCTGGACCGCGTCGCTGGAGCGGCGGATCGGCAGACCGGTCGCCGCCTGGAGCGTGGAGCCGAAGCTCGACGGCCTCGCGGTCGCCGCCCGTTACCGGGAAGGCCGCCTGGAGCGGCTGATCACCCGGGGCGACGGCGCGGCGGGCGAGGACGTATCGCATGCGGCCGCCGCGGTCGTCGGACTGCCCGAGCGGCTGGCGGCCCCGGTCACCATCGAGGTGCGCGGCGAAATACTCATGACGAACGAGCAGTTCGAGCAGGGCAACGCGATCCGTACGGAGCACGGCGGCGCCCCCTTCGCCAACCCGCGCAACGGGGCGGCGGGCACCCTGCGCGCCAAGGACCGGGCGTACCGCGTGGAGACGACCTTCTTCGCCTACGGGGCACTGCCGCTCGCCGACTCCGGTGAGCTCGCCGAGACCCTCACCGAGCTGCCCCACAGCGAGATCCTCGCGTATGTCGCCGGGCTCGGCGTGCACACGGCCGCGGCCACGGAGGTGGCACCGGTCCGGGTGACCACGGCGGAGGAGGTGCAGGCCCGGGTGGACGAGATCGGCGCCCTGCGTGCCGTGCTGCCGTTCGGTATCGACGGGATCGTGATCAAGGCGGACCTCGCCGCCGACCAGCGCGAAGCCGGGTCCGGGACCCGGGCGCCGCGCTGGGCCATCGCCTACAAGCTCCCCGCCGTCGAGAAGATCACCCGCCTGCTCTCCGTCGAGTGGAACGTGGGACGCACGGGGATCATCGCGCCGCGTGCCGTCCTGGAGCCCGTCGAGATCGACGGATCGACCGTCGGGTACGCCACCCTGCACAACCCGGCGGACATCACCCGCCGCGATCTGCGCCTGGGCGACCAGGTCATGGTCTACAAGGCGGGTGACATCATCCCGCGCATCGAGGCGCCCGTCGCCCATCTGCGTACGGGGGACGAGACGCCGATCGAGTTCCCGGAGAGCTGCCCGCAGTGCGGCTCCGAGATCGACGCGAGCGAGCAGCGCTGGCGCTGCACCCGGGGCCGTGACTGCCGGCTGGTCGCCTCCGTCTCGTACGCCGCCGGGCGGGACCAGCTCGACATCGAGGGCCTCGGGGCCACCCGGGTCGTCCAGCTCGTGGACGCGGGCCTCGTCACGGACTTCGCCGATCTGTTCACCCTGGAGCGGGAGCAGCTGCTCGCCCTGGACCGGATGGGCGAGACCTCCACCGACAATCTCCTGGCGGCCATCGAGACCGCCCGCTCGCGCCCGCTGTCCCGGGTCTTCTGTGCCCTGGGCGTACGGGGGACGGGGCGCTCCATGTCCCGCAGGATCGCGCGGTTCTTCGCGACCATGGACCACATCGTCGCCGCCGACGCCGAGTCGCTCCAGCGGGTCGACGGCATCGGCAAGGAGAAGGCCGCGGCGGTGGTCGCCGAGCTGGTGGAGCTGGCCCCGCTGATCGAGAAGCTCGTCCGGGCCGGGGTGACGATGACGGAGCCGGGTGCCACCCCGCCCCCGGAGCCCGGCACGGAGGAGCAGGAGGGCGCGGGGGCCGGTGCGGAGCTGCCGCTGGCGGGGATGAAGGTGGTGGTCACGGGGGCGATGACCGGGGCGCTGGAGAAGCTGTCGCGCAATCAGATGAACGAGCTGATCGAGCGGGCGGGCGGGAAGTCGTCCTCCAGCGTCTCCGCGCGCACCAGCCTGCTGGTGGCGGGGGAGAAGGCCGGGTCGAAGCGGACCAAGGCGGAGGAGCTGGGCCTCAGGATCGTGGCGCCGGAGGAGTTCGCGGAGCTCCTCGCGGACTTCCTCACGGGGAAGGCCGCCGAGGTCGGGGAGGTCGCGGAGGCCATGGAGACGGTGAGCGTGGTGGCGGCGGTCGTGACTGCCGAAGCGGCGGCCGGTACGGCAGCGGCAGCCGTGGGGGCGGCGGAAGCTGTGGAGGGCGCGGTGGTCGTGGAGGGCGCGGTGGTCGCGGGGAGTGCGACGGTTGTGGACGAGGCGGTGGTCGTGGAGGGCGCGGTGGTGGTCGAGGAGGCGGAGGCCGTGAAGGACGCTGAGGTGGTGAAGGACGCTGAGGTGGTGAAGGACGCTGAGGTCGTGAAGGTCTGAGGCAGCCCGGGGGTGCCTTGGAATCGGGAGGGAAGTGGCTTTCCCTCACCCGGTATTGCATAGTGAGGGCTTGGTCATGCCTCGCTATCAGCGGGCCGATGGGTGCGTGGACGGCTGCGGACGGCCGACCGGGGGTGAGGGGCGATGCGTTCTCCGTACGACGGACAGCGACACGGCCGTGCCGTCCCCCTGCCGGGCCGCCCCGGCGGCGAGGACCGTGACCCTCCGGCCACGTTCGGGCCCGGCCGGTCCGGTGAAGGACACGGCCCGCCCGACGACGGACACGGACCGTTCGGCGAGGGACCCCGCCCGCCCGGCGGAGGTCCCGCACCGCTTCGTGACGGAAGCGGGGCCGGGAGGTCCGGGACCGGGCGTGAGCCCGGGGCGCTCCGGGTGCGCCACGGACACCGCCGGCTCGGCGGCAGGACCGTGGCCGCCCGGGGACTCGCCCTGGACCTCGGCAGCTCCCGCACCCGGGCCTGGGTGCCCGGCCACGGCCTGGTCGCCGACCCGCTCCTCGGCCGCGCCCCCGACGGGGATGCCGAGCGGCCCGTCCGGCGCGGGCGCATCGTCGACCCCGAGTCCTGCGGACGGCTCCTCGGCCGCATCGCCGACGCGGCCCTCGGGCCCGACCGTACGGACAGTGTGATCGTCCTCAGCCACCCCGTCCTCGCCGGGGCCGTCCACCGCAACGCCGCGCGGGAGCTGCTCGCCGGGCTGGGACCCACACGCGTCCTCGTCCTCAGCAGCGCCCGGGCCGCCGCCGCGTACGCCGGACCGCGCGACGCCGGTCCCCTCCTCGTCGTGGACATGGGCGCCGAGCTGACCGAGGTCACGCTCCTCGTCGGCGGCCGGATCGCGGACGCCCGGCAGGCCGAGACCGGCCTCAGCGACCTGGACCCGGCGACGCTGCCCGCCACCCTGGTCGGTACGGTCCTGGACATGGTGAAGTCCATGTGGCGGCAGGACCGGCACGGCGCGATCCGGGGCGCCCTGCGCAAGGGCCCGGTCCTCGCCGGTGGCGGAGCGCTGCGCCCCGACGTGACCGACCGCATCGCGCGGTGCCTCGGCACCCCCGTGCGGCTGGCGGACGACCCGTCGACCACCGTCGTGCGCGGCGCGGGACAGATCCTCAGCTCCGTGCTCCGCCACGGGGTGACGCCCGCCGTCCTGCCCGGCCGACCGAGGTGACCCCGCACCCGGGGCCGCCCCGGGGGAACGCACTCCGGCCGAGGCCGACCGATACGGCACAGGGCTCGCGGCGCATGCTGGCCGTGCTGCTCCTCGCCGTCCTCACCCTGGCCGGTGGCGCCCCCGCAGCGGGCGCGCTCCCCGTCGGGGTCCTCAACAGCCTCTCGCTCGCCGTGGCGTACACGCCGCAGGCCCCGGCGCCCGCCCCGCAGACCGACCGGACCGTCCACCCCGGCTCCCCCCACCCCGATCTCCGGCGCACCCGCACGGCCCCGGCCCCCGCGGGTTCCGGCGCCGGTGGCCGTACCGCCCGGGAGCAGCAGCCCCGGGCGCGGACCACCCCCGCGCAGCCGTACACCTCGACCCTGTACGAGCGGTCGCCGGCCGCCGATCCGAGCACGCACACCCCCCGGGCGGGCATCGGCCGCGCCCACCTGACGGGGCACGCGCCCCCGCCCTCGTACGAAGGGCTGCTGCCCGGCGCACCCGGTCCGGTCGTGCCGTACGGCCCGGCCGAGCGGGTCGCCGTGCCTTCCGCCGGAACGCCCTCGGGGCGCGAGGGCGCCCTGCCCGGCGTCCGGGGTCCTCCGCGCACGGCCGCCGGCCCCTCGGCCGGTCATCCGTCCCGCTCTGCCGTTCCGGCGTCGCGTCCTCGCTGAGGTGAGGGCGGCCGACGCCCCACCGGAGGATTCCCATGACTCGCGCCACCGCGGTGCGAGCGGTTCTGGCTGTCGCCGTGCTGCTCGTCTCCGTCTACATCTCGCTGACCATGTCACCCAGACTCGGCCTGGATCTCCAGGGCGGCACCCGTATGGTGCTCCAGGCCAAGGACTCCGCCACCGTCAAGGCGGACCGGGAGACCACCGACCGCACCCTGGAGGTCCTGCGCCAGCGCGTCGACTCCCTCGGGGTCGCCGAACCCGTCCTCACCCGCTCCGGCGAGGACCGGATCATCGTCGAACTGCCCGACGTCCAGGACCCGCGCCAGGCCGCCGCCGTGATCGGCCGCACGGCCCAGCTCAGCTTCCACCCGGTCCTCGGCGCCTTGCCACCCGGCGCCGAACCCGAGGCCAAGCCCGAAACCGGGGAAAAGCGGCTGCTCCTGCCCGACGAACAGGGCGTGCAACTCGATCTCGGCCCCACCCAGCTCTCCGGGGCGGGGGTCAAGGACGCCACCGCGGCCTTCGACGCCCAGCAGGCGGGCGGCTGGACCGTCTCCCTCGACTTCCACAAGGACGCCGGGAAGGGCTGGACCAAGCTCACCGGTGAGGCCGCCTGTCACCCCGCCGGGGACGAGCGGCGGCGCGTCGCGATCGTCCTGGACGAGAAGGTCATCTCCTCGCCCCAGGTCGACCCCTCGGTCGGCTGCCAGGTGGGGCTGCCCTCCGGCGGCACCCAGATCACCGGCTCCTTCACCGCGAAGGAAGCCCGCGACCTGGCCCTGCTCATCAAGGGCGGCGCCCTGCCCGTACCCGTCGAGATCGTCGAGCAGCGGACCGTCGGACCGACGCTCGGCGCCGCCGCCATCGACGCCAGCGCCCAGGCGGCCCTGATCGGCGCCGCCGCCACCGCGCTCTTCATCACCGTCATCTACCGCCTCTTCGGCGCGCTCGCCGCCGTCGCCCTCGCCGCGTACGGGGTGATCTCGTACGCCGCACTCGTCGGCCTCGGCGTCACCCTCACGCTCCCCGGACTCGCCGGGTTCGTCCTGGCCATCGGGATGGCGGTCGACGCGAACGTCCTGGTCTTCGAACGGGCCAGAGAGGAGTGCCAGGCCCAGCCGAAACCCACCCTGCGCTCGGCCCTGACCACCGGGTTCCGGAAGGCGTTCAGCGCGGTCGCCGACTCGAACATCACCACGCTCCTCGCCGCCGGGCTGCTGTTCTTCCTGGGCTCGGGTCCGGTCAAGGGCTTCGGTGTCACCCTCGCCATCGGGGTCATCGCCTCGATGTTCTCCGCGCTGGTCATCGCCCGGGCGCTCACCGAGATCGCGGCGGGCTCCCGCTTCGTCAGCGACTACCCGGGCGTCAACGGCATCGCGCGCCCCGGCGGCGTACGCACCTGGCTGATCCGCAAGGACCCCAAGCTGTTCCGGAAGCCGGTCCAGTGGCTCGTGGTCTCCGCCGTCCTGGTGGCCGTCGCCGTCGGCGGGATCGTGGTGCGCGGGATCGACCTGGGCGTCGAGTTCACCGGGGGCAGGCTCGTGGAGTACTCCACCAGCCGCCCGGTCGACGTCGAGACCGCCCGTTCCACGCTCGCCGAGGCCGGGTTCGGTGACGCCGAGGTCACCACGGCGGGCGACGGCGACATCTCCGTACGCACGGGCAAGCTCGACAACGACGGGGAACACGCCCTGCGAACCGCACTGGCCACCGAGGGAGGGGAGACCACGAAGGTACGGGACGAACTGATCGGTCCGAGCCTCGGCGACGAGCTGCGACGGAACGCGCTGATCGCCCTGGCCGTCGCGGTGCTCGTGCAGCTCGCCTATCTGGCGGTCCGGTTCCGCTGGACGTTCGCCGTCGGATCGGTGGTCGCGATGGTGCACGACGTGGTCATCGTCGTGGGCGCCTTCGCCTGGCTGGGGCGGCCCGTGGACGGCATCTTCCTGGCCGCCCTGCTCACCGTCATCGGCTACTCGGTCAACGACTCGGTGGTGGTCTTCGACCGGGTCCGGGAGCTGTGGGGCGCCAACCGGAAGACGCCCCTGCCCACCATCGCGCGCCGGGCCGTCCTCCAGACCGTCCCCCGTACGGTCAACACCGGGATGGGCGCCCTGTTCATCCTGGTCGCCCTCGCCGTGCTGGGCGGCGACTCGCTGGCCGACTTCGCACTGGCCCTGCTCATCGGCATCGTCGTGGGCACCTGGTCCTCGGTGTTCACCGCCGTACCGGGCGCCATCGTCCTGGAACGGACCACCAACGCCCCGCCGCCCGTCCCGGGGAAGACGAACCGGCGCGGCCGCGCACCCCGGCGGGACCTGGACGACAACGGGGCCCGCGTCTGACACCCGTACACGAGGAAACCGTCCGTCCCCCCGCTCCGGGTTCCGGGGCGGGGGGACGGACGGTGGCTACGGCAGGCGTTCGCGCAGATAGGCCGCGGTCTCCCGGTCGGCGGGGAGGAACGTCTCGATGGCCAGCTCCGCCACCGTCACGTCCATCGGTGTGTTGAACGTGGCGATCGAGGCGACGAACGACAGCACCCGGTCGCCGTGCTCGATTACCAGAGGGAGGGCGAACGACGGCGTACGCTCCCCGCTCGGATCACCGGCTCCCCGGTCCGCCACCGGGTAGGCGGCCACCTCCTCGTACAGGGCGCGCAGCTCCGGCGACCGTACGAGGGCGATCTGACGTTCCATCTGCGCCAGCAGATCCGCCCGCCACTCCGGCAGGTTCCGGATGCGCGGCGCGAGCCCCGCCGGGTGGAGCGTGATCCGCATGGCGTTGAGCGGCGGGGTCAGCAGCTCCTCGGAGACCCCCTCCATGAGCAGGGCGATGCCCCGGTTGGCGGCCACCACGTCGTACGTGCCGTCGACGACGAGCGCGGGATACGGCTCGTACCCTGCCAGCAGCCGGTCCAGGCCCTCGCGCAGCGACGCCAGCGCGGGGGCGTCCAGCGGGGTCTGTGCGTAGCGGGGCGCGTAACCGGCCACCACGAGCAGGGCGTTGCGCTCCCGTACGGGGATGTCCAGGTGCTCGGCCAGGCGCAGGATCATGTCCTCACTGGGGCGGGCGCGGCCCGTCTCGACGAAGGAGATGTGCCGGGCCGAGGAGTCCGCGCGCAGCGCCAGCTCCAGCTGGCTGATCCGCCGCCGCTCGCGCCAGCCGCGCAGCAGCGGCCCCACTCCCGTGTCGGGGGAGACAGTCGTCATGCGAAGACCGTAACGTCACCGGCGGGCCGGGGAGCCGCGTACCCCGGGACCGAACCGGCCGGACGTGCGCCCGGCCCGACATCCGACACCCACGTCCACACCCACGGGAGCCGTGCCATGTCCGCCGAACCGCTGTCGAAGACCGAGACCGAACACCGGCTGGAGGCGCTGCCCGGCTGGGCGCTGGAAGGGGACCGGATCACCCGGACCTACCGGCTGCCCTCGCACGTGGCCGCCGCCGCGCTGACCGTCCACATCGCGCGGATTCAGGAGGAGCTGAACCACCACTCCGATCTGACGCTCGGGTACAACACCGTGGCCCTGTCCGTCCACACGCACGACGCGGGCGGCGCGGTCACGGCGAAGGATCTGGAGCTGGCCACCCGGGTGGAGGCCGCCGCACCGGCCCACGGAGCGGAGTAGCCGGTACGGGAGGCCGTACGGGAGACCGCCTGGTGCTCCGACGGCCCGGGCGCTCCCGGCTCAGCTCACCCGGTCCGGACCGCTCCCGGTTCAGCTCTCCCGTCTCCGCTCGCTGGTCCGGGCCCTCCCGGCTCAGCTCACCAGCCCGAAGCGTGGATTCGCGGCGAGCCACCGTGCGTAGCTCGGGCTGCGCAGCACCGCTTCCTCGTACGCCGCGCGGGTCTGCCCGGCCACCGCCACCGCCGCGGCGTCGGCGGCGGGGGAGTGCGGGTGCCAGCCCAGCAGGTGGCGCCAGCTGAGCGGCGCCCCGGCGAGCGGCCGGGTCACCAGGCCGGGGACCGGCGGGAACGTCGCCCGGCACAGGCCGATCGCCCGCCCGACCTGCACCAGGTGGACGACGGACGAGGTGTCCGTCTCGTACACGGACACCGGGGTGAAGCCCGCCCGCGCGCAGGCCGCCGCGAAACAGTCGGCGAAACAGCCGTCCCCCGGCACATCGGCCCAGCACTGGTCAGCGAGCGCGGCGAGGTCGAGCTCCTCCTCACCGGCCAGCGGATGGTCCTCCGGCAGCATCACGAAGACCGGGTCCACCCCCACCACCTCCCAGACCAGCCGGTCGGCCAGCGGTGGCGGGCTCTCCCCGCAGGTGCCGATGAGCGCGAAGTCGAGGCGTCCGTCGATCGTCAGGGCGGCGATCTCGTCCACCGACCACGCGGTGTACGTGGTGACCGGCGCCTGCGGGTGCGCCGTGGCGATCCGGTCGACCAGACCGCCGAGCAGCGGGCCGTGCGTACCGCCCAGCCGGAACCGCTCCAGCGGACCGGTGGCGTTGGCGAACCGCACCGCCTCCGCCTGGAGTTCACTCACCGCGGGCAGCACCACCCGGGCCCGCTCCAGCACCAGTTCGCCGAGCGGAGTGGCGCGGGCGCCCGTGTGGTCACGGTCGAAGAGCGTGCCCCCGAGGGCCTTCTCGATCCGCCGCAGCTGGGCGCTGAGAGCGGGCTGGGCGAGGCCCAGCGTGGCGGCGGCCTTGGTGAGGCTGCCGGTGTCGGCGATGGCACGGACGGTTCTCAGATGGCGCAACTCCAGCTCCATAATGGCAAGTTATGGCCACCGGCCCGCCCCGGCAATATGTCGGTCACTCTTCGGTCCGGGCAATGTTTCCGGCCTGTACCCAGTCTGTACCCCGGTCTGTCCCTCCGGCCCGCACGGGCCGGAGGGACCAGCTCCGGTTCAGCCGTGCCAGGCGCCGTCCCGCGCGGCCTCGTGGGCGAACGCGGTGAACTCCTTCGCCTCCCGCCCCAGCACCCGCTTCACCCCGTCCGTCGTCACGGAGTTGTGGCCGTCCAGCAGCCCCGCGAACAGCTCGGCCAGGAACCCCGCCTCGGGGCCGGACACCCCGTACCCCTCCAGCACGTCCGCGTACGCGGCGGCGCTCACCGGCACGTACCGCACCGGCCGCCCCGCCGCCCGGCCGAGCTCCGCCGCCGCCTCCTCGAACGTCAGGCTCCGGGGCCCGGTCAGCTCGTACACGGCCCCCGCGTGCCCGTCCCCGGTCAGCGCCGTCACCACCACATCGGCCAGGTCGTCGATGTCCAGGAACGGTTCGGCCGTCGACCCGGCGGGGAAGACCAGCTCACCCCCGAGCACGCTGTCCAGCAGGGCACCCTCGCTGAAGTTCTGCGCGAAGAACGCCGACCGTACGACGGTGAGCTCCACCGCCCCCACCGCATCCCGCAGCGCCTCCTCGGCCACGGCCGCCTGCGGTTCGCCGCGCCCCGAGAGCAGCACCACCCGGCGGAGCCCGCTCGCCGCCGCGAGCCGCCCGAAGGCCGCCATCGCCGCGGGCGCACCGGGCACCGCGAGATCCGGGTAGTACGTGATGTACGCGGCCTCCGCACCGGACAGCGCCGCCGCCCAGCCCGACTCGTCCTGCCAGTCGAAGCGCACCCCGCCGGTACGCGAACCCGCCCGGACCGGCACCCCCAGCGCCGTCAGCCGCTCCGCCACCCGGCGGCCGGTCTTGCCGGTACCGCTCGTCACCAGAACCGTTCCCACGGCCCTCACCTCTTCCTGTCCGCTTTTCCGGCCGCATTTCCGTCCGCCGGGGGTGCCGGTGTCCGTGCCGACCGGCCGCTTCGTATACGGCTTCTCCGTCATGTTTTTCTCCGCCCTCCGTCTTCGGCCGTCCGTCTTCCGGCAGGTCTTCCGGCCTGGCTCCAGACTTCCGGGCGCCGGACACCGGGAACATCGTCGAGAAGCTCAGCTCCCTCCGTCTGCGTCCAGACGGCGCCCCGGTCCGGCCCGCCCCCGCCCACCCGCGTCTACGCTGTCGCCCATGGACGCTCTCGCCGGACTCCTGGACGGACCCCGGGCCCGGGGCGCCTTCCTCCTGCGCATGGTGATGGAGCCGCCCTGGGCGGTCCGGGTCGCCGACCGGGCCCCGATCTGCCTGATGTCGGTCACCCGGGGAACGGCGTGGATCGTCCCCTCGGAGGGGGCGGAGCCGGTCCGCCTGGACCCGGGTGACATCGCGGTGGTGCGCGGCCCGCACCCGTACACCGTCGCCGACGCGCCCGGCACCGAGCCGCACGCGCTGGTCGGGCCCGGCGGCCACTGCACCACCCTGCACGGGCGGCCGCTCTCCCAGGAGATGCTGCTGGGGGTACGGACCTGGGGCAACGCCGCCCACGGCGCCACGGCGGTGCTCGTCGGCACCTACCTGATGGACGGTGAGATCAGCCGCCGGCTGCTCGACGCCCTGCCGCCGCTGCTCCGGCTCCCCGCCGACCGGCGGACCGGGCCGCTGCTGGACCTGCTCGACGCGGAGATCGCGCAGGACGAACCGGGGCAGCACGTCGTGCTGGACCGGCTGCTGGACCTGCTGCTCATCGCCGTGCTGCGCGGCTGGTTCTCCCGGCCGGGCGCCGAGGCCCCGGCCTGGTACCGGGCCATGAGCGACCCCGTCGTCGGCGTGGCCCTCCGGCTGCTCCAGAACGACCCGGCGCACCCCTGGACCGTCGCCTCGCTCGCCGCCCGGGCCGGGGTCTCGCGGGCCGGGCTCGCCCGCCGCTTCACCGAACTGGTCGGCGAGCCCCCGATGGCGTACCTCACCGGCTGGCGGCTCGCGCTCGCCGCCGACCTGCTCCGGGAGAGCGACGCCACGGTCGAGGCGGTGGCCCGGCGGGTCGGCTACAGCGCCCCGTTCGCCTTCAGTACGGCGTTCAAGCGCGTCCGGGGAGTGAGCCCGCAGGAGTACCGCGCGACCGGAGACGGGGGCGAGCCCCCGGCCCGCACCGGTTTGCCGGAACGGCAACGTAACTTGCCCACGGGCTGACCTGCGGCGAAGGTGGCGCCATGAGCAGCCACGCCGGACACGGCCACCACGACAGCCACAGCGACCGGGACGCGCACGTCCACACCCACGGACCGGGCGCGGCGGGCGCCGGTACGGAGTTCGACTGGAACGTCATGGGCCCGATGCTGGAGCAGGAGGCCGAGCTCAACAGCGGGCCCTACGAGGAGGCGGCCCGCTGGATTGCCGCCCTGCCCACCGCGCCGGAGGTGCGCCGGGTGCTCGACATCGGCAGCGGTCCCGGCGTCGTCACCTGTCTGCTGGCCGAGGTGTTCCCCGAGGCCGAGGTCGTCGCCGTGGACCCCACCCCCGCCCTCCTAGAGCGTACGGAGGACCGCGCCCGGCGCCTCAGCCTGAGCGGCCGCGTCCGGACGGTGGAGGCCGAACTCCCCCAGGACGCCGACCGGTTGGGCGAGGCCGATCTCGTCTGGGCCGGTAACTCCCTGCACCACATGGGCGACCAGCGCGCCGCCCTCACCCGCTTCGCCGGACTCCTGCGCCCCGGCGGGACCGTGGCGCTCCTGGAGGGCGGGCTGCCCACCCGGCGGCTGCCCCGGGACCTCGGCTTCGGACGGCCCGGACTGGAGGCCCGGATGGACGCGGCCTCCGCCGCCCGGTTCGACCGGATGCGCACCGAACTCCCGGACGCCAGGCGGGAGACCGAGGACTGGCGGGCCCTGATCGAGGCGGCCGGGCTGACCCCGCAGGGCACCCGCACCTTCCTGCTCGACCTGCCCGCCCCGCTCTCCGGGCCTGCCCGCGACCATGTGGTCACCCGGATGACCCGGGAGGCCGAGGTCCTCGGCGAACTGCTCGACGCCGAGGACCGCGCCGTACTGGACCGGCTGCTGGACCCCGAGGACCCGGCCGGGCTCCACCGGCGGCCCGACGTCCACCTGCTCTCCGCCCGCACGGTCCACCTCGGCCGCCGTGACTGAGGGACCGGTCTGCGACTGAGAGACCCGTCCGTGGCTGAAGGACCCGTCCCGGGTATGGGTCAGGACGGCGGTACCGGCTCCAGCCGCCACCACTGGAAGGGGGAGTCGGTGTCCTCCCACTGCTGGACCGTGCCGCCCTCCTCGGCCGAACGGTCGGCGACCTCCATGACGAGCCCGCTGATGAAGCTCACCAGCGTCACCGTCCCCGGCGCCTCCAGGTGCTGTTCGATCAGCCACTCCTGGGCGCCGAAGTTGTTGGCCTTCCACTGCTGGATGCGGACGCCGTTCTCCGTGTCGGCGTTGGCCACGTCCAGCCGCTTCCCGCTGTGCGCGTTGACCAGGTGGTAGAGGGCCGCGCCCTCGTGCACCGGGGACACCAGCCACTCCTGGGCGGCCGTCCCGTCGTCCTTGCCCTGCTGGACCCGGGCACCGCTGCCCTTGGCCGCGCCGTGCACCTCCAGCACCAGGCCGCTGCCCACATTGCGCAGACGGTATGTGCCCGCCTCGACGACAGGCGCCGGATCGCTGCTCATTGCTCTGTTCACTCCCGGGACGTGGGGCTGTGGACCGACGACGGCGCCCCCACCGCCGTGACGGTGGGGGCGCCGGGGGCACCTGGCGCTCAGGCGCCGAGGTTGAACTCCGCCGGGTCCGGGCCGAGCCGCTTGCCCTCGTCCAGCGCCGCGAAGGCGGCGAGGTCGTCGGCGTCCAGCTCGAAGCCGAACACGTCGATGTTCTCCTCGATCCGCGCCGGGGTCACGGACTTCGGGATCACGATGTTGCCGGTCTGGAGGTGCCAGCGCAGGACCGCCTGGGCGGGGGTGCGGCCGTGCTTCTGGGCGATGGCGACGACCGTCGGCACCTCCAGCAGGCCCTTGCCCTGGCCCAGCGGCGACCATGCCTCGGTGGCGATGGAGTGCTCGGCGTGGAAGGCGCGCGCCTCGGCCTGCTGGAGCTGGGGGTGCAGCTCGATCTGGTTGAGGACGGGGACCACGGAGGTCTCGTCCAGCAGCCGCTTCAGGTGCTCGGGGTGGAAGTTCGACACACCGATGGCCTTGGCCCGGCCCTCGGCGTAGATCTTCTCGAACGCCTTGTACGTCTCGGTGTACGCGTCCTTGGCCGGAACCGGCCAGTGGATCAGATACAGGTCGACGTAGTCCAGGCCGAGCTTGTCCAGCGAGGCGTCGAACGCGCGCAGCGTGCTGTCGTAGCCCTGCTCGCTGTTCCACAGCTTCGTGGTGACGAAGAGCTCGTCACGGGCGACACCGGAGGCGGCGATGGCCTTGCCGGTGCCCACCTCGTTCTCGTAGATCGCGGCGGTGTCGATGGACCGGTACCCGGACTCGATGGCCTTCGCGACCGCCTTCGCCGCCTCGTCGTCCGGCACCTGCCAGACACCGAAACCGAGCTGCGGCATGTCGAGGCCGTTGTTGAGGGTGATGGAGGGGACCTGGCTCACGAGCGGTCGATCCTAACGTCGTCGGTTGGTACTCCGTACGACAACGAGCGGGCGGGCCCAGGCATTCCCGCCCCGGGCACGGTCAGTGGTAGAGCGCGTCGACCTCGACCGCGTACGCCGTCTCGATCGCCCGCCGCTTCAGCTTCAGCGAGGGCGTCAGCAGCCCGTGCTCCTCGGTGAACGGATGGGCCAGAATCCGGAACGTACGGATCGACTCGGCCTGCGACACCGCCGTGTTGGCGGCCACCACCGCCCGGCGGACCTCCATCTCCAGGTCCGGATCGCGCACCAGGTCGGCGGGGCCGAGCGGGGTACGGCCCTGCATGGAGAGCCAGTGGTCCACGGACTCCTGGTCGATGGTGACCAGCGCCGCGATGTACGGGCGGTCGTTGCCGACGACGATGCACTGGGCGACCAGCGGATGGGCCCGTACGCGCTCCTCCAGACCGGCCGGCGACACGCTCTTGCCGCCGGACGTCACCAGGATCTCCTTCTTCCGCCCGGTGATCGTCAGATAGCCGTCCGCGTCCAGCGCGCCGAGGTCCCCGGTGGCCAGCCAGCCGTCGTCGAGCGCGGCCCGGGTGGCGGCCGGATTGCCCAGATAGCCGGAGAAGACGTGGGGGCCGTACAGCCAGACCTCGCCGTCGTCCGCGATGTGCACCGAGGTGCCGGGGATGGGCTGCCCGACCGTGCCGTAGCGGGTGCGCTCGGGCGGATTGGCGGTGGCGGCGGCGGTCGACTCGGTCAGCCCATACCCCTCGAAGACGCCCACCCCGGCGCCCGCGAAGAACAGGCCGAGCCTGCGGTTCATGCCCGAGCCGCCCGACATCGCGTGCCGCACCCGGCCGCCCAGCGCGTCACGGACCTTCTTGTACACGACCTTGTCGAAGAACTGGTGCTGCACCCGCAGCCCGGCGGACGGCCCGGGCCCGAGCCCGAACGCCTTCTGCTCCAGCGCCTCGGCGTACTTCACCGCGATGTCCACGGCCTTGTCGAACGGCCCGGCCCTGCCCTCCGTCTCGGCCCTGCGGCGGGCGCCGCTGAACACCTTCTCGAAGATATGGGGCACCGCCAGGATGAAGGTGGGCCGGAACGTCATCAGGTCCGGCATCAGCGCGTTCGCCGACAGCTCCGGCTGATGGCCCAGCTTGACCCGGCCCCGTACCGCCGCGATCTCCACCATCCGGCCGAAGACGTGCGCCAGCGGCAGGAAGAGCAGGGTGGCCGCCTCGTCGCCGGGCCTGGAGTGGAACACGGGCTCCCAGCGGGCGACCATCGTGTCGCTCTCGAACATGAAGCTCGCGTGCGTGATCACGCACCCCTTGGGGCGGCCGGTCGTGCCCGAGGTGTAGATCACCGTGGCCACGGAGTCGGGCGTCACCGCGCGCCGGTGCCGGTGCACGACCTCGTCGTCGACCGCCCGGCCCGCGCCGACCAGCTCGTCCACCGCACCGGCGTCCAGCTGCCACAGCCGCTTGAGGCGCGGCAGCCGGTCGATCACCGAGCCGACGGTCATCGCGTGGTCCTCGTGCTCGACCATCACCGCCACCACCTCGGCGTCGTGCAGCATCCAGTGGACCTGCTCGGCGGAGGAGGTCGGGTAGACCGGCACCGACTGGGCCCCCACCGACCAGACCGCGAAGTCGAAGAGCGTCCACTCGTACCGGGTACGGGACATGAGGGCGACCCGGTCGCCGAACCTGACCCCGTGCGCGATCAGCCCCTTCGCCAGGGCCAGCACCTCGTCGCGGAACGCCTCCGACGTCACATCCCGCCACTGCCCGTCCGCGTCCTTGCGGCCGAGCGCGACCCGCCGCGGGTCGTGCTCGGCGTAGTCGAAGACCACATCGGCCAGACCGCCGACCAGGGGCGCCGCAGCCAGGGGTGGGACAGTGAATTCACGCAATGACCTGCTCCTCGTGGCGCTCCGCACAGCGCCGCGACGCTACCCCAACCGGGGGCCCGGCGGGAGGGCCCGAGCCGCCCGCAAAACGGGCCGTCCCCAGAGGTCAACCGTCGAAATCCGGCCAGAAGGGCAAGGCTCGGGCGTACTTCTGCCGGAGGAGTGAGCGGCTCGCGGTCACATCTCCACCGAATCCGCCCCCCGAGGGCACGCACGGCTGCTTCCGGGCCCGGAGGCCCCTGCTCGGGCCCGGCCTCAAGGCTCCCGTCCGGTCCGGGAACTCACGCCCGGCCGCCGGACGGCCCCCGAGCTCACTCCCGGCCGCCGATGCCCCGGTGCAGCCGGTCCCCGCCCGCCAGGATCGCCCCCGCCAGCGCGTCCGCCGCCTCCTGTGCCGCGCCCCGGCGCTCCCCGTGCAGCAGGACGAAGTCGACCCCGCCCGGCTCCGGCAGCCCCGCCCGCGCCGGAACCGGTGCCAGCCCCGGCGGGATCAGCCCCCGCGAGTGCACCATCACACCGAGCCCCGCCCGCGCCGCCGCCACCAGGGCGCTCAGGCTCGTACTCGTACACGCGATCCGCCAGGCCCGCCCGTGCTCCTCCAGCACCTCCAGGGCGCGGGCCCGGGTGATGCCCGGCGGCGGGAAGACGATGAGCGGCACCGGGCGTTCCGGATCGATCCGCAGCCGCGGCGCGCCGATCCAGTCCAGCGTGTCCCGCCACACCGGCTCGCCGTGGCTGTCGCCGGTCCTCCGCTTGGCCAGCACCAGATCCAGCCTGCCCGCCTCCAGCTGCCGGTGCAGGGTCCCGGAGAGCTCCACCGTGAGTTCCAGTTCGACGTCCGGGTGGTCGCGGCGGAACGACTCCAGGATCTCCGGCAGCCGGGTCAGCACGAAGTCCTCACAGGCCCCGAAGCGGAGCCGGCCGCGCAGCCGGGTGCCCGCGAAGAAGGCGGCGGCCCGCTCGTGCGCCGCCAGGATCGTCCGGGCGAAGCCGAGCATGGCCTCGCCGTCCTCGGTCAGGTCGACCCGGTGGGTGTCCCGCGCGAACAGCTGCCGCCCGGCCGCCTCCTCCAGCCGCCGCACGTGCTGGCTCACCGTGGACTGGCGGATTCCCAGCCTGCGGGCGGCCTGGGTGAAGCTCAGGGTCTGGGCGACCGCGAGGAAGGTACGGAGCTGGGCGGGGTCGTAGGAGGTGTCCACGTACCCACGCTAACGGCCCTTATCGCGTTCCGTGATGACAGTCAGAGAGGTGTGAGGGATTCCCGATCGCCGCATGGGAGGCAGGATGGTGGGGCACTGCAGGAAGCCCGAAGCCGCCCACGCGCCGCAGAGAAGCCACAGGAGCACATGAGCCGCCGCCGCACCCTCGCCCTGCCGTCCTGGCTGCCGGTCGACGCGTACATCCTGGCGCTGGTCGGCACGGTCGTTCTCGCCGCGCTGCTGCCCGCACGCGGTGCCGCCGCCGATGTGGCGGGCGGGGCCTCCACCGGGGCGGTCGCCCTCCTCTTCTTCCTCTACGGGGCCCGGCTCTCGACGGCCGAGGCGCTCGACGGGCTGAAGCACTGGCGGCTCCACCTCACCGTCCTGGCCTGCACGTTCGTCGCCTTCCCGCTGCTGGGGCTGGCCAGCAAGGGCCTGGTGCCGTACGTGCTGACGCCCGAGCTCCAGGCGGGCTTCCTCTTCCTGTGCCTCGTGCCCTCGACGATCCAGTCCTCGATCGCCTTCACCTCGATCGCCCGGGGGAACGTGCCCGCCGCGATCTGCGCCGGGTCCTTCTCCAGCCTCACCGGGATCTTCCTCACCCCGCTGCTCGCCGCGCTCCTGCTCGGCTCCGCGGCCGGCGGGTTCTCGGCGGACTCGCTGCTGAGGATCGTGCTCCAGCTGCTCGTCCCGTTCCTCGCCGGACAGTTCCTGCGCCGCTGGGTCGGCGGTTTCCTGACCCGGCACAAGAAGGTGCTCGGCCTGGTGGACCGCGGCTCGATCCTGCTGGTCGTCTACACCGCGTTCAGCGAGGGCATGGCCGCCGGTGTCTGGAGCCGGGTCACCCCGGCCAGGCTCGGCGCCCTGCTCGCGGCCGAGGCGGTCCTGCTGGCCCTGATGCTCGCGCTGACCTGGTACGGGGCGCGGCGGCTCGGCTTCGGCCGGGAGGACCGGATCGCCATCCAGTTCGCCGGGTCGAAGAAGAGCCTGGCGGCGGGGCTGCCGATGGCGAGCGTGCTGTTCGGCGCGCACGCGAGCCTCGCCGTGCTGCCGCTGATGCTCTTCCACCAGATGCAGCTGATGGTCTGCGCGGTCATCGCGAAGCGCCGCTCGCGGGACCCGGAACCGGCACAGGACGATCGGCCCCGGCGACAGGACCCCGTACCGACCGCCTCCTGAGAGGGGTGAAGGGGCCAGGCCCCGTCACCCGTCCCGGACCCCCGCCTCCAGCGCGATCCGGTGCTCACCGGCGTACACGTTCATGGACGGACCCCGCAGGAACCCCACCAGCGTCAGCCCGCTCTCCGCCGCCAGGTCCACCGCCAGCGAGGACGGCGCCGAGACCGCCGCGAGCACCGGAATCCCGGCCATCACCGCCTTCTGCGCCAGCTCGAACGAGGCCCGCCCCGAGACCAGCAGCACCGCCCGCGACAACGGCAGCCGCCCGTCCGTCAGCGCCCGGCCGACCAGCTTGTCCACCGCGTTGTGCCGCCCCACGTCCTCCCGTACGTCCAGGAGCTCGCCCGCCTCGGAGAAGAGGGCCGCCGCGTGCAGCCCCCCGGTCCGGTCGAACACCTTCTGCGCGGCCCGCAGCCGGTCCGGGAGCGCGGAGAGCAGCCCGGGAGTGATCCGGACCGGGGGAGTGTCACCGACCGGGTGGCGGGTGGTGGTGCGTACCGCGTCCAGGCTGGCCTTGCCGCACAGGCCGCACGAGGAGGTGGTGTAGACGTTCCGCTCCAGCGTGATGTCGGGCACCCGGACCCCGGGCGCGAGCTTCACGTCGACCACGTTGTACGTGTTCACGCCGTCGGCACTCGCCCCGGCGCAGTAGACGATGGACTGCACCTCCCCGCCGTCGGCGATCACGCCCTCGCTGACCAGGAACCCGGCGGCCAGCGCGAAGTCGTCACCGGGCGTGCGCATGGTGATGGCCAGGGGTTTCCCGTTGAGCCGGATCTCCAGGGGCTCCTCCGCGACGAGCGTGTCGGCGCGGGAGGAGACGGCACCGTCCCGGATACGGAGGGTGCGGCGGCGCTCGGTGACCCGTCCCATGAGGCTGAACCCGATTCTGTCGGTTGCGGAGCTGGTGGCCGTGGCTGCGGCCGGAGCCTGGCCCCGTCATTGTCCTGCACACGCATCGCCCTGTCCCGGCACGGGAGCAGCACGGGGGCGGGGCTGTTGTCAATGCTCCAACACGCGGGCCGGATTCCTGTGGGATCACGTGCCCCCGTACCGGGCGGTAGCCACCAAGACTGGGTCTTTCCTGCCCTACGCCAATGATGGGAACCCGTATGACCGGCTCACGTGTCGTGGCGCTCGGCCACTATCAGCCAGCCAAGGTGCTCACCAACGACGATCTGGCGGCCATGGTCGACACGAGCGACGAGTGGATCACGAGCCGGGTCGGTATCAAGACCCGGCATGTGGGCGGCCCCGACGAGCCGGTCGACGAGCTGGCCGCGCACGCGGGCGCCAAGGCGCTGGCCGCCGCCGGCCTCCAGCCCTCGGACATCGATCTGGTCCTGGTGGCCACCTCCACCGCGATCGACCGCTCCCCGAGCATGGCGGCCCGGGTCGCGGCACGGCTCGGCATGGGTTCGCCCGCCGTGCTGGACATCAATGTGGTCTGCTCCGGCTTCACCCACGCCCTGGCCCTCGCCGACCACACGATCCGGGCCGGAGCGGCGACCCGGGCGCTGGTCATCGGCGCCGACAAGATGGGCGACATCGCGGACTGGACCGACCGCACCACCTGTGTCCTGCTCGGCGACGGGGCGGGCGCCGCCGTCGTCACCGCCGACCCGGCCGCCCCCGGCACCCCGGGCGGCCCCGGGATCGGGCCGGTGCTGTGGGGATCGGTGCCGGAGATGGGCAACGCCGTACGGATCGAGGGGACGCCGCCGCGCTTCGCGCAGGAGGGCCAGTCCGTCTACCGCTGGGCCACCACCCAGCTGCCCCCGATCGCCCGGCAGGTCTGCGAGAAGGCGGGCATCGCCCCGGAGGACCTGGCCGCCGTCGTCCTGCACCAGGCCAACCTGCGGATCATCGAACCGGTCGCCCGGAAGATCGGCGCGGTCAACGCGATCATCGCCCGGGACGTGGTGGACTCCGGCAACACCTCCGCCGCCTCCATCCCGATGGCGCTCTCCAAGCTTGTCGAGCGCGGTGAGATCGCCTCCGGAGCGCCCGTACTGCTCTTCGGGTTCGGCGGAAACCTCTCGTACGCCGGACAGGTCATCCGCTGCCCCTGAGCGCTTCCCGGCACGGCCTCCGGATACCTCCCCGGCACCTTTGTCCTGGGTGTGGAGAAAGTTGGCATGGATTCCTGCTCAACTTCTTCCCCCTCGGGGAAAGCGCTGCTACGTTCCCCATCGAAAGCCCGACGGACTGGCCGGATGTGGCGGGGAGGGACGCGTGAGACGTATGACGGCACGGCCCGCGAACACGCATCAGGCGCGGCTGCTCCGGCTGCTGCGTGACGGGGGCCCCAACTCCCGTGCGCAGCTGGGCGATCAGGTCGACCTCTCGCGCTCCAAGCTCGCCGTGGAGGTGGACCGGCTGCTGGAGACCGGTCTCGTGGTGGCCGACGGGCTCGCCGCGTCCCGGGGCGGGCGCCGCTCGCACAACATCCGGCTCGCCCCCGAACTGCGCTTCCTCGGGGTCGACATCGGGGCCACCTCCATTGATGTGGCCGTCACCAACGCGGAGTTGGAGGTCCTGGGCCACCTCAACCAGCCGATGGACGTACGCGAGGGCCCGGTCGCGGTCTTCGAGCAGGTCCTGGCGATGGCGGCCAAGCTCCGGGCCTCCGGCCTCGCCGAGGGCTTCGACGGCGCGGGCATCGGCGTGCCGGGCCCCGTCCGCTTCCCCGAGGGCGTGCCGGTCGCGCCGCCGATCATGCCCGGCTGGGACGGTTTCCCGGTCCGCGAGGCGCTCAGCCAGGATCTGGGCTGCCCCGTCATGGTCGACAACGACGTGAACCTCATGGCGATGGGGGAGCAGCACGCGGGCGTGGCCCGCTCCGTGGGCGACTTCCTGTGCGTCAAGATCGGTACGGGTATCGGCTGCGGGATCGTCGTCGGCGGTGAGGTCTACCGGGGTACGACGGGCAGCGCCGGGGACATCGGGCACATCCAGGTGGACCCGGACGGCCGTCCCTGCGCCTGCGGCAACAAGGGCTGCCTGGAAGCCCACTTCAGCGGTGCCGCCCTGGCCCGCGACGCGGAGGACGCCGCCCGTGAGGGCCGCTCGCCCGAGCTCGCGGTCCGGCTGCGGGCGGTGGGACGCCTCACCGCCGCCGACGTGGCCGCCGCTGCGGCGGCCGGGGACGCGGCGGCGCTCGACCTGATCCGCGAAGGCGGCAACCGGGTCGGGCAGGTTATCGCGGGCCTCGTCAGCTTCTTCAATCCCGGTCTGGTGGTGATCGGCGGCGGGGTCACCGGCCTCGGTCACAACCTCCTCGCCAGTGTCCGCACCCAGGTCTACCGGCAGTCCCTGCCGCTGGCCACCGGCAATCTCCCCATCGTGCTGGGCGAGCTCGGACCCACCGCCGGAGTGATCGGCGCGGCCCGGCTCATCAGCGACCACCTCTTCTCACCGGCCTGATCACACCGGGCCCCCGCATCGCCCCGGCGCCCCGCGCCGACCCCGGCACCCCGCACCCGTCACCGTACGCACCACCGCCACCCGTCACCGTACGCACCACCGCATTGGTCAGGTACGCGTCACGTACCCCTGGTCAGCAGCCGCTCCCGGTGCCCGCTCCACGGCACCTCCAGCCCTGCGCCCCGCCCGTTCACCCGGCCCTTCCCGAACCCGCCCGGCAACCAACGCGACCGGGCAGGGAAGACCCCGTTCGCCGAGGGGATTCGTCATGGCACCAGAACCACCCCTGCTCACGATGTCCGGCATCACCAAGTCCTTCCCCGGCGTACGCGCCCTGGACGGCGTCGACCTGGAGGTCCAGGCAGGCGAGGTCCACTGCCTCCTCGGCCAGAACGGCGCGGGCAAGTCCACCCTCATCAAGGTGCTCGCCGGGGCCCACCAGCCCGACGGCGGCGAGATCACCTGGCGCGGCGAAGCCGTACGGCTCAAGTCCCCGATCGCCGCCATGCGCCGGGGAATCGCCACCATCTACCAGGAACTCGACCTGGTGGAAGGGCTGTCGGTCGCCGAGAACGTCTTCCTCGGCCATGAGCCGACCAGCGCCGGGTTCATCGTCCGTACGGGGGAGGGGCGTTCGGCGGCGAAGGCGCTGCTGGCCCGGCTCGGCCACCCGGAGATCGACCCCGCCCGGCCCGTCGGCTCCCTCTCCGCCGCGCAGCAGCAGATCGTCTCCATGGCACGGGCGCTCTCCCACGACGTCCGGCTCATCGTGATGGACGAACCGTCCGCCGCGCTCGACCCCGACGAGGTCGACAACCTCTTCCGGATCGTCGACGGCCTCACCGCCGACGGGGTCGCCGTCGTCTACATCTCGCACCGGCTGGAGGAGATCCGCCGCATCGGCGACCGGGTCACCGTGCTGAAGGACGGCCGGGCGGTCGCGGTCGGGCTCCCGGCCGCCGGTACGCCGACGCGCGACATCGTTGCCATGATGACCGGCCGCGATGTCGAGTACGTCTTCCCGCCCCGCCCGGAGGAGACCGCCGCGACCACCGCCGAACCCGTTCTCCGGGTCCAAGGGCTCTCCAGGGAAGGGGAGTTCGCGCCCGTCGACCTCGAACTGCGGCCCGGCGAGATCGTCGGCCTCGCCGGTCTCGTCGGCTCCGGCCGCTCCGAGATCCTGGAGACGATCTACGGGGCCCGCAGGGCGACCACCGGCACCGTCACCGTCGCGGGCCAGCAGCTGCGCAACGGCAGTGTCCGGGCCGCCGTCGCCGCCGGGATCGGGCTCGCCCCCGAGGAGCGCAAGGCCCAGGCCCTGCTGATGACCGAGTCCGTGACCCGTAATGTCTCCGTCTCCTCCCTCTCCCGGTTCGCCCGGCTGGGCTGGATCGACCGGGGCGGTGAGCGGCGGTCCGCGCGGGAGGCCACCCGTGAACTCTCCCTGCGGCCGGACAACCCGGACACGCTCATCCGCACCCTCTCCGGCGGCAACCAGCAGAAGGCCGTCCTCGCCCGCTGGCTGCTGCGCGGCTGCCGGGTCCTGCTGCTCGACGAACCCACCCGGGGCGTCGATGTCGGCGCTCGCGCCGAGCTCTACGCCGTGATCCGCAGGCTGGCCGACGACGGCCTCGCCGTCCTGCTCGTCTCCAGCGAAGTGCCCGAAGTCCTGGGCCTCGCCGACCGGGTGCTGGTGCTCCGGGAGGGACAGGTCGTGCACACGGCCCCCGCCCAGGAGCTCGACGAGCACCGCGTACTCGACCTCGTGATGGAAGGGAGCCCGACGCCATGACACAGCCCGCCCCGTCGGCACGGCACAACGGGCCGGACAAGGAAGACCCCACCGGCCCCGGCAGGGCGGGTGCCACCGCCCCCGCCGCCCCGCCCCCGGTGAAGACCGGTGGCGCGGGGCCCGCGCTCGGTCTGCGGCTCGACGTCCGGGTCCTGTCCCTGCTCGGTGTCCTCGCCGCCCTTGTCCTGGTCGGCGGCATCACCGAACCGGACGCCTTCCTGGACACCGGGAACCTCCAGCTGATCCTGACCCAGGCGTCCGTCATCGGGGTCGTCACCGTCGGCATGACCTTCGTCATCACCAGCGGCGGCATCGACCTCTCCGTCGGCGCGATGGTCGCCCTCGCCTCGGTCTGGGCGACGACGCTGGCCACCCAGGAGTACGGCTTCGCGGGCATCGCCTTCACCGCCGTGATCGTCGGCGTCGCCGCCGGACTGGTGAACGGCGTGCTCATCGCGTACGGGGGGATGGTCCCGTTCATCGCGACGCTTGCCATGCTCGCCTCGGCGCGCGGCCTCGCCCTCATGATCACCGACGGCAAGACCCAGATCGTCACCGTCGACTCGGTGCTGAGCCTGGGACTGCCGGACTCCTACATCCTCGGGGTCCCGCCGCTGGTCCTCATGTTCGCCGCCGTCACCGTCATCGGCTGGCTGATCCTCAACCGGACCACCTTCGGCCGCCGCACGGTCGCCGTCGGCGGCAACGCGGAGGCGGCCCGGCTCGCCGGGATCGACGTCCGCCGCCAGCGCCTCTACCTCTACCTGCTCTCCGGGCTGTGCTGCGGCATCGCCGCCTTCATGCTGATCGTGCTCTCCGGCTCCGGCCAGAACACCAACGGCAACCTGTACGAACTCGACGCCATCGCCGCCGCGATCATCGGCGGCACCCTGCTCAGCGGCGGTCGCGGCACCATCGTCGGCTCCGTCCTCGGCGTCCTGATCTTCACCACGATCACCAACATCTTCGCGCTCAACAACCTCCAGAGCGACGTCCAGCAGATCGCCAAGGGCGCCATCATCGTCGCCGCCGTTCTCGTCCAGCGCCGCACCCTGCGCGGCGCCGACACCTGACCAACCGCCTTACCGAGAGCCGCACTTCGTACGCCCTGTCTGTGACCAGAGCCGCTTTCCGTACGTCACCCACCGGATGAAGGGTTCCACCGCCATGCCAGAGACCAGCCGCAGAGGGCTGCTGTTCGGAGCCACCGCCCTCTCCGCGGGCGCGCTCCTCACCGCCTGCACCAGCAACGAGCCGAAGAACGCCCAGCCCGCCGGCAACAGCCAGCCCGCCGCCGACGACAAGCCGGGCAAAGCCGTCACCATCGGCTTCGCCGGTCCGCAGGCCGACCACGGCTGGCTCAACGCCATCAACGTCAACGCCAAGTCCCGGGCGGAGGAGTACTCCGAGGTCTCGTTGGAGATCACCGAGGGCTCCAACGACACCGCCGCCCAGATCGGGCAGGTCAAGACCCTCATCAACAAGAAGGTCGACGTCCTGGTCATCCTCCCCGCCGACGGCAAGGCCCTCACCCAGGTCGGCCTGGAGGCGATGAAGGCGGGCATCCCCGTCGTCAACCTGGACCGCATCTTCGCCTCCCCGCAGGCGTACCGCTGCTGGGTCGGCGGCGACAACTACGGCATGGGCCTCAACGCCGGTCACTACATCGGCGAACAGCTCAAGGACAAGGCGAACGCCAAGGTCGTCGAACTGGCGGGCATCGACAACCTGGAGCTCACCAAGCAGCGCAGCCAGGGCTTCTCCGACGCGCTCAAGAACTACCCCAACATCAAACTGGTGGCCCGTCAGGCCGCCGAGTTCACCGTCGAGTCGGGCCAGGCGAAGATGGCCCAGCTCCTCCAGGCGCAGAAGCAGTTCGACGCCCTGTGGAACCACGACGACGACCAGGGTGTGGGCGCGCTCCGCGCCATCCAGCAGGCGGGCCGCGACGAGTTCATCATGGTCGGCGGCGCCGGAGCCAAGTCCGCGATGGACGCCATCAAGGCCGACAACGGGGTCCTCAAGGCGACCGTCCTCTACCCGCCGACGATGGCCGCGTCCGCCATCGACCTGGCGCGGGCGCTGGGCCAGAACAAGGGCATCAACGGTCTCTCCGAGATGGAGATCCCGACCTCCCTGACCCTGTACTCGGCCGTGGTCACCAAGGACAACATCGACCAGTACCTGCCGACGGGCTTCAACTGACCGGGTCTCCGGGGGGCGTGGCGAGCGCGTCCCCCGGCCCGTTACCGCACACCGACGAGGAGGAAGTCCGCATGGCCCGTAGTCAAGAGCAGGGGACGGAAGCGCAGACCGGGGCACCGGCGCCGCCGCCACGGCAGGCGCGAGGAACGCTCGGGGTCGGCATGGTCGGTTACGCGTTCATGGGCGCCGCCCACTCCCAGGGGTGGCGCACCGCCGGACACGTCTTCGACCTGCCGGTGCGGCCCTCTCTCGCCGCGATCTGCGGACGCGACCGGGCGGCGGTCGAGGCCGCCGCCGCCCGGCACGGCTGGGCGGCGGCGGAGACCGACTGGCGGGCGCTGATCGCCCGGGACGATGTGCAGCTGATCGACATCTGCACCCCCGGCGACAGCCATGCGGAGATCGCCATCGCCGCCCTGGAGGCGGGCAAGCACGTGCTGTGCGAGAAGCCGCTCGCCAACACGGTCGCGGAGGCGGAGGCGATGGTCCGCGCCGCCGAAGCAGCCCGGTCCCGGGGGCAGGTGGCGATCGTGGGCTTCAACTACCGCAAGGTGCCCGCCATCACCTACGCCCGGCAGCTCATCGCGGAGGGCCGCCTCGGCACCCTGCGCCACGTGCGCGCGAGCTATCTCCAGGACTGGCTGGTCGACCCGGCCTCCCCGCTCACCTGGCGGCTCAAGCGCGAACACGCGGGCTCCGGTGCGCTGGGCGACCTGGGGGCGCACATCGTGGACCTCGCCCAGTACCTGGCGGGGGAGCTGCTGACGGGGGTCTCCGCCGTGGCCGAGACCTTCGTACGGGAGCGGCCCCTGCTCGCCGGACCCGCCGCCGGGCTCTCCGGCAGCGCCGGTACGGCGGAGCTCGGCGAAGTGACCGTGGACGACGCCGCGTTGTTCACCGGCCGCCTCGCCTCCGGGGCGCTCGCCTCCTTCGAGGCGACCCGGATGGCGGCCGGACGCAAGAACGCGCTGCGGCTGGAGATCAACGGGGAGCTGGGCTCGCTCGCCTTCGACCTGGAGCGGCTCAACGAGCTGTCCTTCCACGACCACACCGAGCCCGCCGCCACCGCGGGCTTCCGCCGCATCCTGGTCACCGAGCCCGAACACCCCTACCTGGAGGCGTGGTGGCCGCCGGGCCACGGCCTCGGCTACGAGCACACCTTCGTCCACCAGGCCCGTGACGTGGTCCGCACGATCGCCGAAGGCACTGAGCCCCGGCCCTCGTTCGCGGACGGCCTCCAGGTGCAGCGGGTGCTCGCCGCCGTCGAGGAGAGCGCCGCCAAGAACTCCGTACACACCCCCGTCCCGTCCTAGGAGGCTGCCGCCCATGCCCCGCCCCTTCACCCTCTTCACCGGCCAGTGGGCCGACCTCCCGCTGGAGGAGGTCTGCAAGCACGCCCGGGACTTCGGTTACGACGGGCTCGAACTCGCCTGCTGGGGAGACCACTTCGAGGTCGACAAGGCCCTCGCCGACCCCGGCTATCTGGACAGCAGGCACCAACTGCTCGACAAGTACGGGCTGAAGTGCTTCGCGATCTCCAACCACCTGGTGGGCCAGGCCGTCTGCGACCATCCGATCGACGAACGCCACCAGGGCATCCTGCCCGCCCGCATCTGGGGCGACGGGGAGGCCGAAGGCGTACGGCGGCGGGCCGCCGCCGAGATCGCGGACACCGCACGGGCGGCCGCCGCCTTCGGGGTCGACACGGTCGTCGGGTTCACCGGCTCCTCGATCTGGCATCTGGTCGCGATGTTCCCGCCGGTCCCGCCGCACATGATCGAGCGCGGCTACGAGGACTTCGCGGAGCGCTGGAACCCGGTCCTGGACGTCTTCGACGCGGAGGGGGTGCGCTTCGCCCACGAGGTGCACCCGAGCGAGATCGCGTACGACTACTGGACCACCAAGAAGGCCCTCGAAGCGGTCGGCCACCGGCCCGCGTTCGGGCTGAACTTCGACCCGAGCCACTTCGTCTGGCAGGACCTCGACCCGGTCGGCTTCCTCTACGACTTCCGGGACCGGATCTACCACGTGGACTGCAAGGAGGCCCGCAAGCGGCTCGACGGCCGCAGCGGCCGGCTCGGCTCGCACCTGCCGTGGGGCGACCCCCGGCGCGGCTGGGACTTCGTCTCCGCCGGGCACGGCGATGTGCCCTGGGAGGACGTGTTCCGGATGCTCCGGTCCATCGGCTACGAGGGGCCCGTCTCCGTGGAGTGGGAGGACGCGGGCATGGACCGGCTGACCGGCGCGCCGGAAGCGCTTGCCCACCTCAAGCGGTTCGACTTCGAC
Organism: Kitasatospora albolonga; assembly: GCA_002082585.1. NCBI lineage: Bacteria > Bacillati > Actinomycetota > Actinomycetes > Kitasatosporales > Streptomycetaceae > Kitasatospora > Kitasatospora albolonga. The sequence continues at coordinate 7,266,378 of CP020563.1, forward strand.
CCGCCATCGGCCTCCTTCGACGCGGCCTTCGGCGGCGGCGAGTAGAACCTGCGGCGGAGTGGCCCCGGGTGCTCCGCACAGGCGCCCCGGGGCTGCCCCGCCCTGCCCGGAATCCCCTTTGTCCTGACGGAAGCAGAAGTTCGGCCCAACCCTTGCACAAGGGCTTTCCGTCCCCGACGAACAGGTCTACCGTCCTCAGCGTGTACACGACATGACTCGCGTCACCGGGGTCACTCCCGTCCCCGGTGACGCACGCGCGGCAGTCCCCGCGCGGCACGGCACGGCTACATCCGCCCGTACAACCGGCACTCTCCGGAGGACCTACGTGCACCGAACCAGAAAGCGGCTCCTGGCCCGGACCCGCGTCCGTAAAACGCTCGCGCTGTTCACCGGCGGACTCCTCGCCGCCGCGACCCTGACCCTCGGCTCCGCTCCCGGCGCCACCGCCCACCCGGGCCACCCCGGACACGAGCAGCCCGTGGCGGAGGACTTCCAGCAGGTCACCCTCGCCAAGGGCGTGGAGGAGACCGGCGAGCCCATGTCGCTCGCCGTCCTCCCCGACCGCAGCGTGCTGCACACCTCGCGCGGCGGCGAGCTGCGGATCACCGACAGCGCGGGCAACACCCGGATCTCCGGCACCCTCCCCGTGTACACGCACGACGAGGAAGGGCTCCAAGGCGTCGGAGTCGACCCGGACTTCGCCGAGAACCGGGCCATCTACCTCTTCTACGCACCCCCGTTGGACACCCCGCCGGGCGATGCCCCGGAGACCGGTACCGCCGCCGACTTCGCCAAGTTCGAAGGCGTCAACCGGCTCTCCCGGTTCGTCCTCAACGAGGACGGCACGCTCGACACCGCCAGCGAGAAGAAGGTCCTGGACGTCCCCACCTCGCGCGGCATCTGCTGCCACGTCGGCGGTGACATCGACTTCGACAAGGACGGCAACCTCTACCTCTCGACCGGCGACGACACCAACCCCTTCGCCTCCGACGGGTACACCCCGATCGACGAACGCCCGGACCGCAACCCGGCGTTCGACGCCCAGCGGACCTCCGGCAACACCAACGACCTGCGCGGCAAGATCCTGCGCATCAAGGTCGCCGAGGACGGCTCGTACACCGTCCCCGAGGGCAACCTCTTCGAGCCCGGCACGGAGAAGACCCGCCCCGAGATCTACGCGATGGGCTTCCGCAACCCGTTCCGCTTCTCCGTCGACCAGGCCACCGGCATCCTGTACGTCGGTGACTACGGCCCCGACGCCGGTGCCGCCGACCCGAAGCGCGGGCCGTCCGGGAAGGTGGAGTTCGCCCGGGTGACGAAGGCCGGCAACTTCGGCTGGCCGTACTGCGTCGGCGAGAACGAGCCGTACATCGACTACGACTTCGCCACCAAGACCTCCGGCGCCGCCTTCGACTGCGCGGGCCTCAAGAACGAGTCGCCGCACAACACCGGCCTCGTCGACCTGCCCCCGGCCGAGGCCGCGTGGATACCGTACGACGGCGGCTCGCTCCCCGAGTTCGGCACCGGCTCCGAGTCCCCGATGGGCGGACCGGTCTACCGCTACGACGCCGACCTCGAATCCCCGGTCAAGTTCCCCGAGGCGTACGACGGCGACTTCTTCGCCGGAGAGTTCGGCCGCCGGTGGATCAAACGTATCGAGCAGGACGCCGACGGCACCGTCCAGTCCATCAACGACGTGCCGTGGTCCGGCACCCAGATCATGGACATGGCCTTCGGACCCGACGGGGCGCTCTACGTCCTGGACTACGGCCTCGCCTGGTTCGGCGGCGACGAGAACTCCGCGCTCTACCGCATCGAGAACGCCACCGGAGGCCGCTCACCCATCGCGGAAGCCTCGGCGAACAAGACCTCCGGCACCGCGCCCCTGAAGGTGAAGTTCTCCTCGGCCGGGACCTCCGACGGCGACGGCGACCCGCTCACGTACGCCTGGGACTTCGGCGACGGCGGAACCTCCACGGCCGCCAACCCCACGTACACGTACAAGAAGAACGGTACGTACGTGGCGACCCTCACCGCCGAGGACCCGACCGGCCGCACCGGCTCGGCCAGCGTCCACATCACCGTCGGCAACACCGCCCCGACCGTGGAGCTGGTGCTCCCCGAGGACGGTCAGCTCTTCGAGTTCGGTGACTCCGTCCCGTTCAAGGTGAACGTCAGCGACCCCGAGGACGGCACCATCGACTGCACGAAGGTCGAGGTCAAGTTCACGCTGGGCCACGACAGTCACGGCCACGACATCACCACCGAACACGGCTGCGAAGGCACCATCAAGACCGCCATGGAAGGCGGCCACGACCCCAACGCCAATATCTACGGCGGCATTTCGGCCTCCTACACCGACAATGGCGGGGGCGGCCAGGCCAAGCTGACCGGCAAGGACGCCGCCCGGCTCCAGCCCCGGCACCGGCAGGCCGAGCACTTCGACGGCTCCTCCGGCGTCACCACACCGAGCAAGGCGAGCGCGCACGGCGGAAAGACCGTCGGCGACATCCACAACGACGACTGGATCTCCTTCAAGACCTACGTCCTCGGCGGCACCACCAAGCTCACCGCCCGTATCTCGTCGGCCGGTTCGGGCGGCTTCCTCGAAGTCCGTACGGGATCGCCCACCGGCAAGCTCCTCGGCTCGGGCCCCGTCCCGGTGACCGGCAGCTGGGACACCTTCCAGGACATCGACATCCCGCTGCGCGGAGCACCGAAGAAGCAGACCGAACTCTTCCTCGTCTTCAAGGGCGGCGACGGAGCGCTCTACGACGTCGACGACTTCGAAATCTCCAGCAGCCCCGTCGACAGGACCGCCAAACGCGTCCTGGTCTTCTCCAAGACCGCCGGTTTCCGCCATGACTCCATCCCGGCCGGTATCGCCGCACTGAAGGAGATCGGCAAGGACACCAACATCACGGTCGACTCCACCGAGTCCGCCGCCCAGTTCACCACCAGCAACCTCGCCCGCTACGACGCCGTGGCCTTCCTCTCCACCACCGGGGACGTCCTCAACACCGAACAGCAGAAGGCGTTCGAGAACTACGTGGCCAACGGCGGCGGTTACGTCGGCATCCACGCGGCCGCCGACACCGAGTACGACTGGGAGTTCTACGGCGGCCTCGTCGGCGCCTACTTCGACTCCCACCCGCAGATCCAGCCCGCCACCGTCCGCGTCGAGGACCACGGCCATCCGGCCACCGCGCACCTGGACGAGGAGTGGGAGCGCACCGACGAGTGGTACAACTACCGCACCAACCCCCGTGACAAGGCAAAGGTGCTGGCCACCCTCGACGAGACCACCTACACCGGCGGGAACATGAAGGGCGACCACCCGATCTCCTGGTGCCAGACCTACCAGGGCGGCCGCTCCTTCTACACCGGCCTCGGCCACACCAAGGAGTCGTACGCCGAACCGGCCTTCCGCCAGCACCTGTCGGGCGGTCTGCGCTACGCCACCGGCCAGGTGAAGGCCGACTGCAAGCCCAGCAAGGACTACCGGCCGATCTTCAACGGCAAGACGCTGGAAGGCTGGAAGCAGGCGGGCCCCGGCAAGTTCACCGTCAGCGACGGCGCCCTGCACTCCGAGGGCGGCATGGGCCTGCTCTACTACCAGGCCAAGGAGCTGAAGGCGTACTCGCTCAAGCTCGACTGGAAGATGGCCGGCGACGACAACTCCGGTGTCTTCGTGGGCTTCCCGGAGTCCGACGACCCCTGGTCTGCGGTGAACAACGGCTACGAGATCCAGATCGACGCCACCGACGCGGCCGACCGCACCACGGGCGCCGTCTACGGATTCAAGTCCGCGAACATCAAGGCCCGTGACCGCGTCCTGCGGCCCCCGGGCCAGTGGAACAGCTACGAGATCAAGGTCCGGGGCGAACGTCTCCAGGTCTTCCTCAACGGAGCGAAGATCAACGACTTCACCAACACCGACCCGGCCCGCAGCCTCAAGGACGGCTACATCGGCCTCCAGAACCACGGGGCCGACGACCAGGTGTCCTTCCGCAACATCCAGCTGAAGGAGCTGCCCTCGACGTAGGGCGGCCACCTCTGCCGACGGCGGGCGGGGAAGAGCACGCACCTTCCCCCGCCCGCCGTCCTCCACCCCCTCATCCCCCAGGGAGGCAGCCCGTGACCGCACACGCCGCTCGTGAAGGCCGTACGGAGACCCCACACCATGGAGCCGACAGCCCGGGCCACCGGACGGGCGTCTGGTTCATCGGGGCGCGCGGCTCCGTCGCCACCACCGCCACGGCGGGGTGCGCGGCCATCGCGGCGGGCCTACACCCGCCCACCGGCATGGTCACCGAGACGCCCCCCTTCGCCGACACCGGCCTGCCGCCCCTGGCCTCCCTGGTCTTCGGCGGCCACGACATCCTGGACTGCCCGCTGCCCAAACGGGCCGAGGCACTGGCCGAGGGCGGCGTACTCCCGTACCGCCTCCCCACCGCCGTACGGTCCGAACTCGACGCTGCCGACGCCGAGATCCGCCCCGGCGGACCGCTCCCCGGCGACACCCGCACCGACCAGCAGATCATCGCCGCGTTCGCCGCCGACCTCACCGACTTCGCCCACCGCCACGAGCTGGCCCGCACCGTCGTCATCAACGTGTCCTCCACCGAACCGGCCCCCGGCCCCGACGACCCCCGGCTCCCCGCCAGCTCGCTCTACGCCGCAGCAGCCCTCCGCGCGGGCTGCTCCTACGTCAACTTCACCCCCTCTACGGGCCTGCGCGCCCCCGGGCTGGCCGACGATGTCGCCGACTGCGGCCTTCCCCACGCCGGACGCGACGGCAAGACCGGCCAGACGCTGCTCCGCTCCGTACTCGCCCCGATGTTCCTCCAGCGCGCCCTGCCCGTACGGGCCTGGTCCGGATCGAACCTGCTGGGGGGCGGGGACGGGGCGGCGCTGGCCGACCCGGCGGCGGCCGCCGCCAAGAACGCGGGCAAGGAACGTGTCCTCGCGGACACGTTCGGTACGGCCCCCGAGGGCGAGGTCCACATCGACGACGTACCGGCGATGGGGGACTGGAAGACGGCCTGGGACCACATCGCCTTCGACGGCTTCCTCGGCTCCCGGATGGTCCTCCAGACCATCTGGCAGGGCTGCGACTCGGCCCTCGCCGCCCCGCTGGTGCTGGACCTGGCGCGGCTGCTCGCCCGCTCCCACGAGGCGGGGCTCAGCGGCCCCCGCCCGGAGCTGGGCTTCTACTTCAAGGACCCGGACGGCGGCACCTCACCCGCGCTCGCCGAGCAGTACGCCGCCCTGCTGGCCTTCGCCGAGCGGCTGCGGGGCATGGCGTGAGGCGGCTGCCGCGGGCCCTGCCGCTGCTCGGGGCGGGACTGTGGGCCCCCGCCGGGGCCCCGGGCCGCGCCTCCGAAGACGGCCTGTCCGGTACGGGTGGGACTGCGCCCGCACCGGACAGGCTCAGGCCGTCCCCCGGACGCGGGAGAGGGGGCACGGTGCGGGCCTGGAGCGAACTGTTCCGGGTCTCCGCACTGTTCTCCGTGCCGGGTGACGCACTGGCCGGGGCGGCGGCGGTGGGCCGCCGCCCCGGCCGGGGTACCGCGCTCGCGATCGGCGCCTCGCTCTGCCTGTACGAGGCGGGGATGGCGCTCAACGACTGGGCGGACCGCGAGGAGGACGCCGTCGACCGCCCGCACCGGCCGATCCCCTCCGGCCGCGTCGCCCCGTCGGCCGCCCTGGGCGCGGCCGGGGTACTGACGGCGGCGGGCCTGGCCCTCGCGGCACGGGCGAGCCGCCCGGCGCTCGCGGTCGCCACGGGCCTGGCCGCCACGGTCTGGGCCTACGACCTCCACCTGAAGCACACGAAGGCGGGCCCGGCGGCGATGGCGACAGCCCGCTCCCTGGACCTGCTGCTGGGAGCGACGGCGACGGCCGCGACCGCGCGAAGCACGGGCGACAACGTTGCCGCACCCGTCGCGTCCGTACGCGATGCCCTCCCCGCCGCCCTCGCGCTCGGGGCGCACACCTACGGCGTCACCGCCGTCTCCCGCCACGAGGCCCAGGGCGGGTCCACCGCCGTACCGCTCGCGGTCCTGGCCACGACGGCGGCACTGGGCGCGGCCGTGCTGACAGCGGACCGGGCGGCCAGGACCTCGCCACCGGCGGCCCGGGCGGCCCGGGCCGGGGCACTGGGGGAGCCCCGGCCGGCCCGGGCGAAGAGCCCGGGGGAGCACACGCCCGTACGGACGGGAGGGTCCGGGGACCACCAGCTCGTACGGACGCGAGAGCCCGGGGCGCACCGCCCGGTGCCCACGAGAGGACCCGGGGAGGGCCGGGCGACCCGCCCCCACCACCTCACCCCCGCCGACCTCCTGCTCACCGCGTTCACCGGCGCCTACCTTCGCACCGCCGGGCCACCCCTCCTGCACGCCGCCCTGAACCCGTCCCCGCCCCTGACCCAGCGGGCGGTCGGCGGCGGTATCCGGGCCATGATCCCGCTCCAGGCCGCGCTCGCCACCCGGGCCGGAGCACCCGGCTCCGGGCTCGCCGTCATGGCGCTCGTCCCCCTCGCCCGCGCTCTCGCCCGGAAGGTGAGCCTCACATGACCCTCCACCTCGGTTACGGCACCAACGGGCTCACCGACCTCCGACTCGACGACGCCCTCGGGCTCCTCGCCGACCTCGGGTACGAGGGCGTCGGCCTGACCCTCGACCATATGCACCTGGACCCCCTGGCCCCGGACCTCGCCGAGCGCACCCGCCAGGTCCGGCGCCGCCTCACCTCCCTCGGGCTCCGCGTCACCGTCGAGACCGGGGCCCGCTATGTCCTGGACCCGCGCCGCAAGCACGGCCCCTCCCTCCTCGACGCGGACCCCGAGGCCCGGGCCGCCCGCACCGCGCTCCTCGTCCGGGCCGTGGATGTGGCCGCCGAACTCGGCGCGCACGCCGTCCACTGTTTCAGCGGCGTCACCCCGCCCGGCACCGCGCCGGACACCGCCTGGAAACGGCTGACCGAAGCGCTCGCCCCCGTACTCGACGCCGCCGACCGGACCGGCATCCCCCTCGCCGTCGAACCCGAACCCGGTCACCTCCTCGCCACCCTCGCCGACTTCCACCACCTCCGCGCCCTCCTCGGCGATCCCGCCCCCCTCGGCCTCACGCTCGACATCGGCCACTGCCAGTGCCTGGAGGAGGCCACCCCCGCCCAGTGCGTGCGGGACTCCGCCCCCTGGCTCCGGCACGTCCAGATCGAGGACATGCGGCGCGGCGTCCACGAGCACCTCCCCTTCGGTGACGGGGAAATCGACTTCCCGCCCGTGCTCGCCGCCCTCGCCGCCACCGGCTACCAGGGCCTCACCGTTGTCGAACTGCCCCGCCACTCCCACGCGGGCCCCGAACTCGCCCGCACCTCCATCGACTTCCTGCGCGACGCCATGACCGGGGGCGCGATCGGCAAGAGGAGGGGCGGCGCACCGTGCTGAAGACCCGCAAGGAACTCGACGCCGAACTCGACACCACCGCCCGCGCCTGGCTCGACACCGCCCTGACCGAGGCCGCGCACCACGCCACGCCCGACGGGCCCGCCGCCGACGGGCCTGCCACCCCCGCGTGGGAACTGCGCTTCGCCGCCGCCGGTCGGCACTGCGGTCAGCAGCACGCCGACTCCGTACGCTCCCTCCTCCTCATCAAGGCCCGAGCCCCGCTGCCCACCGTCACCCGGCTCTACGACCAGGGCACCGCCGCCGAACGCCGCGCCGTCCTGCTCACCCTGGACCGCCTCGACCTCGGCGCCACCGCCCTCCCGCTCGTCGAGGACGCCCTGCGCACCAACGACACCCGGCTGGTCGCCGCCGCCGTCGGCCCGTACGCGGCGGCCCACCTGGACCCGCACGCCTGGCGCCACGCCGTACTGAAGTGCCTGTTCACCGGGGTGCCGGTGGACGCCGTCGCCCGGCTCGGGGAACGGGCCCACGGGGACGCCGAACTCGCCCGCATGCTGAGCGACTTCGCCGCCGAACGCACCGCCGCGGGCCGTGAGGTCCCGCCCGGCCTGCGCACCGCCCTCGCCCTCACCGATCCGGCACCCGAGCACGCCCCGGCACCCGAACGGGCCACCCCTGCCGCCCCCACGGAGGAGTCCTGATGCGCATCTTCGACCCCCACATCCATATGACGTCCAGGACCACGGACGACTATCAGGCGATGTACGACGCGGGCGTCCGCGCCCTCGTCGAACCCTCCTTCTGGCTCGGCCAGCCCCGCACCTCGCCCGCCAGCTTCTTCGACTACTTCGACGCCCTCCTCGGCTGGGAGCCCTTCCGCGCCTCCCAGTACGGCATAGCCCACCACTGCACGCTCGCCCTCAACCCCAAGGAGGCGAACGACCCCCGCTGCACCCCCGTCCTGGACGCCCTGCCCCGCTATCTGGTCAAGGACTCCGTCGTCGCCGTCGGCGAGATCGGCTACGACTCCATGACCCCGGCCGAGGACCACGCGCTGGCCGCCCAGCTCCAGCTCGCCGCCGACCACGGGCTCCCCGCCCTCGTCCACACCCCGCACCGCGACAAGCTCGCCGGTCTCCACCGCACCATCGACGTCATCCGCGAATCGCACCTCCCCCCGGAGCACGTCCTGCTCGACCACCTCAACGAAACAACCGTAAAGGCCGCCACTGACAGCGGCTGCTGGGCCGGGTTCTCCATCTACCCCGACACCAAGATGGACGAGGACCGGATGGTCACCATCCTCAAGAACCACGGCATCGAGAAGATGCTCGTCAACTCCGCCGCCGACTGGGGCAGGAGCGACCCGCTCAAGACCCGCAAGGTCGCCGACGCCATGCTGAAGGCCGGGTTCACCGAGGACGACGTCGACCAGGTCCTCTGGCGCAACCCCGTCGCCTTCTACGGGCAGAGCGGCCGCCTCCAGCTGGACGCCCCCGCCCCCGACGCGCTCCACGAGGGCAACTCCATCCTGCGCGGCGGGGAGTGAGGCCATGCGCTTCCGCCACCCGGACGGCTCCACGGTCCACCTCGCGTACTGCACCAACGTCCACCCCGCCGAGACCCTGGACGGCGTCCGCGCCCAGCTCCGCGACCACTGCGAACCCGTACGCCGCCGCCTCGGCCGGGACCGGCTCGGCATCGGCCTCTGGCTCGCCCGGGACGCCGCCCGCGCCCTGACCAACGACCCCGCCGAACTCCGCGCCCTGCGCGCCGAACTCGACAGCCGGGGCCTCGAAGTGGTCACCCTCAACGGCTTCCCGTACGAGGGGTTCGGCGCCGACGAGGTCAAGTACCGGGTCTACCGGCCGGACTGGACCGAACCCGACCGCCTCGCCCACACCACCGACCTCGCCCGCCTCCTGGCCGCCCTCCTCCCCGACGACGTCACCGAAGGCACCATCTCCACGCTCCCGCTCGCCTGGCGCACCCCCTACGCCACCGACCCCGGGGCCGCCCGCACCGCACGCACCGCCCTCACCACGCTCGCCCAGCGCCTGGACGCCCTCGCCGAACTCACCGGCAAGTCCGTCCGCGTCGGCCTCGAACCGGAACCGGGCTGCACCGTGGAGACCACCGCCGACGCCATCGCCCCGCTCACCGACGTCGGCCACGACCGCATCGGCATCTGCGTCGACACCTGTCACCTCGCCACCTCCTTCGAGGAACCGGACACCGCGCTCGACGCCCTGACCGCCGCGGGCATCCCGGTCGTCAAGTCCCAGCTCTCCGCCGCCCTGCACGCCGAACACCCCCACCTGCCCGAGGTCCGCGCCGCGCTCGCCGCCTTCGCCGAACCGCGCTTCCTCCACCAGACCCGCACGCGCACCGCCGCCGGGCTGCGCGGCACCGACGACCTGGACGAGGCGATCGTCGGCGGGGCGCTCCCGGACTCCACCCCCTGGCGCGCCCACTTCCACGTGCCGCTGCACGCGCCGCCCGCGCCCCCGCTCACCTCCACGCTCCCCGTGCTCCGTACGGCGCTGGCCCGGCTCGTCGGGGGAGCGGTGCCGCTGACCCGGCACCTGGAGGTGGAGACGTACACCTGGCAGGCGCTCCCCGCCGAACTGCGCCCCCGCACCCGCACCCAGCTCGCGGACGGGATCGCCGCCGAACTCACCCTCGCCCGCGACCTCCTGGTCGACCTCGGCCTCAAGGAGCTGCCATGACCAAGGACGACCCCGGAACCACCACGGGCACGGCGGACCACCAGGGCCCCACCCCCCTCCTCGTCCTCGACGTCGTCGGCCTCACCCCGCAGCTGCTCACCCACATGCCCCACCTCACGGCGCTGGCGGAGCAGGGCGCGCAGGCCCCTCTCTCCACCGTGCTGCCCGCCGTCACCTGCGCCGCCCAGTCCACCTTCCTCACCGGCACCATGCCCGCCGAACACGGCATCGTCGCCAACGGCTGGTACTTCCGCGAACTGGGCGACGTCCTGCTCTGGCGCCAGCACAACGGGCTCGTCGAGGGCGACAAGCTCTGGGACGCCGCCCGCCGCGCCCACCCCGGCTACACCGTCGCCAACATCTGCTGGTGGTACGCGATGGGCGCCGACACCGACTGGACCGTCACCCCACGCCCCGTCTACTACGCCGACGGCCGCAAGGAACCCGACTGCTACACCCGGCCCCCCGCCCTGCACGACGAACTGACCGAGAAACTCGGCACGTTCCCCCTCTTCCACTTCTGGGGCCCCGGCGCCGACCTGGTCTCCTCCCAATGGATCATCGACGCCACCCGCCACATCATCGCCACCCGCACCCCCGACCTCGCCCTCTGCTATCTGCCGCACCTGGACTACGACCTCCAGCGCTACGGCCCCGACGACCCCCGCTCCCACCGGGCCGCCGCCGACCTCGACCGGGCCCTGGCCCCGCTGCTGGCCGACGCCCGTGCCGAAGGCCGTACGGTCGTCGCGCTCTCCGAATACGGCATCACCCGCGTCAGCCGACCGGTCGACATCAACCGGGCGCTGCGCCGGGCGGGCCTGCTGGAGGTGCACACGCAGGACGGCATGGAGTACCTCGACCCGATGGCCTCCCGCGCCTTCGCCGTCGCGGACCACCAGCTCGCCCACATCTACGTACGCCGTCCGGAGGACCTGGAGGCGGTCCGCGCGGCCTTGGCGGACCTGCCCGGCATCGACCAGCTCCTGGACGACGAGGGCAAGAAGGCGCACCACCTGGACCACCCCCGCTCCGGGGAGCTGGTCGCCGTGGCGGAGAAGGACGCCTGGTTCACGTACTACTACTGGCTCGACGACGCACGCGCCCCCGACTTCGCCCAGCTCGTCGAGATCCACCGCAAACCCGGCTACGACCCCGTCGAGCTGTTCATGGACCCCGAGGACCCCTACGTACGGCTCAAGGCCGTCTCGGCGGTCGCCCGCAAGAAGCTCGGCCTGCGCTACCGCATGGCGGTCGTCCCCCTGGACCCCTCACCTATTCGCGGCAGCCACGGCCGCCTCCCCGAGAGCGACGACGAAGGTCCGCTCATCCTCTGCTCCACCCCCCACACGTTCACCGACCGGGTCAGGGCCACCGAAGTGAAGTCCCTGCTCCTCCAGCTTGCCGGACTGCACTGACAATCCCCGTCACGCACCCGGTACCGCACCGCTCACCCCACGTCCCGTCACGTCATCCAAAGGAGCCACGCGAACATGAGCCGCACCTCCAAGGACACCGAACTCGCCCGCAGACTCAGCCGCCGCAACATCCTCGGTGTCGCCGCCGGAGCCACCGCCGCCACGATCATCGGCACGGCGACCGCCCAGGCCGCCGCAGCCCAGGGACCCGCCAAGGGCCCCGGTCACGGACACGACCACGGGCATGGTCACGGCAAGGGCAAGGGGAAGCCCGTCCTGCCCCCCGGCCGCCTCGGCATCCAGCTCTACAGCCTCCGCGACAAGATCTCCACGCTCGGCTTCGCCCCCGTCTTCGCCGAGCTGGAGAAGTACGGCTACGACGAGATCGAGCTCGCGGGCTACACCCAGGGCTCCGCCGGCCCCATCACCCTCGCCCAGCTCAAGCGGCTGGCCAAGGACCACGGCCTCAACCCGATCGGCAGCCACGTCGGCTACTACGACGACAACAACCCCGGCGCCTACACCTTCGCCCAGAACCTGGAGAAGGTCCTCGACGACGCCCAGGCCCTCGGCCTCAAGCACATCGGCACGGCCTCGGGCCCGTTCCGCTACGGCTCCACGGTCGACGGCTGGAAGCGGGCGGCCGAGGACTTCAACACGTACGGGGCCGCCGCCCGCAGGCGCGGCATGAAGTTCTACCAGCACAACCACGCCGAGGAGTTCTCTTTCGCGACCGACAAGCCGAAGGTGCGCCTGTACGACGTGCTGCTCGCCGAGACCGATCCCGACCTGGTCTATCTGGAGATGGACATCTACTGGGCGTACTGCGCGCAGTTCCGGTTCAGCAAGCGCGTGGACGGCACCCGGGCCCCGCTCGACCCGCTGAAGTACGTCCTCAAGTACCCGAACCGCTACCCCCTCTTCCACGTCAAGGACGGCGTCCGCGACGACACGACGCGCGACGGATACCGCATGTCGGACGTCGGCGACGGGGACATCGACTACAGGACGTTCCTGTCCAAGGTGACCAACAGGACCCACCACGGCCGGAGCTACCACCACTGGCAGGCCGAGCACGACAACCCGGTCGACTCGCTCGCCTTCGCCCGGAAGTCCAGCGAGCACCTGCACTCCCTGAGGGCGGGCCGCTGCGGCGACTGACGCGCGCCGTGCATGCGGGACCGGCGGGGCTACCCGATGCCCTGCCGGTCCGGCAGCAGGGCGAACTCCCGGTCGGCGGCCACCGGAACGGTCCGCTCCACGGCCTGGACCAGCAGTGCCCGGTGCCGTACCAGCGGCTGCTTCCGCTCCTCCGGCGCCAGCAGCAGCAGATCGTCCAGCCCCGCCAGCAGCCGCCGTGACACCTGGGGGCTCCCGGCCACACACCAGCGGATCTCCTCGAAGGCCAGATCCACCAGGTCCTCCCACCCCGGCCCCTCCTGCACCAGCCGCACCTTCCCCGCCCGGTCCCGGTGGTGGACGGTACCGAGCGGCAGCCGCACCACGGTCGCGAGGAACTGCACGATCCGGTCCAGGCACTGGACGGCGGTGGTCGGGTCGTTCACGGAGGTCGACAGGGCCCGCAGCGCGATGTCGGTGAGCTGGCGCAGCCCGAACGCCAGATCCTGGTGCAGGGTGCGCTCCACCGAGACGGAGACCGCCGACCCCAGGCGGTGCCGTGGAGGTACGGCGCCGCCGTGGACAGCGAGCACCGGGGTCCCCGGCACCACGAAGTCCCCGATCCGGGGGATCAGCCGCAGGACGACACCCTGCCGCCGCGCGGCCCGGACCAGCCGCGCCGTGTTCACGTCCCGCAGCACCCCGGCCCGCCCCTCGTGCACCACCCGCCCGGTCTCCGGCCCCAGCACCTCGGGCCCGCCCGGCCCCCTGGGCATCCGGCCGAGCACCCGGAACGAGTCCCGGGCGATCCGGTCGACGACCGGCCCGACCTGCATGAGCCGCAGCGTCGAGCTCACGTAGATGATGAACAGCAGCAGGCTCAGCCCGACGAGCACCAGCGTGAGCAGGCTCTGCAACAGGGGGACCGAGACCACCTGGCGCGGGTCGGTCTCACCCTCGTACGAGGCCAGGACCAGCAGCGAGAAGAGGAACGTCGCGAGGAACACCGTCAGCGTGAGCTTGCTGATCCGGCTGCGGACGAAGATCCGCACCACCCGGGGCGTGAGCTGCCCGCTGGCCATCTGCACGGCGACCAGCGAGATGCTGAACACCACACCGATGAAGGTCATCATGGCCGAGCTGATCTGAGTGACGATCGTCTTCGCGTCCTGGGAGAACGAGATCAGGCCGCCGAGCTCGTCGTACGCCTCCTCCCGCTGGAAGAACGCGACGATCTCCTCGTCGATCTCGGAAGCGGCCAGCCACAGCACGAACACACAGACGAACCCCAGCGTCGGGGCGAACCAGAACGTGTCGCGCAGATGCTCGCGCAGGGGAGACAGCGGACGGGGCCGGCGGTAGCCGCGATCAGTCATGGACGCGAAGGTAGCCCCGCGACCTCCCCGGACCGCGGAGGCCGAGGTCGTACGGCACGCCGCACCCCACTGACCACCGGATATGCACCCGATACGCAGGTGAAACGCACTCCGAACCCCTGGTATTGTTTTCCATGTCGCCGCGGGGAACACACCGCGAACGGCAGACACCTTGTCCGGGTGGCGGAATGGCAGACGCGCTAGCTTGAGGTGCTAGTGCCCTTTATCGGGCGTGGGGGTTCAAGTCCCCCCTCGGACACTGAGGCCAATCGACCAGATGAAGCCGGTCAAAGCAGCGTTATGTTGCTTTGACCGGTTTCTTCGTCGTGGTGGGCGAGGTGCAGGCTTCCGGTTCAATGCCGTCGGCGGACCGGAACGTTCCCGACCACTCGCAGGTGGTGTGCCCGCCGTGCCCCACGCACACGAGCCGGGCCGCGGTGAAGGTGCCCCGCGGCCCGTCCGCGGTGGCGGTGCCGAGACCGAGACGTTCAGGATCGAGAAGGTGACGGAGAACATGAACCCCTTGCCCGGCAGGCCGAAAAGGATCTGTCGCTGCCGGGCGGTGAGCCGAGGTGGTTCCCTGCCTCTCTGGCGGTCGGATCGCTGAAGGTGCTGTCAGGGGCGTGGCAGCTGGTGCGACCAGAGGGGCCGAGGCCACTCCGGCCGGAAGAATCGCGGAGCGCGCGGCGCGGGTGCCGGTCGGAGCCCCGCTAAGGTGTGTCCCGCTCCGCCGCCTCGGCGATGTGCTTGATGCGGGCAAGACGCCGGTCCCAGTCGGCGGCGAGCGCGGCCATCCACTGCGCCGTCGCGTTCAGGGCGTCCGGCCGCACCGCGTACCGGACCTCGCGGCCGACCCGCCTGCTGGAGACGAGACCGGCCGCGTCCAGCACCGCCAGGTGCTTGACCACGGCCTGCCGCGAGACGGGAAGCCTTCCGGCGAGCACGGTCGCGGTGGTCTCGTCCCGCTCGGCGAGGACATCCAGCAGCTGACGCCGGGTCGGCTCGGCGAGCGCGGCGAGAACACCGTCGACCGCGTTGGCGGCGTCGCGGGGCTCGCTCGTCACTCGGACCGCTCGACGCGCTCCTTGAACGCGTCGAGCACCTGCGGCCAGCCGCCGACGTTGTCCTGAAAAGCCTTTCGCCGCAGCTCCTCGGAGGCGACCAGTGCCCCGAACCCGCTCTCGACGACGCGCAGCCGTGTCTTGTCACCCTCCGCGATCAGCGTGAACTCCACCAGCGTGCTGTTGTCCGCGGTGAGCTCCTTGCCCGGGAAGGCGCTGGCCCAGCGGTAGGCCACGTACGTCGGCGGCTCGACTTTCTCCACGCGCACCGGGAAGTCACCGTACTCGGGGTCCTTCACCACCAGTGTCTCGCCCGGCTTCGCCAGGATGCCGGCCGCGGCCGCCGGGTCGGAGACCCAGAATCCCGGCTCGGCCACCAGTGGCCAGACCCGTTCCACGGGAGCCGCAATCAGGGTCTCGCGTTCGATCAGTTCCTCGCTCATGGCGAACTCCTCGGTCGATACCAAACGTGCAACCCAAGGGTTGCATGTCCAGTCGCAGACGCGCAACCCTTGGGTTGCACAAGGTGGGGTCCGAGGCGTCGTACGTGTTGGGCTCCGGGCCGCACAGCGCCCGGCCGTAGATCTCGGCGTCGGTGCCGGGGCCTCATCCGGAGGGCATCGGCGCGGCCTCACCGGTCTCGCCGGTGCCTGGCGTGTGCGCGGCAAGGGCAGGCGGGCGCCCCTCCTGTCACGATCCGGTCTCGGACGCGGAGGAGGGTCTTGTTTTCAGCCATGTAATCGATTCCAATCATGCCTGTAATCGATTCCACGGCGTCGTGCGAGCGCACCAACCCTGGTTTCGAGGTGTACGGAAACCACAAGGAGGTGGTCCGGACATGGCGAGCATCAAAGATGTCGCGGCCCAGGCGGGGGTCTCCGTCGCCACGGTCTCGCGGGTGCTGAACAGCCATCCGTCCGTCAGTGCCGAGGCGCGCACCCGTGTCCTCGCCGCCGTCGACGCCCTCGGCTACCGGCCCAACGCCGTGGCCCGCTCCCTGCGCACCGCGCAGACCCGGACGCTCGGCCTGGTCATCAGTGACGTACTCAATCCGTACTTCACCGAGCTGGCCCGCTTCGTCGAGGAGGAGGCCCGCGCGCTCGGCTACAGCGTCATCATCGGCAACGCCGACGAGCGGCCCGAGCTCCAGGACCACCACATCCGCACCCTCATCGACCGCAGGATCGACGGGCTGCTCGTCTCGCCCGCCGACGGTGGCTCGCCGCTGATGCGGGAGGTCTCCCTGAGCGGTACGCCGATGGTCTTCGTCGACCGCTGGATTCCGGGCATCGACGTGCCCGTCGTCCGGGCCGACGGCACGGGGGCGGTCAAGGACCTGGTGGCGCACCTCCACGAGCTCGGCCACCGCAGGCTCGCGATCATCGCCGGGCCCGCGGCCACCACCACCGGCAACGAGCGCGTCGAGGCGTTCCGGGAGGCCCTGCGGGAGCTCGGCCTCGCCCTGCCCGACGCCTACATCGGGCAGGGCGACTTCCAGGCCGCCAGCGGACGGCGGGCCACCGAGGGCTTCCTCGCCCTTCCCGAGCCGCCCGAGGTCGTGTTCGCCGCCGACAACCTGATGGCGCTCGGCGCGCTGGACGCGATCCGGGCCCGGGGGCTGCGGGTCCCCGACGACATCGCGCTCGCCGCCTTCGACGACATCCCGTGGTTCGTCCACACGGACCCGCCGATCACCACCGTCGCCCAGCCCACCGCGGAGCTGGCGCGGGCCGCCGTCCGCGCGCTGGCCGACCTGATCGAAGGACGGACCCCGCAGTCCGTCACCCTGCCCGCCCGTCTCGTCGTACGCCGCTCGTGCGGCCAGGACGCGACCGACCAGAGGAGCACCCGGTGACCGCATCGGAGGAACGGCCGGAGCGACCGGAGCCGGGGGAGGGCCCTGAGCCGACGGCGGCCACGCCGGACGAGCGGCCGGTTCCCCGCCCGGACGGGCAACCGGCGCCCCACCCCCACGAGTTGCTGCGCATCGAGGGCCTGCGCAAGACCTTCCCCGGTGTCGTGGCGCTCGACAACGTCGACTTCGACCTGCGCAGAGGCGAGGTCCATGTCCTGCTCGGCGAGAACGGCGCCGGGAAGAGCACCCTCATCAAGATGCTCTCCGGCGCCTACCGCCCCGACCGGGGCCGCATCCTCGCCGAGGGCCGCGAGGTGCGGATCAACAACGCGCAGGACGCCGAACGGCTCGGCATCGCCACCATCTACCAGGAGTTCAACCTCGTCCCCGACCTGACGGTGGCCGAGAACATCTTCCTCGGCCGGCAGCCGCGCCGCTTCGGGCTCGTCGACCACCGGCGCATGCGGGCCGACGCGGAGAAGCTGCTGCGCCGGGTCGGCGTCGATGTGCGGCCCGACGCCAAGGTCCGCGAACTGGGCATCGCCCGGCTCCAGATGGTCGAGATCGCCAAGGCGCTCAGCCTGGACGCCCGGGTCCTGATCATGGACGAACCGACCGCCGTGCTCACCTCCGAAGAGGTCGACAAACTCTTCGCGATCGTCCGGCAGTTGCGTGCGGACGGCGTCGGGATCGTCTTCATCACCCACCACTTGGAGGAGATCGCCGCACTCGGCGACCGTGTCACCGTCCTGCGCGACGGCCGCAGCATCGACCAGGTGCCCGCCTCCACGCCCGAGGACCGGCTCGTCCAGCTCATGGTGGGCCGGAGCATCGAGCAGCAGTATCCGCGTGAACGGCCCGATGCCGGTGAGGTGTTGCTTTCCGTGCGCGGTCTGACCCGGGACGGGGTCTTCCACGACATCAGCTTCGACGTGTACGCCGGTGAGGTCGTCGGCCTCGCCGGACTCGTCGGCGCCGGTCGTACGGAGGTGGCGCGCGCGGTCTTCGGCGCCGACCCGTACGACACGGGCACCGTCGACGTACGCGGCGAACGCCTCGCCCGGCACGACGTGCCCGCCGCGATGGGTGCCGGGATAGGGCTCGTACCGGAGGACCGCAAGGGGCAGGGCCTGGTCCTGGACGCCTCCGTACAGGAGAACCTCGGCCTGGTCACGCTGCGTTCGGCGACCCGCTCCGGGCTCGTGGACCTGAAGGGGCAGCGTACGGCCGCCGCCCGCATCGCCGAGCAGCTCGGCGTCCGTATGTCCGGCCTCGGCCAGCACGTGCGCACCCTCTCCGGCGGCAACCAGCAGAAGGTCGTCATCGGCAAGTGGCTGCTGGCCGACACCCGCGTGCTCATCCTCGACGAGCCGACCCGGGGCATCGACGTCGGCGCCAAGGTCGAGATCTACCAGCTCATCAACGAACTCACCGCATCCGGCCATGCCGTCCTGATGATCTCCAGCGACCTGCCCGAAGTCCTCGGCATGAGCGACCGGGTGCTGGTCATGGCCCAGGGCCGGATCGCCGGTGAACTCCCCGCCGGACAGGCCACCCAGGACGCGGTGATGGCCCTCGCGGTCTCCACCGCCGCGGCGGACGCGAACGACCACCCCGCACCGAAGAAGGAAGAAGAGGAGGGCCCCCGTGGCCACTGAGACACTCAAGAGTGACACGGGCGCGGGGGGCACTTCCGTCATACGCCGCGTCCTGCTCGACAACGGCGCGCTCAGCGCCCTGGTCGTCCTGGTGGTGGCGATGTCGCTGCTCTCCGGCGACTTCCTGACCACCCAGAACCTGCTGAACGTCGGTGTCCAGGCGGCCGTCACCGCGATCCTCGCGTTCGGCGTCACCTTCGTCATCGTCTCGGCGGGCATCGACCTGTCCGTCGGTTCGGTGGCGGCCCTGTCCGCGACGGTCCTGGCCTGGTCGGCGACGTCCGCCGGGGTGCCGGTCGTCCTCGCGGTCGTGCTCGCGATCGTCACCGGTATCGCCTGCGGCTTCGTGAACGGCGCCCTCATCTCGTACGGCAAACTCCCGCCGTTCATCGCGACGTTGGCCATGCTCTCGATCGCCCGCGGTCTCTCGCTCGTCATCTCGCAGGGCAGTCCGATCGCGTTCCCCGAATCCGTCTCGCGGCTCGGCGACACGCTCGGCGGCCGGCTCCCCGTACCGGTCCTCGTGATGATCGCGATGGGGCTGCTCACCGCGCTGATCCTCGGCCGTACGTTCATCGGCCGCTCGATGTACGCGATCGGCGGCAACGAGGAGGCGGCCCGGCTCTCGGGGCTCCGCGTCAAGCGCCAGAAGATCGTCATCTACGCGCTGTCCGGCCTCTTCGCCGCCGTCGCGGGCATCGTCCTGGCCTCGCGCCTCGTCTCCGCCCAGCCGCAGGCCGCCCAGGGGTACGAACTCGACGCCATCGCCGCGGTCGTCATTGGCGGCGCCAGCCTGGCCGGCGGGGTCGGCAAGGCGTCCGGCACCCTGATCGGCGCACTGATCCTCGCGGTGCTCCGCAACGGCCTCAACCTCCTCTCCGTGTCGGCGTTCTGGCAGCAGGTCGTCATCGGTGTCGTCATCGCGCTCGCCGTCCTGCTCGACACCCTGCGCCGCAAGGCCGGTTCGGGTGCGGCCTCCTCGGCGGGCACCGCACCCGGCGCGCCCGGGTCCGGGCGTCGGGGAGTGCTCAAGTTCGCCGGGGCCGCGCTCGCTGTGGCGGTTGTCGTCGGCGGGGTCTCCTACGTCAACTCCGGTTCGTCCGGGGGCGCGACGAAGGTCGGCATGTCCCTCTCGACGCTGAACAACCCCTTCTTCGTGCAGATGAAGGAGGGCGCGCAGGCGGAGGCGGAGAAGGCGGGCATCGACCTCACCGTCACCGATGCCCAGAACGACGCCTCGCAGCAGGCCAACCAGCTCCAGAACTTCACCAGTTCGGGGTTCTCCTCGATCATCGTCAACCCGGTGGACTCGGATGCCGTCGGCCCCGGTGTCCGCAGCGCCAACCAGGCGGACATCCCGGTGATCGCCGCCGACCGGGGTGTGAACAAGGCGGAGGCCGCCACCCTCGTCGCCTCCGACAACGTGGCGGGCGGAAAGCTCGCCGCCGACGCGCTGGCCGACAAGCTCGGCGGCAAGGGCAGCATCGTCATCCTCCAGGGCACGGCGGGCACGTCCGCCAGCCGGGAGCGCGGCGCGGGCTTCGCCGAGGGGCTCAAGGCGTACCCGGGCATCAAGGTGGTCGCCAAGCAGCCCGCCGACTTCGACCGCACCAAGGGCCTGGACGTCATGACCAACCTGATCCAGTCCCACCCGGACATCACGGGCGTCTTCGCCGAGAACGACGAGATGGCGCTCGGCGCGGCCAAGGCGCTCGGTGCCAGGGCCGGGAAGTCCGTCTCGGTCGTCGGCTTCGACGGCACCCCGGACGGCCTGAAGGCGGTCGGGGCCGGAACGCTCTACGCCTCGGTGGCGCAGCAGCCCGGCGAACTGGGCAGGATCGCGGTGCAGAACGCCGTCAAGGCGGCCAAGGGCGACAAGGTCGAGAGCACGGTGAAGGTGCCGGTCAAGGTGGTGACCCGCGAGAACGTGGCCGACTTCTCCTGACGGCCGCCCCCGGCCCCGACCGACGAAAGCAGGAAGCAGGAAGCATGCACGACAACGCCCCCGACGACCGGTACCGGTATGACCTCCTGGTCGTCGGCTCGGCCAACGCCGACCTGGTGATCGGCGTCGAACGCCGCCCCGCCCCCGGCGAGACGGTGCTCGGCTCCGACCTGGCCGTCCACCCGGGCGGCAAGGGCGCCAACCAGGCGGTCGCGGCAGCCCGGTTGGGAGCCCGTACGGCGCTGCTCGCCCGGGTCGGCGACGACAGCCACGGCCGGCTGCTGCTGGAGAGTCAGCGCGCGGCGGGTGTGGACACGGACGGCGTCCTGGTCGGCGGGGCC
Source organism: Kitasatospora albolonga (assembly GCA_002082585.1). NCBI lineage: Bacteria > Bacillati > Actinomycetota > Actinomycetes > Kitasatosporales > Streptomycetaceae > Kitasatospora > Kitasatospora albolonga. The sequence goes on from CP020563.1 coordinate 7,287,294, forward strand.
CCGACCGGGGTCGCGCTGATCACCGTGGACCCCTCGGGCGACAACAGCATCGTGGTGTCCCCGGGCGCCAACGGGCGGCTGACCCCCGAGGACGTACGGGCGGCGGCCCCGCTGCTCGCCGCCGCGCGGGTGGTCTCCGTACAGCTGGAAATCCCCCTGGACACGGTCGCGGAGACGGCGCGCGGTCTGGGGGCGGGGGCCCGTCTCGTCCTCAACCCGTCCCCGCCCGCCCCGCTGCCCGACGAGGTCCTGGCCGCCTGCGACCCGCTGGTGGTCAACGAGCACGAGGCGCGGTACATCCTGGGCGAGGCGGCGGGGGACACCCCGCACGACTGGGCCCCGGCCCTTCTCGCGCTGGGCCCGCGCTCGGTCGTGATCACCCTGGGCGCGGCGGGCGCCCTGGTGGCCGACAGCCGTACGGACTCCCTGGACCACCTGGTCAGCCCGAAGGTCGGGGCCGTCGACACGACGGGGGCCGGTGACGCGTTCACCGCCGCCCTGGCCTGGCGCCTGGGCCGGGGCGACGACCTGCGCGAGGCGGCGGCCTTCGCCGTACGGGTGGGGGCGGCGGCCGTGATGTCGAAGGGCGCGCAGGCATCGTTCCCGACGCTGGAGGAGGTCGACGCGCTGTGAAGAAGTCGGGCATCCTCAACCGCCACCTGGCCGGAGCGCTGGCCGAACTCGGCCACGGCGACGGGGTGCTGATCTGCGACGCGGGCATGCCGATCCCGCCCGGCCCGCGCGTGGTCGACCTGGCCTTCCGCGCCGGGACCCCGTCGTTCGCCGAGGTGCTGGACGGACTGCTCGACGAACTGGTGGTGGAGGGAGCGACGGCCGCCGAGGAGATCCGCGACGCCAACCCGGCGGCCGCGGCGCTCCTGGACGGTCGCTTCCCCGGGCTGGAACTGGTCCCGCACGACGAGCTGAAGGCGCGTACGGCAGCGGCGCGCCTGGTCGTACGGACGGGGGAGGCCCGGCCGTACGCCAACGTGCTGCTGCGGTGCGGGGTGTTCTTCTGAGCGGTTGAGCGGTTGAGCGGGAACGGTACGGGGAGAAGACGGGCCGCACCCTGATCAGGCTGCGGCCCGCCGGGACTCGAGAGGCCGCGTCCGGTCAGCCGTCGCCCGCTTCCCGCGCCACCCGTTCCAGTCGGCTGCGATGGTTCTCCCACCATGCCCGGTCCTCCGGTGGCATGCTGTCGTTGCCCTCCGAGTGCCCGACGCTTCCGTCGATGAGTTCTCGCACGATGTCGGCGTGGCCGGCATGGCGCTGGGTATCGGAGATCACGCGCACCAGGATGTGGTGCAGCGTCACCTCTCGTCGTTCCTCCGGCCACCAGGGGACGTGACCGATCGTGTCGAGCGTCAGCGTCTCGATCGTGCTGTCGGAGTGTCGCCACGCCTGGTGGTACAGCCCGACGATCTCCTCGCGCGACTCGTCCGCGGTCGCCCACATGTCCGCGTTGGGCTCCGCGTCCTCCGTGTACCACCACGGCGGCGGTTCCTCCTGGAAGAACGGCCGGCCGAACGTGTCGCCGAAGTAACCCAGTTCTATACCGGCGACGTGTTTGACGAGTCCCAGGAGGTTCGTGCCCGTGGGGGTCAGCGGACGGCGGATGTCATGTTCAGACAGCCCCTCCAGCTTCCACAACAGGGCGTCCCGCCCGTCCCGCAGGTAGCGGAGAAGGTCGGCTTTCGGGTTCGGTTCGATCATGCCGGACAGCTTTGCACCCGGCACTGACAGTCGGCTTCCGCCGCACGGCACGAGACGCTGCCGACACGCCCTGCCCCTGCCTCTGCCCATTCCCAGGCGCGGACGAGGCAGCCGGACGCCGGGCCGGGGGTCCCAGAGCCGGGACACCAGCTCCGCCAGCGCCTCCGCCAACGCGTCGAGTCCCGGTCCCGCCGGGCCGCCCGGCTCGCTCATGTAGGTGTCGCGGCGGATCTCGATCATCAGGGCCGTGACCCGGCGGTCCGTGCCGTAGTGCTTCAGTGGGACGTACGTACCGGCGAAAGGGCTGTCGACGCCCGTGCCGCCGAAGCGGGCGAACGCCGTCTCCGCCAGGGAACGCAGCTCCGGCGGGGTGTGGAACGGGTCCGTGCCCAGGCAGACGGGCGGGCGCGGGCCCGTGCCGTGGAGTTCGTACGGGAGCGGGGCCGTCGGGTACGAGTGGACGTCGAGGATCACCGCGCGGCCCGTGGCGGCGATCCGGGCGTCGACCGCTTCCGTCACCGCCTGCGCGTACGGGTGGAAGTACCGCTCCAGCAGCGGGCGTTGGTCGACATCCGGAGCACGCAGCCGTTCCCGGTGCGTGGTGTGCGTGTAGACCGCGCCCATGCCCACGGCGCGCATCTCCTCCCGGTCGTCGGGGAACCGTTCGGGGTCGACGACCAGGCGGGAGAGGGTGTTGACGAAGCGCCAGGGGCGGGCGGCGGCGCACCCGGCCGCGTCGGCTGCCCGGGCGGCCAGTTCGGCCGTGTGGGAGTCGGTGATGTGGTCGAGTTCCCGCTCCAGGGCACGGTCGTCCAGGACGATTCCGTCGCGTACCTCCCCGGGAAGCGTCCGGGACCCGTGCGGTACGTGCAGCAGTACCGGGGACTCGGGGCTTCCGGGGAGGAGGCGGAACGACGGCTGGGGGACGGTGCTCATGGAGCGGGTCCTTCACGGGTGGGGCCGGGGCCCCGATTGTTTCATCCGCGTGGTCAGTCGGCGGAGCCGATCACCGGGTAGTGGTCGGAGAGGTTCGTGTACGTGTAGTTCTTGCCCCAGCTGGAGACCGTCCAGGGGGCGCTCCGCTCCTTGATCACGTCGTTGTTCCAGCCCGCGGGCTTCGCGTGACCGGCGCGGTGCAGGACGTGGTCCAGGTCCTCACGGGGGTCGTTCGGGTAGCGCTCGGAGGCGATCGAGTTGTCGCGGGTGTCGAAGGAGTAGATGTGGCCCGTCTTGGTGTCGGGCGCGGCCAGGTCGGCGTCCTTGAGGAAGGAGGCGTACTCGGCGGAGTGGCCGTCCACGTTGAAGTCGCCCGCCACGATGACCTGTTCGGAGGCCGGGATCTTCTTGGCGTCCAGGAAGGCGTCCATCGCCTTGAACTGGCGGCTGCGCATCCTGGCGGCCTCGCCCGCCGAACAGCCGGGGTCGGTCGACTGCGCGTGGGTGCCCACGACATGGACGCGGGTGCCGTTGACGTTCAGCACGGTGTACGCGAAGCCCTTGTTCGACCACCAGTCGGCGCCGCAGGCGTCCTTGTAGACGTACTGCTCCTTGCGCACGATCGGCCACTTGCTCAGGATCGTGACCCCGCCGTCCTCCGGGGTCGTCGCCGAGTACGAGCCACCGGTGGCGTCCCAGCCGCTCTTGCTCCGGCCGACCACCGGGGTCTGGTAGGGGTACTGGGCGGCGGAGTTCCGCAGCAGCGCGTCCGAGGCCCCGTTGTCGAAGGCTTCCTGGATCACCACCACGTCGTTGCCCCGGAAGAACGACGTCTTCGGGATCTCTGCCGCCCGGTGGTCCTGGCCCCAGTTCGGGTACAGGGTCTTGCTGAAGAGGAACGCGTTGTACGAGAGCACCCGCAGCGAGGGGGTGTCGGCGGTCGTGGCGGCCGTGGCCGAGGGTGCGTTCACGGCCAAGGGGACGGCAGCGAGCGCGGCGGTGAGGGCCATCGCGGACAGGCGGCGGGAAGCGGAGTGCGGCACGAGGTCTCCTGCTGAATGAGTGGGGGCGTACCGGGTGGCACCCATCAAAGCAGCGGCAGTTACCCACGGGTAGACATCGGATGCCAGGAGTCTGTCCGGCTCGCTGACATCAGGATTCAGCCAAAGATCAACTCGGCGTAGACGATCAGGTTGTCCACGGGGTGGCCCTCCGCGTCGAACGCGCCGTCGCAGGTGATCAGCCGCAGTGTGCTTTCCTGGGTGGCCCCGTAGACACGTTCGGTGGGGAACGCCTTCTTGGCGACCGTCTCCTTGCCCGTGACCCTGAAGCTCAGGGACGTGCCGTTCGTGTCGCGGACGCGCACCTCGGCGCCCTTGCGGATGTCCTTGAGGTCGTGGAAGACGGCCCGGCCGAAGCGGGTGTCGTTGTGGCCGATCAGCACGGCCGGTCCCGGCCCGCCGGGTACGGCTCCGCCCGTGTACCAGCCCGCTGTCATGCCCTGTTCGGCGGGCGGGACCTCGACCGTGCCGTCCGCGTTGAGCCCCAGACGCATGAGGGAGCTGCGGATGTTGAGGGAGGGGATGGAGAGATGGGCGGGGGCCGGGCTGTCCGGGGAGGCCGACGGCTGGTGTGTCGCGGTGGGGGCCGGGGCGGAGGCCGTCGCCGGGGGCTCGGTGGCTGACGGTACCGGTGCCGGTCCCGCGCAGCCCACCAGGGCCGCGCAGATGACGAGGGCGGACAGCAGAGGGGCCGTTCGCGGTCGGCGGGTGGGGGAGGAGGGGCGGATGGGCATGGGGCTGGCTCCAGGAGGTGACCCGACCACCGGCTGTGGCCGCCGCCCGGTGCGGGGCGGCGGCCACAGCGGTGTCAGGGGTGAGGGGTGACGGTGGGTCAGCCGTTGCGGCGGCGCAGCACGAGGGTGCCCGCGCCCGCGAGCAGGGCGGCTCCGGCCACCGAACCGGCGAGGGCCGTCGTGCTGTTGTTGTCGCCCGTACCGGCCGGGCGCTCACCGGCCGCCACACCACCGCGCGGCGCGACCACCGGGGCGGCGGCCTCCTCGGGTGCCGGTGCCGCAGGTGCCGGGCGGTCGCCCGCGGCGACGCCACCCCGGGGTACGGCCGAGGGGCGGGCCTCCTTCGGCGCGGCCTCCCTCGGCGCCTCCTCGGCGGCCCTCGCCCGCTCCGGAGAGACCGACGGGGTGCTCTCGGCGGGCGCCGACGGCCGCGGGGACGCGTCGGCGAAGGCCGCGGTGGACGGGACCAGCACCGCGGCGGCCGCGACGGCGGTGAGCGCGGCGGTGCGCAGGGAGAGACGAGCGGTCGAAACGGTCATACGGGCGGCTCCATTCCATACGGTGCCCCGTGACGGGCCCGGGTGCGGTGTGCACCGGGTACGGGGCGGTGGAGCCAGGCTCGCCGGAAGTTATGAGGAAGCTGTCAGGGCGCTGTGGCCATCCCGTCAGGTCGCCCCCCAGGGTCGTCCCCCCGGTCGTCCCCCCCAGGTCATCCCGTCAGGGCGGCCCTCAGGCCATCCCGCCAGGGCGGCCCGCTCGGCTTCGGTCACCCTGTCCGCGCGCGGGCGCGGTGGCCGGGAGGCGGAGCGTGAAGGCCGAACCCGTCCCCTCCGTACTGCTCGCCTCCGCCGTCCCGCCGTGCGCCTCGGCCAGCTTCCGGACGATGGCGAGGCCGAGGCCGCTCCCTCCCGTACGGCGGCTGCGGGACTTCTCCGCACGCCAGAAGCGGTCGAAGACGTACGGGAGGTCCCCGGCCGGAATGCCGGTCCCGGTGTCCGCCACCTCGATCACGACCTGCCCGGCCCCTGACCCGCCCCCGCCCTCCGGCCCGGCGCCGCCCCCGCCCCCGTACGCCCGTAGCGCCACCGTCCCGCCCGCCGGAGTGTGCCGTACGGCGTTGGAGACCAGGTTGCCCACCGCCTGCCGCAGCCGGACCGGGTCCGCCTCCAGGGCCGGGGCCGGAGCGGTGGTCACCACGGTCAGGGTGACGCCCGCCGTCTCCGCGCGGGCCTGATGGGCGGCGGCCACCTGGCCCAGCAGTTCGTGGACGCGCACCGGTCCGGGGTGCAGCCGCAGCGCCCCGGCGTCGGCGGCGGCCAGGTCCTGGAGGTCGTCGATGATGTGCTGGAGCTGCACCGCCTCCTCCAGCAGCGAGGAGACGAACGCCGGGTCCGGGTCGGCCAGACCGTCCTGGGCCGCCTCCAGCCAGCCGCGGATGTTGCTCAGCGGGGTGCGCAGCTCATGGGCCACATCGCTGACCATGGCCTTGCGCTGCGCCTCCAGCCGCGCCCGGTGCGCGGACATGCCGTTGAACGCGGCGGACAGCCGGCCGATCTCGTCGTCCCCCGCGACCGGGACGGAGGCGTGCTCCTCGCCGTCCCGCATCCGCTGCGCGGCCCCGGTCAGCGCGTGCAGCGGGCGGACCAGCCGGGCGCCCGCGAGCACCGAAGCGCCCACGGTCAGCGCCAGGACCAGTGCCGCTGCTCCGGCGATCTTCGCGGTGTTGGCGGGGGAGAGATCGAAGCCGGGCACCGTGGCACCGCCCTCGTCGCCGATGAACAGGAGCGCGGGGGAGGCCACGTACGAGCTGAGCTGTTCGCTGCGGGCCGTCCCCACGCACGAGGCGATGGCCCGGTCGTCCTCCCCGGTGAGCTCCCGGGGCGGCTCGACGGCCGGTGCGGGGCGGGCCTCGGTCGCGTCGCCCGGTACGGGCAGGGGCCCGGGCGCGACGGCCCTCTCGCCCCAGGAGAGGTCCCGGTTGAGCCGCACACCGCCGCGGTCCTGGCGCTTCAGACAGGCGTCGGCCAGCTCGTTGAGCGCGCCGAGGGCCTTCTTCTCCGTACGGGTGGGGGCGTCCAGGTCCGCGGGGTCGCACCGGGTGCCCAGCGCCCGTTCGGGGTCGTTGCCCACCATCTGCACCCGGGGCCGTCCGCTCGGCCCGACGACCACGTCCGCGGCGATCCCCGCCCGGTTCAGGCAGGCCGCGTTCCGGTCGGCGGTCCGCCGCAGCGCCGTACGCTCGGCTGCGGGCAGCAGGAACGGCCCCACCGCGCGCGGGTCGATCCGGTCGGCGGCCGTCCCCTGCCCCTCGGCGGACCGGGCGGCCAGGACGGTGTCCACGGACAACGGGTCGACCACGGCGGAGGCTTCCGGCGGCAGCGCGGGCGCGTCCGGCGCGGTCGCGGAGTCGGCGAGCGGCTGCCTGCTCTGCGTGGTCAGCGCGACGCGGCGGCCCGACTGCTCGGCCAGCTCCCGTACCGTCGCGTCCACCCCGTCCCAGGTCGGGTGGCGGGCGGCGTAACCGAGCAGGGTGTCGTAGATCCGGGCGTCGGCGGTGAGGTTCTGGCCCTGCTCCTGCTTGATGGCGCCCGAGGTGGTCTGGACGGCGAGCCAGGCGGTGGCCGCCACCGAACACGCGGCCACCAGCGCCGACACCCCGAGCAGCCGCCCCAGCAGACTCCGCCGCAGCGGCACCCGCGAGGACCGGTTCCTAGCCACGCCGAGCGGCTTTCGCCTTCGCCGGGTCGGTCAGCTTGTAGCCGACCCCGAAGACGGTGAGCAGGCGCACCGGCCGCCGGGGAGCGGGCTCGATCTTCTTGCGGAGGTTCATGACGTGCACGTCGACCGTCCGGTCGCTGATGTAGCGGTCGAAGCCGTGCAGTTCCTCCAGCAGCCGCTGACGGCTGAACACCCGGTCGGGACCGGCCGCCAGCGCGGCCAGGATGCGGAACTCGCCCCGGGTGCACTCCACCGGCTCGCCGTCCACCGTCACCTCGTGCCGCTCCGGATCGACCACCAGGCCGCCCACCCGCAGGACGGGGTCCTCGGGCGCCGGGGCCGCGCCGCCGCCCGGCCGCCGGGTGCGGCGCAGCAGGGTGCGGACGCGGGCCATCAGCTCGCGCGGGCTGTACGGCTTGGACATGTAGTCGTCCGCGCCGAGGTCGAGCCCGAGCAGCAGGTCGTCCTCGGTGGTGCGGGCGGTCAGCATCAGCACGGGCAGCTCCCGGGCCTCGGCCCGCAGCACCCGCACCACGTCCAGCCCGTCCGCCCGGGGCATCATCACATCGAGGACGAGGAGGTCGGGCTCCCGGTGCCGTACGGCGTCGAGCGCGGCGAGGCCGTCGCCCACGATCCGTACGGAGTGGCCCTCCCGTTCCAGATAGCGGCGTACGAGCTCGGCCTGCTTCTCGTCGTCCTCGGCAACCATGACATCTGCGCACACGCCCCCGATCGTAGAGCGGGGCCGCGGACCCGGGTGTCGATCTTGTGATCAAACCTGTGCAGATGTCGTACGAGAGCGATCACCGGAGGGTGGGTGTGCCGTCGAAAAGTGGGCAGGAAAAGGGGCTGATCGGCCCCGACGGTTCACGGAACCTCCTTATAGTGGTGCCGCGTTGATCGTATGGTCGCAACGCGCGAAGCCGTCGCCACTGGAGTCCGTACGATGACGAACCCCTCGTCCGCCACGCCCGCGTCCCCGGCCGGTACCGGCGGCGGCTGCCCCATGAGCTCCGGCCCGGGAGGCACGGGAGGCACAGCGGGTACGGGAGTTCCAGGAGCCGTTCCGCTCAGCGGCCCCGGCTTCCACACCGAACCCCAGGCGCTCTACCGCGCCATGCGGCGCGACCACGGCCCCGTCGTCCCCGTCGAGCTGCCCGGCGGCTTCCCCGCCTGGCTGGTGATCGGCTACCGGGAACTCCACCAGGTCACCAGCGACGGGGAGTTGTACCCCCGGGACGTCTCCCTGTGGAACCAGTGGGAGAACATCCCCGCCGACTGGCCGCTGCTGCCCATGGTGGGGACCCCCATGCCCTCCATCTACTTCACCGCCGGGGCCGAGCACCGCCGCCATGCCGACATGGTCGTACCGGCCCTGGAGGCGGCCGACCCCTTCGAGATCCGGCAGCACTGCGAGCAGCTGGCGGACCGGCTCATCGACGCCGTGTGCAGCCGGGGCACCGCCGACCTGGTGGCCGAGTTCGCCGAACCGCTCCCCGTCCTCGTCCTCGCCCGGCTCGTCGGCTTCCCCGACGACGAGGGCGCCGACATCGCCCGGGTGCTCAAGGACCTGGCCGACGGCGGGCCCGACGCGCAGAAGGCACACCTGCGCTTCGGCGAGCACATGCACCGGCTCGTCGCGGCCAAGCGAGCGCACCCCGGGGACGACGTGACCTCCCGGATGCTCGCCCACCCCGAACCCTTCACGGACGAGGAGTACGCGCTCGACCTCATGGCCATCACGGCCGCCGGGCACCTCACCACCGCCGACTGGATCGGCAACTCCACCCGGCTGATGCTCACCGAGGACCAGTTCGCCGACTCCCTCGCCGGTGGCCGGCACAGCGTCGCCGAGGCCATGAACGAGGTGCTCTGGGAGGACGGCCCGACCCAGATCCTGGCCGGGCGGTGGGCGTCACGGGACGCCCGGCTCGGCGGGCGGAACATCGCCCGCGGCGACATGCTGCTCCTCGGACTCGGCGCCGCCAACGCCGATCCCCACATCCGCCAGCAGGTCACGGACGCGGTGGTGCGGTCCGGGCGGGGCGGCAACAGCGCCCACATGGCGTTCAGCCACGGTGAGTACCGCTGCCCCTTCCCCGCGCAGGAGATCGCCGAGATCATCGCCCGTACCGGGATCGAAGTCCTCCTCGACCGGCTCCCCGACCTCGAACTGGCAGTACCGGCAACGGAGCTGGTGCGCAGGCCCTCCGCCTTCCTGCGCGGAATGACCTCGCTGCCTGTCCGCTTCACCCCCGTACGCACGACAGGAGACGCATCGTGAACTGCCCGCACACCGCCGCCGCGCAAGCCGACCGGAGCACCGGGGTCATCGCCATCGACCCCATGGTCCAGGACCTGGACGGGGAGACCGCGCGGCTGCGCGACGCCGGAGTGCTCGCCCGGATCGAGCTGCTCGGGGTGCCCGCCTGGACGGTCACCCGGCACGCCGAGGCCCGTCAACTCCTCGTCGATCCACGGCTGGTGAAGGACATCGAAGCCTGGGAGCTGTGGCGAACCGGAGTGGTGACACGTGCATGGCCGCTGATCGGCATGATCGACGCCGGGCGCTCCATGTTCACCGTGGACGGGGCCGAGCACCGGCGGCTCCGCACCAAGACCTCGCAGGCGCTCACCCCCCGGCGGCTCGAAGCGATCCGTCCCGCCATCGAGAAGTTCACCGACGAACTGCTGGACAACCTCGACGCGGCGCGCGGCGAGGACGGCGTCGTCGACCTGAAGGCGGTCTTCGCCCAGCCGCTGCCGATGAAGGTCGTCGGGATGCTCATGGGCGTCGACGAGTCCCAGCACCCGATGCTCACCCGGCAGTACAAGGCGTTCTTCTCCATGCTCACCCCCCAGGAGGAACGCCTCAGACTCCTCGCCGACCTGGACGTCTTCTACACCGGCCTCGTACGGGAGAAGACCGCCCATCCCACGGACGACCTCACCAGCGCGCTGATCCTGGCCGAGGAGGGCGGCGAGCCGCTCACCGAGGAGGAGGTCGTCGGCAATCTGAAGGCGATGGTCGCCGCCGGGCACGAGACGACGATCGGGCTCATCCTCAACGCCGTACGCGCCCTGCTCGCCCACCCCGACCAGCTGGCGAAGGTGCGCTCCGGCGAGGTCGGCTGGGACGCGGTGGTCGAGGAGACGCTGCGCTGGGACACCCCCACCACCCACCTGCTGATGCGGTTCGCCACCGAGGACATCACCGTCGGCGACACCGTGATCAGGAAGGGTGAGGGGGTCGTCATCTCCTACCGCGTCATCGGCCGCGACCTCGAGCAGCACGGCGAGGACGCCGACGCCTTCGACATCACCCGCCCCACCCGCAACCGCCACATGACCTTCGGTCACGGCCCCCACATCTGCCCCGGCGCCGCGCTCTCCCGGGTGGAGGCGGGCATCGCCCTGCCCGCGCTCTTCGGCCGCTTCCCCGGCCTGCGGCTCGCCGTCCCGGACGAGGAGATCACCAAGCTGCCGGTGATGACGCAGAACGACATGGCTGCCTTCCCGGTGCTGCTGGGCTGAGGGGGAGCCGCTGGGCCGACCCGGAGCCCGGGCCGGTCCGGGTGCCTGTCACCGCGGCCCGGTCCGGGGCGGCGGTGACCGGTACTCCATGCCCCGCCCCCGAGTGAGGTACATCACGCAGAGTTAAATTCTTGGCATACATTCCGGCGGACGGGGGAGGGGCCCCGTCCGCTGGTGTGGCCGTACCCCGGTCCACCGCGCAGAACGCCCCCGGCCGAACCGGCGGGGGCATTTCGGGTACGGAAGGCTAAACACGACATGTCGGCGCTCAGCACCATCCACATCGACGGCACCTGGCGGGCCGCCGCCTCCGGCGCGACGCGCGAGGTCATCGACCCCGCCGACGCCACCGTCCTGGCCGTCGTCGCTGAGGGCGGCACCGAGGACACCGACGCGGCGATCGCGGCGGCGCGCCGCGCCTTCGACGACGGCCCCTGGCCGCACAAGCCCGTCGCCGAGCGGGCCGCCCTGCTGCGCCGGGTCGCCGAGCTGCTCCAGCGGGACCGCGAGGAGATCGCGATCACCGAGAGCCGCGACACCGGCAAGACCCTCGAAGAGGGCCGGGTCGACGTGGACGACGTGACCAACGCCTTCCGCTACTTCGCCGACCTGGTGATGAACGAGAGCGGCGGCCGGGTCGTCGACGCGGGCGACCCCGACGTGCACAGCATCGTCGTCCACGAGCCCGTCGGCGTCTGCGCCCTGATCGCCCCCTGGAACTACCCCCTCCTCCAGGCCAGCTGGAAGATCGCCCCCGCCCTCGCCGCGGGCAACACCTTCGTGCTCAAGCCCAGCGAGGTCACCCCGCTCTCCACCGTCCACCTGATCAGGCTCCTCGCCGAGGCCGGCCTCCCCGACGGGGCCGCCAACCTCGTCACCGGCGCGGGCGACCCCGTCGGCGCCCGGCTCTCCGAGCACCCCGACGTGGACCTGGTCTCCTTCACCGGCGGCCTCGCCAGCGGTACGAAGGTGGCCCGGGCCGCCGCGCCCACCGTGAAGAAGGTCGCCCTGGAGCTCGGCGGCAAGAACCCCAACGTGGTCTTCGCCGATGCCTGCGCCACCGACGAGGGCTTCGACACCGCCGTCGACCAGGCCCTGAACGCCGCCTTCTTCCACAGTGGCCAGGTCTGCTCCGCCGGGGCCCGCCTGATCATCCAGGACAGCGTCAGCGAGCGCTTCGTCACCGAACTGGCCCGCCGCGCCGACGCCATCCGCCTCGGCCGGGGCACCCTCGACGGCGTCGAGTGCGGCCCCCTCGTCTCCGCCCAGCAGCTCGCCAAGGTCGAGGCGTACGTGGCCTCCGCCCGCGAGGAGGGCGCGATCGTCCGGGCCGGTGGCGAGCGCCCGAAGCCCAACGACGTACGCCCCGAAGGCGGTTACTTCTACCGGCCGACCGTCCTCGACGGCTGCCACCGCGAGATGAAGGTGGTCCGCGAGGAGACCTTCGGCCCGATCCTCACCGTCGAGACCTTCCGTACCGAGGAAGAGGCCATCACCCTGGCCAACGACACCGACTACGGCCTCGCGGGCGCCGTCTGGACCACGGACGCGGGCCGCGCCCGCCGGGTCGCCGGACGACTGCGCCACGGCACCGTCTGGATCAACGACTACCACCCCTACCTGCCGCAGGCCGAGTGGGGCGGCTTCGGCAAGTCCGGTACGGGGCGTGAGCTCGGCCCCACCGGCCTCGCCGAGTACCGCGAGTCCAAGCACATCTACCAGAACCTCAACCCGCGCCCCCAGCGCTGGTTCGCCGGCTGACACCTGCGGGGACCGGGCGCCCACCCGACCCGCCCGGTCCCGCCCGGCTGTTCGCAGCACCACGCACACGCACGAACCTTGCAGAAGGAGCAGTGACCGATGCCCTCCACCCCCCGCAGCACCGCAGTCCCCGACCCCGAAGGACCCGTGGCCGACTACGTGATCGTCGGCGGCGGCACCGCCGGATCGGTCATCGCCTCCCGGCTCACCGAGGACCCGGACGTCACCGTCACCGTCATCGAGGGCGGCCCCACCGACATCGACCGCGACGACGTGCTGACCCTGCGCCGCTGGCTCGGCCTCCTCGGCGGCGACCTCGACTACGACTACCCCACCACCGAACAGCCGCGCGGCAACAGCCACATCCGGCACAGCCGCGCCCGGGTCCTCGGCGGCTGCTCCTCGCACAACACCCTCATCAGCTTCAAGCCGCTGCCCGGCGACTGGGACGAGTGGGCCGAGGCGGGCGCCGAGGGCTGGGGCGCGGCCGCGATGGACCCGTACTTCGCCAGGCTGCGCAACAACATCGTCCCGGTGGACGAGAAGGACCGCAACGCCATCGCCCGCGACTTCGTCGACGCCGCCCAGCAGGCGGCCGGGGTCCCGCGCGTGGACAGCTTCAACCGCAAGCCGTTCCACGAGGGCGTCGGCTTCTTCGACCTCGCCTACCACCCCGAGAACAACAAGCGCTCCTCCGCCTCGGTCGCCTACCTCCACCCGCACATCGAGGCCGGTGACCGGCCGGGCCTCCGCATTCTGCTGGAGACCTGGGCCTACCGCCTGGAGTTCGACGGCACCCGCGCCACCGGCGTCCACGTCCGGACGAAGGACGGCGATGAGATCCTCGTGCGCGCCGCCCGCGAAGTCATCGTCTGCGCGGGCGCGGTGGACACGCCCCGGCTGCTGCTGCACTCCGGGATCGGCCCGCGCGAGGACCTCGAAGCGCTGGGCATCGAGGTGCGCCACGACCTTCCGGGCGTCGGCGAGAACCTCCTCGACCACCCCGAGTCCGTCATCGTCTGGGAGACCGACGGACCCATCCCGGAGAACTCCGCGATGGACTCCGACGCGGGACTCTTCGTCCGCCGCGACCCCGAATCCCGGGGCCCGGACCTGATGTTCCACTTCTACCAGATCCCCTTCACCGACAACCCGGAGCGGCTCGGCTACGAGAAGCCCGAGCACGGGGTGTCGATGACCCCGAACATCCCCAAGCCGCGCAGCCGGGGCCGCCTCTACCTCACGAGCGCCGACCCCGAGGCCAAGCCCGCCCTGGACTTCCGGTACTTCACCGACGAGGACGACTACGACGGCCGCACCCTGGTCGACGGCATCAGGCTCGCCCGCGAGATCGCGGCCACCGAACCGCTCGCCCACTGGCTGAAGCGCGAGGTCTGCCCCGGCCCCGAGATCACCTCGGACGAGGAGCTGAGCGAGTACGCCCGCAAGGTCGCCCACACCGTCTACCACCCGGCGGGCACGTGCAGGATGGGGGCCGCCGACGACCAAGAGGCCGTCGTGGACCCGCAGTTGCGCATCCGTGGCCTTGAGGGCATCCGCATCGCGGACGCGTCGGTCTTCCCGACCATGCCCGCCGTCAACCCGATGATCGGCGTCCTCATGGTCGGCGAGAAGTGCGCCGAAATCCTCGCCCAGGAGGCGGGCCACCCGGTCCCGGCCACTGGTACCCGCACCGGAGGTGACGCCCGATGACCGCGACCCGCGCCCCCGAGGCCCCCGTCGAGACGGCCGAGGACGCCGTCTTCTCCGTACGCGACCTCTGGAAGGTCTTCGGCCCCAAGGCCGACCGCATCCCCGGCAGCGAGTACGCCGCACTCCCGCCCGCCGAACTGCGCGAGGCCACCGGCTGCACCGCCGCCGTCCGCGATGTCTCCTTCGACGTCCGCAAGGGCGAGGTCTTCGTCGTCATGGGCCTGTCGGGCTCCGGCAAGTCGACCCTCGTACGCTGTCTGACCCGGCTCATCGAGCCCACCAGCGGCACCCTCGCCATCGACGGCGAGGACGTCCTCGCGATGGACCGCGCCCGGCTGCGCGAACTCCGCCGCCACCGCACCGCGATGGTCTTCCAGCACTTCGGACTGCTCCCGCACCGCACGGTGTTGGACAACATCGCCTACGGCCTGGAGATCCAGGGGATCGGCAAGGCCGAACGCCGCGCCAAGGCCGCCGAGTTGGTGGAGAAGGTCGGCCTCGCCGGTCTGGAGGACCGCCGTCCGTCCCAGCTCTCCGGCGGCCAGCAGCAGCGTGTCGGGCTGGCCCGCGCGCTCGCCGTCGACCCCTCCGTCCTCCTCTTCGACGAGCCGTTCAGCGCGCTGGACCCGCTGATCCGCCGCGAGATGCAGGACGAGGTGGTCCGGCTGCATTGCGAGGAGGGCCGCACCATGGTCTTCATCACCCACGACCTCAGCGAGGCGCTGCGCCTGGGCACCCGGATCGCCCTCATGCGCGACGGCGGCATCGTCCAGCTCGGCACGCCCGAGGAGATCGTGGGCTCGCCCGCCGACGACTACGTCACCGAGTTCGTCCGGGACGTGCCGCGCGAGCAGGTCCTCACCGTCGCCACCGCCATGCGCCCCGCGCTCGCCGGGGAGAGCGAGCGCGGCCCGGCCGTACGCCCCGACGCCACGGTCTCCGAGGCCATCGAGGCGGTCTCCCGCTCCGGCGACCCCGCCGCCCGGGTGATGGACGGCGGCCGGCTCGTCGGCGTCGTGGACCACGCGTGCCTGCTGGACGTGGTGGCCGGAACATCCGCGGCGGACGGCCCCGCAGCACCCGACGGCCCCCGCGAGGTGACCGTCTGATGGCCACCGCACAGGCCACCCCGGTCCGCCCCGCCCGGCCGGGCACGGGCCGGGGGCCGCTGGCCGCCCTGCGCGAACGCCCGGCCGCCGGAAAGCTCCTGCTCCTCGCGCTCGCCGCCGTACTCCTCGTCCCCCTCGCGCACAGCCGCTGGGGCGGCGGCATCTGGCCCGACGCGCTCACCGCCGACCTGTCCGGGCCGCTCGGCAGCGTCACCGACTGGATCGTCTCCAACCGGGACAGCCACCCGCTCTTCCTCTACTTCTTCGGCCACATCAGCAACGCCGTCGTGCTCTCCGTGCGCGGCGTCTACCTGGTGCTCCTGGCCCTCGGCTGGGCCGGGGTCACCGTGCTCGCCGCCGCCGTCGCCTGGCGGGTCGCCGGTATCAGGCTCGCGCTCACCGCCGCCGCCTCCTTCCTGGCCTGCGGACTGCTCGGCATGTGGGTGCCGACCATGCAGACGCTCGCGCTCATGGTCGTCGCCGTCTTGGCCTCCGTCGTCCTCGGCCTCCTCCTCGGCCTGGCCGCCGGACTCTCCGACCGCACGTTCCGCGTGCTGCGCCCGGTGCTCGACACCATGCAGGTGCTGCCCGCCTTCGCCTATCTGCTGCCCGTGGTGCTGGTCTTCGGCATCGGCGTGCCCGGAGCGGTCCTCGCCACCGTCGTGTACGCGGCTCCGCCGATGGCCCGGCTCACCGCGCTCGGCCTGCGCGGCGCGGACGGCGGGGTCATGGAGGCCGTCACCTCGCTCGGCGCGACCGGACGGCAGCGGCTGCTCACCGCCCGGCTCCCGCTGGCCCGAAAGGAGCTGCTGCTCGGCCTCAACCAGACCATCATGATGGCGCTCTCCATGGCCGTCATCGCGTCCGTGATCGGCGCGGGCGGCCTCGGCGACCGGGTCTACCAGGCGCTCTCCGCCGTCGACGTGGGCGCCGCCCTCGCCGCGGGCATCCCGATCGTGCTGCTGGCCGTCGTCCTGGACCGTACGACGGAGGCGGCGGGCCGTCGCATCGGCACCGAACCCACCGGCCCGGCCCTCCTGCGCGGGTGGCGCGGCTGGGGCCTGGCCGCCCTGGTCGCCGCCGCCGTCGCGTTCGCCGGACGCCTCACCGACGGCCGCGTCTGGCCCGACGACCTCACCGTGGCCATCGCCGGACCGGTGAACACCGCCAAGGACTGGATGGTCGACCACCTCTACACCGGGGTCCCCGTCGTCGGCGGCACCGCCGACCTGGCCTCCCACTTCACCGGCGGCGTCCTCAACCCGCTGCGCAGCGGACTCACCGGGCTGCCCTGGTGGTCGGTGCTGCTCATCGTCGCCGCCCTCGCCTGGACCATCGGCACCTGGCGCACCGCCGCCACCGCCGTGCTCGCGATGGCCGCGATCGGCGTCCTCGGCGTCTGGGAACCGTCGATGGACACCCTCAGCCAGGTGATCGCCGCCGTGGCGGTCACCCTGGTCCTCGGCTTCTCCATCGCGATCGGCGCCGCGCGCAGCGAGCGACTGGAGAAGCTGCTGCGACCGGTCCTGGACGTCTTCCAGACCATGCCGCAGTTCGTCTACCTGATCCCCGTCGTCGCCCTCTTCGGCGTCGGCCGCGCCCCCGCCGCCGCGGCGGCCGTCGTCTACGCGCTGCCCGCCGTCGTCCGCATCACCACCCAGGGCCTGCGGGGCGTCGACCCGGCGGCACTGGAGGGCGCGCGCTCGCTCGGCGCGACCCCGGGCCAGCAACTGCGCCAGGTCCAGATCCCCCTGGCCCGGCCCTCCCTGCTGCTCGCCGTCAACCAGGCCGTCGTCCTCGTCCTCGCCGTCGTCATCATCGGCGGACTGGTCGGTTCCGGCGCACTGGGTTACGACGTCGTCTTCGGCCTCGCCCAGGGCGACCTGGCCACCGGGCTCGTCGCCGGAGCGGCGATCGTCTGCCTCGGCCTGATGCTCGACCGGGTCACCCAGCCCACCGCCCGCCGCCAGCGACAGGAGAGCTGAGATGAACCGCTCCCGAACCCGCCTGCTCGTGGCGCTCGCCTCGGCCACCGCCCTGCTCACCACGGCGGGCTGCGGCGCCGCCGACATGACCCGGCAGGCATCCCCGTTCGCCGCCCCCGCCGGGGTCAAGACGGTCACCCTCTCCGTCCAGTCCTGGGTCGGCGCCCAGGCGAACGTGGCCGTGGCCGAGCAGCTCCTCAAGGAGGAGCTCGGCTACCGCGTCGACCTCGTGCAGACCGACGAGGTCCCCGCCTGGGACGCCCTCAGCCAGGGCCGCGTGGACGCGATCCTGGAGGACTGGGGCCACCCGGACCAGGAGAAGCTGTACGTCGAGGAGAAGAAGACCATCGTCCGGGGCGGCGACCTCGGGGTGACCGGCCACATCGGCTGGTACGTCCCCAAGTACTGGGCCGACAAGAACCCGGACGTCACGGACTGGAAGAACCTCAACAAGTACGCGAAGGAACTGCGGACCGCCGAGAGCGGCGGCAAGGGCCAGCTGATGGACGGCTCGCCCTCCTACGTCACCAACGACGTGGCCCTGGTGAAGAACCTGGACCTGGACTACAAGGTGGTCTTCGCCGGTTCCGAGGCGGCCCAGATCACCCAGATCCAGCAGTTCGCCAAGGAGAAGAAGCCCTTCCTCAGCTACTGGTACCAGCCGCAGTGGCTGTTCAACGAGGTGCCCATGGTCGAGGTGAAGCTCCCCGAGTACACCGAGGAGTGCGCGGCCAAGGCTCCCGAGGACATCGACTGCGCCTACCCGACGACACCGCTGCAGAAGTTCCTCAACGCCGACTTCGTCGAGCGCGGCGGGGACGCGGCCGACTTCCTGAAGAAGTTCCACTGGTCGGAGCAGGACCAGAACGAGGTCTCCGAGATGATCGCCTCGCAGCGGCTGTCGCCCGAGGAGGCGGCGAAGCGGTGGATCGACCGCCACCCGGACGTCTGGAAGAAGTGGCTGGAGTAGAAGCCTCACCCCTGCTGTCCGCCGCCCCGGATCATCCGGTGGCGGCGGACAGCAGCAGGTCCTCGTACACGGTCGGGTCGTCGGAGCGGACGACCGGCCAGCCGATGCCGTACGCACCTTCCCAGCGCACCTCGATCCCCGGGTTGGCGTGGTCGGAGCCGTCGGGCAGGAAGAGGTGCGGGGAGCAGGTGATGCGGTCGGTGGCCGAGAGAGCGGCCTGGTCGGCCAGCGCGCGCCGGGCCCGCCCGTCGTCCAGCGCCTCGCTGAGCGCGCCGACGTCCACCGCCCCGGTGTCCCGGGCTACGTCCAGGATGACCTTGCGGTGGCTGATGCAACGTGACTCGGCCCAGAACGCCCGGCGCAGCCCGAGGTCGAGCTGTTCGGAGGCGTGGAGGCTCTGCTCCTTGGCGGCGAGGACGGCCTCCAGGGCGGGCAGGGTCGTGGAGGGGTAGAGCCAGTCCTTGGCCTGCCACAGCTGCCAGCCCGCGCCCGGCTCCAGGGAACCCATCCGGGCGGCCTCGCTGTCCGTGCCGGGGCGGGGGCTGGGCGCGTCGTTGAGCAGTTCCAGCGGGAAGGCGCGCAGGTCGAAGGAGACCCGGCGCTCCAGTCCCAGCCGGGTGCGGGTGGCGTGCAGCCGGTGGATCGCGATGTGCGCGAAGGAACACCAGATGTCGGAGTGGACGGTGATGACTCCGCGCGGCGGGGCCGGGCAGGTGGCGGTCGGGACAGACATGACGAACTCCTGAGGGGGATGCGACGGTCCGGAGGTGCGGCCGTGGGTCACCGCCGCCCGGCGGCGGCCTCGTGGGTGTCCAGGGCCGCCTCCAGGTCGAGGTCGGCGCCGGGCAGCCAGGCGGGCAGGGTGGGGATGCGGGCCATCGCGGTGAAGAGCGGCTCCACGGCCCGGCCCCGGACGGTGGGCCCGTGGGCGCTGAGCAGCCGCTCGGGGCGCAGCCGCGCCAGCTCGCGTACCGAGGCGGTGAACTTCGCCTCGTCGACCAGCGCGGTCCAGGGGGCTATCGCCCGGTTGAGGACGTCGAAACCGTCGAAGAACTCATCCTCGGCCAGCTCGGTGAAATCCTCCGCGGTCTCCGGGAGTACGGCTCCGAAACTGTCGGAGCTGTAGAGCGTCCCGTCCGCGTGGTCGAACACGGCGAGGGTCCCCGGCGCGTCGAAGGTGGGCGGCCGGTGGAAACTCAGTTCGCGGTCGCCGAGCTTGATCCGGCTTCCCGGATCGGCTGTCACCACGCGTTCCGGAGGGATGGCGAACTCTTCGGAGATCCGGGTGAGGGACAGGGCGTTGGTGATGACTTTCGCCCGGGGCGCCGCTTCGAGGATCGGGAGCAGCGCGCCGGTGTGGTCGCGGTCGTCGTGGGTGATGACGACCCAGCGCAGATCGGCGGGGTCGATCAGAGACCAGAGCGCCGCCAGGAACCCCTCCCGGTCGACGGGCATGCCGGTGTCGATGAGCAGCGGCTGCCCGTCCCGGATCAGGAAGGCGTTGACCGGCTGGTCGCCGAGGCCGGGTATGGGCAGGGCCGAGGGAAGGACCTGGATGTCCGGCCCGGCGGTGTAGGACGGCTTCATGACGTACTCCGTGGAAGGTCGGGGGCCGGACCGTTGTCAGGCCAGCTGGATGGTGAGCGAGCCGGCGATGAGGAGGGCGAGGCCGATCACGCGCGGCTTGGTGAGGGCCCGCTGCGGCAGTCGGAAGAGGCCCCGGTGGTCGATCAGCGCAGAGGTGAGCTGCTGCCCGGTGACGGTGAGTGCGATGGTGACGGCCGCGCCGATGGACGGCATGAGCAGGAAGGTGCCGGTGACATAGGCGGCGGCGCAGGCCCCGCCGAGCCAGCCCCACCACGGCATCCGCTTCAGCGGGGCGATTTTCGGCTTGCTGGTCCGCCGGGTCAGATACAGCACCAGCAGCACGACGGCGATGGTGAAGGTGGCCACCGTGAAGCTGATGACGGCGACGGTGATCGGCTCCTTCAGCCGGTCGCGCAACTGGGCGTTGACCGCGCCCTGGACCGGCAGGACGGCGCCCGCGAGGATGCCGAGGCCCAGCCAGGCGGCCCGTCCGGCGCCGGAGGTCTTGGGGGCGCCGGCGGGGGCGGACGCCTTCTGGCCGCGGATGATCACGACGATGCCGATGAGGACGGCCACGGCGCCCAGCGCGATGCCGACGGTCAGGTCCTTGCGGGCGATGCCGAGCAGACCGAAGAGGTCCAGGGCCAGTGAGGCGAACATCTGGCCGGTGACGAAGAGCCCCACGGCGGCGAGTGCGCCCAGCCGGGGGAAGAGCAGGATGCCGCTGGTGATGTAGAGCGGGCTGGCGAGCCCGCCGAGGAGGAGCCAGGGCTCCACGTCGGGCAGCCTGCCGAGTGTGCCGAGCACGCCCGTGGCCGCCGCGAGGACCAGGAGCAGCCCGGTCGCCACGCCGAGCTGGATGGCCGAGGCGCCGTACGGGGTGCCGACGGCGGAGTTGAGCTGGAGGTTCACCGAGCTCTGGACGGCCAGCAGACAGCCGACGAGCAGGGCTGCGGCGAGCAGCGCGGTGTGCATCTGGATCTCCCTGGGGCGGGTGGCGGGGCACAGCACCAACTAAATGGACGCGGTGTCCATTTAGCATGCCACGGGAGAAGTTAAACGGGCAAGGTGTCCACTTAGGTGGGTGTCACGTAGGGTCCTCCCATGAGCGATGACGAGCAGCGTGGGCGCCGGCCCGCCTCCGTACACCGCGTCGGCGGCCCGCTGGGCGACCTCCAGGCCCCTCGGGGCGGCCCGGTCGCGCCCCGGCGGCGGGCCGACGCCGTCCGCAACCGGGCACAGATCCTGGCCGCCGCGGAGCGGCTGTTCGGCGAACAGGACCCGCGTACGGTCACCATGGACCGCATCGCGAAGGCCGCGGGCGTCGGCCGGGCCACGCTCTACCGGAGCTTTCCCGACCCGCCGTCGGTCGCGGTGGCCCTGCTCGACGAGCACGAACGCCTGCTCCAGGAACAGCTCGTCCACGGGCCGCCGCCGCTGGGGCCCGGCGCCCCCGCCGCCGAACGGCTCTCCGCGTTCTACCTCGCGATGCTCGACCTCCTGGAGCGCCATCTGCCCCTGGCGCTCGGCGCGGAGGTGGGCCCCGACCGGTACACCACCGGTGCGTACGGATTCTGGCGCGTGCACGTCCGCACGCTGCTCGTCGATGCCGGCGTCCCGGACCCGGACGCCGCCGTCGACATCGCCCTCGCCCCGCTGGCGCCCGAGCTCTATCGGTTCCAGCGCCACGAACTGGGGATCTCCCGGGACCGGATCGGGGCGTCCCTGACAAGCCTGGCCCGCCGCCTCCTGGCACCCCCGCCCACCGGCTGACCCCGGCGGCGGGCGGGGGCGTCGGAAGGCGCGGACTTCACATGCGGCCGGGACCGGGGCGCCGCATCGGATCTGGGCCGTCGGGTGCCCTGCCGATGGCCCGAGGGCGGCCGGGGAGGGGTTTCAGGCCGAGACCGAGGCCGACGGGGCGGCTCGTCGCGTCCGTACGGTGGCCATCACGTCCCGGTCCGGCTGGAGCGTCAGACTCGGTACGGGCTCGATGACGCCCGGCTCGACGTCCAGCTCGAAGCGGCGGGCCAGCACGGCCAGGACGAGTACGGACTCGACCATTGCGAACCGGGTCCCCAGGCAGACCCGGGGCCCGCCGCCGAACGGGAACCACGCGTACTCGGCGATCTCGTCCCCGTGCTCCGCGTCCCAGCGCTCCGGGCGGAACTCCTCCGGCTCGGGGAACCACCGCGCGTCGCGGTGCGTGGACCACTGGCTGCTCCACACCCGGGTGCCCTCCTCGATCGGCAGCCCACCGATCCGCGCCCCTTCCTTCGCCACCCCCGTGATCAGCCAGATCGTCGGATACAGCCGCAGGGTCTCCTTCACCACGGCCTGGGTGTAGGTGAGCTGGGCGTAGTCGTCGAAGCCGGGCTCCCGGTCGCCGAGCACCCGGTCCAGCTCCTCGGCGAGCGCGGCCCGCACCCGCGGATTGCGCGAGAGCAGATACCACGCCCACACCAGAGTCGAACTCGTCGTCTCATGGCCGCCGATGTACAGGGTGACCGTCTCGTCGCGGATCTCGGCGTCGCTGAGCCGCTCCCCGCTCTCGTCGACGGCGGTGAGCAACCGGCTGAGCAGATCGGGCCGTTCGGTCTCACCGTCGCGGTGCCGGGCCACCACCCGCGCCACCTCGGCGTCGATCACGGCGGCGGCCTTCCTGATCCGCGCCCGCCCCGGGGTCGGCACCCAGTCGGGCAGCAGCGCCCCGATCCCGGCGAACTCCTTGCCGATCTCCTGCTGGGCGACATCCATCGCCCGGCCCATCGCCTCCGAGTCCGCCGGGGTGTCCACACCGAAGATGGTGCGCACCGCGATCCTCTGCGTCAGGGCCGCCATCTCCCGCTTGAGGTCGACCCGTTCACCGTCCGACCAGCTGTCCGCCAGCTCCACCGAGGAGCTCGCCATGGTGGCCGCGTACGACTTCACCTGCTTGGGCCGCACCGACGGCTGCACCAGCGACCGTTTACGCCGCCACTCCCGCCCCCGCGCCACGATGATCCCGTCTCCCATCACCGTACGGAACGCGATACCGAGCCTCGGCTGGTCGAAGGTGCGCTCCGTCTCGGTGAGCAACTCGCCTATGCAGTCCGGGTCCGAGATGAACAGACACCGGTTGCGCCCGAACCGCCAGCGCACCATGTCCCCGTGCCCCCGCAGGAGTTCGAAGAAGGCGAGGGGGTTCTTCCCGAACTGCGGCAGGTTCCCGAGCAGCGGCAGCCCCCTGGGGCCCGGTACGGGCGCAGGGCCGTGCGAGGGGGTGCCGAGCGCCGGGCCGGTCTGCGTGGACATCGAAGGACTCCGCTCCCTGGGGCGCGCCACGGGTGGCGCGCGATCGTTCGCGCCCCATCGAACGCGATGAGGGCGGAACCCCGCCAGGGCGTCGGACCGCCGTGGCCGGAATCCGTCATCGGCCTTGTGGGGTACGTGAGTTGTCGAGCGTAGCCGCGGGTGCCACCGGATTCGAACAAAAGGCGGCGGCAGATTTTCCGCCGTGTGTGACAATCCCGTCATGTCGATCGATCCGCCGTCCCACCGCACCCGTGCGCTGTGGCGGCACACCGGGAGCTGGGCGGTCAGCTGAGCGTGCGGCTGGCCTGTGTGCGGCCCGGCGAGCGAAGCCCCTGTGCCGGCGAAGGCCGTCACGGGGATGCGGGTCTGGAGCCCGTACGGTCACACACTGGCCGGGTGGCAGGATCGTGCCGACGCTTCTGCACGAGGAGACACCATGGACGACCGCTCGAAGCACGACCACTCCGGCTGGGAAGCGGTCGTGCTCGCGGCCCGGGAGCGGGCCCGGTCGCGGCAGGCGCTCATGGTCGAGCGCTTCGGTCTGTCGGGGGACGTGGCGTACGACTGGTCGATCGATGACGCGCGGATCACCTGGTCGCGGGAGGGGAAGGTGTTCCTGACCGGACGGCTCACCGTCATCGGAAGCGTCAGCGTGGCTCAGCAGACCTGGCTGTGGTCCTGGGCGAACGAGTCGCTCCCGCAGGCCGCGCTGGGTGATATCGAGCGGGTGCGGCGGTTCGGTGAGGAGAACGGCTTTCCCGTCCTGCCCTGGCCGGGTTTCACCTCTCACCTCGAACTCGTCGCCGAGGCGCGGATGGTCGCGGCCTCCGTCCTCGATGCCGAGGGGCTGTGGGTGGAACCGACGGACGACGTGCAGCTCCACTTCACGATCCATGACCTGGTGCTCGCTGCCGGGGGAGAGTGACGCCGGGACAGCGGGCGCGGGCTCACAGCCCCACGATCAGCTGGATGCAGACGATCTTGACCAGGATGGCCAGCGCGAACAGTGTCGAGTAGCCGTTGTTGATCCGGCTGTCGCTCGCCCGGCTGTTGGCGTACGCCACGATCGCCGGGTTGCCCACATAGCCCGACAGCAGCCCCATCGTCCGCTCCCGGCTCTGCCCCAGCACCTTCGCGACCAGCACCATCAGCGAGTAGCTGACCACCGCGCCGATCGCCAGCACCGCCGCCAGCTTCAGGCCGAAGAGGGAGAAGGCGTTCTCGCGGAACGAGTAGCCCGAGGTGAGGCCCACCACGGCGAGGAAGAGCAGCAGGCCGATCTGGCGCAGGGTGAGGTTGGCCCGGGTCGGCAGGGTCCAGACCAGGGGGCCCGTGCGGCGGCGCCAGCCCAGGATCATGCCCATCACCAGCGGGCCGGCGCCCGTGCCGAGGGCCAGGGTGGTGGAGCCCAGGGTGAGGGAGGGGATGCCGATCAGGAAGCCCAGTGCCAGGCCGAGGCCCAGGCTGACCGCGCTCACCTCGCTGACCTTCGCCTCCGTGTCGCCCAGGTACGTCGTGACCTCGGCCGTCCGCTCGCGCGGCATCACCACCCGGACCCGGTCGTCGAGCTGGAGCAGCAGGCCGTCGTGGGCGAGCATGTCGAAGTCGCCGCGCCGCACCCGGCTGACCACGGCCCCGTACTTCTCGCCCAGGCCCAGTTCGGCGACCGTGCGCCCGGCCAGGTCCGGGTTGGTGAGCAGGACCCGCCGGTAGTCCACCGCGCTGCGGTCGTCCAGGAGGTGGCGGGGCGCCGGTGCGCCGAGGGCTTCTGTCGCCGTACGTACGTCGTCCTCGCCGCCCACCAGGACGACCTGGTCACCGGGGGAGAGGCGGTCCAGGCCGCGGGCGACCCGGGTGGCCCCGCCGGAGGGGCGGTACTCGCTGGCCAGTACCCGGTGCGCGGCCACTCCGGGGACCTCGGGCCAGCGGGTTTCCCGGGCCACCTGGACCGTACGGGTGACGAGGGTGGCGGGGAGGCCCGAGTCCGGGTCCCGGCGGGCGGTCCAGTGGCGGCGGGCCGCGACGGCCGAGACGAAGAGGATCGTGATCACTACGGCGAGCGGGTAGCCGATGGCGTACCCGACGGCGGGCTGGGTGGGGTCGGCAGAGGCGTCCTGGGCGGCGGCCAGGCCCGGGGTCGTCGTCCCGATGCCCGCGTAGCCGCCCGCCAGGAACGGCCCGCTGATGCCGAGCCACCCGTGCCCGACCAGGCCGACCACCACCGCCGTGAGCGCCAGGGCCACCACCGCACCGGCCATCACCGCCAGCTGGCCGCGCAGTTCACGGAAGAACGACGGGCCCGACTCCAGGCCGACCGTGTACACGTACAGGGCCAGACCCAGCGCCGAGACCCCGGCGGGCACGGCGGCGGCGATGTCCTCGTCCAGCGCCCCCACGAACAGGCCGACGAACAGGACACCGGCCGCCCCCAGCTTCACCGGGCCGAAGCGCACCATGCCGAGCAGCGCGCCGAGCGCGATCACCGCGAACACGGTCACCCACGGGTTGTCCGCGAAGAACTGCCACACCGGCCGTGCCTCCCCGTCTCGGAACGATCCCGTTCAGGATCTTCGAGGGGCGGGGAGGCTGCCAGTCGGGCTGCGCGGCCGTCAGGCTCCGTGCGGGACGTGCGCCGGGCGGCCCCGGCCCCGCGTCAGCGAGTAGCCGAACACGCCCGCGAGCGCGGCGAGGATTCCGCCGCCGACCGTCCACAGCCAGCGGCTCGTCCACCAGCCCGACGCCCAGCCGTCCTCCGGCTCACCCGCCGATGCCTTGGGCGCGCCGGACGCACCGGTCACCGAGACGCCC
Organism: Kitasatospora albolonga; assembly: GCA_002082585.1. Taxonomy (NCBI): domain Bacteria; kingdom Bacillati; phylum Actinomycetota; class Actinomycetes; order Kitasatosporales; family Streptomycetaceae; genus Kitasatospora; species Kitasatospora albolonga. Next base: position 7,313,217 of record CP020563.1, read on the forward strand.
GGCACCAGCGGCTCGGCGAGCGCGCCGTCCACGTGGTGGGCGCCGCCCTCGTCCACCGCGTCGGCCCGCACCTCGGCCTCGAACGGCAGCCCGAGCTCATCGGCCGGGACGTTCACGACCGTCAGGCGCACGTAGTAGCTGCCCGGCAGCGGGTCGTTGGCCCACGGCTCGGACCAGGACCGTACGGTGCGCAGCACACAGGACAGCTCCACCGCCGACGCGTCGGCCGCCGCCTTGCGGGTCTGGTGGCCGTACTGGCACGCCTGGCGGCGGCGCAGCCCGTCGTACACGTCGATCTGCCAGGTGGAGGCCGAGCGCTTCGCCTCGCCCTGCGGCAGCTTGACCGTCGCCCGGACGGTGGCGCGCTGGCCGATGTCGGCGGGGAAGACCCAGTACAGGTAGTCGCCCGCCGACGCCTGCGCGGTGCCGGTCTGGCCCTGCTGGAGCGCGGTCGCGGTACGGAAGGTGGTGCCGGCCTCGGTGGGGCCGGAGCCCTCGTCACCGGGGCTCGCGCTGGGCGTCGGGGAGTCGGCCACCGCCGCACCCGCCGAGGTGAACAGGGTCAGCCCGGCCAGCAGCGCCCCGGCGAACGCGCGCCGCGCGCCGCGACGGGTCCGGCCGCGACGGGAAGTCGTCGTCACCATCAGTTGGTCCTCCATACGGCGATGCGCCAGCGCGAGATCCAGCCGAACAGCAGCCCCGCGACCAGTCCGGTCAGCACGAGGGCGCCGAGCAGCCACCAGCCCCGGCCCAGACCGAAGGCCGCCACGTCGGACGCCCGGTCCGGTCCGTCCACCAGGTCCACGGTCAGCTCGACCGGCAGACCGGGCGACCTCTTCACCGAGGCTGGCGCGGAGAAGGAGTTGGAGAGCTGGAGGCAGACGGTCTCGGCGGCGGGCTTGCCGCTGCCGTCGTCACCGTCCGCCACTTCGGCCTTGGGGTAGCGCAGGCCGGACGAGATCACATCCGTACGTCCGGTGCCGGACGCCTCGCCCCGGACGATCTCGCGCCCGGAGGCCGTCACCGCGCGCAGCAGGACGCCGTAGTCGTTGTCGACGGCACGGTCGGCCGCCACGCTCACCGAGGCGCGCAGCTCCTGACCGGGCAGCACGTCGACCCGGTACCAGCGGTGTTCGCCGATCTTCTCGCGGTCGGTGTAGAGACCCGGCTTGAGCTCGGGCGCGGCGGAGCAGCTGCCCGCCCCCTCGGTGGCCACCGGGGTGACCACCGGCTCGGCCGCCCGGTCCACCAACTGCGTGACGCGGCGGGAGAGTTCTTCCTTGTGCTGGACGGCGGTGTACGTGCCGCCGGTGGCCTCGGCGATACAGGTCAGCTGCTGGCGGATCTTGGCGTTGGGCACCAGGCCGAGCGTGTCGATGACCAGGTGGGTGCCGCGCGCGGCGATCTCCCGGGCCACCTCGCACGGGTCGAGCGGGCCGCAGGTGTCCTCGCCGTCCGTGATGAGGACGATCCGCCGGGTGCCGTCGCCGCCTTCGAGGTCGTCGGCCGCGCCGAGCAGCGCGGGGCCGATCGGGGTCCAGCCGGTGGGGGCGAGGGTGGCGACGGCGGTCTTGGCCTCGGTGCGGTCCAGCGGCCCGACCGGGTAGAGCTGCTTGGTGTCCTTGCAGCCCACCTTGCGGTCGTCGCCCGGGTAGTCGGCGCCCAGGGTGCGGATGCCGAGGTGGACCTGCTCGGGCACCGCGTCCAGGACGTCGTTGAACGCCTGCTTGGCGGCGCTCATCCGGGACTGGCCGTCGATGTCGCGGGTACGCATGGAGCCGCTGACGTCGAGCACCAGCTCGACCTTGGGGGCGGGGGTCGCGGGTGGTCCGTCGGCGGCGGCCGGGAGCGCGGAGCCGAGTCCGGCGGCCAGGGTGGCGAGCGCTATGCACACCCCGGTCGTCAGCCTTTTTCTTGTGATCATCGCCGGATCTTATGGAAAATCAGTTGGTATTCCCAACTGGGGCCGTCGGCGACCGGCGCCGCCCCGCCGCACAGCCGCCGCAGGCCCGCCCTTCAGCCGCCGAGCAGCGGCTCCGAGGCCCGGTCCAGCACCGAGGTGACACGCTGCCAGGTCTCCAAGTCCCGCTCCCGCGCGTCGATGTGACGGCCCGTGTCCCCCGCGCCCCAGGAGGTCGCCAGCGCCACCGGGTCCCCGCCGCCCGCGGCGGAGGCGGCGAGCGCCGCCGCGCCCAGGGCCACCAGCTCGCCGCCCGCCGGGATGACGAGCGGGCGGCCGGAGAGCCGGCGGACCGTCTCCACCCAGCTCCGCCCCTGCGCACCGCCACCGATCAGCCGCAGCGGGCGGGCGGCCACGTCGGGGGCGTCCGGATCGAGGCCGCAGGCCCGGAGCAGCGTGTCCAGCGCCCGCAGGACGGTGACGGCCGCGCCCTCGTAGGCGGCGCCGAGGAGCTGCTGCGGGGTGGTGTCGTGGCGCAGGCCGGTGAGGAGCCCGGACGCGGTGGGGAGGTCGGGGGTGCGTTCGCCGTCGAGGTAGGGGAGGAGTACGGCTTCGCCGCCGGGGGCCGTGTCCTCGCGGTGCAGGCCGAGGAGGGAGGCGACCTTGTCCACGGCGAGCGTGCAGTTGAGCGTGCAGGCCAGCGGGAGATACGTACCGTCGGCGGCGGCGAACCCGGAGAGCGCCGGGTCGGTGGAGCGCGTACGGGAGGCGGCGAAGACCACCCCCGACGTGCCGAGGGAGAGCACCGGGTGGTCCAGCAGTCCGGCGCCGCCCAGCCCCAGGCCCACGGCCGCGCTCATGTTGTCCCCGGTCCCCGCCGCGACCGCGATCCCGGCGGGCAGCCCGAGAGCGTCGGCCGCCGCGCCGGTGAGCGAGCCGATCCGGGCCGCCCCGGTGGGCGCGACCTCGGGGAGGAGGGCCGGGTCCAGGCCGAGGAGGTCCAGCAGGTCGGGGTCGTAGCCGCCGGTCGCGGTGGCGTACCAGCCGGTGCCGGAGGCGTCCCCGGGGTCGGTCGCCGCCACACCCGCGAGCCGCTCGGTGAGGAAGTCGTGCGGCAGCCGCACGCCCACGGCCGCCTTCACCGCCTCCGGGTCGTGCTCGCACAGCCACCGCCACTTGGAGGCGGTGATCGAGGCGACCGGCACGGAACCGGTCCGCGCGGTCCAGGCGCCGGGCCCGCCGAACGCGTCGGTCAGGGCGGCGGCCTGCGGCGCGGAGCGGGTGTCGTTCCACAGCAGCGCGGGCCGCAGCGGACGGCCCGAGCGGTCCAGCACGACGAGCCCGTGCTGCTGTCCCGCCACCGCGATCCCGGTGACCGAGCGGGCGGGCAGGGCCGACTCCTTCAGCCCGGCCGCCACCGCGTCGCCCAGCGCCCGCCACCACACCTCCGGGTCGCTCTCCCGGGCGCCGGACTCCCCGGTGACGACGTGCGGGGCGCGCCCCACGGCGAGCTGCTCACCGGTCACGGCGTCGATCACGGCGGCCTTGGTGGACTGGGTGGAGCTGTCCACGCCGATGACGACGGTACGTGACGACATGGGCGGCCTCTTTCGGGTGGCGAGGTGGGGCTCATTCGGCTGTGCCGCGAACAAATTACGTGATCCACGGCCCGGGGAACAGGCCCCCGGCCCACTCGCCTTCGGCCAGGGGGTTACGCCGGGCGGAGGCCGTGTGCTTGATTAGTCATGACAGTAAACAAATAGGGGTGCCGGGTATGTGGCCCAGGCCCCGACGGCAGGCGAAGGCGGTCGGACGACGATGACGGAACGCTTCACCCCCACCTCCGGGGACAGGTTCACCCCCACCCCCGAGGACCGGTTCAGCTTCGGACTGTGGACCGTGGGCTGGCAGGGCCGGGACCCCTTCGGCGACGCCACCCGCGCGGCCCTCGACCCCGTCGAGTCCGTACAGCGCCTCGCCGGACTGGGCGCCTGGGGCGTCACCTTCCACGACGACGACCTGATCCCCTTCGGCTCCACCGGGACCGAGCGCGAGGCGATCGTCAAGCGGTTCCGGCAGGCGGTCGACGCGAGCGGGCTCGTCGTGCCCATGGTGACGACGAACCTCTTCACCCACCCGGTCTTCAAGGACGGCGCCTTCACCGCCAACGACCGGGACGTACGCCGTTACGCGCTCCGCAAGACCCTGCGCAACATCGACCTCGCCGTCGAACTCGGCGCCACCACCTTCGTCGCCTGGGGCGGCCGGGAGGGATCGGAGTCCGGCGCGGCGAAGGACGTACGTCTGGCCCTGCACCGGATGAAGGAGGCGTTCGACCTGCTGGGCGAGTACGTCACCGAGCAGGGGTACGGCCTCCGCTTCGCCATCGAGCCCAAGCCGAACGAGCCGCGCGGCGACATCCTGCTGCCCACCATCGGCCACGCCCTCGCCTTCATCGAACGCCTGGAGCGCCCCGAACTCGTCGGCGTCAACCCGGAGACCGGGCACGAGCAGATGGCCGGGCTCAACTTCCCGCACGGCATCGCGCAGGCGATGTGGGCCGACAAGCTCTTCCACATCGACCTCAACGGCCAGTCCGGCATCAAGTACGACCAGGACCTCCGCTTCGGCGCGGGCGACCTGCGCCAGGCGTTCTGGCTCGTCGACCTGCTGGAGAGCGGCTACGAGGGCCCGCGCCACTTCGACTTCAAGCCCCCGCGCACCGAGGACCACGACGGCGTCTGGGCCTCGGCCGCCGGGTGCATGCGCAACTACCTGATCCTCAAGGAGCGCACGGCGGCCTTCCGCGCCGACCCGGAGGTACGGGCGGCGCTGCGGGCCTCCCGCCTGGACGAACTGGCGCGCCCCACGGCGGGGGACGGCCTCGCGGCGCTGCTCGCCGACCGCACGGCGTACGAGGAGTTCGACGCGGCCGGTGCCGCCGAGCGCGGGATGGCCTTCGAGGCGCTGGACCAGCTGGCCATGGACCACTTGCTGGGCGTGCGCTGAGGGTACGGGGGCGGGGTCGGCCTGACCGTACGAGGGTGGCGCCCGGCCTGACGTACGGGGGCGGGCCCGGCTCCTGGAGGGGCGCAGGGCCGGTGCCTCACGTCTCCGCGTGCCCGAGGCTCACGCCCGTACGGCCAGAGACGCCCCGCCTCGTCGGCCCCGGGCCGCCCCCCGCCTCACCCGCCCCCGACCGCTCCCCGCCTCACACCCCCGACGGCTCCGCGTACGCCACCGGGTCGTCCAGCACGTCCTGCACCACCAGCGCCGCCGCGCCCCGCGCCGCGTCGCCCGCCACCGACGACGCGCGGAGCCGGCCGCCGCCCGGGGACCAGAGCCCCGACACCACCCGGCCGGTCAGCTCCTCGTCGGCGGGCGGCGCGAGCCACGGCATCAGGCCCCGGTAGATCCCGCCGAGCACCACCGCGTCCGGGTCCACCAGGTTCACCGCCCCCGACACCACCCGGCCCAGCATCCGCCCCGCCCCGGCGAGCGCGGCCACCGCCCGCTCGTCCCCGGCCCGCGCGCGCCGCTCCAGCTCCACCACTCCGGCGCCGCCCCCGGCCCCCTCGATCCCGGCCGCCCGCAGCAGCGCCGTCTGTCCGGCGTACTGCTCCAGGCAGCCCCGGGACCCGCACCGGCACTCCGGCCCGTCCGGGTCGACCACGACATGGCCGATCTCCCCGGCGAACCCGTGCGCACCGCGCAGCAGTTCGCCGTCGATCACGAGCGCGCCGCCGACCCCGATCTCCCCGGTCAGATACAGGAAGCTGCGGACGTCTCCGAGGCCGCCGAACCACAGCTCGGCCAGGGCCGCGAGGTTGGCCTCGTTCTCCGAGGCGACCGGCAGCGCCCGGTGGCCGGGGCGCAGCGCGGCGAGGGCGTCCGCGAAGAGCTCCTGGGCCGGGACCTCGTTCCAGCCCAGGTTGGGGGCCTGGCGGACCGATCCGGCGGAGACCAGGCCGGGCAGCGCCAGCGCGGCGCCCACCGGGCGCAGCTCCTGCTCGCGTGCCGAGTCCAGGGTCCGCGCGGCGATCCGGGCCGCGCGGGCGAGGACCTCTTCGGCGGGGGCGCCCCGGTTGTCGAGGTGCTCGGTCTGGCGGACCCGGCCGGTGCCCGCGAGGTCGACGACGCAGACCGAGACGTAATCGATGTTGATCTCCACGCCGAGCCCGGCGGGACCGGTGCGGGCCACCTTGAGCGCGGTGCCGGGACGCCCGGCCTGCCCGCTGAACGTCTTGCCCGACTCGGTGAGGAACCCGCTGTCCATGAGCTGTTCGACGAGCGAGGAGACCGCGGCCCGGGTCAGTCCGACCCGCGCGGCCACTCCGGCGCGGGTCGCCTCCCCGCTCTCGCCCTCGTCCCGCACGGCTCGCAGTACCAGGCTCAGATTGTGCCGTCGCACGGTGTCCTTGTCGGCCTTGGGCCCCAGCGGCGTGAGGATGCTCTTCATATCGTCGCCGAGCCTATGTGATGCCGGGCACCAGGAGCGGTACGGGCGCACGCACCATCGGTGGCACGGGCGCCCCACGCACCACGGGCGGCACGGCGGAGGCGGCCCCTTCCGGCGGGCCCGGGAGGAGATCCCGCCGGAAGGGGCCGCCCACCGGTCACGGCTTGGCGCCGCGCGCCTTCAGCATGTCCGTCATCAGCCCGATCTCGGACTCCTGGCCCTTGACCATGCCCCTGGCCAGGTTCCGGATGACGTCCGTCCCGGCCTTCTCGACGCCCGCCTGCGCCATGTCGACACCGGCCCGGTGGTGCACGGTCATCAGCCGCAGGAAGAGCACCTCGGCCTCCTTGCCCTCGGCGGCCCTCAGCGCGTCGAGTTCGGCGTCGGTGGCCATGCCGGGCATCAGCGAACCGTCGTCGGTCGGCTCGAAGGTGTGCCCCATCCACGTCATCGGCGGCTCGGCCGAGCTCTTGGGCAGACCCCACTGCTCCAGCCAGCCCAGCATCATGCCGCGCTGGTTGGCCTGGGTGTTGATGATGTCGTACGCCAGCCGCCGCACGTCCTCGTCGTCGGTGCGGTCGCGCACGATGAACGACATCTCGACCGCCTGCTGGTGGTGGATCATCATGTCCCGGGCGAACCCGGCGTCCGCCGACTCCTCCGCCGGAGCGGACAGCGCCTTCCCGGACGGCGAGGCCGCGGAGGGCCGTACCACCATCAGCACCACCAGCCCCACCGCCAGCAGCAGCACGGCGGCGCCCGCGAGCACCATCCGGCGGGTGGCGGGCCCCGCGTTCGTCAGGGCGGTCACTTGTCGCGCCCGCCGGTGCAGGCGGCGCCAGGCTCGGGCGTCTGCGGGCCCTGCACGTACTTGCTGAAGAACTGCCCGACGCGGGAGTCCGACGCGTCCTTCACCGTGACCTGCTTCCCCCACGCACTGAGCATCAGCGGGTCCTTCTGGTCCTTGACCGGACTCATCAGGGAGTACGGGGTCTTCTTGACCTTCTCCGTGAGCGCCTTGATGTCGGACTCCGATGCCTCGTCGTTGTAGGTGACCCAGACGGCGCCGTGCTCCAGGGAGTGGACGGCGTTCTCGTTCGGTATCTCCTCGGTGTAGACGTCCGCGTTGCAGTTCATCCAGACCTGGCTGTGGTCGCCCCCGACGGGCGGGGTCATCGGATAGTCGACCTTCGTCTCCACGTGGCCCTGCTTGAGGTCCTTCCACGTGCGCTCACCGGAGATGGGGCCGTTGGCGGCCTTCTCCTTCTCGTTCGCCTGGTACACCAGGTAGCCGCCTCCGGCGACCAGCGCGGTGACCACGGCGACCGACGCGCCGATGGTGATGAGACGGCCCCGGCGCTCACGGGCGCGCTCCTTGCGGCGGGCCTCTTCGAGCTTGGCGCGGCGGGCGGCGGCGGCAGAGTTCTGGTTCTTGGCGGAAGCCATGGAAGTCCTCGTCGTTCAGCGGATGCTGCGGACGCATCCGGTCGATGCAGGGATGTCGATACAGGGATGAGCGGAGGGGAAACAGGGCGTACGGGCAGCCGCCCCCGGGCTCCGGCACGGGGCGCGGAGGGGGAGCGGACCCGGCTCTAGATCCGTTGAACCTGAAGACGCAGCTGATCGACGGAGTGGACACCGTCGTGGGCGGGCCCCCGGATGGCCGCCGCCCCGGTCAGCGGGGCGGCGGGCAGGACGGCCACGGGGGAGGGGAGCGCCATGGGGGCGGACGGCACCGGGAGCACGACGGCCGCCGAGTGGGTCGAGCCGCCGTGGCACGAAGTGCCGAGCCCCCGGTCGGCGGGGATGGCCATGACAACCCGCTCGACGGCCGCGTCGGGAACCGGAGTCAGTGTCCGTACGGCGGTGGGGGCCTCGGCCCCCACCGCCACCGGCACAGCGGCGGCGGCCGGGGTGGTGACCGAGCAGCAGAAGAGCAGGGAGAGCAGGGCGAAGACCCAGACCGGTGAGGCGGGCACGCGTGAGCGGTACCGCTGCCGGTCGGTCCGAGCGCTCACCGTGGTCATGGCCCGTCATCGTAGTAGGCGTATGAAGATTCAAAGAATATGGGTCGCTGATTCCGCGGGATAGTGTGCCTCAGTGACCACGCACTCGAACATAGCTGCGGGCTGGTTCCCCGATCCTCATGGCGCACCCCGGCTGCTGCGCTACTGGGACGGCGGCCGGTGGACCGAGCACACGCATCCGGCCGACGGCGCACCGCAGGCCCCGGCCGCCTCCGGGGTGCCCGCCCAGCCGGTCGCCCACCACCAGCCGGTCAGCCACCAGGCCGTCGGCCAGCACCCGGTCGCCCACCAGGCCGCCGGTCAGCCGGCCGTCTCCGGTGGCTCGCTCTTCGACCAGCCGGTCCTGGTGGTGAACCAGAAGGCCAAGCTGATCGAGGTGACGAACGAGTACCGGGTGTTCGACCAGCACGGCGCGACCGTCGGTTCGGTCGTCCAGGTCGGCCAGAGCTCGCTGCGCAAGGTGCTCCGCTTCCTCACCAGCATCGACCAGTACCTGACGCACCGGCTGGAGATCCGCGACGCGCACGGGCGGCCGCAGCTGCTGCTGACCCGTCCGGCGAAGTTCATCAAGTCCCGCGTCATCGTCCAGCGCCCCGACGGGCAGCCGGTCGGCGAGATCGTGCAGCAGAACGCGATCGGCAAGATCAATTTCGCGATGACGGCCGGGGGTGTGCAGGTCGGCGCGATCAGGGCGGAGAACTGGCGCGCCTGGAACTTCGCGATCGTCGACCACAACGGCACCGAGGTCGCCCGGATCACCAAGACCTGGGAGGGCCTCGCGAAGACCATGTTCACGACGGCCGACAACTATGTGCTCCAGATCCACCAGCGGCTGCCCGAGCCGCTGCTCAGCCTCGTCGTGGCCACGGCCCTGACGGTGGACACCGCGCTCAAGCAGGACGCCCGCGGCCTCGGCTGACCCCGCGCGACCACGGACCGGCCCGGCGCCGCCACGCCTTCGAGGGGGGTGGCGCCGGGCCGGTTCCGCGCTCCGGACCAATGTATTTTACGGGTGTAACACCTGCTAATCTTTATGGGTGAGTGCTCCGCCTGCCCCCGCCCGCCGTCTCCCCCTGGCCGCCCCGCTCCGGCTCCAGCGCCCCTCGGACACCTGGTTCAAGCCCGCGCTGAGCGTGGTCGTCGCCTCCGCCGTACCGCAGCTGACGCTCCTGGTCCTCGGGCGGCTGGACCTCGTGATGTACACGATGGCCGGTTCGCTCTGCGCGCTGTACGGGCACGGCCTGCCGTACGCCCGGCGCGTCCGGACCGTGGCGGGCGTCGTGCTGGGCATGTCCGCCGGGCTCGCGGTCGCCCTGGTCACCGCCTCGCTCACGCACTCCACCGCCGTGCTCGTGGCGGTCGGCGCGCTCCTCGCGGCGGCCCAGAAAGTCCTGTGCGACGCGAACCGGACCGGCCCGCCCGGCCCGGTGATCCTCACCTTCGTCAGCTCCGCCGCGCTGTTCGCCCCGCAGCGCCTCGGCCAGGTCCCGGGCCATCTCGCCCTGACCCTCGCGGCCGGTGCGGTCGCCTGGCTGGTCTGCCTGGGGCCCGCGCTGTTCCGCCGTGAGGGGCCCGAGCGCCGGGCCGTCGCCCGCGCCCTCGAAGCCGCCGCCGACTGCGCCGCCGCGCCCGGGCCCCGTACCCGCCACGGCGCGGCGACCGCGGTGCACGCCGCCTGGCAGTGCCTGCTCGCCTCGGGCCGGGCCACGCCCGTACGGCGCTCCCTGGAACGGCTGGTGGCGCACGCCGAAGCGGCCGTCACCGGGGAGCCCAGAGCTTCGCACGCCGGGCGGTCCGGACCGGCCGATCCGGACCGGCTGCGGGCCTGGGCCGCCCTCACCCGGGCCCGGGGCCCCGTCCCCGTACCGCCGCCCACCCCCGACACGCCCGACGAGCCGTACGGGGCCGGGAGCGGGACCTGTGCCGAGCAGTCCGGGGCGTACGGGATCGAGGCCGGGCGGTCCGGTGCGTACGGGACCGGGGGCGGACGGCCCGATGTGTACGGGATCGAGGCCGAACGCGCCGTCCTGCGCGGGCCCGACGGCCGCCGCGCCGCCCGCCGCGGTCTGCTGCGGAGCCTCGGCCCCGGATCACCGCTGCTGCCCGTCGCCGCCCGTACGCTCACCGGCTGCGCGCTGGCCGGATACCTTTGCGCCGCGCTCGGCGTCGGCCGCCCCTACTGGGCGATCGTCACCGCCGCCTCCCTCTACCAGGCCAATGTCACCCTGACCTGGAACCGGGCCCTCCAGCGCACCCTGGGCAACCTCCTGGGCGCCCTGGTCTTCGCCGCCGTCCTGCCGCTCTCCCGCACCGGCCCGCTCGCACTCGTCCTGTGCTGCCTCTTCTTCGCCTTCGCCGCCGAGGCGCTGATCACCCGCAACTACTGGCTCGGCTCCGTCGCCGTCACCCCGATGGCCCTCCTGGTCCTGGAGTTCGGTGGCACCCACCCGGCGGGGGAGCTGATCGGGGACCGGGTCCTGGACACCGTCCTCGGCGCGCTCACCGGCTTCCTGGCCGCGACGCTCATCACCAACCGGCGGGCGGCGGGCCGTGTCGAGCGCGCGCTCGACGCCACCGCGCGGGCCCGCGCCGCCGCCGAACGGGCCCACGCGGCCTCCGCCGAACCGTCCCGCCCCGCTTCCGCCGAACAGCTCCACACGGCCTCCGCCGAACTGGAGCGGGCTCGCCGCGCGCTCACCGCGAGCCTCCTCGAACTGCGCGAGGCCGCCGACACGGCGGCGGGGGAGTGGTGGCAGCGCGCCCTGCCCGAGCAGGAGGTTCTCGCGGCCGAGCGGGCCGGACACCGTACGCTCGCCGCGACAGCACAACGGCTGGGGCCGCGGGCCCGCGCCCCGCAGACGCGGCGCGGCGGAGCGGTCCACGCCCTTTCGATCGGAGCGGAGTGACCGACGACATCGTTGCCTCGGTGGTACGGCAGTGGCAGGCCGTCAACCCCGGGCTCGACACCGGACCGATGGAGCTCATCGGCCGGATCAACCGCTGCGCCGCCCTGCTCCAGCAGGCGGAGGACGCCCCGTTGCGTTCCGCCGGACTGACCCGGGCCGAGTTCGACCTGCTCGGTGCCGTACGCCGTACCGACCGGGAACTGACCCCGGGCGAGCTGGCCCGGGAGACCTTCTCCTCCGGTGCGGCCGTCACCAAGCGGCTGCGTGCGCTCCAGGAACGCGGCCTGGTGGACCGCCGGGGCGACGAGCGTGACCGCCGGGTGGCCCATGTCCGCCTCACCGAGGAGGGCCGCGCCCTGGTCGACCGGCTGCTGCCCGAGCAACTGGCGTACGAACGGGCGGTGCTCTCCGGGCTCGACGAAGAGAGCCGCAGCGAACTCAGCTCCCGGCTCAGCGAGTTGCTGGTGCAGTTGGAGGGGCGGATCGGCGGAGCCCGGCGCTGACCCGGGCCCCGGTGGGGGACAGGGGCCCCGTCACGACGGCTGTCCCGGAGTCAGTGGCGCGGCCGACTCCCGCAGCCGCTCCGCCCGTTCGGCCAGCGCCGCGTCGCCGGACCGGTCCGCCGGGGCCGCCGCCACCAGGGCGAGCCGGTCGCGCCAGCTGGACCCGGCCAGCGGTACGGCGACCGTGGTCATCCCCGGGACGGACGCGCCCCGGCTGACGGCGTGGCCGGTCCGGCGGATCAGCGCCAGCTCGTCCAGCAGGGCCGTCCGCGAGGTGAGCGTGGCCGGGGTGACCGGCTCCAGCTCCTCGTACGGGTACAGCGCGCACACCTGGTCCGCCGTCATCCGGGAGAGCAGCAGCAGCCCGCCCGCTCCCGCGTGGGCCGGTCCGGTCCGCCCCAGCTCCAGCGCCACGCGCACCGGATGGGCCGACTCGCGGCCGTCGGTGACGATGACCTGGTCACCGATGAGGGCCGCGCTCCACACCGTCTCGCCGGTCCGCCCGGCCGCGTCCGCCAGGACGGGCCCCAGCCGCTCGCGGGCCGCGCGGCCGAACCCCGCGGGCCGGCCCAGCCGCACCAGCTCCGGGCCCGCCGCGTAGCCGCGTCCCGAGGTGTCCCGGATCGCGAACCCCCGGCTCTCCAGCGTGCTCAGCACCCGGTGCGCGGTGGACCGGCCGACGGAGAGCCGCTCGGCGGCCTCGGTGACGGTGAGGGTGTCATGGGTCAGGAAGAGCCGCATGGCGCGGAGCCCCGTATCCAGCGAAGCGATCGTGTAGTCACCCGTCCCCGTCATGCTCCCGCCCGCTCCCTCTCGTCACTCCGGGTATGCCGTCCGGCGCCACCCGCCGGGCGGTTCCGGACGCCATGATCCCCGCTGCGGCACCGTGAGCGCCCGGGTTCGGCCGGTCCGTGAACGGCCCCGTGGGAACGGCGGCCGTATACGCGTCAGCCCGGTGATTTTTCCGGTCACCCCCCGAGTGGTCAGGAATCTGTTCCTTTCGATCCGGTTCGATCATCTGTGCCTCTGTCCTGCTGTGCGGTACGAAGTCTGCTGCGAGAGGGAAGACTTGACCGGGTCTGAGGCATTCGTCGTTTCCGCCTGTCCCGCTCACCAGTACGTGGCAGGGGAGCGCCGGCCGATTTCCGGCCGCCGTCACTCCGCGCACACGCTTCGCAGCGGTGAGTGCAAAAACTGGCGAGTGTATTCCTCTTCGCGCGCTCCCGCAGGGGGTTGGGTGAATATGCCGATCCCCTGTTCTGATCTGGCTAAGCTCACGCGCAGTGAAGTCGAGTTGATACGAATTCGAGCACTTGTTCATGAGTCTCCGCTCACGTGCGTATACATCCCGGTATATCCCGGAATCAACCGCCAGAGGGTTTAGATGGTCCGTGTCGAATCACCGCCGACCGACAGAGAAGTCCCCGTCGTCCGCGTAGTCCTGCCGCCCGTGGTCCTGCTGGCCGGCGCCACCGCCGCCGGTGCGGCCCTGGTGGTCCCGGCCGCGCGGATACCAGTCGCCGTGTGCGGCGCGATCGCCACGATCGTGGTCGCCGTGCTCACCGTGGCGCTGCACCGCCGCAAGCGCGCCATGGCCGCCCAGCGCGCGGAGTACGAACAGCGCATCGCCTACCTGGAACACCGCATCCTCAGCCATGACTCCGAGACCGTGCGGCTCACCAAGGAAGTCATGCCCGCCGCCATCCGGCGTCTGCGGGTGGGCAATTCGCCCGAGGAGGTCATGCGCGACATCGTCGACGCGGATGTGGCCAACCGGCATCTGCCCAAGGCGCTGCGCGAGCAGATCTACCAGGTCCTCGAAGTCATCGACAACGAGGAGGCCCGGCGTGACTCCGCCCAGCGCGCCTTCGTCAGCGTCGCCCGCCGCGTCCAGGCGATCGTGCACCGCCAGGCCAGTGAGCTGCGGGAGATGGAGGACCACTACGGGCGCAACCCCGAGGTCTTCGACGACCTGCTGCGCATCGACCACGGCACCGCGCTGATCGGCCGGCTCGCCGACTCCATCGCCGTGCTCGGCGGGGCCCGGCCCAGCCGCCAGTGGCCCAAGCCCGTACCGCTGTTCAGCGTGCTGCGCGGTGCGATGTCCCGCATCCTGGAGTACCAGCGCGTCGATCTCCACTCGATCGCCAAGGTCGCCATCGTCGGCACCTCGGTCGAGCCGCTCATCCACGCCTGCGCCGAACTCCTCGACAACGCCACCCGCTACTCGCCGCCGCAGACCCGGGTGCACGTCACCGCGGTCGAGGTGCAGACCGGCATCGCCATCGAGATCGAGGACGGCGGCGTCAGCCTCAGCGAGGAGGCCCGCGCCCGGGCCGAGAACATGCTCGCCCAGGCTCAGGCCGGTATCAACATGAACGACCTCGGGGAGTCCCCCCGGCTCGGCATGGCCGTCGTCGGCCGCCTCTCGCGGATGTACCAGCTCCAGGTCTCGCTGCGCCAGTCGGCGTACGGCGGGGTCCGCGCGGTCCTCATCGTGCCGCGCGAGATGATCACCACCGGTCCGGCCCCCGGCATCGCCCACGGCATCGGCGCCACCTCCCGGCCCACCAGCTCGCTGGACATGTCGAAGCTCCAGCACGTGGTCCCGCCGCCCGGCAAGCGCAAGCCCAAGCCCGCCGCCACCGGCCCGGTGCCCTCCGTGGCCGCACCGGCCCCCACCGGTGGCCCCGCCCGGGCCGCGCGTCCGGCCGTGCCCGCCGCGGCCATGGAGGACGACGTCCCGGTGGTCACCGAGTGGACCGAGAACGGACTGCCGCAGCGCCGCAGCCGGGGCCGCGCCCCGCTCGGCTCGCACAACCTGCCGCAGCAGCCCCCGCCGCCGCCCGCCCCCGTCAACGGCGGGCTGCCGAGCCGGGGCGGACACCCGGACGGCGGCGGACCCGGCGGCCACGGCGGTGAGAAGCCCCCCGGCCTCTGGCTGGAGGCGTTCACCAAGGCCGTCAACGGTGTACCGCAGGAACCGAAGCACGGCGAAGACTCCGATGACGCGTGGGACAAGGGAGACCTGAAGTGATCCAGCAGCGGGGAAACATGGACTGGATGCTCAAGGAGCTGGCCGACGACGTGCCGAGCATCCACCAGATCGTGGTGCTCTCCTCGGACGGGCTGCGCATCGCCATGCACGGCGGTGACCCCGATGTCGCCGACCGGCTGGCGGCGGCCTGCGCCGGGCTGCAGAGCCTGGCCGCCGCCGTGGCCACCGAGATCCCTTACAGCGACGGCCTGATGAAGCTCGTGGTCATCGAAGTGACCGGCGGATTCTTCTACTTGATGGCGGCCGGGACCGGTGCGTATCTCGCCGTGCTGGCGGGCGAGACCGTGGACGCCGGGCTGGTCGGCGCCAGGATGCGGGACATGGTCGTGCGGATCGGCGCCCACCTGACCAGTCCGCCCCGCCACGGCGGGCAGTCCGGATGAGCGGACCCCGACGAGAACGCCGCAAGACCGATCCGGCGCTCATCGACCCGGAACGGCTGTACGTGATCACCGGTGATCTCGACGACAGCGAGCGGGCCGCACTCGACCTGGTCACGATGGTCGTCGCGCAGGCCGAGCCCTCGCCGACGTTCCAGCCGGAGCAGGCCGCGATTCTGAGGCTCTGTCAGGCTCCTTTATCGGTCGCCGAGATCTCCGCCTACCTCAGCCTGCCGTTCAGCGTGGTCACCTCGCTCCTGAGCGATCTCCTCGCGACCGAGCTCATCGAGTCGCGTGCGCCGATCGTCCGCGCCACACTCCCCGACAGGTCCCTTCTCGAAGCGGTGATGCATGGACTTCAGAAGCTCTGACACGATCACCGGACCCCGTAGCGAGGACGTCCTCCCCACCACGGCCACCGCCGCGGTGAAGGTCGTGATCGTCGGCGGGTTCGGGGTCGGCAAGACGACCATGGTCGGCTCGGTCAGCGAGATCCGGCCCCTGACGACCGAAGAGACCATGACCCAGGCCGGCGTCGGCGTGGACGACAACGCCGGGGTGGAGACGAAGACCGCCACCACCGTCGCCATGGACTTCGGCCGGATCAGCCTCAGCGAGGAGCTGATCCTCTACCTGTTCGGCACGCCCGGCCAGGAACGCTTCTGGTTCCTGTGGAACGGTCTCTTCGAAGGGGCCCTCGGCGCCGTCGTCCTCATCGACACCCGGCGGCTCGAAGTCAGCTTCGACGTCATCGGGCGGCTGGAGGAGCGCGGAGTGCCGTTCGTGGTGGCCGTCAACACCTTCCCCGACGCACCGCACCACCCGGTCGAGGCCCTGCGCAGGGCTCTCGACCTGCCGGACGAGGTCCCGATGATCGACTGCGACGCCCGGCTGCGGGCCTCCAGCCGCGATGTGCTGATGACCCTGATGCGCTATCTGCACAGCCTGGCGGTCCCGCTGGCCTGACGGCCGGAGCCGTCCCCTTCGGCTCACCGGCCACCAGCCTTCGGCTATCGGCCCTCGGCCCTCGGCCACCAGCCATCAGCCCCCGGCCCCTCGTCCGACGCCCACGCCCCACCGGCCTCGGGACGGTTCCCGGCCGTTCCGACGCCGGGGGCGCGCGCCGATCCCCCGGCACGCGCCCCCGTACAACGCCCTGCCCGCCCACGCTCGACCCCTGGCCGTCCTGATCCCTGGAGCCACCGTGACAACCCCCTTCCACCACGAACCCGGCGCCGTCCCGCCGCCCCAGTGCCCGGCCCACAACCTCGGCATCGGCCCCGGCGGCCTGCGTCGGCTCTACGGCCCCGAGGCGGAGAACGACCCCGCCGGCCTCTACGACAAGCTCCGCGCCGAACACGGCACGGTCGCCCCGGTCCTACTCCACGGCGACGTACCTGCCTGGCTGGTCCTCGGCCACAGCGAGAACCTCCACCTCACCCGTACGCCCTCCCAGTTCTCCCGGGACTCCCGGCGCTGGCGGGCTCTCCAGGACGGCAGCGTCGCCCCGGACCACCCGCTGGCCCCGATCTTCACCTGGCAGCCCGTCTGCGTCTTCGCCGACGGTGCCAAGCACGAGCGGCAGCGCGGCGCGGTCACCGACAGCATGGAGCGCATCGACACCCGGGGCGTGCGCCGCCACATCAACCGCTTCAGTAACCGCCTGGTCAACGACTTCTGCGAGAAGGGCAGCGCCGACCTGGTCAGCCAGTTCGCGGAGCATCTGCCGATGATGGTGATGTGCGCGATCTTCGGCATGCCCGAGGAGTACGACGAGCGGCTCGTCCAGGCCGCCCGCGACATGACGCGCGGCACCGAGACCGCCGTGGCCAGCAACGCCCACATCGTCGGTGTGCTGACGCGCCTGGTGGAGCGCCGCCGCGCCGAACCGGCCCCCGACTTCGCCTCCTGGCTGGTCGAGCACCCCGCGACGATGACCGACGTCGAGGTCGTCGAGCATCTGCGCCTCATCCTCATCGCGGCGTACGAGTCCACCGCCAACCTCATCGCCAACGTACTGCGCATGGTCCTCACCGACCCGCGCTTCCGCGCCCGGCTCAGCGGCGGCCACATGACCGTGCCCGAGGCGGTGGAGCAGACCCTCTGGGACGAGCCGCCCTTCACCGCCGTCTTCGGCCGCTGGGCGGTCGGCGACACCGAGCTCGGCGGCCAGCAGATCAAAGCGGGCGACGCCCTGCTCGTCGGGATCGCCCCGGCCAACACCGACCCCACGGTCCGCCCCGACCTCGCCGCCGACATGGGCGGCAACCGCGCCCACCTCGCGTTCAGCGGCGGCCCGCACGAGTGCCCCGGCCAGGACATCGGCCGGGCCATCGCGGACGTGGGCGTCGACGCCCTCCTGATGCGGCTGCCGGACCTGGAGCTCGGCGTGGAGGAGAGCGAGCTGCGCTGGGTCGGCAACATCATGTCCCGCCACCTGGTCGAGCTGCCGGTGAAGTTCGCCCCCAGCCCGCAGCAGAAGCTGGACGCCGACCCGCTCTCGGTGATGGCCCGCGCCACCCGTCCGGCCGGTGACTGGGAGGTCTCCTCCCCGGCCCGGCCCGTCCCCGAGCCCGCGCACTCCCTCGCCGGGACGCAGCCCGCCCACGCCCCGGGCGCTCCGCCGCAGCGACCGGCCGCCGCTCCGACGGACGCGCCCGCCCCGGCGACCGGTGAACCGGCCCCCGGCGCGGCGGTGATCCCGCGGCAGCGCCGCCCGGCCGCGCCCGCCCGCCTCTGGCAGGCCGTCTCCCGCTGGTGGAACGGCTACTGACCCCGTCCGGCGGCGGCACCGGACCCCGTACGCGAGGTCCGGTGCCGCTCCGCCGCGCGCGGGGCGCACCCCCGTACCATCGAGCAGCGTGAAGCTGACAATTCTTGGCGGTGGCGGATTCCGGGTGCCTCTTGTGTACGGGGCTCTCCTCGGCGATCACGCCGAGGGCCGCGTCTCCCGGGTCACCCTGTACGACACCGACGCCGACCGGCTCACCGCCGTCGCCCGCGTCCTGGCCGAACAGGCGCGGGGCATCCCGGACGCGCCCGCCGTCGTCGCCACCACCGAGCTGGACGAGGCGCTGCGCGGCGCCGACTTCGTCTTCTCCGCGATCCGGGTGGGCGGGCTCGCCGGACGGGCCGCCGACGAACGGGTCGCCCTGGACCTCGGCGTGCTGGGGCAGGAGACGGTCGGCGCCGGAGGCATCGCGTACGGGCTGCGGACCGTCCCCGTCGCCGTCGAGCTGGCCCGCCGCATCGCCCGCCTCGCCCCGCATGCCTGGACCATCAACTTCACCAACCCGGCCGGACTGGTCACCGAGGCCATGTCCCGCCACCTCGGCGACCGGGTCATCGGCATCTGCGACTCCCCGGTGGGGCTCGGCCGCCGTATCGCCCGGGTCCTGGGCGCCGACCCGGACCGGGCCTGGACCGACTACGCGGGACTCAACCACCTCGGCTGGGTGCGGGGCCTCTACGTCGACGGGCGGGACGAACTGCCCCGGCTGCTGGATGATCCCGCGCTGCTGGGCTCCTTCGAGGAGGGCCGTCTCTTCGGCGCGGAGCTGCTCCGCTCGCTCGGCGCGGTCCCCAACGAGTATCTGCACTACTACTACTTCAACCGCGAGGCCACCGCCGCCTACCAGGAGGCCGAGCAGACCCGGGGCGCCTTCCTCCGCGACCAGCAGGAGGGCTTCTACGCCCGGATGCGGGAGCCCGGCACGCCCGCCCTGGCCACCTGGGACCGCACCCGCGCCGAGCGCGAGGCCACGTACATGGCGGAGAACCGGGAGGTCGCCGGGGCGGGGGAGCGCGCGGAGAGCGACCTCGAATCGGGCGGCTACGAGCAGGTGGCCCTCGCTCTCATGCGGGCGATCGCCCGCAACGAACGCACCTCGCTCATCCTCAACGTCCGCAACCGCGCGGCCCTTTCGTGCCTGGACGCCGATGCCGTGGTGGAGGTGCCCTGCCTGGTCGACGCCAACGGGGCCCATCCGGTGGCTGTTTCGCCGCTTCCGTACGACGCCGTCGGTCTCGTCACGGCGGTGAAGGCCGTGGAGCGTACGGTGCTGGAGGCGGCGGAGAGCGGGTCGCGGGCAGCGGCGGTGCGGGCCTTCGCGCTGCACCCGCTGGTGGACTCCGTCGCGGTGGCGGGGAAGCTGGTGGACGGATACCGAGAGGCCCACCCGCAGCTCGCCTACCTCGACCGGCCCTGAAACCTGCTCAGGGCGCGGGAACCGCGCTCCTGGCCCAGCTCGGGGCCACCCCCGCCAGCTGGCAGACCATCAGGAACAGCGGGATGGGCGGGGTGTACGGGGTGAGGCTGTCCGGCGAGTGGATCAGCTTGGGGCGCACGGCGGGGACATCGGCGCCCCGGGCGTACATCACCTGCTCGGGCCAGTCCAGATCCAGGTCCGAGCCGGCCGGGACGATCCACCACCAGCGGTCCGCGTCGGCGAACACACAGCCGGTGCGCGGGAGATGGGACATCAGCCGGAAGCCGTGCCGGGCGGGCACCCCGACCGCGTCGCAGCCCAGGGTGGCCGACATGGAGGGCGGCAGCGACAGCTGCACCCGGCCGCCGCGCGGGTCCTCGGGCGGCCGGGGGCGGTGCGCACCGCGCAGCCTGGACAGGGCGTTCCTCAGCATGGCCGCTCCACGCCGTACGGCAGCTCCGCCCAGACGATCCGGCCGGAGTGGTCCCCGGCGTCGTGGGAACCCCACGAGCTGCTCATCGTGTCGACCAGCACCAGACCCCGCCCGTGCTCGTCATCGGAGCAGCGGCGCAGCCGGGGGCCGCCGGGCTGGTGCCCCTGGTCCTGCACGGCTATCCGCAGACGTCTGCCCAGACAGCGCAGCTCGCAGACCACGCGGGTGCTCGCCGTGTGCACGACCGCGTTGGTGACCAGCTCCGACACGATGAGGACGGCCGCGTCGTACACATCGCCGCCCAGCTTCCAGGTCTCCAGCCGGGCCCGGGTCAGCTGCCGTGCGCCGGCCACCGACTCCGGGTGCGCGGGCAGCGCGAAGCAGTAACGGAGCGCTTCCGTCCCGGGGCTGAGATCCATGAGCCGGGGGATGAGCGCACTGCCAGGTGCCACGACCGATTCCTCACAGTGGGGGCTGCGTCACGCCCCGTCCCCCGGTGTCCGGGAAGCGGCCATGACTGAGCGAACTGGTTCGACACCCAACTCTCCCCCTGTCGAGGACACTTGGCAAGGGGCACTCTGAAAATTGCAGAGTGGCTGTGTCGTTGGGGGCGCACACATGGCACACTGCTGGCAAAACAGCGCATGGGGAGGTCTGAAGTGAGCGAACCGCGGTCCGCCCCGACCGTGGGACAGGTCGTGCTCGGCAAGCGCCTCCAGGACCTGCGGGAGCGCGTGGGTCTCAACCGTGACCAGGCGGCGAAGGTGCTCCGGGTCGCCCCCGCGACGATACGCCGGATGGAGACGGCCGAGGTCGGCCTCAAGATCCCGTACGTCCAGCTGCTGTTGAAGGCGTACGGGGTCTCCGATGCCGAGGCCGAGGCGTTCGTCGAACTGGCCGAGGAGGCGAACAGGCCGGGCTGGTGGCAGCGGTTCCACGACGTCCTGCCCGACTGGTTCAGCATGTACGTCAGCCTGGAGGGCGCCGCGAGCCTGCTGCGCATGTACGAGCCGCACTTCGTTCCCGGGCTGCTCCAGACCGAGGAGTACGCGCGCTCCGTGCTGCGCACCGGAGCCGTCGGCCAGACCCGGCCCGAGGACATCGAGCGCCATGTGGCCCTGCGGATGGAGCGGCAGGCCCTCCTCACCAAGGAGGACGCCCCCAGACTCTGGGTGATCATGGACGAGACCGTCCTGCGGCGGCCCGTCGGCGGTCCGGAGGCGATGCGCGCCCAGATCGACAAGCTGCTCGAAGCCACCGAGCTGCCCCATGTCACCTTGCAGGTCGCGGAGTTCGCGACCGGCCACCACCCGGGAACCTACGGGCCCTTCGTTCTCTTCCGGTTCGCCATTCCCGAACTGCCGGACATGGTCTTCAGCGAGTACCTCACCGGGGCGGTCTACTTCGACGCCCGCCCCGAGGTGGCCTCGTACCTCGAAGTCATGGACCGCATGGCGGCCCAGGCCGCGACGGCACAACGCACGAAGGAAATCCTCCGGGACTTCCGCAAGGAGCTGTGATGAACCACATATACAACGGCATGCCGGCCGCCGACCTCGGCTCCGAAGGCTGGTACAAGCCCTGGAGCGGCGGGAACGGGGGCAACTGCATCGAGGCGATGAAGCTCGCGGACGGCCGGGTGGCGGTGCGCCAGTCCGCCGATCCGGACGGCCCCGCGCTCATCTACTCCAACGGTGAGATCGCCGCGTTCATCCAGGGCGCCAAGGCCGGCCAGGCGGACTTCCTCCTCACCTGACGCACCACCGCTCGCCATCCGGACCACTACCCACGGAGTGCGCCATGACCGGGCAGGACCACCGGGCCACCGAGATCGACACCGGCAAGCCGCATCCCGCCCGGATGTACGACTGGTTCCTCGGCGGCAAGGACAGCTATCCGGTCGACGAACAGATGGCGCGGCAGCTGCTCACCCTGGACGCCCGGGGCCGGGACATGGCCCGGGTCAACCGCGCGTTCATGCACCGGGCCACCCGCTGGCTCGCCGAGAAGGGCGTACGCCAGTTCCTGGACATCGGCACCGGCATCCCCACCGAGCCCAACCTCCACCAGATCGCCCAGCGGACCGCCCCCGGCGCCCGGGTGGTCTACTGCGACAACGACCCGATCGTCCTCGCCCACGCGGCGGCCCTGCTGCGCTCCACCCCCGAGGGCGCCACCGAGTACATCCAGGCCGACGCCCGCAGACCCGGGACGATCCTCGCCGAGGCAGGCAAGGTGCTGGACTTCGGCAGGCCGGTCGCGCTCTCCCTGCTGGCCCTGCTGCACTTCATCGACGACGAGGACGGCGCCGCCGGACTGGTCGCCGAGCTGGTCGAGCAGCTCCCCTCCGGCAGCTATCTGGTCCTCTCGCACACCACCGGCGACTTCGACCCGGAGGGCGCGGCGCGGGCCCGCGCCCTGTACAGGGAGCGCGGGATGACCCTGCGCCTCCGTTCGCGCGCCGAGCTCACCGCCTTCTTCGACGGCCTCGAACTCGTCGAGCCGGGCGTCTCGCTCTCCGCCGACTGGCATCCGGAGCTCGGCGAGGTCATCGACGTACCGGGCGACGAGCCGATCCCCGGGTACGCGGGAGTCGCCCGCAAGCCCTGACCGCCCCACCGGGCCGCCGCCCCGTCAGTTGCGGCTGACGGACCGGGTGATGCCCGCCGCGATCGTCGTCGCGAGCAGCCACCCGGTCACGATCAGCAGATACGCCAGCCACTGGTACCACCCCTGCGGGTTGAACGCCTTCTCCTGGCCGAAGTCCACGATGGGCAGCAGCAGGTCCAGGGTGTAGAACAACGGGCTGAACGGCGGCGCCTCGTCCTCCTTCAACGGCCCGGGATGGCGCGTCGCGTACGCCACCGTCCCCACGAGCAGCAGCGAGAACAGCCAGCCCGCCGCCCGCACCGGCCGGAACCCGTACCCTACGGCGGCGTCCTGGAGATGGCCCCAGAGCCGGGCGTACGCAGGCAGGGTCCCGCGCCGTCTGCGCTCCTTGGCCAGGAGCACCGTACGGGCCGCGTCGTCGTCACCGATCCGCCGGTACGCCGCCGTCAACTGCTCGTACGAGAACGGTACGTACCCCTCCTCCTCGCGCTCCAGCAGCGGCAGCCGCCGGGCGGCGGGCAGATGGGGGAGGAGCGAGGTGTAGGTGAGGCCCTCCAGCCGGACCACGGGCGGCCAGACCGACGGATCGGCGTGGAGCATGTCGATCTGCGAACGCCGCAGGTTCACCAGGCCCTCGATGGGTGCCGCCTCCCGCAGCCACAGCTCTCCCACGGTCATGCTGCTCGCCCGCAGCGCCACCCCGCCCGGGTGCGCGAAGCGGGCGTACGCGAAGTTCAGCTGGCCCGGTATCCGGCAGCCCCGCAGGTTCACCCGCCCCCGTACCCGGAGGCGCATGGCGTGCAGGTCCGAGCCGACCGTGACGTTCTCCGCCTGGAGCGCGGTGCCGCCCGGGTTCCACAGCTCGGCGTCGTCCATCCGGATCTGCCCGGTGACGGCCGCCCCGTCGATCCTCGCCTCCCCGTGCACCACCAGCCGGGGCCACCACAGATCGTCCTCGACGACCGCGTGGTTCAGCCGCAGGACCGGCTCGTCGTTCGCGACGGTCGAACCGTCCGCGTGCACCCCGATCCTCGCCCCGTCCAGGACGAGGGCCCGGGCGATCCGGGAGGCGCCGAGCCGCACCGGGCCGGGTATCCGGCAGCCGCTCAGCCGCACCACCCCGTCGACCCGGATCGTCCCCGCGTCCAGCCCGGGCAGCACCGAACCGCTCAGGTTCAGCTGCCGCAGCTGCGCCCCGTACAGATCGGGCGCCTTCTCGAAGTGGCAGCCGGTCAGCAGCACCGCGCACTCCGCCACCGCGTAGCGCCCCCGGAGCGTCCCGGTGATCCGCGCCCCCATGACCCGTAACGCCGGAACCTCCCCCGGCGTACGCTCCCCGCCGAGCAGCAGGGCGCGCAGCACCTCGGCCCGCACGGTCCGCTCCGGTCCCCAGTCACCGCCGCCCTCGGGGTCGTCCGCCTCCTCCGATCCCGTACGGAAGTCGACGGGGGCGCCGCTGGGGAAGGCGTCCCGGACACGGCGTTCGGCGGGCGTCAGCTCGTTGATCTCCACGCGCCGGACTCTCACCCGCGGCCCCGCGAGGTGTCAACCCCTGCTGTGAGCAGCCGTGTTCACCCGGTGACGGGGGTCCTTGTTCTGTTCGCACCGGCCGCGCCGCCGACGCGACCGCCCTGCCCGGCCCGCCGAGCCGGCCGTGCCGGGCCACAATGGACCCATGTCACGACGCACCTCCCGCCCCCGGCAGCAGCCCGCCGCCCCGCGCATCACCGCCACCTCGCCCTGCCCCTGCGGGCTCTCCGCGACGTACGGGGAGTGCTGCGGCCGGTTCCACTCGGGCAGCGCCGCCGCCCCGACCTGCGAGGCCCTGATGCGCTCCCGGTACACGGCCTTCGCCGTCCAGGACGCGGCGTACCTCCTGCGCACCTGGCACCCGGAGACCCGCCCGCCCGGCGTCGACTTCGACCCGGCGATGCGCTGGACCGGGCTGGAGATCCTGGACACCACCGAGGGCAGCGCCTTCCACACCACCGGGACCGTCACCTTCCGCGCCCACTACACCGACGACGGGCGCCCCGACTCCCTCCACGAGCAGAGCCGCTTCGTCCGCCACGAGGGCGCCTGGGTCTACGCGGCGGCGGTCTTCGTGGCCTGAAAACCCTTTCTCACCAGGGCGGGAAGGCCCGTACGATCCGCGCATGGACAAGGACGAAGCGGAAGCCCCGTACGCCGCGCGGGAACGCGTCTGGCGCGGCGAGCACGTGGCCTTCACCCCCATGGAGCCGGACGACGCCGGGCTGATCCAGCACTGGCGCGCCGACCCGGTCGCCGCCCGGGAGATCGGGATCTGGCCCGGTCCGCTCCACGAGCTGCGCGAACGCCTCGCCGCCCACGCCGAGGACCGCACCCGCGACGACTTCCTCGTCCTGCTCCCGGACGACACCCCCATCGGCCATATAGCCCTCCATGAGGAGGACTTCATCGACGGCACCGCCGAGGTCTACCTCCTGCTCGCCCCCGAGCACCGCGGCAAGGGATACGGCGCCGACGCCCTGGCCGCCCTCACCGACCTGGCCTTCGGTGAACTGCCCCTGCACCGCGTGGAAGCTGTCACCCACACCGACAACGCCGCTTCCCTCGCCACCCTGGAGCGGGCGGGCTTCACACGGGAGGG
Organism: Kitasatospora albolonga; assembly: GCA_002082585.1. Classification (NCBI taxonomy): domain Bacteria; kingdom Bacillati; phylum Actinomycetota; class Actinomycetes; order Kitasatosporales; family Streptomycetaceae; genus Kitasatospora; species Kitasatospora albolonga. Next base: position 7,338,333 of record CP020563.1, read on the forward strand.
CGTACGCCGGTCCTCCTGTCTGCACCGGGGCCGCCGCCACGACAACGCCCTGCTCGCCCTGCTCCGGGAGGAGTGGGAGGCGCAGACCCGCCCCCGGTCCTGGGACCACGCCTGACCCGGGGACCCGGGGGCCCGGGGGAGTCAGGCCGGGGCGCCCACCCGCGTGGAGCCGCCCGGGTGCGGGTCCGGTGACAGCTCCTGGGCCAGGTCCTCCGCCAGGAGCCGTTTCGCGATCATGTCCACGGCGGTCCGCAACTGTCCGTCGTCGGGCCGGGCGCCGTCCTCCGCCAGCCGCTCGTTGAGCCAGCGCCCCCAGGCGTCGGAGATCACCCGCGCCTCGCGCGCGCCCGCCGCCGTATGGGAGAAGAGACGGCCGTCCCCGGTGAGGTAGCCCTCCTCGATCATCCGGTCGAAGACGGGCACCAGCACCTCCGGCGGCAGCCGGTGCCGGGCCGCGATCAGCTTCAGCCCCGCGTGGCCGACCATCCGGGTGAAGAGGTCCACCTGCATCACCGCCCAGGCCCCCGCCATGTCCAGCCGGGTGTCGGACTCCCTGACGATCCGGCGGGCCGTGTCCGGACCCGCGCCGTGCAGGATCGTGGCCACCGCGATCTCCAGGAGCTTCTCGGAGTCGCCGCTGCCGGGCTGGGCGAAGCCGTCGCCCATGTCGGTGGAGGCGAGCCGGGCCGAGTCCCGCAGCTTCACCTCCTTGAGGAACAGCGCGACGACGAAGCCGATCAGCGCCACCGGAACCGTCCACAGGAACACGGTGTGCAGCGTCTGCGCGTACGCCTGCGCCAGCGGCTCCACCTGGGCGGCGGGCAGCGCGTGCAGAGCCTGCGGGCTCTCCGAGGCCCGGGCCAGCGCCGCCGGGTCACCGCCCGCCGCGACCGCCTGGGCGACCCCGTCCCTGAGGTTGGGCGTCAGCGCGTTGGCGTAGATCGTCCCGAACACGGCCGTACCGAAGGCGCTGCCGAGCGTACGGAAGAACGTCACGCCCGAGGTCGCCGTACCCAGGTCCGCGTAGTCGACGGTGTTCTGCACGGCGATCGTCAGCACCTGCATGGCGAGCCCGATCCCGAGCCCCAGGACCACCATGTAGAGCGACTCCAGCCACACCCCGCTCTCGGGCCCCATCCGGGAGAGCAGGAACAGCCCGGCCGCCATGATCAGCGTCCCGGCGATGGGGAAGAGGCGGTACCGCCCGGTCCTGCTCACCACCGAGCCGCTGAAGATCGAGGCGACCAGCAGGGCGGCGACCAGCGGCAGGGTCCGCACGCCCGAGAGCGTCGCCGAGTCCCCGTCCACGTACTGGAGGTAGGTCGGCAGGAAGATCATCGAGCCCAGCATCGCGAAACCCACGATGAAGCTGAGGACCGAGCAGACGGTGAACACCGGGTTCCGGAACAGCCGCATCGGCAGCATCGGCTCCTTGGCCCGCCGCTCCACCAGGCAGAACAGCGTCAGGGCGATGATCCCGCCGACGAACAGCCCGACGATCACGGGCGAGCCCCAGGCGTACTCGTTCCCGCCCCAGCTCGTCGCGAGGATCAGCGCGCTCGCTCCGACGGCGACCAGCGCGATCCCCGCGTAGTCGATGACCGGGCGGCCCGCCGCCTTCACCGAGGGGATGTTCCGGGCGGCGGCGATCACCACGACGATCGCGATCGGCACGTTGACGTAGAACGCCCAGCGCCAGGTCAGATGGTCGGTGAACAGTCCGCCGAGGAGCGGCCCGATCACCGTCGAGATGCCGAAGACCGCCCCGATGGCCCCCTGGTACTTGCCCCGCTCGCGCAGCGGGATCACATCCGCGATCAGCGCCATCGACGTGACCATGAGGCCGCCCGCGCCGATGCCCTGCATCCCGCGCCAGATGATCAGCATCAGCATGTCGGAGGCGAGACCGCAGAGGAACGAGCCGGTGATGAAGACGATCGCCGAGACCTGGAAGACCAGCTTCCGCCCGAACAGGTCACCGAACTTGCCGACCAGCACGGTGGCGACCGTCTCGGTGAGCAGATACGCGGTGACCACCCACGACATGTGCGCGGCGCCGCCCAGGTCCGAGACGATCGTCGGCAGGGCCGTGCCCACGATCGTCTGGTCCAGCGCCGCCAGCAGCATGCCGAGCACGATGGTGGTGAAGACGATGTTGCGCCGCCGCCGGTCCAGGACGGGCGGCGGCGCGGCGGCACTCTGCGCGGCGGGGGCTTGCTCGCTGGCAGTGGTCACGTCTGCACCCTCACACCGGCCCCCGCCGCCCGCATGCGGGGAAAGGCCGGACGGGGGTCAGCCGGCCAGGTAGGCGAGCGACCCCTTCAGCCGCGCCACGAACGCCTCCCGGACCTCCTCGCCGACCCGGTCGAGCGAGAGATACGGATTGAGGTCCTCCAGCTCCACGAGCAGCAGCCCGCCCTCCGCCGTACGGCAGGCGTCGACCCGCTGGATGCCGTGACCGAGGGAGTTCCACGCGATGAACCGGTGGGCGAACGCCAGATCCTCCGCGCCCGCCGCGTACGGCTCCAGCACCCACCGCCGCTCCGGGTCCGGCGCGTACAGCGCGTACTGGAAGTCGTGGCCGACGAAGTAGAAGGACACCTCGTACCGGAAGCCGATCCGGGGCTGGACGAGCAGCGTCCCCTCGTCCGCCCCCTCCAGCGCGGCCCCGGCCTCCGCCCCCGTGACGAACCGCAGCCCCACCGAGTCCGCCCCCAGCTTCGGCTTGACCACGTACTCCCCGGCCTCCGGCAGCAGCCCCAGGTCCGCCGCCCGGTCCACGGTCGGGATCACCGGGTACCCGGCCCGGCTCAGCTCCACCAGATACTGCTTGCCCGCCATGTCTCCGCGCCCCTCCAGCGGGTTGCAGACCGGCACCCGCAGCTCCCGGGCACGGGCGCGGAACGCCTCGTACGCCTCCTGGTAGTGCAGGACGGGACCGCTGTTGCGTACGAGGGCGAGGTCGAAGCGGTCCAGCAGCGCGGCGGCGTCCCGGGGGTGGCAGAGCGCGACGTCGAAGTTTTCGCGCAGCCGGGAGGCCAGGAAGATGTCCTCGTCGCAGTAGCGCCGCCCGCGCGCCTCGTAGCCGAGATCGGTGACGAGGAGGAGGGAGGGGCGGTGGTCTTCGCCGGGGATCAGGGGCACGGGGGACATGGGGTCTCCGGGGAGGGATGCGGATGGACGCCCACTATCCCTGACGGCTTCGCCCGGCCCGCTGACGGGGGCGTACGTGGGGTGCTGCCGGTCCCCGTACGCCCCCGGCGACCGGCCCTGCCCGCGCCCCCCCGGCGGTCAGCCGCCCCACGCCCCGACGGACGCCTTCACGAAGTCCGTGAAGTCGCGCGGCTCCCTGCCGAGCGCCCGCCGTACGCCGTCGGAGAGGTGGCTGTCCATCCCGCGCCGGATCGGGCCGACCGCCTCGGCGAAGTCCTCCGCGGCGGCGGGCGGCCAGCCCTGCGCGGTGAGCTCGCCGACGAACTCCTCGTGCGGGAGCGGCACATAGCGGAGCTCGCGGCCGGTGGCCCCGGAGATCTCGGCGGCGGCCTCGGCCAGTGTCAGGGCGCGGGGCCCGGAGAGCTCGTACGTCTGCCCGGCGTGGCCGTCCTCGGTGAGCGCGGCGACCGCGACCGCCGCGATGTCCTCCGCGTCGACGAAGGAGGCCGCGCCGTCCCCGGCGGGCAGCCTCAGCTCCCCGGCGAGGACCGCGTCCAGAAAGAGGCCCTCGCTGAAGTTCTGGGCGAACCAGGCCGGCCGCAGGACGGTCCACGCGAGCCCGCTGCCGCGCACCGCGCTCTCCCCGTCCACATAGGTGGCCCCGGCGGAATTGGCCTCGCCGGAGTACCCCGGTACGTCCACGCCGCGCCCCGATACGAGGACGACGCGTTCGACGCCGAGCTGTGCGGCGCGCTCGACGAACGGGCGGGTGAGGAGTTCCCCGTCGAGCGGGACGAGGCAGACGGCTTTCACGCCGTCGAGGGCCGTGTCCCAGGTGGCGCGGTCGTGCCAGTCGAAGGGCGGTTCACCGGAGCGCGAGCCCACCCGGACCGGAGCGCCCCGCTCCCGGAGCCGGGACGCGACCCGGCTGCCGATCTTTCCGGTACCGCCGGTGATGAGGATCAAGGAGTTCGTCATGTCCGTCAGTCAAGCCGCTCTCCGTGAGACGATCCATGGTCTGAAAGCTCACTTCGATGTCTGTGCGTCTATGGTGGGGGCATGGACGTGCTCTCCGAACTGCTGGACGGAGTCAGAGCGCGGGGCGCCTTGTTCCGGCGGACCGTCATGGACGGCTCCTGGTCGCTCCGGTTCGCCGCGGGCTCCCCGCTGACGCTGGCCACCATGGTGCGCGGCCGGGCGTGGATCGTCCCCGCCACGGGCGAACCGGTCGCGGTGGAGACCGGGGACATCGCGGTCCTGCGCGGCCGGGCCCCGTACACCGTCGCGGACGACCCGGCGACCCCGCCGCACGCCGTGATCGGCAGCGCCGAGTACTGCGTCGGCGGCAGCGGCCCCGGTGAGGCCGGGGAAGGGCCGGACGGCTCGGCCCTCCTGCTCAGCGGCGCCTACACCGGGCGGGGCGAGATCAGCGAGCGGCTGCTCCGGGCGCTGCCCGAGGTGCTGGTCCTCCCCGGGGCCGACTGCCACCGCACGCTGCGGGACCTGGTGGTCGAGGCGGTCGCCGCGGACGGCCCTGGACAGCAGGTGATGTGCGACCGGCTGCTGGACCTGCTGCTGCTCTCCACGCTGCGGACCTGGTTCGACCGCTCCGAGGCCCACGCCCCCCTCTGGTACCGGGCCCTGGACGATCCGGTGGTGGACCACGCGCTGCGGCTGCTCCACGACGATCCGGCCCGGCCCTGGACCGTGGCCGGGCTGGCGGCTGCCACGGGGGTCTCCCGCGCCGCGCTCGCCCGCCGCTTCACCGCCCAGGTGGGCGAACCGCCGATGACCTATCTCGCCACGTGGCGGATCGCCCTGGCGTCCGACCTGCTGCGGGGGACGGACGCCACGGTCGGCTCGATCGCGGGGAAGGTCGGTTACGCCAACGCCTTCGCGCTGAGCGTCGCCTTCAAACGGCACCGCGGCACCACCCCGACCGAGCACCGCGCCACGGCGCCGGAGCGGGTGCGGGGCTGAGTTCCGGGGGATGCCCGGTGCGTGCGGCCGGTTCAGGAGAACGAGCCCGGGCCCACCGTCAGCCGGGGGTGGTGAGCGGCCAGCACCTTGTTGGCGCGGGCCAGTTCGGACAGGGCCTGCTCACGGTCGGCCTGGTCCTCGACGCCAAGCCGGGGGCCCCGGAACCTGCGGACCTCGCGGGCCGCGCAGTCGGCCTCGAACTCCGCCTCCAGGATGTGCGGCGGGATGCACGAGCCGATCAGCGCGGCGACCCGGTCCGGGATCGGCACGGGGACGAGGAGGTGCGAGGCGGTCATGGGGTGTTCCCTCTCGGATGGTCGGCCAGGAGGCGGTGCACGGGTGCCGCCGCCGGATGAGCGGCGGACTCCTCCTTGTGTACGGGACGCGGTTCCGGGTTTCTCGTCGGATACGTCTCCGTGTCGCAACCGTTTGGGACTGACCGGGTATTTCCCCTTACGCGGGGGTAAGTTGACCTGTCGCGCCGAACGTGATCCGGATCGGGCCGAACGTGATCCGGATCAGGGGGATGTGCCGGCCGGGCGGGCGCGCAGCCGCAGCGCACGCAGCACGGCCTCGGTCGCGAAGCGGCTTTCCGGATCGACGAGTTGATCACCGAAGATGGTCTCCAGGCTGCGCATGCGGTAGCGCACGGTCTGCGGGTGCACATCGAGCAGTTCGCCCATCTGGGCCGCCGTGCCCCGGGTGTCGAGCCAGATCCGCAGCGTCTCGATCAGCCGCTCGCGGCGGGTGGCGCTGATCCCGGCCACCGCCGCCAGCTCCCGCTGGGCGAGCTGGTCGAGCAGCGCGGGGTCGGAGAGCAGCCACAGGGTGATGAGGTGGTCCTCGCAGCGGATCAGCGGGGCGTCGTCGATCACCCCGGAGTCGACGAGCTCCAGCACCCGGCGGGCCCAGCGGATGGAGTCGCAGGCCAGGTCGGTCGGGACGGTCAGCCCGATCGCCGCACGGGTGGCGGGCAGGGCCTGTTCGAGCATGGATCTTCGTGCGCCGTCCAGGGGGCCCGGGACGAGTAAGTGCGGCTGCGGGTCGCTGAGATCGAGCAGGACGTCCCGGTCCGCGCTGAGCCGGTCCAGCGCCGCCGGGGCCCGGACGGCGACCAGGGTGACCTCGGCGGGCAGGGGCCAGCCGGTCTGCTCGCAGAGGTCGGCGATGGCGCTGCGGGGGGCGGGGCGCCCGGCCAGGATGAGGTGGAGCAGCCGTCGGCGCAGCGCCTCGGTCTGCTCCCCGGACTGCGACTGGACCTCCAGGAAGCCTTCGCGGGAGAGCGATTCGAGCTCGTCCACATAGGCGAAGAGCGCGTCGGCGAAGCTGAGCATCAGGGTGGGGGAGAGGTGGTAGCTCTGTCCCACCTTCTTGGCCCGCCGCAGCGCCACCCGGGCCCCGAGCCGGTAGGCGCCCTGGAGGGTCTCCATGCTCCGGCCCTCGTACGCCTCGAACCGCCCGAAGCGCCGGCACATGTCGTCCCGCAGCGTGGTGGAGGCGGAGGGTTCGGCGACCAGGTCGACGAAGGAGGAGAGGCTCTGCTCCACGCCCACCCGGATGGCCTGGCCGTTCGGGCCGTCCAGCAGCCGGGCGTACACCGGATAGGCGCGGGTGACCTCGACGCCGATCTCCTTGATGAGGCTCGGGAGTTCGGGCCGCATGATCGCGGCGAATTCCTGGGGGAGCGGCCCCAGGGGGTCTTCGGTGTCCAACGGCTGTATGAGGTGTGCCATGCCATGTCCCCTCTGCTCTCGGCATCCGGTGGTGGGGTGGGACGGTAGGGGGAAAGCGCTCCCACGAACCGACAGATGCGTACCGAGTCCGCGACGAAGATAGACCAAGGAACAGGCACTGCACACCACTTGGACAAGATCGGGGTGCAGGGGGCACGCATCCTGTCCGCGCGGCGGTACTTTCACGCAGGTCGGACACCACTACGCGCTTTCGGACAATGAATTTCGGCCGCTTGCTCCAGTGGTGACAACCGCGTGACAACGGCGATGGCAACAGCGGGGACAGCGGCGGGGACAGTGGTGGCGGCAACGGCGGTGACCACTGCGGCGACGGCGGCGGAGCCGTTTCGGCGCGGTGTGCGGGAGGCGGGGTTCCGGCCGCCGGTCCCTATTCCGGCGAGTTCGGATACGCATTCTCTGACAAGGGGGTGACCCCCGGTTACTCATCCATGGATCAAAAACGGGGCCCCGTAAAAATTCTTGGGCGGACGGATTGTGTCGCTGTGTTTCCCGCGAGTAACATCACGCCTCGTTCAATTCGGTCAAGAAATCTGCCCGAAATTTGACGCTCAGATCTTCTCCCCCGGGTCCACCCCGCCTCTCCGTACCTGCCGACGACCCCGTCGCGGTGGTGGCGGTCATGCGTCGGCGAACCGGCCAACTTCGCGCACAGGGCCGCATTCCCGGCGGCCGACAAGAAGGGGACGACATGAGATCCGTTTCCCACCGCACCCGCATAGGGGTGCTCGCGGCATTCACGGCGTTCAGCGCCGTGCTCTCCACCGGCTCGGCCGCCGCGGCGACCGAGCTCAACGGTGACTGGGCCCCGTTCGACCGCTGCCCGGTCGACGCACCCGCCATGCTCGCGGCGGACGGCATCGAGGCCGTCGCCACCTGTATCGCCTCCAGCTCGGTCACCGGCTCCATCACGCTCGGCAAGAGCAAGGTTCCGACCGGCAACAGCGATCTCCAGCTCGGCGTCATCCAGCACAGCAACGGCACCAACACCCTCGTGGCGCCGCCCGGGGGAGCGCTCACCGCCGACCCGGCCGAGATCCCCGGCGGGCTGCTCGGGCTGATGTGCCCCAGCGGCATCCCGCTCGTCTCCACGATCTGCCGCCAGCTGACGGACAACAACCTCAACCGGGTCGTCGCCACCATCGAACCGGCGGGCGCACCCAGGGACTTCAACATGGTGGCGGCCTTCTCCACCGGTGAGCCCATCCTCACCATTCCGGTCCGCATCCACCTCAAGAACCCGTTCCTCGGCGACAAGTGCTACATCGGCAGCACCGCCAACCCCGTGCTCCTCAAGCCGCAGAACCTCAACGCGCCGAGCCTCTCGCTCCAGCGGTTCGCCGCCGACGGCACCCGTGACGACGAGGGCGAGATGGGCCGCTACACCTTCTCGGGCGCCGACCAGGGCGACGCCACGTTCGCCGTCCCGGGGGCCAGTGGCTGCGGGGCCGGGCTCCTGGACTGGGCGGTGAACCTCAAGACCGGTCTCCCGTCCGCCGCCGGGAAGAACAGCGTGAAGCTCAACGACACCTCGACCTATTTCGGCAGCCCCTACGACCCGGCCGGCCTCGCGCCGCACGAGGGCCGGAAGCTGTCGGAATTCTGGCACTCCGCGAAGCGGTAGCGGCCGACGCCCCCGATTCCCGCGAGGGCGCCCCGTAACCGCAGAAGAAGGAGGTGGTGCGACACCTGCCCGATCACTCCTGACAGAAGGCACCCGGAACGATCCGGTCCTTCTCCGGTCCAGTTCGAAGCGTGCCGCCCCCGCTCTTTCGCGCGCACGTCCATTCGTATCCCCAACGGGACAAGAAAAGGGAGTAATTCCATGATCAAGCGATCCGGTGTACTGACCGCGATCGGTGCCGTCGCGGCATCCCTCGCCCTGGCCGCTCCGTCGGCCGTCGCCGCGCCGAGCAGCTGGACCATCACGCCGACCGGTGCCTTCACCGGCAGCGCGGGCGTGACCGTCCTGACCGACAACAACGGCAACAAGATCCAGTGCGCGACCTCCGCCGCGTCGGGCTCCGCCCCCACCTCCCCGGTGTCCGGCTCCCCGGCGCAGCTCGCCGCCATCTCGGCGATCTCGTTCAACTCGCCCTGCACCGGCCCGTTCAGCTCGACATGGACCGTGACCACCACGGTTCCGTGGCAGATCTGGGGCCTCGACTACACGGCGGGTGCGGGCACCAACTCCACCGGCCAGGTGACCGGTGAGATCAGGGCGATCAAGGCGAAGGTGAGCGGGAGCAGCCTGCTGGGCCCGTGCACCTTCGACGTCGCGGGCAAGGTGGCGGGCAAGTACAACAACCCGAGCACCGGCGGGAGCAACGGCACGCTGAACACGGCGGGCGGCGGTCTCACGCTGACCATCAGCAACAAGGTCGGCGGCGGCTGCGGCATCGTCGGCACCACCGCCGGATTCCAGGGCCTCTACACCATCAAGAACACGGCCTCCGGCAAGTCACCGGTCATCAGCGGCTGATCCGACGCCGATGATGCGCGGTTCGTGAGCGTGGTGCCCGGCCGTGCGGTCCGGCGGCCGGGCACCTGCCTGCTTTTCCGCTCACTCGCCGACAAGTCCGCGGGGCGGAATTGTCATCGCCTGCCAAGAATCACATTCCCGTGAAACGGCTGAATTCCCGGCCCTTCCCAGGCGGCCGGAAGGGTGCGTAGCGTACCCGTCGGTAGGGACCATTCGCGTCCGTCCGAAAGGCCGTTGCCGAGAAGCGGACCCCATTTCGCAGCCATCGCACCGATGGGCCCGCGCGCCGGAAGGACACCATCCGTATGACCGTCGACGCACGCGCCGCGGCGAGACGACCGCTCCACCTGGCCGTGGGCGGGGCACTCGTCGTCGCCACCGCGCTCATCCCGGGCGCCGAGTCGGTGGCGGCCGACCGGACGGCCGAGGTCACCGTCCCCTATACGTGCACGTTCCCCTCGGGCCCGGAGCGGGCGGACGTCGTGATCAGCGCCGTACTCCCCGCCTCGGCCACGACGGGCGAGGAGATCCACCCCGGTGACGTCTCCGTCGAAGTGGGCCTGGAGCAGTCGGCGCTCGGCCGGTTCACCGGTCTGGAGGCGGCCACCCTCGAGGCCACCGCCGACCTGACCGTACGCAACACCGTCGGGGAGCACACCGCCGACGCCTCGTGGCAAGGACTCCAGGCCCCCGGGATGCCCCTCCCCACGGAGGGCGGTGCGGTCCTCGCCGCCACCGGAGACGTCCCCACCGTCGCCTTCGGCAGCCCCGGCCCCGCGACCCTCGCCCCGGCCGGGCTCACCCTCACCCTCGCCTCCTTCACCGAGGACGGCGCCCCCACCACGCCCCCCGAGCTCACCGTCGCCTGCGAGCCCGCCGACGACGAGGAACGCCCGCTCGCCCGCATCACCGTCCGCGACAGCGCCGGGCCGACGGCCCCCGCGCCCCCGCCCGACGACCCCGCGCCCGGCAAGGAGACACCGGAGCCGCCCGCACCCCCCGCCCCACCGGCCCCCGGACTCGACCCGGGCGCCCACCGGAAGATCGAGGACCTCACCGATGAGCGGCTCGAAGCCCTCGACGAGGAGAACCCCGGCAGCTGCCCGATCGAGATCCCGCCCGAGTGGGTGATGACCACCGCCGAGACGTACGCGGCCGGGTACGCCAACGCCGCGAAGCTGGACGGGGCCGCCGCCCTGGGCCCCGCCTTCATGAAGGTGGTCCTCAACAAGCGGTACATCAACGACTCCTGCGCCTCGACCGTCGACGTCACCTCCGAGGTGGAGTTCGACCACGAGGGCAAGCGGCAGCTCCCGCCGACGAAGGCGACCTTCCTCAGCTACGGCTTCATGCCGACGACCGCCACGATGGTGCTGGAACAGGTGGGCCCCCCGGCCGTCGTCCGCACGCATACGGTCACCAACACCCCGACCTACCCCGAGGAATCCACGGTCACCGCCCAGCTCTCCCTGCGCCTGTACGACGTCGAGGTGAACGGCGTACCGCTGGACGTCGGGCCCGACTGCCGTACGGAACGGCCGTTCGAGCAGGTGCTGAAGGGATACGGCCAGAGCTATCCGCCGGCCGGTTATCTCGTGGCGACCGGCGGAAATCTGACCGGATACGCGCACATCCCGCCGTTCAAGGGATGCGGGGTCGGCGAGAACCTCGATCCGCTCTTCACCTCGGCCATCTCCAGCGTCGGCAAGAAGCCCGACAACTACACCAAGATGCGGCAGGCACCGCTCTGCGTGGCGACGAACCCGGACGGTCCCGACTGCCCGCCGAAGGTGCCGAAGCCCCAGAAGTGACCGCCCCCCGTCACCGGGCGGCCAGCAATTCCGCCCCACCACCCCTATCGCTTGATTCCGACCGCCGGAGCGCTGACAGATGACGATGGCCACCACCCCTTCGAAGGAGGTCCGATGGGAATCGAAGTAGTCGTCGAGGGCCTGACGAAGTCCTTCGGCAAGCAGAACATCTGGCAGGACGTCAGCCTCACCCTGCCCGCCGGTGAGGTGAGTGTCATGCTCGGCCCTTCCGGCACCGGAAAGACCGTGTTCCTGAAATCCATCATCGGACTGCTGAAACCGGAACAGGGACGCGTTCTCATCAACGGTGTCGACATGGTCAACAGCCCCGAGCGCGACATCATGGAGACCCGGAAGCTGTTCGGCCTCATGTTCCAGGACGGGGCCCTCTTCGGCTCCATGTCCCTCTTCGACAACATCGCCTTCCCGCTGCGCGAACACACCCGCAAGAAGGAATCCGAGATCCGCCGCATCGTCATGGAGCGGATCGACATCGTCGGACTGCTCGGCGCCGAGGGAAAACTCCCGGGCGAGATATCCGGCGGGATGCGCAAACGCGCCGGTCTCGCCCGCGCCCTCGTCCTGGACCCGCAGATCATCCTCTGCGACGAACCCGACTCCGGACTCGACCCCGTGCGCACCGCGTACCTCTCGCAGCTCCTCATCGACCTCAACGCGCAGATCGACGCGACGATGCTGATCGTCACCCACAACCTCGACATCGCGGCGACCGTCCCCGACAACATGGGGATGCTGTTCTGCCGCAACCTCGTCACCTTCGGGCCGCGCGAGGTGCTGCTCACCAGCGACACCCCGGTCGTCGCCCAGTTCCTCGCCGGACGCCGCGAGGGGCCCATCGGGATGTCGGAGGAGAAGGACGCCGCGACCCTCGCCGCCGAGCAGCAACGTAACGAATCCCTCGGCCATGCCGACACGATCGCCCTGCCGAGGACCGTCGTCCCGCAGCTGGAGCCCTCGCCCGGGCTGCCCGTACGCCAGGGAGCGCTGCGCCGCCGCGAGCGGGTCATGGCGATGATGGGCCAGCTGCCGGAGGCCGCCCGTACGGCCATCCTCAACAGCTACGCCCCGGCCGCCGGGGGTGCGAGAGCGTGACCGCCCCGATGCCGGTACGGCCGCCCGAGCCGCCCGGGAAACCCCGGCCGACCCTGTCCGATCCCTCGGCCGAAGCCTCCTCCGAAGCTCCCGGGCAGCGGCGCCCCAGCCGGTTGCTCGCCCCGCTCCGCGAGACCGGGACGCTGTTCGCGCTCGGCCTCGCCGTGGGCCGGGCCGTCTTCCGCAGACCCTTTCAATTACGCGAGTTCATCGAGCAGTTCTGGTTCGTCGCGAGCGTCACCATCCTGCCCGCCGCCCTCGTCTCCATCCCGTTCGGCGCGGTCATCGCCCTCCAGGTCGGCTCGCTCACCCAGCAGCTCGGCGCCCAGTCCTTCACCGGCGGCGCCAGCGTCCTCGCGGTGATCCAGCAGGCCAGCCCCATCATCGTGGCGCTCCTCATCTCCGGCGCCGCGGGCTCCGCGATCTGCGCCGACCTCGGCTCCCGCAAGATCCGCGAGGAGCTCGACGCGATGGAGGTCATGGGCGTCTCGCCCATCCAGCGCCTCGTCGTCCCCCGCGTCCTCGCCACCATGCTCGTCGCCGTCCTGCTCAACGGCCTGATCTCGGTGGTCGGCACGCTCGGCGGCTACTTCTTCAACGTGATCATGCAGGACGGCACCCCGGGCGCCTACCTCGCGAGCTTCTCCGCCCTCGCCCAACTGCCCGACCTGTACGTCAGCGAGTTCAAGGCCCTCATCTTCGGCTTCATCGCGGGCATCGTCGCCGCCCACCGCGGCCTCAACCCACGCGGCGGCCCCAAGGGCGTCGGCGACGCGGTCAACCAGTCCGTCGTCATCACCTTCATGCTGCTGTTCTTCGTGAACATGGTCATCACGGCGATCTACCTCCAGATCGTCCCCGCGAAGGGGGGCTGAGCCATGGCGATGCTCAGCTGGCTCGACCGGTCCGGCGACCAACTCACCTTCTACATCAGGGCCCTGGTCTGGATTCCGCGCACCCTGCGCCGCTACCTCAAGGAGGTGCAGCGGCTGCTGGCCGAGGTCGCCTTCGGCAGCGGCGGCCTCGGCGTGATCGGCGGCACCATCGGTGTGATGGTCGCCATGACCCTCTTCACCGGCACGGTCGTCGGCCTCCAGGGGTACGCGGCGCTCGACCAGATCGGCACCTCGGCGTTCACCGGGTTCATCTCCGCCTACTTCAACACCCGGGAGATCGCCCCCCTGGTCGCCGGGCTCGCCCTTTCCGCCACCGTCGGCGCCGGGTTCACCGCCCAGCTCGGCGCGATGCGGATCAACGAGGAGGTCGACGCGCTCGAAGCGATGGGCGTGCGGTCGATGCCGTACCTCGTCACCACCCGGATCATCGCCGGGGTCGTCGCGATCATCCCGCTGTACGCGATCGGGCTGCTCTCCTCGTACCTCGCCTCCCGCTACATCACCATCCTCTTCAACGGGCAGTCGGCGGGCACCTACGACCACTACTTCAATCTCTTCCTCTCCCCGGCCGACGTGCTGCTGTCGGTGCTCAAAGTGCTGATCTTCAGCGTGCTGGTGATCCTCGCCCACTGCTACTACGGCTTCCACGCCACCGGCGGACCCGCCGGGGTGGGCGTGGCCGTGGGCCGGTCGGTGCGCAACGCGATCGTGCTCATCAGCGTCACCGACTTCTTCCTCTCCCTCGCCATCTGGGGCGCCACGACGACGGTGAAGGTGGCCGGCTGATGAGTCCACGTGGAGCACGAACCGTCCGCCGCAGAACCGCCGGGGTCGCCTTCCTCCTGGTCCCCGCCCTCCTCATATGGGTCTCGGTCGCCGTGTACGACAAGAAGTTCACCGACGACGCCACCGTCACCGTACGGACCGGCGCGGTCGGCAACGAGATGCACGAGAACGCCGACGTGAAGCTGCGCGGGGTCGTCATCGGGCAGGTCAGGTCCATCGCCACCGACGGCGAGGGGGCCCGCCTCACCCTGGCCATCGACCCCGGCAAGCTGGACCGGGTCCCCGCCGACGTCACCGCGCAGATGCTCCCCACCACCCTCTTCGGCCAGCGGTTCGTCGCCCTCGTCCCGCCCCGCGTCCCCTCCGGGGAGACGCTGAGCGCCGGGGCGGTGATCCCGCAGGACCGCTCCAGCAACGCCATCGAGCTGGAACAGGTGCTGGACAACGTCCTGCCGCTGCTGACCGCGGTGAAGCCGGAGAAGCTCTCCGCCACCCTGAGCGCCGTCTCCCAGGCGCTCGAAGGACGCGGCGAGAAGCTCGGCGAGACCCTGACCACGCTGGATGCCCACCTGAAGAAGTTCAACCCCCAACTCCCCACGCTCAACGAGGACATCAAGCAGCTCGTCAAGGTCAGCACGCTCTACGCGGAGGCCGCCCCCGACGTCCTCGACGCCCTCACCGATGCCACCACCACGAGCGGCACCATCGCCGAACAGGAGGCGCGGCTCGCCACGCTGTACGACACCACCACCGCCTCCGCACGCGATGTCACCTCCTTCCTGCGGGAGAACAAGGACAACCTCATCCGGCTCTCCTCCTCCGGCCGCCCCACGCTCGAACTCCTCGCGAAGTACGCCGACTCGTTCCCCTGCACCCTCCGTACGGTCGCCGGATTCGTGCCCGCCATGGACAAGGCGCTCGGTAAGGGGACCAACGAGCCGGGACTGCATGTGACGGTCACGTCCGTTCCCGCGAAGGGGAAGTACGTCCCCGGCAAGGACACCCCGGCCTACAACTCCAGCGGCGGCCCGCGCTGTTACTCGGTGCCGTACGTCGGCAAGGGCGCCCCCACCGCCGACAACCGCCGGTCGGCCGACGCCACCGCCCCGCCCCCGGCCGCGCGCGACACCGACCTCGGCCTGCCCAACTCGCCCCAGGAGTCCCGGCTCGTCAACGAGCTGGTCGCCCCCTCACTGAAAGTGCAGCCGCAGACCCTGCCCGACTGGAGCAGCGTGCTCATCGGTCCGGCCTTCCGCGGTGCGGAGGTGAAGCTCAAGTGAATCGCCGCTCCCTCGCGGGACCGCTCACCAAGTCCCTCGTCTTCGTCCTGGTGACCGTCCTCGCCACCACCGTCCTCGGCCTCTCCATCGCCAACACGGGCGTGGGGGACACCACCACGTACAAGGCACGCTTCACCGACGCCACCGGGATCGTCCCCGGCGACAGCGTCCGCGTCGCCGGGGTGAAGGTCGGCCAGGTCGAGTCCGTACGGGTCGCCGACCGCCGGGTCGCCGAGGTCACCTTCGGCGTCCGCGAGGGGCATACGCTCCCCGCCTCGGTGACGGCGTCCATCAAGTACCTCAACATGGTCGGCCAGCGGTACGTGGACCTCGACCGGGGCGCCGGACCGGTCGGCCGGACCTTCGCGCCCGGGGCCACCATCCCGCTCTCCCGCACCACCCCGGCGCTCGACCTCACCCAGCTCTTCAACGGCTTCCAGCCGCTCTTCGAGGGCTTGTCCCCGCCGGACGTCAACCAGCTCGCCGGTTCCATCGTCCAGGTCCTCCAGGGCGAGGGCGGCACCGTCGACTCCATCCTGCGCCACGTCGGCTCGCTCACGAGCACCGTCGCGGCCAAGGACCAGGTGATCGGTGAGGTGATCAAGAACCTCAACACGGTCCTGAAGACGGTCAACGACCGGGAGGCCGGGTTCGACGACCTCGTGGTCACCCTGGAGAAGCTCGTCTCCGGCTTCTCCGGCGACCGCAAACCGCTCGGTGAGGCCGTCACCGCCATGGGCGCCCTGACGACCGTCACCGCGGACCTCTTCCAGGACGGCCGCAGGCCCCTCAAGGACAGCATCCGGCAACTGGGAAGGCTCAGCGGCGAGTTGGAGAAGGGCACACCACAGATCGAGAACTTCCTCGACAGGACCCCGGCCAAGATGGAGGCGATCAGCCGCCTCACCTCCTACGGCTCCTGGCTCAACCTCTATCTCTGCGAGGCCAGGGTCGGCGGGGTGGCCACCGACGACGGCTCCACGCCGCCCACCGGCATCGCCATCACCCAGCCGAGGTGCCTGGCATGACCCTCACCCCCGTCCGGGAACGCAACCCGGTCGCCGTCGCCCTCGTCGGCCTCCTCGTCCTCATCCTCCTGGCCCTCGCCGCCTGGCGCGCCGACTCCCTGCCCTTCATCGGCGGCGGTACGACGTACAGCGCCGACTTCACCGAATCCGCCGGGCTCTCCGAAGGCGACGAGGTGCGGATCGCCGGGGTCAAGGTCGGTGAGGTCGCCGGGGTCTCGCTCGACGGGCCCCGGGTCAAGGTCGACTTCACGGTCAAGGACGCCTGGATCGGCAACGCCTCCACCGTGGGCATCGCCATCAAGACCCTCCTGGGCGAGAAGTACCTCGCCGTCGACCCCCTCGGCAACGCCCCCCAGGACCCCGGCTCCCGTATCGCCGCGAACCGCACCACCTCCCCGTACGACGTCACCCAGGCGTTCAACGGGCTCGGCGAGACCATCGGGGAGATCGACACCGAGCAGCTCGCCAAGAGCTTCGAGACGATCTCCGCCACCTTCAAGGACTCCCCGCCCCACGTCCGCAGCGCCGCCGAGGGGCTCTCCGCCCTCTCCCGTACGGTGTCGAAGCGCGACGCCCAGCTCGCCACGCTCCTCCAGAGCAGCAAACGCCTCACCAAGACCCTCTCGGGGAAGAAGAGCAGCTTCGAGACCCTCCTGGAGGACGGGAACCTGCTCCTCGGCGAACTCCAGGCCCGCCGCGACGCCATCCACCTGCTGCTCACCGGCACCCGCGGCCTCGGCACCCAGCTCACCGGACTCGTCAAGGACAACGAGAAGCAGCTCGGTCCGACCCTGGCCTCCCTCGGCCGGGTCACCGCCGTCCTGGTGAAGAACCGCAAGAGCCTGGACAAGGTGCTCGCCATGACCGGCACCTACAGCAGGCTCGTCGGCAACACCCTGGGCAACGGGCGCTGGTTCGACACGTACGCCTGCGGGGTCGTGCCCGCGAACTACCTTCCGGCGGGCTCCCTCCCGGCGACCGGATGCATGCCACCGAAGCAAGGCGGCCGCTGACATGAGACGTACACGCATCATCGGTATCGGCGCCGGGCTCGCCCTCGTCGCCGTGGCCGCCACCACCGGGGTGAGCGCACTCCAGGAGGACGCCAGGACCACCGTCACCGCCTACTTCGAGCGGGCGACGGGCGTCTACGCCGGGTCCGACCTGCGCATACTCGGGGTCCGGGTCGGTACGGTCGCCTCCGTCACCCCCAAGGGCAAGGAGGTGGAGGTCGTCCTCCGCCTCGACCAAGGGGTCAAGGTGCCGGAGGACGCCCACGCGGTCGTCGTCGCCCCCAGCCTCGTCGCCGACCGGTACGTCCAGCTCGCCCCCGCCTACGACGGCGGCCCGCTCCTCGCGGACAACGCCGTACTGCCCGCCGCCCGCAACGCCACCCCGGTCGAGGTCGACGAGCTCTACGCGTCGATCACCGAGATCACCACGGCGCTCGGCCCGAACGGGGCCAACGCCGACGGGGCGCTCGCCCGGCTCCTGGAGACCGGGGCGAAGAACATGGACGGCAACGGGAAGGCCATCGGGGACTCCGTCGAGCAGTTCGGCAAGGCCGCCAAGACGCTCGACCGGAGCAGCGGCGACCTCTTCGACACCCTCACCCACCTCCAGTCCTTCACCACCATGCTCAAGGAGAACGACAGCGAGGTCCGCACCGCCGAGCAGCAGCTCCATTCGGTCACCTCGTTCCTCGCGGACGACAAGAAGAACCTCAGCGCGGCGCTCAAGGAGCTGGGCACGGCCCTCGGCCAGGTGAAGACGTTCATCGCCAGGAACCGGGGCGCGCTGAAGAAGAACGTCGACGCCCTGGTCCCCGTCACCCAGGCGCTGGTCGACCAACGTGCCTCGCTGGCCGAGGCGATGGACACGCTGCCGCTGGCGGCGGGCAACGTCCTGAACGCGTACGACCCCGCCCACCGGACCCTCAACGGGCGGGCCAACCTCAACGAACTCTCCATGGGCGGCCCCCTCGTCAGCCCGGACGCGGCCTCGGGGCCGCCGCCCGGCCTCGCCCCCGTGGACGCGAACCGCCGGAAGTCCCTGCCGGTGCTGCCGCTGCCGGAGGTCGGCACGGTCTTCGGGACCCCGGAGAAACAGCCCGCGGAACAGAAACAGAAACAGAAGCAGGAACAGGAACGGAAAGCGGACCGGAAGAAGGGGGCGGAACGATGAGCGGTTCCCCGGGCACCACCGGCACCGACCCCCGTAACGGCACCGGGACCGGCACCGGCACCCGTACCGGCGTCCGGGTGGCCACCGGAGCGGCCGCCGCGCTGGCCGCCGGAGTGCTGATCGCCCTCGTCGCCGTCCGCACCGACGGCCCGTCCTTCACCGGCATCGAACAGATCCCGCTGCCCGGCGGCGCCGACCTCGGCGACCACCCGTACGAGATCACCGCCGAGTTCGGCGACGTCCTCAGCCTGGCCCCGCAGTCCTCGGTCAAGGTCAACGACGTCTCCGTCGGGCGCGTCACCGGTATCGCCCTCGCGGCGGACGGCTGGAGCGCCAAGGTCACCATGCGGGTCAACGGGGACATCGACCTCCCCGCCAACGCCTACGCCCGCCTCGAACAGTCCAGCCTCCTGGGCGAGAAGTTCATCCAGCTCTCCCCGCCCGCCGAGGGCACCGCCCGCGGCTCCCTGGCCGAGACCGGCCGCATCCCGCTCAGCCGCACGAACCGCAACCCCGAGGTCGAGGAGGTCTTCGGCGCGCTGTCCCTGCTCCTCAACGGGGGCGGGGTCAACCAGCTCAAGACCATCACCACCGAGCTGAACAAGGCGCTCACCGGCCAGGAGCCGCAGATCCGCTCGATGCTCAACCGGGTCGACACCCTCGTCACCGACCTGGACAGCAACAAGGGCGACATCACCCGCGCCCTGGACGGCGTGAACCGGCTCGCCGCCACGCTCGCCACCCGCAAACAGGACGTCGGCACGGTCCTCACCGGGCTCAGCCCCGGACTGAAGGTCCTGGAGAAGCAGCGCGGCTCCCTGCTCACCATGCTGCGCTCCCTCGACACCCTCTCCACGGTGGCCGTCGACACCGTCAACCGCAGCAAAGCCGACATGATCGCCGACCTCAAGGCACTCGCCCCGACCCTGAAGGCGCTCGCCGACTCCGGAAAGGACCTCCCGGACGCGCTCCAGGCATCGCTGACCTACCCCTTCACGGACGAGGTCCTGCGCGGAGTGAAAGGCGACTACCTGAACGTCTATCTGGACGTCACCGCCGCACCCGGCACCCGGATCATCCCCGCGCTCACCCCGGACGACCCGACCCTGCCCCCGCCCCCGCACGAGCCGGGCGGGGACGACGGGGGAGGGGACGACGGTACGGAGGGTGCGGCGGCGGCCCGCGGCGCGCTGCCGCTCCCGCTGCCCCTGCCGGCCGTGTCGGGGACCGCGCGGCCCGAGGCTCCCCGCGCACCGGCCTCCGAGCAGGGGAGTACCCCGTGATCACTCCCGCCATCCGGCTGAAGAACATCGCCTTCCTCGTCATCGCCGTGCTCGTCCTGGGCTACCTGGGCGTGCGGTACGCCGGTCTCGGCCACTACGTCGGACTGCGCAGCTACTACACCGTCACGGTCCAGCTCCCGCAGACCGGCGGCCTCTACACCCACTCCAACGTCACCTACCGGGGCGTCTCCGTGGGCCGGGTCGGCCCCATCGAGCTGACCGACGACGGAGTGGAGGCCGAGCTGCGGATCGAGAAGGACGCCCCGCCCATCCCGGACCGGCTCCGGGCCGTCGTCGCCAACCTCTCGGCGGTCGGCGAACAGTACGTCGACCTGCGCCCGACCCGCTCCGAAGGCCCCTACCTCGGCAACGGTTCGGTGATCGACGAGGCCGACACCACGCTCCCGGCACCGCCCACCACCGTCCTCACGAGCGTCAACGACTTCGCGAGCTCCGTCGACCTGGAGCATCTGCGCACGGTAGTAGAGGAGTTCGGCACCGCCTTCGAAGGACGCGGCGACGACCTCCAGGTACTGCTGGACAGCGGAAGCGAGTTCATCGACGCGGCCGACAAGGCGCTGCCGGTCACCACCCGGCTGATGGCCGACGGCGAGACCGTGCTGCGCACCCAGGCCGAACAGGGCGCGGCACTCAAGGGCTTCGCCTCCGGCGCCAAGGAACTCGCCGCCGAACTCAAGTCGTCCGACGGCGACTTGCGGCGGCTGATCGCGACCACGCCGGACGCCGCCGTACAGATCAGCGGACTGCTGCGCGATCTCGACCCCGCCTTCGGGGTCGTCGTCGCCAACCTGCTCACCACATCGGAGGTCGCCGTCACCCGCCAACGCGGCCTGGAAGAACTCCTGGTGAAGCTCCCCGCCGTGGTCGCCGCCGGATCGAGCGCGGTCGACGAGGACGGCGCCCGGTTCGGGATGTCCGTCACGTTCTTCGAACCGCTGCCCTGCACCGCCGGGTACGGCGGTACGGCCTACCGCAACGGTCTCGACACCTCACCCGCGCCCGCCCTCAACACCCAGGCCCGGTGCGCCTCTTCACCCGGCACCGGCATCAACGTCCGGGGCAGCGCCAACGCCCCGAAGGGCGGCCCGGTCCCCGCCCCCGCCAAGCCCGGCTCGATGCTGCTGGGCGACGGCAACGGTGACGGTACGGGGGCGAAGGACCGGCTGCCCGGAGCGCTCGGCACCGAACCCCGGACCGCGCCGCCCGCCCCGGGCATGGCCGGGCTGCTCGGCCTGGGAGGCGGCTCATGAGACTCCGTACGAAGAGGAGGGGTACGCGCCGCCCCCGGAGCCTCGGCGGCTGGGCTGTCCTGCTGGCTGCCGCCCTCGTCTGCGGGCTCGGCGCCTGGTCGTACGCCCAGGCGCGTGGCGACCGCACCCTCGCCCACGCCAAGGCCCGCGACACCGCCCTCGCCCAGGGCAAACGGCACCTCGCCACGCTGAACAGCCTCGACGGCAAGGACACCACGAGCGTCTCCACCGGCCTGCGGGCCTGGCGCGACTCCTCCACCGGGCCGCTCCACGACCAGCTGGAGCGCACCTCGGCCGCCGACGCGAAGGCGCTCACCAGGTCGGGCGAGACCGCGCGCGCCAAGGTGACCTCGGCGGCGCTCACGGCGCTGGACGACCGCACCGGCACGGCGGAGCTGATCGCCACCGTGGACGTCCAGGTCACCCCGCGCGCGGGCGGCGCCCCCGGCACCCAGCGCAAACGCTTCACGGCCACGCTCGCCCGCACCGGGGACGGCTGGAAGGTCAAGGCGCTCACGGCGACGGCAGCGGGAGGCGGCGGATGAGCAAGCGAACAGCGTTGGCGAGAAAGGCTGTTGAGGAGGAGAGCCGCCTTGGTGGCCTCGGCCCGGACAGCACCGACGGCTCCGGCCCGGACAGCACCCAGGCTCCCGGGACGGACAGTACCCACGCCCCGGGCCCGGACCGCACCGACAATTCCGGACCGGGCGGCACCCACGACCCCGGTCGCCGCCGCAGGTGGCCCCGGATCGTCGGCGCGGTCCTGGCCGTCGCCCTTTTCGTGACCGGCGGGCTCCTCTTCGCCGAGGGGCAGCAGCTCCGTGACACCCCGGCCACCTCCAACCTCGCCCTCACGGACGCCGAGGCGACCGGCAGGGTGACCGGGGACGTCAGCAACGCGCTCGGCAGGATCTTCTCGTACGGCCCCGATGCCACCGGCCTCGCCAAGGAGGCGGCGCGGCAGGTCCTCGCGGGCAGGGCGCTCCAGCAGTACGCGGCCCTGTTCGGCCAGGTCGAGAAGCAGGCCGCCGACCAGAAGCTGACGCTCACGACCCATGTCGTACGGGCCGGAGTGACCCGGCTGACCGGCACCGGCGCCCACCTCCTGGTCTTCCTCGACCAGGTCTACGAACGCCGGGGCAGGCCCGCCACGACCGCCTCCGCGCAGCTCGACGTCACCGCCGAACTCCGCGACGGGCGCTGGCGGATCGTCGAGATCAGCTCCATATGACGCAACGGGAGAGGCAGCACATGGCACGGGCAGGGACGACGAGGAACCCGCTGGTGATCGCGGCGACGGCACTCACGCTCGTCGCGGCCGGGGCGGCGGGCTGGGGCGGCTGGCAGCGCTACGACGCCGCCCACGACGGTGCGGCCTCCTACGCGCAGGCCCGGGACGACGCCCTGGCGGCGGGCGAGCAGGCGGTGCAGAACATGAACACCCTGGACCACCGCACCCTGGAGAAGGGCCTCGACAGCTGGGAGCAGTCCACCACCGGCGATTTGCACCGCCAACTCGTGGACGGGCGGGACGCGTTCGCCGAGCAGATCGTGGCGGCGAAGACCGTCAGCACGGCGAAGGTCCTCTCCGGTGCGGTGACCGAGCTCGACGAACGGGCGGGCCGGGCCGGGGTGATGGTGGCGCTGCGGGTCACCGTCACCGCGCCCGAGGGGCGACCGGCGGTGAAGGAGAGCCGGATGCTCGGCACCCTGACCCGGACCTCCGAAGGGTGGAAGCTCAGCGCGCTCGGCCAGGCGCCCGTCGGCTCCACGGCCGGCTGACCCCGCCTCCCGAACCCGCTCCCGCCCCGCACCCGAGAGGACCCCTCCCATGTCGACGACCCGCCACCTCGTCAACCGCCGCCGCAGGCTGGCCACTTCACCGTCACGCCCGGTCGCGCCTCCCGTGGAGGGCCCGGCGGGGAACACGGAGGAGTCCGGGACCGTAACGCCGGTCATAGAGACACAGCCAGGGAAACAGCCGGAGACACAGACACAGACACAGCCGGAGACACAGGCAGAGGAACAACCGACGTCAGAGGCGGACGAAGTCGACGGCCCCGAGCGGAGCCGCCTCCGGCTCCCCGCCGTGCTCTGCGTCCTCACCGTCCTCCTCGGGACCTTCGCCGCCTGGGCGTTCGCCTCGGCCGCGAGCCTGCGGGACGAGCCCGCCCGGCAGAACACCGCGCTCACCGACATCGCCCGCACCAGCGAGGTGAAGGGCCGGATCAGCGAGGCGGTCGGTGCCGTGTTCTCGTACGACTACGCCTCGCCCGCCCGCTCCGACCGCGCGGCGAGCACCCATCTGACCGGCCGGGCCGTCCAGCAGCACCAGGACATGCTCGCGGAGGTCCGCGCCCAGGCGCCGCGGCAGAAGCTCGTCCTCACCACGACCGTGACCGGGAGCGGGGTGGAGTACCTGGACGGCGACCGGGCCCGGCTGCTGATCTTCGCGGACCAGAGCAACACCCGTACCGGCAAGGACGAGGAGACCACCTACGCGGCGGCCATGTTCGCCGTGGACGCCGTCCGCCGGGGGGACACCTGGCGGATCGCCGCCATCGACACGTTCACCCGGTGAACCGGAGTCCCGGGCGGCCCGGAAGGACGCCCGGGGGAGGGGAACACAGCTATGAGGTTCAACGGCACAGTGCGCCGCCAGTTCACCGGGACGGTCACGGCGGTGGCGGCCATGGCCGCGCTCACCGCCTCCCAGGCACCCGGCTTCGCCGACGCGGCCGCCGCCTCGCACGAGGGGCGCACGGCCTCGGGCACGGACGACGTGGTGTGGACCGAGGTGCCGGGCGACGACGCGTACCACACCGAGCTGCCCCCGCTGCGGAGCCCGGAACCCCCCGCCCCGCCGAAGCTGCCCCGGCCCGGTCCCGAACGGTCGGCCCCGGCGGTGGACCGGGTCCGGGCCGAGGCGGGCATTCCGGCGACCGTGCTCGCCGCGTACCGGAACGCCGAGGGCTCCCTGCGCCGCAGCGACCCCGGCTGCCGGCTGCCGTGGCAGCTGCTCGCGGCGATCGGCAAGGTCGAGTCCGGCCAGGCGGCGGGCGGCCGGGTCGACGCGCGCGGGACGACGCTCACCCCGATCCTGGGGCCCGCGCTCGACGGCGTGGGGTTCGCGCTGGTCCGGGACACCGACAACGGGGTGTACGACGGTGACCGCACGTACGACCGGGCCGTCGGGCCGATGCAGTTCATCCCCTCCACCTGGGTGAACTGGGCCAAGGACGGGAACGGCGACGGCCACAAGGACCCGAACAACATCCATGACGCGGCCCTCGCCGCCGGGCACTACCTGTGTGCCGGAGGCCGTGATCTGGGCGTCCGGGCCGACCTGGACCGGGCGGTCCTCAGCTACAACCGCTCCGCCGCCTACCTCCGTACGGTGCTGGCCTGGCTGGAGTTCTACCGCCACGGCGCCCACCCGGTCGCGGACGGCCAAGGGGTGCTGCCCATCAGCCCGGGACCGGGCGGCGTGAACCGGCCCAAGGCGCCGGTCGGCTCCGGGACACCGGCCGGGCCGCCCGGCAGCGGTGGCGGAGGCATCGTCATCGGCCCGCAGCCGACCCGCCCCCCGACGCCCAAGCCCACCCCCACGCCCACCCCCACCGACCCCGGCTCACCGAGCCCGACCCCTACCCCGACCGACCCAGGCCCCACCCCGACCGACCCCGGCCCCACCCCCACGCCCCATCCCACGGACCCGACCCCCGACCCGACCGACCCGGGCCCCAGCCCCACCGACCCCGGCCCGAGCCCCGACCCCACCGACCCGGGCCCCGGTCCGACACCCACCCCCACGCCCACCCCCACGGAGCCGGACCCCGGCCCGAGCCCCGACCCCAGCCCCACCGCCCCCGACTGCCCCAGCGCCGATCCCGCGAGCGGGACCGGCGGAGACGACCCCGCCGACCCGCGATGTGAAGACCCCGAGAAGGTCTCGAAAGGGTGAGGTGACCGTCCTGCGCTCCATGTGACCCGCACGGTGGACGGGTACGGGATCGGGTTGCTATTTCGGGAGCCCTCCGCGATGTTTGCCCCAGGGAAACAATCCGTTCGACCGGAAGGTGGTGCGACTCGCCGCAGGCGGGTCCCCCCTCATGGCTTCACCCAAGGCAGAGACCGGCACGACCACGAAGGGCGGCACACCCACCAAGGAGCGGTTCGCCGCGGCGGACTGGGGCTGCCCGCCGTGCGCGATGATCACCGTCGGTCCGGCCGGCACGGCCGTCCGGACCGATGGGGACATGGAACTGCTCCCGGACGTGGCGGAAGGCGCTCCGCTGCCCGACGGCCTCGCCTGGCTGGCCCGGGCGACGGCGGAGGTGGCCGCCGACGCGGTCCACCAGGGCGGTACGCGGCGGCCCGCTGTCGAGGGCGCGTACCGGGGCCGCCGCCTCGAGGCCCACCCGACCCGGCGCGCGGACGGCGAGGTGGTGTGGTGGCTGCTCGACCAGACCGCCCGGTACACCGCCGAGGAGGCCCTGACCGCCGAACGCGAACGCACCGCCTTTCTCGCCGAGGCGTCCAATGTCCTGCTCTCCTCGCTCAACGCCGAACGGTGCATGGCCGCGACGGTCAGGCTGGCCGCCGGGTTCTTCGCCGACGCGGCCGTCGTCGTGGCTCCGGCATCGGGCCGCAGGCTGCCCGTCACCCGGGCGGTCGCGGGCGGGGAGGTCACCCAGGGGACGGTCACCGCCGACCCCTCCACCGTGCCCGGCCTCGCCGAGGCGCTGAAGGGGTTCCCGCCCGTCCCGTCCCGGTGGATCGACCCGGCGTCGCTGCCCGACTGGCTCGTCCCCGACGGCCTTTCCGCGGTGGTCGGCTCGGTGGCCGTCACACCGCTGCCCGGCCACGGGGTGCCCGCCGGGGCGCTGGTCCTGCTGCGTACGGACACCCGCGGGCAGTTCAGCGAGACCGAGGAGACCTTCGCCCGGCTCTTCGCCGCCCGTGCCGGAGCCGCCCTCTCGGCCGCCCGCCTCTACGCGGAGCAGCACAGCATCACCCGGACGCTGATGCGGGATCTGCTGCCGCCCCGGCTCCACCGGGTGCACGGTGTGGAGTTCGCGGGCGGCTACCGCCCCTCCAACGCCCACGAGCGGGTCGGCGGCGACTTCTACGACGTCCACCCCGGGCCCACGGCCGCCGACCCGTCCCTGGTGGTGCTGGGTGATGTCTGCGGCAAGGGGCTGGACGCCGCCGTCCTCACCGGCAAGATCCGCAACACGCTCCAGGCTCTGATGCCGATGGCCGACGACCACGAGCGGGTGCTCCAACTCCTCAACGGGGCCCTGCTGAACTCCGACAACACCCGCTTCGCGACCCTGGTCCTCGCCTCCGTCCTGCGCGCCGGGAACCAGGTGCGCCTGCGCCTCACCTCGGCCGGCCACCCGGCGCCCCTGGTCGTGCGCAACGACGGCCGGGTGGAGGAGATCCCCACCCAGGGCAGCCTGGTCGGGGCGCTGGACCACGTGACGGCCCGTACGGTCGGGACCGTCCTGCTGCCCGGCGAGACGTGCCTGCTCTACACCGACGGCATCACCGAGGCGCGCGGCGGCCCGCTCGGCGGTGAACTCTTCGGCGACGAACGGCTGAAGCGGGCCCTGGCCGAGTGCGTGGGCATGCCCGGCGAGGCCGTCGTGGCGCACATCCGGATGCTGGCGGCCCAGTGGCTGGGGGACGGCGGCCACGACGATCTGGCGGTGGTCGCGATCACCGCACCGCCGACCACGCATCTCACCGCGGTGGACGGCCACACACGGGGCAGGTACACCGCATGACCACCACAGTCGACGTCACCGGTCTCGACACGCTCCGCGGCGATCTCTGGGCCGCGGTGACGGGCCGGGACGAATACCGCGCGGCCGACCTCGTGCTGACCGCCCTGGACACCGGGATCTCCGCCGAGACGGTCCTGCTCGATGTGATCGCCCCCGTGCAGGCCCGGGTCGGCCGCGCCTGGCAGGCCGACCGGCTGACCGTCGCCCAGGAGCACGCCGCGACCGCCATCGCCGAGCGGGTCATCGCCGCGCTCGCCCACCACCCCGCCCACCGCCCGGCCCCCTACGGCGGGCGGATCACCGTCGCCTGCGTCGACCAGGAGTGGCACGCCCTGCCCGCCCGGCTGCTGGCGGAGGTCCTCACCCTGCGTGGCTGGCGGGTCGACTTCCTGGGCGCCCAGGTGCCCACCCCGCACCTGGTGACCCATCTCCACAACACCGGGGCGGACGCGGTCGCCCTCTCCTCCTCCCTCGCCACCCGGCTGCCCACCGCCCACTCCGCGATCACCGCCTGCCAGGCGGTGGGGGTGCCGGTGCTGGCGGGCGGCGCCGCGTTCGGCCCCGACGGCCGCTACGCCCGGCTGCTCGGCGCCGACGCCTGGGCGCCCGACGCGCGCGCCGCGGCCCGCCGCCTGGCCGACGGCATCCCGTCCCCCGACCTGGCGGCGGGCCGCCCGGAGGACACCGGCCTGGCCCATCTCACCGACCAGGAGTACACCTTGGTCGTACGGGCCAGGGCCCGGCTCGTCCGGGTGGTGCTGGCGCGACTGGAGCGGGATGTCCCGGCGATGGCCGGCTACTCCGTCCCGCAGCGTGAGCGCACGGCCGAGGACATCGCCCACATCGTGGAGTTCCTCGGTGTCGCCCTCTACACCGACAGCGACGACCTCTTCACCGACTTCATCCGGTGGACCGCCGCCGTCCTGACCGCCCGCCGGGTCCCCGCCCGGTCCCTCCACCCCGCCCTGGACGCCCTCGCCACCGAGCTGAAGGACTTCCCGCGCGCCACCCGTATGCTCGACCGCGCCCGTCGCCACCTGGACGAGGCGGCGGCCACCACCGATCAGCCCCCCGGAGCCCCCGCATGACCGCCCTGCCGAGTCCCCTCCTCACCATCACCGTCGAGGAGGGCCGGGGCTGGGTCCGGCTGCGCCTCACCGGGGACCTGGACCACGACACCAGCGACGAGCTGGTCGCGCGCGCGACGGAACGGCTGGCGGCCCGGCCGGAGCCGGACGATCTCTACCTGGACTGCGCCGGGCTGGGGATGTGCGACTCGATGGGCGTCTCCGCCCTGCTCCAGGTCCACCGCGACACGGCGGCCCGGCGGGTGCGCCTGCACGTGGAGGAGGCTCCGCCCTTCCTGGACCGGATCATGCGGATCACCGGCATCGACCACCTCTTCGCCCGCCGGGACCAGGAGGACCGGCGGCCGGTCCGGGGCGCGGGGGAGGAGGGGCCGGCCGACCCGCACCCCTCGCCCGTCTCCTGAACCCCGCACCGGGGCTCAGGCCAGGGCGACCACGGCGGTGATGCGCTTGCCGCCCCGGTGCGGGGTGACGGAGAGCCGCGCGGTCAGCCGGTGGACCAGCGGCCAGCCGTAACCGCCCTCCCCGACCGAGCCCGGGACCGGCTCCTGGAGAACCGGATGGCGGGGGTCCGCGTCCTCGACCACCAGCTGGAGGTCGCCGCCGATGATCCGCGCCGAGAAGCCGGTGACCCCGTCGGCGTGCCGCAGCGCGTTGGTGACGATCTCCGAGGTCACCAGCAGGGCGTCCGCCACGACCACGTTCGCGAGCGTCTCGTCCGTCAGCCCGCCGAACTCGTCCGCCAGCAGCCGGGCCACGGCATCGCGGGCCTCGGCCGCGCTGCGGGGCACCCGGGCGGGTACGGCGTCGGCGTGACGTACGGGAGAGGTGTGCGGGGTAGGGTGCACGCCCGTACCTCCTTTCCACGCCGTTGATGAAGGGCGTATGGCGAATGCGGAACTTCCCGTGGAAACCACCGCATTCCCCCTCTCGCCGTCTCCACACCTCCTACGCCCCCGCGCCGGGTCAGCCGCCCGCCAGCACCTCCGCCAGGTCGTAGGAGACGACCTCCTCCAACTGCGCGTACGTACAGCCGGCCGGGGTCCGGTCCGGGCGCCACCGCCGGAACTGCGTCGTATGGCGGAACCGGTCGCCCTCCATGTGGTCGTACGCCACCTCGCAGACCCGCTCCGGCCGCAGCGGCACCCACGACTGGTCCTTCTTCCCCGTCCAGCGGTTCTGCGTACCCGGCAGCCGGGAGCTCTCGTGCGCCGCCGCCTCCGCCCACGCCCCCCACGGATGGTCGGCGAAGTCACAGCGCAGCGGGGCGAGTTCCTCGGCCAGCTCGGCGCGCCGCTTCATCGGGAAGGCCGCGCAGACCCCGACGTGCTGGAGTACGCCCCCGGAGTCGTACAGGCCCAGCAGGAGCGAGCCGACGACCGGGCCGCTCTTGTGCTCGCGGTACCCGGCCACCACGACATCGGCGGTCCGCTCGTGCTTGATCTTGTACATCGCCCGGGTGTCGGGCCGGTACGGCAGGTCCAGCGGCTTGGCCACGATCCCGTCGAGCCCCGCCCCCTCGTACCGGTCGAACCACTCCCGGGCCAGCTCGATGTCGGTGGTGGACGGAGCGAGGATCACGGGCGCGGAGGCGCCGGAGAGGGCGGCCGTCAGCACCGCCCGCCGGTCGGTCTGCGGGGTGCTCAGCAGAGAGGTGTCGTCCACCGCGAGGATGTCGAAGGCGACGAAGCTCGCCGGGGCCCGCTCGGCGAGCATCCGCACCCGGGAGTCGGCCGGATGGATGCGCTCGCTGAGCCGGTCGAAGTCGAGCCGCCCCTCGTGGGCGATGACGATCTCCCCGTCGAGCACACAGCGCGGCGGGAGGTTCTCCCGTACGGCGTCGACCAGATCCGGGAAGTAGCGGGTCAGCGACTTGCCCGTACGGCTGCCGAGCTCGACCTCGTCGCCGTCCCGGTAGACGATCGCCCGGAAGCCGTCCCACTTCGCCTCGTAACTCATGCCCGGCGGGATCTTGGCCACCGACTTGGCGAGCATCGGCTTCACGGGCGGCATCACCGGCAGGTCCATGGGCCGATTCTGGACCGGTCCCCCGGCCGTGTCTCCCGATATGCGGCATATGTGCGACCGGCCTACGGTGACCGTCATGGGAGCAGCGGTGGAGCTGGACGCGGGCGGGCGGGCCGTGAGGCTGTCCAACCCGGACAAGGTGTACTTCCCGGAGAAGGGCTACACCAAGAGGGACGTGGCCGAGTACTTCCTTGCCGTGGGCCCCGGCATCACCCGCGCCCTCAACCACCGGCCCACCACCCTCCAGCGCTTCGTGGACGGTGTGGAGGGCGACTTCTTCTACCAGAAGCGCGCCCCGAAGAACCTTCCCGAGTGGATTCCCACCGCCCGGATCGCCTTCCCCAGCGGGCGCCCCGCCGACGAGCTCTGCCCCACCGAGCTCGCCGCCGTGATCTGGGCCGCCAACCTCGGCACCCTCACCTTCCACCCCTGGCCGGTCCGGGCCGGGGACACCGACCACCCGGACGAGCTCCGCATCGACCTGGACCCGCAGCCCGGCACCGACTACGCCGACGCGGTCGCCGCCGCCCACGAGCTGCGCTCGGTCCTGGAGGACCACGGCGTACGGGGGTGGCCCAAGACCTCCGGCGGGCGCGGGATGCATGTCTTCGTCCCCATCGAGCCCGCCTGGACCTTCACCGAGGTCCGGCGCGCCGCCATCGCCGCCGGACGCGAGCTGGAGCGGCGGATGCCGGAGCGGGTGACCACGGCCTGGTGGAAGGAGGAGCGCGGCGAGCGGATCTTCGTCGACTTCAACCAGACGGCCCGGGACCGCACGATCGCCTCCGCCTACTCCGTACGCCCCTTCCCGCACGCCCCGGTCTCCGCGCCGCTGCGCTGGGAGGAGATCGACGACGCCGAACCGCGCGACTTCGACCTCCGGACGATGCCCGTGCGGTACGCCGAACTCGGGGACGTCCACGCCGACATGGACCAGGAGGCGTTCCGGCTGGACGGGCTGCTGGAGCTGGCGGACCGGGACGAGAAGGAGCGGGGGCTCGGCGATATGCCGTACCCGCCGGAGTACCCGAAGATGCCCGGCGAACCCAAGCGGGTCCAGCCCAGCCGCGCCCGGCACGACGACGATGACGACGACGGCGGGACCGCGTGAGCGGCAGCAGTGAGAGGCACGGCGCCCACGGCCGTCCGCCGACCCTGCGCGAGCGCTGGGAGGCGTACAAGAACTCCCCGTTCCTCCCCGCGACCGTCCTCGTCCTCATTGTGGCTGCGGCGGCCGGTCTCTTCGCCGGTTCCTACACCTACGCGATGGCCAACCCCACCCCGCACCGCATTCCGGCGGCGCTGGTCACCCAGCCCGCCGTGCAGCGCGGCGAGGCGTTCGTCGCCGGGATGGAGAAGGCCCTCGACGCCTCGCTCGAACTGCGCGACTACCCGGACGTGGCGGACGCCCGCCGCGCCCTGGACGAGCAGAAGGTCTTCGCGATCGTGCGCGCCTCCGGCAACGACGGTGTGGCGCTCGACGTGGCCGGGGCGTCCGGCGCCTCCGTGGCCGAACTGCTGGGCAAGGCGGGGCTTGAGGTCGGGGACGCCACCGGGGTGCCGGTCACCGTCCGGGACGTCAAACCGCTCCAGGAGGGCGACCCGCGCGGGCTCGCGCTCTTCTACATCTCGCTGGCCGCCGTGATCATGGGCTTCCTCGGCGCGATCCAGCTCAGCGTCCACGCCCATGGCCTCAACCCGGCGGAGCGCATCGCGTTCACCGCCGCGTACGCCCTGCTCGGCGGGTTCGCCATCGCGGCGGCCGTGGACTGGTGGCTCGGGGCGGTCGACCTGCCGTTCGTCCAGTCCTGGCTGATCCTCGCCTTCACGATGTTCACGTCGGGCATGGTCTTCACCATGTTCAACACCCTGATGGGCCGCTGGGCGATGATCCCCACCTGGGGTGTCATGGTGCTGCTCGGCAACCCGTCCTCCGGCGGCGCGGTCTCCTGGCCGCTGCTGCCCTCCGCCCTCGGGCACATCGGCCGCTGGCTCCCGCCGGGCGCCTCCGTCAACGCCCAGCACACGGCCGTCTACTACCAGGGCCACCAGTTCGTCTTCCCGTATCTGGTGCTCGCCGCCTGGGCGCTGGTCTCCTGCACGGTCTTCTGGGTGTGGCGCCACCGGCACCCGGGAGGCCGCGCCCGCACGCCCGAGCATGCGGCCACGGCCTCCTGAGACCTTTCCGTACGGCTTACAGCTCCTTGATCCGGATGTCGCGGTACGAGATGACGTCCGTGACCCCGTGGACCTGGAGGCCGATGTAACCGGAGGCGAACCGCCGGCCGTCGGTGCCCGGGTCGTCACCGCGCGGCGGCTCGAAGAGCTGGCCCCGGGTGTTGTCGAACTCGTTGATCAGGACACCGTTGCGGTAGATCTCGTAGTGCTGGTCCACCACCTTGATCTCGTAGTCGTTCCAGGTGCCCTTGGGCGTGACCCCGGCGCCGCCGAGCCCGACCCGGTCGAAGCCGTAGACGGACCCGGTCTTGTACATGTCGCCGTCCGGCCGGTCATTGACCTGGATCTCATGGCCGTACTTGATGGCGACCCACTCCGGACGCGACTCCTCCGGGTGGTCGTGGACCTTCGGGAAGCGGACGAAGACCCCGCCGTTGGCGTTGCCGGAGCCCGGGGCGTCGTCGCGCCACTGGAGCTTCAGCGAGAAGTCGCCGTACGCCCGGGTCGGGAACCAGAGCATGCCCATGCCGCCCACCGTGGTGGAGCTGGTGATGGAGCCCTCCTCCTCGTTCAGCCCGAACGCGCCGCCGCCCACGTGCTGCCACTTGGCGAGCGAGGCCGCCGTACCGTCGAAGAGCTTGGTGTACCCCTCGGACTGGCCCGGTGTCCCGATGCCCGACTGCTTGGCGGCCTGGTTGATCGCCTTGCGTTCGCGCTGGTCGATGACGCCGTCGGCCTTGAGCGTGTCGAGGACCGACTTCACGTGCTTGAGGAACAGCGCGTGCGAGGACCAGTCCTTCTCGTCCTCGATCAGCTCGTTGATCGTGCAGCGGTTACGGGTGATCCGGTTCGGGACGCCCGTGTCGACCGTGCCGACGAAGACGGTGTGCCGCTCGTCGAACTCCGCGCAGTTGGGCGCCGGGACCCCGCCGCCCTGGGCGACGGTGAACGACACCCGCTTCGCCTCGGAGGTGTTGCCCGCCTTGTCCGTCGCCCGGTGCGCGAACGTGTGGTGGCCGACCCGGTCGACGATCACGGGGGCGGTGTAGGCGAGGTACGGTCCGCCGTCGAGCGAGTACTCCACCTTGTCCACGCCCGAGTCGTCGTCGGTCGCGGTGACGGTGGCCTTGGCGCTGGTGATGAACGCGCCGTCGGAGTTCTTGCTCCCCTCGACCTTCACCGAGGTCTCCGGAGCCGTCTTGTCCTGCGACGGCGGCTCGATGACGGTGAACTGGACGGACTTCTCCTCCGCCACGTTCCCCGACCGGTCGGTGGCCCGGTAGCGGACGGTGTGCTCGCCGAGCTCGTGGACCATCACGGGGGCGGTGTACGGCTGCCACTCACCGGCCGCGCCGATCGCGTACTCGATGGTGTTGACGCCGGACCCCGTGTCGGACGCGGTCACGGTGACCGTGGCCATGCCCAAGTACGCTCCGTCGTCGTCCTGTTCGCCCGATACGGTCGCCGAGGTCTCCGGTGGTGTCTCGTCGTCGGTGGGCGGTGCCGCCACCGAGAAGTCGACGGACTTCTCCTCGGCCGTGTTGCCCGCCTTGTCGGTGGCCCGGTAGCGGACCGTATGGTCCCCGACCTCGCTCACCACGACGGGCGCGGTGTACGGCTGCCACTCACCGTCCGCCCCGAGGGCGTACTCGACGGTGTCGACGCCGGAGCCCGTATCGGTCGCCGAGACGGTGACGGTCGCCTGACCCAGGTACGCGCCGTCACCGTTCTGATCGCCGTCGACCTTCGCCGAGGTCGTGGGAGCCTCGGTGTCCTCCCCGCCGCCGCCCTCGGTGACGGTCAGGACGCCCTTCATCTCGCCGTGGCCGGGGATCGTGCAGTAGTAGAGGTACGTGCCCGGCGTCAGCGTGACCTCCACGCTGTGCCTGCCGCCCTCCGAGTCACCGGGGTTGGCCAGGATGTTCACCTGGACGTCGTTGTTGTGCTCCGGGTCCGAGACGCTGAACGTCAGCGTGTGCGGCATGCTCGTGGTGTTGCCGGTCGCCGTGCTGTTCTCGAAGACGATGGTCGCCCTGCCCGCCACCGCCGTCTCCGGCGCGGTCAGATAGCGGTCGATCGGGTCGCCCGCCGTCCAGGTCAGGACCTGGTCGGCGGCTCGGGGGGCGGGCCGGTCGCCGCCCTTGCCGTACGCGGCCGTGGACGTCAGCCCGAGGACCATGAGCAGGGAGGCCAGCAGGGCCACCCAGAGACTCGGCGGCCGGTGCCGCCGCCGTCCGGGGAGCAGGGGGTGTCTCACTGTGCCGCCGCCTTTCCGACCAGATCCTCGACGGCCGGAGTCGCCCCGCCGCCCTTGTAAGTGACGCGCCACAGAGCGGACTTGGCGTCGGAGGTGAAGAAGCCGCGCCCGTAGTCCAGGACGTACAGCGAACCGTCCAGCGCGAATCTCCAGTCCATGAGATTGCGGATGCCGTCGTTGCCGACCGGGATGATCTTCTTCAACGACTCGGCGTGCACGGGCAGTCCGCCCTTCCCGGCCGTCTTCGGGTCGGTGATCACCGCGTGGCGCGGCTGGGTGTCGTCGTAGAAGTCACCGACGAACCACTTGCCGTCCCAGTACGCGGGCCACTTCGCCGCCGACCCGCTCTGCGCGTCGTAGCGGTAGACCGGGCCGTTCATGGTCGCCTGGCCGCCGCCCTTGAGCCAGGGCAGCAACTCCTTCTGCTCCTCCGGCTTGTAGCTGGGGACGCCGTTGGCGTCACGCGGGTAGTCGACCCCGCCGCCCTGCGGGGAGTACCAGATGGTGTTGGGGGTCGCCGGGGGAAGCTTGACCAGCCCGTCGTTGTGCGGCGACTCGTTCTTGGGTGCGTTGCAGTCGTACCAGCCCAGCGGCTTGCTCGGATCGGGCAGATTGCGGTCCCGGTAGGGCTGGTTGTTGCCCATGCAGAACGGCCAGCCGTGGTTGCCCGCCTTGGTGATCGCGGCGAACGTGTCGTACTTCGCCGGGCCCCAGGTGGTGGACGCCTGGCCCGCGTCGGGGCCGACCCAGCCCGCGTACAGCGTGTCGGTGGCGGGGTCGACCGAGATCCGGGCCGGGTTCCGTACGCCCATCACATAGATCTCGCCCCGGGTCTTCCCGCCGCCCTCGTCCGGCTCCTCGCCGGTGAAGAGGTTGCCGGAGGGGAGGGTGTAGGTGCCGTCGTCCTCGGGATGGATACGCAGGATCTTGCCGTTGAGGTTGTTGGTGTTGCCCGAGGTGCGGCGGGCGTCGGCGAAGGAGACGCCCTTGAAGTTCGGCTCCGGGTTGTTGCCGGAGTAACCACTGCTGAAACCGGAGGAGTTGGTGTCACCGGTCGCGATGTAGAGGTTGCCCTTCGAGTCCCACGCCATACCGCCGCCCGCGTGGCAGCAGCTGTGGATCTGCACCGGCCAGCCGAGCAGCACCTTCTCCGAGGCGAGGTCCAGCTTCCCGGACGCCGAGTCGTAGGTGAAGCGCGACACCTGACGGACCGCCATGTGCTTGTCCCGGTCGATCTTCGCGTGCGGGGTGTAGTGGAGATAGACCCAGCCGTTGGAGGCGAAGTCCGGGTCCAGTTCGATCCCGAGCAACCCCTCCTCGTTCTTGGTCAGTTCGTCGCCGCCGCCCTTGTTGCCGAAGACGTCCAGGGCCCCGGCGAGGGTGACCTTCTTCGTCTGCGGGTCGTAGACGTGGATCTGGCCCTTGCCCTTGCCGATGTCCGGGTTGTTCCAGTCCGTGACGACCGGCTGCGAGCTGTCGGCGCCCCCGCGCCCGATGTAGAAGACCTTGCCGTCCGGCGCGGTGACCAGCCCGTGCGGCTCACCGATCTGGTCGTTCTGCCCCGGCTGGTTGGGCTGGGTGAGGCGCTCGGCGGTGTAGTTGGCGGTGATCGTCGCCTTGCAGTCGGCCTGCGAGGTCCGGTTGGTCCAGGCGAGCGCGCCGCGCAGATGGTCGCGGAAGTCGGTCTCGGCGAAGCTGTCCGCCGTACCGCCCATCGCCGTGTAGAAGGACCGTCCGCCGTCGTAGTCGCGGCACCAGGAGACCGGGTGGTCCCAGCCGTTGGCGCTCGCGCCCGGCCGGTACGTCAGCTCCCGGACGCGCGCCACGGTGTGGACCTCCCCGGACGGGTTCTTCGTCCAGTTCAGCCACTTGTCGGGGCGCTTCCACTCCAGCGGCAGGTTCTTGGTCGCCGGGTGCACCCGGTCCCCGACCTCGACGGTCGCCCGCTGTACGGCAGTTGGGCTGTTGGTCGCAGGGCGGGCGCCGATCAGACCGGTGAACCAGTCCGAGTACGGCTCGGTGCGCGCCGCGTCATGGATGCCGAGGAAGCCGCCGCCCGCCTCCATGTACGCCTCCAGGCCCGCTTCCTGCTCCGGGTCGAGGACATCGCCGCCGCCCGTGAGGAAGACGACCGCGTGGAAGGAGCCGAGCCGCTTGCCGTTGGTGAAGACGTTCGGGTTGGCGGTGGCCACGGTGGTGAACCGCCCGGCCTCCGGACCGGTCTGCCCGATCCGCTCGATCGCCGCGATCCCGGCATCCGTGTACGGTGCCTCGTCACCGGCCGACGCATGGAAGACCAGCACCTTCACCTGGTTCTTCGCGCCGGGCGGGGACGGGAGAGACAACGTTGTCGCCATCTTCTCGACCAGGTCCCGGTCCGGTGAGGTGCCCGCGCTGGCGGGGGCGCCGCCGCCCAGCAAGGACACGGTCAGTGCGCCGGCCGCCACGGCCGCCGCGAGTCCGCGTCGGCGTCGTGATCTGGACCGGTGATGCGATGCGCCTTGCACGTGGGTCACCCAACCCTTCTGTGGTCACTGGAGCGTTGACTGCGACAGCGCATGAAGCTAGACCTCTTTTCGCGGCCCGCCAATACCTATGGCGGCAATCGCACGAACTTTGTCCTGAGTGTGGATAAACGCTCGGCCCCCGGCTACGGTGTGGCCCGTTCCGGGGAGCACCGACGCCCCTTCCGGCTCCGCCGGTTTCCTTATCGCAGTGGGGAGTTCGACATGGACCGAAGGACTTTCAGCCGACGGATGCTGGTCGGCGGAGCGGCTGCGGCGGCGACCGGTGTGACATCGTTGTCACTCGGTGCGGTGGAGGCCAGTTCGGCGGAGAACCCGCCGCGCACGGCCCCGGCCGGGGGAGTGGTGCGCCGCATCAGGATGTACGCCGAGAAGCTGCCGAACGGGGAGCTGGGCTACGGCTTCGAGAAGGGCAAGGCGTCGATCCCCGGCCCCCTCATCGAGCTGAACGAGGGCGACACCCTGCACATCGACTTCGAGAACCTCACCGACGGCGACGTCAGCCTCCATGTCCACGGCGTCGACTACGACATCGCCAACGACGGCACCCGGATGAACAGGAGCCACGTCGAGGCCGGGGGCACCCGTACGTACACCTGGCGCACCCACGCCCCCGGCCGCCGCAAGGACGGTACGTACGAGCCCGGCAGCGCGGGCTACTGGCACTACCACGACCACGTCGTCGGCACGGACCACGGCACGGGCGGTATCCGCAAGGGGCTGTACGGGCCGCTCGTGGTGCGCAGGAAGGGCGACCCGCTGCCGGACCAGACGTGCACGGTCGTCTTCAACGACATGATGATCAACAACAAGACCGCCCACAACAGCGTCAACTTCGAGGCCACGGTGGGGGACCGGCTCGAATTCGTGATGATCACGCACGGCGAGTATTACCACACCTTCCACATCCACGGTCACCGCTGGGCGGACAACCGGACCGGCATCCTCACCGGCCCCGACGATCCGAGCCGGGTCATCGACAACAAGATCTGCGGCCCCGCCGACTCCTTCGGCCTCCAGATCATCGCGGGCGAACGGGTGGGCGCGGGGGCGTGGATGTACCACTGCCACGTACAGAGCCACTCCGACATGGGGATGGCCGGACTGCTGCTGATCAAGAAGCCCGACGGCACGATCCCGGGGTACGAACCGCACCATGCGGCGGGCGGGGCCGAGAAGAAGGCCCCCAAGGCCGCCGAGAACAAGGCCCCCGAGGACAAGGGAGCGGCGGAGCACCAGCACTGACCGGGTGCCGGGTCCGGCGTCCGGTCACTGCGAGCGGGACGGCCACTCCGGTCACTCCGGGCGGCCCAGCCGCTGCTGCTCCTCCTCCACGATCCGCCGGGCCAGGTCGCCGTCCGACACGTCCACGGCGTCCGGCGCGGCCTCCGCGAGATCGCTGCGCCGGGCGTACGCGTCGAACAGCCGGTCCTTGCGGGCGAGCAGCTCCACCATGCGCTGGTCCACGCTGTCCGCCGCCAGCAGCCGGTGCACCTGGACCGTGCGGACCTGGCCCATCCGGTGGGCGCGGGCGACGGCCTGGTGTTCCAGCGTCGGCTTGATCTGCGGTTCGCACAGGACGACCACCGACGCGGCCTGCATGTTCAGCCCGGTGCCCCCGGCCTGGATCTGGCTCAGCAGCACCGCGTGCCCGTCGGTCGCGGAGAAGGCGTCGACCAGCTCCTGCCGCCGGGCGGCGGGGAGACTTCCCGAGATCGGCCCGAACACGTCCGGCCCCAGCGCGTCGCCGACGGTGGCGAGCACCTCGCGGAAGTAGGAGAAGATGACGACCTTCAGCCCGTTGTCCCGTGCCTCCTCGACGAGTTCGCGCAGCCGCTCCAGCTTGGCGGATGCGGCGGGGTCGGCGTACGCGGCCCGGCGCATCCGCATGAACTGCCCGGATGCCACCGCTTCCCGGTACGCCACCAGGTCCCCGGCGCTGAACTCCTCCCACTCGTCCACGTGCACCAGCGCCGGGAGTTCGGCGAGGACGTCCACCTGGTTGCGGCGCAGATAGGCGGGGGCGACGGCCCGGCGGAACGCTTGCGAACCGGCGGCGCCATGCGTCGTACTCACCACATCGGCCAGTTCCGGGCGGAGTTGGCGGACGAGGCTCCGGAACTCCTCCACCCGGTTCTCCATCGGCGTCCCGGTGAGGAACAGGACGTGCTCGGCCCGCTCCGCCCACCCGGCGACCGCCTGGGCCCGCCGGGTGGCGGGGTTCTTCACGAAGTGGGCCTCGTCCACGACGAGCATCGACAGGGCGGTCCCGGCCTCGGGGAGCGTCCGCAAGGCGTCGAACGTGGTGAGGGCGACCCCACCCTTCGCCACCCACTCCGCGAACACCTCCAGCCGCTCCGGCCCGTGCACCGGCAGCGGGCGCAGGGTGGAGCGGGCCCGGACCTCCCGGTCCCAGTTGATCAGCACGCTCGCCGGGCACACCACGAGGAAATGGGTCTCGCCCCGCGCGGCGAGATGGGCGAGGGCGGCGATGGCCTGCACGGTCTTGCCGAGCCCCATCTCGTCCCCGATGATCACCCGCTTCTGTGCCAGCGCGAACCGCGCACCGAACGACTGGTAGCCGCGCAGGGAGACCCGCAGCCGCGCGTCGTCCAGCCGGAGCGCCCGCACCCGGTCCGCGATCCCGGCGGGCAGGAACCCCTCGGCGGCGTCCCGGTCCGGGCCGCTGCCCGACAGCTCGGCGAGCAGGCTGTAGTACTCGGCGGACCGCAGCTCGAAGTCCACCCACGCCCCGGGCGCCTGCTCCGGCGCCCGCAGCAGATCCACGGAGACCTGCCCGAAGAGCATGGGCAGCTCATGCTCCGCCGCCTCCGCGAGGGCTGTACGCACCCCGGCCACGGCGTCGACCGCCCGCCCCCGCGCCTCCTTGCCGCTGAACAGCATCCGCAGGCGACTCCCGGCCGGTGCGGCGGCGGCCACCAGCGGATCGAGCCGCTCGGCCAGCCGCTGTGCCGCCTCCACCGCCCGCCGCGCGTCGGGACCCGCCTCCACGAGCCGGTTCAGGGCGACGACCAGCGCGGTCGTGGTGTCGTCCGGGGCGTCCATGTCGATCCGTACGGAGACGGTCTCCCGCACCGCGTCGGCGATCTGCCCGGCCGCCGCCAGCGCCTGGTCGGCGGTGTGCGCCCCGACGCCGGGAATGAGCCGCAGCTCGTAGCGGGCGGTGCCGTGGACCTGCCCGACGGTGGTGAACCCGGCCTGTTCGAGGGCGGTGAGGCGGAGCCGGCCCTCGGTGACGTCCTTGAGCCGGGAGACGGGAATGGCGGTGAGCTCCTCCGCGACCAGGGAGGACAGGAGCGGGTCGAGGACATCCCGTACGGCCTCGACGGCACGGGCATGGTCCTCCCGTACGGCGGCCGCCCTGCCGAGCAGCGCCTGTGCCTCCGCGAGCAGCTCGCGGGCGGCACGGCCGGTGGCCGAAGGGCGGGCCTTCGCCCCGGTGTCCGTCATCGTCGGTCTCGCGTCTCGCCGCCATGGGAAGTGGTTCTTGTTGCCGTACGCCGCCGGGGGAAGTCCTCTTCCCCGCGTACGGTCATCGTCCCACGGCCCACTGACAGCCCCGGGCGCCGTCCCGCTTCGGCAGGCGGTCGGCACCTTCGAGGAGTCAAGGAGTCACGGGCGGGTCGGCACCCTCCAGGAGTCACCGTCCGGGGTCCGGTACCAGAGCGTGTGCTCCCCGTCCGGGGCCACGGTGAGGCCGAAGCGGTCCCACGTCGGCCTCGCGTGCGCGATCCACCAGGACCACGTCTGCTCGACGGTTTCCCAGAAGCCCCGGCCGTGATCCTGGTAGACGCCCCAGCCCTTGGCGCCTCCCTCCTCGTGGTATGTGACCTCGCCCCACCGGCCGTCCGGCAGGACCAGGCGGCGCATCGGCCCGCCCTCCTCCATGCCGTGCTGGAGGCTCAGGCCGGGCAGCCTCGTGGAGAGGAGGAATGCCAGGTGGGGGTTGTCGAAGTCCTCGATGGGGATGCCCGAGATCCCCTCGGAGCGCTCATCGAGATCTGCCGGTAGGGGCCGCACGGACCCGGCCTCCCGTCCGGCGGGCATGAAGGCCCCGCCGTCCTCCGTGAAGCGGCCGGAGAGGGCGCCGGTCGCATGGGCTTCCAGAAGTACGAGAGCGGCGCTCATCGGGCCGAACACGTTGGCGATGAGCCTGCCGCCCGGGGCGAGCGCCGTACGGATGGAGTCGGTGACGTACGGCAGCCCGAAGGAAAAGATCATCTTGTCGAACTGTCGCTGCCACCGCCACGAGGTGGCATCGGCCTCGATGATCCAGGGGTGGTGGCCCAGGGCCTCCAAGCGATCCCTTGCGGCGCCCGTACCGCTGATGTCGCACGCGGTGAGCCGGTCGGGCCCGGCCACCAGCTTCAGGATCAGCGCGGCCTGGTAGCCGGTGCCCAGCCCCGCGTCCAGAACGTCGTCCTCGGGTTCGATGCCGAGACCTTCGAGCATCCGCACCGTGAGGCTCGGCTGCGTACTGGACGAGATGGGCACACCGTGCCAACCGCCGTCCGCAGCCTCGGCCGACCCCAACTCCGTGACCAGGGAGGTGTTCGCGTAGATCGGCTCCAGCCACCGCGCACCGTCCTCCTCCGTGCGCCGCTGCCACAGCGTCGGCGAGCCGCCGCGCTGTTGGAAGTACGCCGGGACGAAGACATGCCGGGGAGTCGAGGCCACGGCCTCGTACACGGACCGCGAGGCGATGTCCCCGGACGCCCACAGGGAGACCGCCAAGGAGCGCGCCCCAGGGCCCCGGTTCAGAGTTCGCACCATTCCTCCAGAACAGTGGCGATGGCCTTCGCCACCGGCAGGTCGGGGGAGTCGGCCCAGGCCCACTGCCCGGACGGGTCGGCCCCCAGGAACAGCCACCTCCCCGAAGGCTGCACGATGAAGTCCGCCGCGAAATAAGCCAGATCCATCACGGCCCCGTACCGCCGCAACGACTGGAGCACCTCCTTCGGTGTCTCGATGGGGGTGAGCTCGATGAGTTGCAGTCCGAGCGCCAGTCGATACGGGCCTGATCGCTCGCTGCGTCGATACGGACGCAGAAGCACTCGTCCCCGATGAAGACGGCCCGGACCTCGAAGTCCTTCTCGATCCGCTCCTGGAAGAGGTGAGCCGTCAACTCGACTCCCTGGAGGGCGTCAAGGTCCGGTTCCCTGGTGTAGAGGGCCTCGTACCCGCCCGCATGGGCCACGACAGGTACACCCAGTGCCTTGGTGACGACCGAGCCGTTGACCATGCGCGAGAACCGCCGCACCGCGTCCGCCTCCGTGGTCACCAGAGTGTGGGGGACCGACAGACCCGCCGCGCGCGCCACTTGGAGCTGACGCGGCTTGAACTCGGCGGCCGACGCCTTGGCCGGATGGTTGAGATACGGAACGTCCAGGCTCGTCAGGATGCCGCCGAAACCGATGCTGGCGGCGCCTTGGGCGTACTGCTCGTCCGATGCGGACAGCCCCGAGAATCTGAACCCGTCCGGCCGGTTCCAGTACACGGCCTGGATGGCGGTCAGGTCGACGGTCCGCTCCCCCTGGGTGAGAACACCCTCCCAGTTCCACTGGGTGAACGTGGCGCGGAAGTTCAGCTCGGACGGGAACTCGGCCAGGTCCATACGGAACATGGGGACCCCCGCCGAGGCCAGCTCGCTGACGATCAGGTCGGTGCCGGCCTCGAACGGGTTGTCCACGATCAGGACCGTCACGCGATGGCCCCCTGGTCGCTGCCCTCACCCTGCGACGGCGGGGTGGTCGGGCCGCCGTCCGGGGCCGTCGTCTTCCGGCTCATGGCCATGGTGATCAGCGGCGTGCCGTCCACCATGGTCGCGGTCTGGGTCACCCGGTTGTACACGCGCGTCTCCCTACGCGGCACGGACAGGTCGACGGGCGTGAAACGCGCTCCTTGCAGCGCATAGGGGCGGACGGGTGCCGGGCGAAGCGCGACCGGCACCGGCCTGCCCAGGGGCAGTGGCACGATGATGTTCATGGAGTCCTCTCGAAGGGGTGAACTTCGTCGTTCAGCAACCAGGTTGGCCGCGTAGCCGTACGATCACCAGGGGTAATAGCTTCGAGTCCGTAACGCGGAAAAGTGGAGTCGCGCACATGGCGAGGCCACCGAAGGAGCTGACGCCCGAGAAGAGCGTGGAAGACCTGCTCGGGTCGAAAATCCGCAAGCTCAGACTGGCCCAGGGCTGGGAGATCACCGACCTGGCGGCGAAGGTGTTCGTCAGCCCGGGGCGGATCAGCTCGATCGAGACCGCGAACGACCCGCCGGGGCGGGACCTCACGGTGAAGCTTGAGCAGGTGTTCGGCGTGGACGGCGCCCTGCTGGAGCTTCAGATGCTCATCAAATCCGAGGCGTTCAAGAACTACGCTCAGCGGTTCCTGCGCGACCAGGCCGGTGCCCGGTCGATACATGAGTTCTCGCCCGGAGTTCCGGGGCTGCTCCAGACCGCCGACTACGCACGGGCGTTGATGGCGCTGGACTTCACGGACGATCCCGAAGGCTTGGAGGACTCCGTGGTCCGACGGGCCGAGAGGCAGGAGGTCTTCGGCCGGAAGAATCCGCCGTGGCTGTGGGTCGTCCTGGCCGAGCCCATTCTCTACCAGGGCCGTGGCAGTTCCGAGATCATGGCCCGGCAGATCGATCACCTGCTGGAGATGGGCGAACGCCCGTGCATCAACATCCAGGTGCTCCCGATCGACCAGCCCGCAGTGCCGGGCTCGATCAGTCTGCTGACGCTCCGGGACGGTACGCGAACCGCCTACGCCGAGGGGTTCAGCACAGGCACCTACTACCAGGAGCCCAGCGACGTCGATAGGCTCCAGAGGATCTACGATCACGTCCAGGCTGGCGCGTTGGACCTCGACGCGTCCGCACAGGTCATGAGGGACGCACGAAGGAAGCACCAGCGATGACACGGCAGTCTGATTGGCACATCAGCTCGTACAGCGGCACCAACGACAACTGTGTCGAGGTGAAGGTCATGGACGCGAGCCTTCCTGGTGTGGTCCGTGCCCGTGACAGCAAGGACATCAGCCTTCCCGAGGTGCGGGTTCCGGCTGCCGCGTGGGGTGCGTTCGTCGCGTACGTCAGTCACCCCGAGATCTGAGCCCAGAAGACACCCGAAACCTCCCCCCGGCCTGAGCC
The DNA here is from genome assembly GCA_002082585.1 of Kitasatospora albolonga. NCBI lineage: Bacteria > Bacillati > Actinomycetota > Actinomycetes > Kitasatosporales > Streptomycetaceae > Kitasatospora > Kitasatospora albolonga. The sequence goes on from CP020563.1 coordinate 7,382,389, forward strand.
GGGGGGAGGTTTCTTCGGTTCCCGGCCACGGAACAGGCCGCCGCGATCCCCGCAGGCCCCGCACCTCGGCGTCACGGCCCCGCAGCCCGGACGGCCCTTCGCGGACTGCGGTTGTCAGTGGCCGGTGCGAGACTCGGAGAGGCAGGGAACAGCCTCGCACCGCCGTACGTCGGCGCCCCGGGATTCGCTGAAGGAGCCACGCCATGCGCAACCCCGCCTTCCCCGACGGAGCGCCCAACTGGGTCGATCTCGGCACGCCCGACCTGGACGGGACCACCGCCTTCTACGGGGGCCTTTTCGGCTGGGAGCACGTTCCCGGCGGGCCCGAGGTCGGGGGGTACGGGATGTACACCCTGGGCGGCCACACCGTCGCCGGGGTCATGACGGTCCCCGAGGAGCAGGCCGCCAGCGCCTGGTCGATCTACTTCCAGTCGCCCGACATCAACGCCACCGCCCAGCTGGTGACCCGGTCGGGCGGGCGCGCCGCGTTCTCGCCGATGGACGTGCTCGACTACGGGCGGATGGGCGGCTTCGCCGACCCGGCCGGGGCGTATTTCGGCGTCTGGCAGCCCCGGAAGAATCCCGGGCTCGGTGTGATCCAGGAGCCGGGCTCGCTCCTGTGGGTCGAGCTGTACACCCCTGACGTCCCGGCGGCGGCCGTGTTCTTCGCCGATGTCTTCGGCTGGCGGACCAACCCGTTGATCGTGGAGGGCACCCAGTACGTCTACACCACGGTCCACCCCGCGGGGACCGGCCCGGAGCTGTCGTTCGGCGGTCTGGTCACGATGAGCGACGTCCCGGCCGAGGCCGCGCGCGGCACCCACTGGCTGCCGTACTTCGCGGTGGACGACGTGGAGGCCACGGTGGACGCCGCGAAGCGGCTCGGCGGCGCGGAGTCGCTTCCGGCGATGGAGGTGCCCGGCGTCGGCACGATGGCCACCATCACCGATCCGTACGGGGCGGTCCTCGCGGTCATGAAGCCCCAGCCGAGGCAGGGGGAGGAAGGCGGCGCGCCGGGCGATTGATGAATCGTTGATCAGTCGTTTATCGCGGCCGGGCACGGTGGGTCCCATGCTGATCAATACAGTCACCGAGGACGCGCTCGACTGGCAGGAGACCGCGCTCTGCGCCCAGGCCGGGCCCGAGTTCTTCTTTCCGGCCCCCGGCAGTTCCACCCGCGAGGCCAAGCAGCTCTGCGGGGCCTGCGAGGGGCGCGTGGCCTGCCTGGAGTACGCACTCGCCAATGACGAGCGGTTCGGCGTCTGGGGCGGGCTCTCCGAGAAGGAGCGCGAGCGGCTGCGCCGGAAAGAACGCGAACAGGGCTGATCCACGTCCCGTACATGCCAGAATCCCGCTGTCATCCACCACCGGGCAGGGGAGTCGCGATGAGCACCGCGTACGACTACATCGTTGTCGGCGCCGGATCGGCGGGCTGCGTTCTGGCCGCCCGGCTCTCCGAGGACCCGACGGTCAGCGTCGCGCTCGTGGAGTCCGGCGGGGCCGACCGGAAGCCGGAGATCCGTATTCCGGCCGCCTTCCCGAAGCTGTTCAAGACCCCGTACGACTGGGATCTGCGCACTGTCGCCCAGCCGGGCCTGGACGGCCGCGAGCTGTACTGGCCGCGCGGCCACACTCTCGGCGGGTCCTCGTCCATCAACGCCATGATGTGGGTGCGCGGCCACCGGGACGACTACGACGCCTGGGCGCGGAGTGCGGGGGAGGAGTGGTCGTACGACGCGTTCGTACGGTACTTCCGGCGGGCGGAGCAGTGGACGGGGCCGACGGGCGCGAGCACCCCCCACGGCACCGGGGGGCCGCTCTTCATCTCACCGCCCCGCGACCCGAGCCCGCTGAGCGCGGCCTTCCTGGCCGCCTGCCGGGCCGACGGCCTCCCTGATCTGCCCGAGCTCAACGTGCCCGACCACAGCGGCTGTTCCCTCACCCCGCTCAACCAGCGCCGGGGCCGCCGCTGGAGCGCGGCCGACGGCTACCTGAAGCCGGCCGGCCGCCGGGCCAACCTCCACATCCTCACCGGTACCCGGGTCAGCTCCCTCGCTTTCGACGGGCCCCGGGTCACCGGGGTGTACACCGGGACCGCCCGCCCCGGCCGCCTCACCGCCCGCCGCGAGGTCGTCCTCAGCGCGGGCGCGATCGGCTCGCCCCACCTCCTGCTCCGCTCCGGCATCGGTGACCCCGAGGCGCTCCGGGCGGCGGGGATCGAGGTGCGGGCCGCCTCTCCGGACGTCGGCCGCAACCTCCAGGACCACCTGTCCTTCGCTCTCACCGTGCGCTGCCCGCAGCCGGTGACCCTGACCGGCGCCGACACCCCCGCCAACCTCGCCCGCTACCTCCTGGCCCGGCGCGGCCCGCTGACCTCCAACGTCGGGGAGGCCGTCGCGTTCGTCCGCTCCTCCCCGGAACTGGCCGCGCCCGACCTGGAGCTGATCTTCGCCCCGGCGCCCTTCATCAACCACGGACTGGCCGCCCCCACCGAGCACGGCATCACCCTCGGCGTTATCCTTCTCCAGCCCGGGAGCACCGGCCGCATCACCCTCGCCCCCGACTCCCAGGGTGTGCGGATCGACCCGGGGTACCTCACCGACGCCTCCGACCTCCGCCGCCTGATCGCGGGCGTCCGCCGCGCGGAGAGCCTGCTCGCCTCGCCTCAACTCGCCGCGCACACCGGGGAACCCATGGGCTTCTACCCCGGGGTGGTCGACGATACGGAGCTGGCCCGGGCGATCCGCGGTGCGGCCGAGACCCTGTACCACCCGGTCGGCACCTGCCGGATGGGCGAGGACGAGGACGCGGTGACCGACCCCCGGCTCCGGGTGCGCGGGGTGGCGGGGCTGCGGGTCGTGGACGCGTCGGTGATGCCGGGGATCACACGCGGCCACACCCACGCCCCGACCGTCGCCCTCGCGGAACGCGCCGCCGAACTCATCCGCGCGGACGCCCGGGTGGGGGCGGGGGCCCGGTAGCCGGGAGGGCCGCGCCGGTGCGCCGGTTCCTGGGCCCGGCGTGCCCCGGCCCGCCCCCGGCTCCGTAAACCCCTGGGGCAGGTCGCTCCCGGCACGGCACAATCGCTCCATGACCGACGCACAGCCCCTCGCCCTCGCCGCCGCCCTCCTCGATGCGCTCGAACCCCTCTCGCACCCGCGGCGCATGCGCGAACTCGCCGTACGGGCAAGGCGGCTGGCGGAACAGGGAGTGCTGCGTCCCGTGCTCGACGAGCTGGACGGCGGTGACCCGTACGAGCGGCGGATCGCCGTGGTCGCCGCCGCCGTCGGCCGGGACGCCGAGTGGATCGGGGCGCACATCACGGACGAGGACCGGATCGTACGCGGTCATGCCCTGCGCGCGGCCCGGAGCCTCGGGGTGCCGGACTCCGTGTACGAGGAGGCGTTCGCCGACGCGCCCGCCGTCGTACGGCGGCAGCTCGTCCGGGCGATCGTCCTGGACCGGCGCACCGCACTCGCCGACCGGCTGATCACCACCCTCCGCACGGTCTGGGGCGACACCGAGGCGGCCCGGCTGCTGCCCGGGTGCTCGGCCGCCGTGGTGGCGGACCTCCTGCCCGGGCTGCTGCGTTCGGTGGACGGCTGGTCCTCGCTCGGCCACCACCACCCCGGCCCGCTGCTCGACGCGGTGACGGCCGAGCTGGCCGCCCTCCCCGCCGCCGAACGCGACGGCTGGGGGCACTGGTACGGCTACGACCGGGGCATCGCCGCGGCGGCGAGGACCCTCCCGCACCGGGTGCTCGACCTCCTCGAGCGGTACGGCCCCGCCCGGCTCCCGACCCCGCTCCTCGGCGGCCTCGGGCACCTCGCCGCCGCCGACCCCGCCCGGTTCGCCCGGCTGCTCCACACCCCCGGCACCTGCGCCCTGCCGGACCGCGCGCTCAGCTGTACCCTGCTGCGCCGACTGGTGCGGGAGCTGCCCGACGGCCCCGTCGCCGAACTGGCCCGCGACACCCCGCGCCTGCTGCCCCGGCTGCTCCTCGCCCTGCCGCCCGCCCGCCGCGCCGCCGTCCACGAAGCGGTTCTGGCGGGCCGGGGGGAGGGTGCCGAAGTCGTCGTCGACACCGCCCTGCTGGACGCGTTGTCCCGTAACCATGTGGCGTCCGTCGCGCGTCGCCTGGCCGACCGCGCCCGGACCCGGGGCGCCGACCGCGCCACCGTTCTGCGCGCCGAGTCCTACCTGCCCTTCGGCGAGGTACGGGAACGGCTCCTGGCGGCCACCCGCGAACCCGCCGCCGACGACCGGGCCACCGCCTGGTCGCTGCTCGTCCGCAACGCGGGGCGCTCCGGCGACCCGGCCACCGCGGCCACCGTGCTGGAGGACCTGCTGCGGCTGCGCAACGAACAGGACCCCGTCCGCTCCGCCGCGCTGCGGGCCCTGCTCACCGTCCCGCCCGCCCTGTTCACCGACGCCGTGGAGCCGCTGCTCGACCGCATCGCCGCCGACGCGGTGGAGGCCCGCGACTCCTCCGCCGGGAGCCGTTCCGCCCTCAGCTCGCTCGCCGTGGCCGTCCTGCGCGAACACGCGGTCACCGGGGAACGCGCCCTGCTCAACTGGGCGCTGCGCACCCTGGTCCGGATCTCCGGCAACAGCGGCAGCGCCGACCTCGGCCGACTGGACCGGACCCTGCGCCGGGGTCAGGAGCACACCGTCCTCGAAGCGCTGCTGCCCTGGCTGGAGGCGGGCGCCGAACGCTCCGACTACGACCTGGTGCTGGCCCTCGCCCGGGCCCTCGGGCGCCGCGCCGACACCCTGCCCGGCCTTCAGGAGCTGCTGTGGCAGGCCGTGTGCTACGGCGGCGAGTCCACCGTCCGCACCGCCGTCGAGCTCTGGCTCCGGTCTCCGGCGGACCGGGACGCCCGGGTGGAGCGGCTGCTGACCCGCGACCCCTCCGCCGCCGCGCTGCCCGCCGTCCAGCGGGTCCTGACCACCCGGCGCACCGATCTGCTCGACGCGTACCTCTGGGGGACTCCGCCGTGGGGCCGCTTCCTTACCTCCGGCACGGTGTGGAGCGTCGGTACGGACTCCGCCGCGGCCTGCTGGGTCCCGCGCCAGCAGCGTGCCGTACAGATGCGGTGGGAGCTGACGGTGGCGGACGAGAAGCTCCCGCTGTACGCGCGCGGCGCGGCGCTCCGGCAGCTCGCCCGGCTCCCCGGGCGGGGCGCCGACGCCGTACGGGCCTGGACGGACGCCCCCGACGTGGTGCTCGCGGAAGCGGCGCTGGCCGCCCTCGCGCACACCGACCGGCCCGCCGACACCCTGCCCGATCTGCTCGCCCACGCCGGGGACGACCGGGCCCGCGTCGCGCTGTACGCGGCGGGCCGGGCCGCCGCCCACGCCCGCCCCTCGCGGCTCCGCGCGCTGCTCGCCGAGCGCACGGCACCCGGCGCGGGGAAGGTGACCTCCCGCAAGGAGACGGTCCGGCTGGCCGCGGCCCTGCTGCCGCTGCCCGACGCCGCCGCCGTCCTCGCCGACGCCTACGCACAGCCGGAACAGCACCCCGATGTACGGGCCGCCTGTGTGGCCTCCGGTACGGAGCTGCTCGGCGACGAGCGGATGTGGGAAGTGCTGGCGGACGCGGCGACGGGCGAACGCGCGCTGCGCAAAGCCGTCCTGCTGACCCACCCGAACGAGCTGGACCCCGGCCACCGGCCGCGCTACGCGAAGCTGGTGCGGAGCGTCTGCGCGTCGGACGACGACGAAGTCGTCTCCCTCGGCCACCAGGCACTGGTCCGGTGGCTGCCCTGGGCGCCCGGAGCCGTCACCGTCCTGGTCGACGCGCTCACCGACATGGACCGGCGCGGAACCTGGCGTTCCACCGCCGTCGCCCTGGCCGAGGCCGCCCCTGCCGGTGAGCAGGCGGCCAACGCGCTGAAGCGCGCGCTGACCCTGCTGGCCACGGGAGAGACGGCGGACGACGCGGGAGCCGAGCGGGACCGGCCCGCCCGGCAGCGCCTCCAGGGGCTGACCGACGCGCTGACGCGCTGGTCCGGTCCGCCCGACCCCTCACGCGGGGCCGTCCTCGCCGAGGCCGGGCGGACCCTCGCGGGCCACCGCGACCTCGTACCGCAGGCGGTGTCCCTGCTCATGGAGTCGCTGGAGTTGGCGGGCCGGGACGCCGACGCGCTGCACGCGGCCCTGGTGGAGCTGGCCGCCCTGCACACGGACCGCCCCGCGCTCGCCGCCCGCACCGCCCGTACCGTCGGGCAGCGGGTCCAGCACGCCCGCGGGGCCGACACCGGTGATCCGGAGGTGCTGCTCGACGTCGTCGCCCGGCTGGCGGCGACCGGCGGTCTCACGGAGGGGCTGTTCGCCGCCGAGCTGACAGTGGCGTGCGGTCGGCGCACCGAATGGCCCGGCCCCTGGCGTACGCAGCTGAGGATGCTCCGCCTGCACCCCTGCGGCGATGTGCGCGATGTGGCGTACGCGCAGTTCACCGCGGCGGAGTGACAGGACGCGCGCCACCGGGGCGGCGGGGGAACGTCATGCGTCGCGCGTGCTGTGAGGGGCGGTGCAGCAGGCGCGTCAGGCGCGGCCCCGGGCCGCCATCCGGGCCTTGCGGGCGGCGAGCTTCTCGTCGAACTTCGCCGCCTCGCTGTCCAGCCCGCCCATGTACAGACCGAGCTCCTCCTGCGCCTTTGCACCCTCCGGGCCGAGGCCGTCGATGCTCATGACCTTCAGGAAGCGCAGCACCGGCTGGATCACGTCGTCGTGGTGGATGCGCATGTTGTAGATCTCGCCGATCGCCATCTGCGCGGCGGCCCGCTCGAAGCCGGGCATCCCGTGGCCGGGCATCCGGAAGTTGACGACGACATCGCGCACGGCCTGCATGGTCAGGTCCGGGGCCAGCTCGAAGGCGGCGCCCAGGAGGTTGCGGTAGAAGACCATGTGCAGGTTCTCATCGGTTGCGATCCGGGCCAGCATCCGGTCGCAGACCGGGTCGCCGGACTGGTGGCCGGTGTTGCGGTGCGAGACGCGGGTGGCCAGCTCCTGGAAGGCGACGTACGCGACGGAGTGCAGCATCGAGTGCCGGTTGTCCGACTCGAAGCCCTCCGCCATGTGCGCCATGCGGAACTGCTCCAGCTTGTCCGGGTCCACGGCGCGCGAGGTGAGCAGGTAGTCGCGCATCACGATGCCGTGGCGGCCCTCCTCCGCCGTCCAGCGGTGCACCCAGGTGCCCCAGGCGCCGTCACGGCCGAAGAGGGAGGCGATCTCGTGGTGGTAGCTGGGGAGGTTGTCCTCGGTGAGGAGGTTCACCACGAGCGCGATCTTGCCGATGTCGGTGACCTTCGACTGGTCCGCCGCCCACGCCTCGCCGTCCTCGAAGATGCCCGGGAAGTTCCGGCCGTCGGAGAACGGCACGTACTCGTGGGGCATCCAGTCCTTCGCGACCTTGAGATGCCGGTTGAGCTCCTTCTCCACCACCTCTTCCAGCGCGTACAGCAGCTGGGCGTCGGTCCACGCCTTCGAACTGCCGAGGTGGGGAGAGGTGATCGTCACGGGGAGCTCCTGGGGACGGGAGGTGGGGACGGGAATTACCTACGGCTTCGTAGGTTACGAGACCGTAGGTTAAGGCGACCGTAAGGGCAAAGCCAAGCCCGTCCCCGGCGGTACCCGGTCACGTACCGTTATCCGCGCAGCTCAAGGTGGTCTTTCACGGGGTTCCGGGGGTCACCGGGCGGCTCCGGGCAGGCCCAGGTCCCGCCGCAAGTACTCGGCGGTAACCGAGGTGCGGTCCGCCAGCAGCCCCTTCGGCGTCCCCGCGAAGACCAGCTCCCCGCCCTTCTTCCCGCCGTCCGGGCCGAGATCGATCACCCAGTCCGCCCGCTTCACCACCTCCAGGTTGTGTTCCACGCAGATCACCGTGTTCCCCGCGTCGACCAGCCGGTCCAGCAGATCCACCAGTGCCCCCGTGTCGGCCAGGTGCAGCCCGGTCGTCGGCTCGTCCAGGACGTACACGCCGGAGGTGTGGTGCAGCTGCGTGGCGAGCTTGATCCGCTGGCGCTCGCCGCCGGAGAGGGTGCTGAGCGGCTGCCCGAGCGTCAGGTAGGTGAGGCCGACCTCGTCGAGCGTGCGCAGTCTGCGCAGCAGGGCGCGGTCCTCGAACAGCCCGACCGCCTGCGCCGCCGTCATCTCCAGTACGTCGGCGATGGACCGGCCGCCGACCCGGTGTTTCAGCACGTCGTCGTGGAACCGGCGGCCCTCGCACTCCCGGCAGGTCGTGCTGACCGGGTCCATGAACGCCAGGTCGGTGGTGATCACCCCCCGGCCCGAGCAACCCGGGCAGGCGCCCGCGGAGTTGAAGCTGAACAGCCCCGCGTCGACGCCGTTCTCCCGGGCGAAGACCTTGCGGATGGTGTCCAGTGCGCCGATGTACGAGACCGGGGTCGAGCGGGACGAGGCGGTGATCGCGCTCTGGTCGACGACCACCGCCTGCGGGTGGGCCGCCGTGAACACCTCCGAGACCAGCGTCGACTTGCCCGAACCCGCCACGCCCGTCACCACGGTCAGCACCCCGGTGGGGAACGAGACGTCCAGCTTCTTCAGATTGTGCAGATCGGCTCCACGGACCGGGAGCTGACCGGTGGGGGAGCGGAACTCGCTTTTGAGGGAGGTGCGTTGCCGCAGGGACCGGCCGGTCAGTGTGTCCGCCTCACGCAGCCGGTCGAACGGCCCCTCGAAGACGATGTGCCCGCCCTCCGAACCGGCCCGGGGGCCCATGTCGACGATGTGGTCCGCCACCGCCATCACATCCGGGTCGTGCTCGACGACCAGCACGGTGTTGCCCTTGTCGCGCAGCCGTACCAGCAGATCACCGAGCCGCCCCACGTCCCGGGGGTGCAGCCCCACGCTCGGCTCGTCGAAGACGAAGGTCAGCCCGGTCAGCGAACTCCCCAGGTGCCGCACCATCTTGAGCCGCTGCCCCTCCCCTCCCGACAGCGTGCTCGTCTCCCGGTCCAGGCTCAGATAGCCGAGCCCGATCCCCACGAGCCGCTCCAGCCGCTCACGGGCCGCCGCGGCGATCGGGCCGCCCACCGGATCGTCGATCCGGCCCAGGACGCCGACGAGATCGGCCACCTCCATCCGCCCGTAGTCGGCGGGCGAGAGCCCGTCGATACGGGTGGCGAGCGCCGCCGCGTTCAGCCGCGCCCCGCCGCAGGAGCCGCAGACCCGCTCGACGGTGAACCGGGCCGCCGACTCGCGCCGCTTCTCCGACAGCGTGGCGGTGTCGCGCTTGAGGTAGAGCCGCTCGAACCGCGTGACCACCCCCTCGAACCGCATCTCCGCCGAGGAGGCCGGCGCGCCGACCCGGACGGTGAACCCGGAGCCGTACAGCAGCAGTTGCCGTTCCTCCTCGCCGAACTCCCGGATCGGCAGGTCGTTGTCGAACCGCCCCGACCCGCCGTACAGGCTCCACTCCCAGCTGCCGACCCCCAGCCCGGGCAGCAGCAGCGCCCCCTCGTTCAGCGACTTCGACCAGTCCACCGCCCGGTCCAGGTCGAGCCGGACCGTACGCCCCACGCCGTCGCACGCGGGGCACATGCCGGTCGGGTCGTTGAAGGAGTACGCGGTCGCCCCGCCCGCGCTCGGCGTGCCGTACCGGGAGAACAGCACCCGGATCACCGACCAGATGTCCGTCGCCGTGCCCACGGTCGAGCGGATGTTGCCACCCAGCGGCTTCTGGTCGATGACGACGGCCACGGACAGGTCCTCCATGGACTCCGCCCGGGGCCGTTCGTACTTCGGCAGCCGGTTCCGCAGGAACGAGGTGAAGGTCTCGTTCAGCTGCCGCTGGGACTCCACGGCGATCGTGTCGAAGACGACCGACGACTTCCCCGAACCGGACACGCCCGTGAAGACGGTGATCCGGCCCTTGGGCAGGGTGAGGGAGACGTCCCGCAGATTGTTCTCGTGCGCTCCGGTGATGGTGATGCCGCGTTCGGTGCCGTGCCGCAGGCCGGTGGTGGTGTGGTGATCCATACCGGCGACGCTAGGCGGGATACCCGACAGCTTCTGTCGCCTTTTCCCGTGGACCTTCTACGGATCTTCCACGGGCTCTCTGTGGATCTTCCGCGGGCCTTCTGCCGACCTTCCGTCGCCCCTCACCGCCCCGCCCGTACCTCCTCCGGCGTCGTGTCCCGCAGCTCCCCGTCCAGCCGCAGCCACCGGGTGACCCCGATCGACTCCAGGAACGGCACGTCGTGGCTCGCCACGATCAGCGCCCCCTCGTACGCCGCCAGGGCTTCGGTGAGCCGTCGTACGCTCGCGAGGTCCAGGCTGTTCGTCGGCTCGTCCAGCAACAGCAGCCGGGGCGCCGGGTCCGCCAGCAGCAGCATCGCCAGCGCCGCCCGGAAGCGCTCCCCGCCCGACAGCGTCCCGGCCGCGTGGTCGGCGGCGCCCCCCTTGAACAGGAAGTGCGCCAGCCGGGCCCGGACGCCGTTGTCCGTCAGCCCGGGTGCCGACCGCTGCACGTTCTCCACCACCGACAGCGCCTCGTCCAGCACGTCCAGGCGCTGCGGGAGGAACCCCAGCGGCACCAGCGCCTCCACCTCGCCGGAGACCGGGGCGAGCTCACCCGCGACCGTCCGCAGCAGCGCCGTCTTGCCCGCCCCGTTGCGCCCGGTCAGCGCGATCCGCTCGGGGCCGCGCACCGCGAACTCCCCGCGCAGCGGAGGACCGTAGGGCGGCACAGGATCACGCAGGAGCAGCACCTCGCTCCCCGGATGCACCCGGGTCCTCGGCAGCGCGATGCGGATCTCCTCGTCCGCGCGGACCGCCGCCTCCGCCTCGCCGAGCCGCTCCCTGGCCTCCGCCAGCCGCTCGGTGTGCAGGATGCGGTGCTTGCCCGCCGACTCCTGGGCGGACCGCTTGCGCTGGCCCATCACCACTTTGGGCTCCCGCTTGGTGTCCCACATCTTCTGCCCGTACCGCCTGCGCCGGGCCAGCTTCATATGGGCGTCGGCCAGTTCGCGCTTCTGCCGCTGCACATCCGACTCGGCGGCCCGCACCATGCGCTGCGCCGCCTCCTGCTCGATCGCGAGCGCCTCCTCGTACGCCGACAGGTTCCCGCCGTACCAGGTGACCGAGCCCTCCCGCAGATCCGCGATCCGGTCCACCCGCTCCAGCAGCTCACGGTCGTGGCTCACCACGAGCAGCGCCCCGGTCCAGGCGTCCACGGCGTCGTACAGCCTCTTGCGGGCGACCGCGTCCAGGTTGTTCGTCGGCTCGTCCAGCAGCAGCACCCCGGGGCGGGCCAGCAGCAGCGCGGCCAGCCGCAGGAGGACGCACTCGCCACCGGACATCTCCCCGACCGTGCGGTCCAGGCCGATGTGCCCGAGGCCGAGCCCGTCCAGGAGGGCGCGGGCGCGCACCTCCACGTCCCAGTCGTCACCGATCACCGTGAAGAGCTCCTCGCGGACGTCACCCGCCTCGACGGCGTCGATCGCCGCCCGCCGCTCCGCGATGCCCAGCGCCCGGTCGACCCGCAGGGCGGTGTCCAGGGTCACGGTCTGCGGCAGATACCCCAGCCCGCCGACGGTCCTGATCTGCCCCTCCAGCGGGGCGAGTTCACCGGCGATCAGCCGCAACAGGGTGGATTTGCCGCACCCGTTGAGCCCGATCAGCCCGGTACGGCCGGGGCCCATGGCGAAGTCGAAGCCGGAGAAGACCTCGGTGCCGTCGGGCCAGGAGAAGGAGAGGGAGGCACAGCTGATGTGGGTGTCGGACGCTGACATACGGGTCTCCCGTGTACGTCGGAGGAGAGGGTGAGGGGACGGCTGAGAGGCTGAGATCGCACACGGGCGCCTTCGGCCACGACGGGGCGTGGCGGCGCCGCACGGTGCGGGGGGCCTCAGATCAGCAACGTCCTTCTCCGATCCGACGACTACAGGGACAACACGACGGTAGAGCCGGGGCGCACGGCCCGGCAACGGGTTTTCCGGCTGTCCGGCTCAGAGGGTCGGCGGTCCGCCGGTCAGCAGGCGCCGCCGAGCAGATCGGTCAGGTCCCGGTCCAGATCCAGATAGCGGTACTCGTCGCCCACCGGCACCAGCTCCTGCGCCCGCTCCAGGAAGTGACGCAGCTCCGCCGTGCGTACGTGGACCATGGCGATGCCCTCGGCGGCGTGGAACTCCAGCACCGTCCGCTCGTACCCGAACGGCCGGACCCGGACGTCACCCTCCCCGGCCGGAGTGTCGATGCCGGCCGTCAGCAGCTCGCGGGAGAACTCCCAGGACACCTCGGTCCCCTCCAGGGTCGCCGGGGCCGGGAAGGCCATCCGCACGGCGAAGGGGTCCTTGAAGTCGTAACTCAGAGTGGCCGGCAGGGTTTCCATCCGCGGTGCGGACGCGACCATGCGGGCCTGCACGGACTGCTCGATAACGCTGGACAAGACCTGCTCCCTTTCGCGGCTGGGTGAACGGTTCCCGGCATTGGAGTAGACGACGGAAAGCATCGATCCGTGCACCGGCTGGTGGCGTGAGCTGCGTCACCGCCTTCAGCGGCTCGCCCACACCCGCCACACACCTGCACTCCTGCCCCGTCGGTGGCGAGGCACCCCAAGGGCCTCGCCACCGATCACCCCCTGAGGGCCGTCCTCTCCCTCAGAGCCTTCAGGTCCCTCAGGTGCCCACCGGCTTCCGCTCCTGGTTCCCCTTGACGGACCCGCGCTCCATCCGGTCGAGCCAGCCGCCGCCGTCCGGCTGCTGCTGGGAGGCGATGGACTTGCCGTACCGCAGTCGGACGAACGTCTCCGGGAGCCGCGCCTCCAGCCGCCGGTACGCGATACGGCCGAACAGCCACGCGGCCACCGCCCCGTTCAGCACACCGACGGGCACCGCGGCCCACGCCAGGAGGGTCCGGCCCGTCAGCAGCGCGGGCACCGCGAGGGCGACGGTCGGCAGCGCGGACAGCAGCGTCCCGTACAGGGCGATCCAGAGCTGGTACGAGATGTCCCCCGCGTCGTTCGGCCCGACCCGGTATTTGGGGTCGACGCCCGGTGTGGCCGCGACGACCGACAGCAGCACCGCCACCCCCGCCGCACACCCCAGCACCGCCGGGAGCAGCGCCGACGCGAGCGCCCAGAAGCGGTGCTCGCCCGAGAACAGGGTGAACGCCGCCGTCAGGACGACCGACGCCGGGCCGAAGAGGACCAGCAACGCCGCCTGGCGGCCCCGGATGTCCGCGCGCACGGCCCCCCGGCCCGCGCCGACCACCGTAAGCCAGAGCGCCGTGCCGTCCTGGCCCAGCAGGTTGCACGAGGTCAGCGCGGTCATCAGCGCCAGCGCGAGCCCCGTGAAGGCCAGCAGTTCAGGCACCCGGGAGACCAGCCCGATCAGCCCGATGAACAGACCGGTCCAGGCGCCGGACTGGAGCTCCAGCGACCGCCAGGGGTCGCGCCACCACTGCCGCAGCTCCCTCCCCATGACCGCCCCCGTCGCCGTACCGGGCAGGACCGGCCGCCCCGTCAGCACCTGGCTGCCCAGCGGCCGGAAGCGCCGCCGCGAGGTGCGGACCGGGGTGCGCGGGGTCAGCACGAGCGCGCACACCCCCGCCATCGCGACGGCGGCGGCCGTCAGGGCCAGCAGCCACCCGAGCGCCGCCCCCCACCGGCCCCCTGCCGCCGCCTCGACGGCGAGAACCGGCCACGCCGTCGGGAACGCCTCCAGGACCCGGGCCGCCGTTCCGCCCGGCAGCCCGTCGCGCACGACCGCCGCCACCCCCTGCTGGGTGCTGGAGACCGCCAGCCACCCGGTGAACAGCCCCGCGATGAGGAGCCCGTACTGGATCGCCGACATGGTCACCCCGAGCCGGGAGCCCATCGCCGAGCCCATCAGCGCGTACACCGTCCGCGACAGCGCCACCATGAACACCAGCAGCGGCGGTACGGCGAGCAGCGCCACCGGCAGCACGGGAAGAGACCCCCGGTCGACGGCGTGCACGCCCACGGCCCCCAGTGACAGCACGGTCACGGCGGGGCCGTAGCCGACGCACGCCGTGGCGAGCAACGCCAGGCCGAGACGGCGTCGGCCCACCGGCAGCAGAGAGAAGAACGCCGGCCGCAGCACCCCCGCCCCCGACGCGAAGACCGGGCCGAGCATCCAGCCCACCCCCCACACCGCGAGCACCAGCAGCAGCACGTCACGCCGGGCGTCCGCCCCACCGGCCGACAGGACCGCGCCCCAGGTGGCGAGGACGGCCCCCGGCCAGAACACCACCCGGCTGAGCCGCACACCGTCGGACGAGTGGCCCAGGACCGTGAACTTCAGCCGCACCAGCGGCTGGACGATCCCCAGGAAACCGGTCGGCGATCCGCCACCGGCCCCGGTCAGGAATCCAGCCATGTCAGCTCCTCCTCGGCGACGGAGCGCTGACCGACCAGCGTGACGAAGGCGTCCTCCAGACTCCCCGCGCCGCTCACCTCCGCGAGCGTGCCGTCCGCCCGCACCTTTCCGTCCGCGATCACCGCGACCCGCTCGCAGACCTGTTCCACCAGCGGCATCACATGACTGGAGATGACCACCGAACCGCCCGCGGCGGCGAACCTCCGCAGAATCGCGGTCAGCACCCGTGCCGACACCGGATCGACGGCCTCGTACGGCTCGTCGAGGACGAGCACCTTCGGCGCGTGCAGCAGCGCCGTGGCCAGACCGATCTTCTTCCGCATCCCCGTCGAGTACTCGATGAGCAGGGTGCCCGCCTTCTCCGCCTCGTCCAGTTCGAGCACGCGCAGCAGCTCCACGGTCCGCGCCCGCACGATCTCGCGGTCGATCCCGCGCAACTGCCCCCAGTAGGTGAGCAGTTCACCGCCGGTCAGCCGTTCGGGCAGCGCCAGACCGTCGGGCAGCACCCCCAGCAGGCGCTTCGCGTCCTCGGGCCGCTCCCATACGTCGACACCGAGCACCCGCGCCGTCCCCGCGTCGGGCCGCAGCAGCCCGACCGCCATGGACAGTGAGGTGGTCTTGCCCGCGCCGTTCGGTCCGACGAGCCCCATCAGACAACCGCGCGGCACCGCGAGGGTCACCGCGTCGGCGGCCGGTCTGCCGTTGAAGGACTTCGTCAGACCGGCCAGTTCGAAGCCGGGGCCGATCGTGTCGGCAGTCGTGTCTTCCATACGCCGAGCCTGGCCGCTCCCCGAGGCCCCGGTCCATCGGCCGACCGGCCAGAGGGCCCTGGCCGACCGGCCAGAATCCGCACCGCCGGACGGAACGGGCGGCCGGGCGTGCTTACGCTTCCCCGGTGAGCGAACCCGGTGCCCGTCACCCCCTTCCGCGGTCGCCGCTGCCCGGGGAGCTTGCGGCGGCGGGCCGCACCGGCCCGCCGGAAGCAGGACGCGTACGCCGTACGCCGCGTGACTGGGCGGTCGACTGCCTCGCCTTCGGCTGGGCCCTTCTGTGCGGTGCGGTGCTCCTCCGGGTCGTCGCCGACTACGACCACCTGCCGCTCTGGATCAGGGCGCTGGACGTACCGCTCGGCGCGCTGGCCTGTCTGGCCCTGTGGTGGCGGCGGTCGTATCCGGTGACCGTCGCCCTGATCGGGATACCGGCCATGTCGTTCGCCAACACCTCGGTGGGCGCCGCGACGGTGATCCTGCTCAATCTGGGGCTCCGGGTCCCCTGGCAGCGGGCGCTGCCGGTCGTCGCCCTGTGCATCGTGACGGTGGCCCCCTACGTGCTCGTCTACAGCGTCCCCCACGAAGGCGGCTGGGCCGTCGCCTCCTTCATCCTCGCCTACTACCTGGCCTTCTTCTCCTGGGGCAGCGCGCTGCGGGCCCGTCGGCTGCTGGTGCTGAAACTGCGTGAGGACGCGGACCGGGAGCGGGCGGAGCATGCCCGGCGGCTCGCCGACAGCCGCCGGGCCGAACGGGCCGCCATCGCACGGGAGATGCACGATGTGCTGGCCCACCGGATCTCGCTGCTCTCCGTACACGCCGGGGCCCTCGTCTACCGGACGAAGCAGACGGACGCAGGCCGGGCACCCGCGCTGAGCGGCGCCGAGATCGTCGAGAGCGCACAGGTCATCCGTGACAACGCGCACCAGGCCCTGGAGGAGCTGCACGACATGCTGCGTGTGCTGCGCTCCGACGAACGCCATGAGCCGGGCCCGGGGGACCGGCGCGGCGCCACGGCCGACAGCACGGCGGCCCCGCAGCCGAGGATGGCCGACATCGCGCACCTGGTCGAGGAGGCGCGGGCCGCGGGCCAGCAGATCGATCTACGGGCCGAGGGCCGCGCGGCGACCTGCGTACGGGACGAAGCTCCTGATTCCACCGGCCTACGGGACGAAGTCCCCGATCCCGACGACGTACGGGACGACCCCTCCGGCCCCACCGGTCCGCAGCGCCCCGTCCCGCGCTCCCAGGTCCAGCGCACCGCCTACCGTCTGGTCCAGGAGGGCCTGACCAACGCCCGCAAGCACGCCCCGGGCGCACGGGTGACGGTACGGGTCGCGGGCGCGCCCGGCGCGGGGCTGACCGTGGAGGTCCGCAGCCCGCTGCCGGTCGGGGTCACCACCTCCGAGATCCCGGGTGCCGGCGCCGGGCTGACCGGGCTCCGCGAGCGGGTGGAACTGGACGGCGGCTCCCTGGAACACGGCAGCAGGGAAGGCGCGTTCGTCCTCCGGGCGCGGCTACCGTGGCCCTGACCGTGGAGCCGTGGCACGACCGTCATGAACACGGGGTTCAGGCGAAGGGGAGCTGGATGGTTCGGGTGCTGCTGGCCGACGACGACGCGCTGGTCCGCGCCGGGCTGCGGCTGATGCTGCGCGGGGCGGCCGGGATCGAGGTCGTCGCCGAGGCGGCCGACGGCGCGGCGGTGGCGGACGCCGTACGGGACAGCGCGCCCGATGTGGTGCTGATGGACATCCGGATGCCGGTGATGGACGGGATCACGGCGACGCGCGAGGTGACCGGCGCCCCGGAACCGGGCCCGCGCGTGATCGTCCTGACCACGTTCGACGCCGAAGGGCTGGTGCTGCGGGCGATGCGTGCCGGTGCGGCCGGGTATCTCCTCAAGCACACCGACCCCGAGGAGATCGTCGAGGCTGTGTACCGCGCGGCCCGCGGCGAACCGGTCCTCTCGCCCTCCGCCGCCCGCGCCCTGATCGACCACGCGGCCGCCGGGGACGGCACCGACACGCGTACGGCCGACGCGGCACGGCGGCTCGCGCTCCTGTCGCCGCGCGAACGCGAGATCGCGGACGCCGTCGCCGACGGACGCTCGAACGCGGAGATCGGGGAGCGGCTGTTCCTCTCCGTCGGCACCGTCAAGGCCACGGTCTCCAGCGCCCTGGCCAAACTGGGCCTCGACAACCGCATCCAGCTGGCCCTGCTGGCCCACGACGCCCGCCGCCATGACGCCGTGGACGCCCCTGAGGAGTTCTCCTAGCCGGGCAACTCCTGCTTGAATGGCGCGAGTTCCGGTGCCGTCTTCGTCGCGATGAACTCCGTGATCCGGTACGCGCAGACCCCGTGCGCGGCGAAGGGGTCGGCCGCGGCGATCTCCTCGATCCGCGCCCGGTCGTCCCCGACGGCGAGGATCACCCCGCCGTCCCGGGGGTTCTTGCGGCCGGAGGCGATGAAGACGCCCGCCGTGTACTGCTCGTCCAGCCATGCGATGTGCTCCCGCATCAGCGCGTCCGCGCGCTCGACCGGGGCGGTGTAGGTCAATTCGAGTACGAACATGGCCGCCAGGCTACGGGACCGGGCCGCCCGCCGAGGGCCGCCCCCGGCACCCCTCCGGCACCGCCTAAGCTGCTGGTCATGACGATGCAGCCCCCTCCCGCCCACGAGACCCCCGCCGACGAAGCCGAGGGCCGGGCGATCCAGGACCGCCTGCGCGGCCTGGTGGTGCTGGACGAGCCGGGCCCGGCGCCCGGGACCGGGCTGGTGACCGGGGTCGACGTGGCGTACGACGACGAGAAGGACGTGGTCGTCGCGGCGGCCGTCGTCCTGGACGCCGAGACCCTGGAGACCGTCGACGAGGCCACCGCCGTCGGCACGATCACCTTCCCGTACGTCCCCGGGCTGCTGGCCTTCCGTGAGATCCCCACCGTGCTGGAGGCCCTGGAGTCGCTGACCGTCGACCCCGGCCTCGTCATCTGCGACGGCTACGGCCTCGCCCACCCCCGCCGCTTCGGCCTCGCCAGCCACCTGGGGGTGCTCACCGGACTGCCTGTGATCGGCGTCGGCAAGAACCCGTTCACCTTCTCGTACGAGGCCCCCGGCCCCCGGCGCGGCGACTTCTCCCCGCTGCTGGACGGCGACGAGGTGGTGGGCCGGGCGCTGCGCACCCAGGAGAACACCAACCCGATCTTCGTCTCCGTGGGCCACCGCATCGGCCTCGACAACGCCTGCGCCCACACCCTGCGCCTGGCCCGCCGCTTCCGCCAGCCGGAGAGCACCCGCCGCGCGGACGCCCTGTGCAGGCAGACCCTGCGGGAAGCGACCGCCTGAGGCGCACCGCGCCCTCACCGGCCGGGCCGCCACCGCGCCGCGCCCTCACCAGCCGAGCTGTACCTCGCCCAGCACCTCGCTGCCGATGTGCGCGGCGAGCTTCCGGGCCCGGGGCAGGTCGCCCCACTTGTCCACGTGGACGAAGACCGTGTGCTCCTCGGTCCACCGCTCCCACTGGGCCTCGTCCCCGTGGAACACGATCTGCACCCCGTCGTACTTGCCCACGCCGGACAGCTCCGCCGCCGGGTCGTCCGGCCACAGGCCGTGCCAGTCGACGGAGGCCATGCCCCGGCCGAGAGCGGCGGTGAAGCGTTCCTCCACGCTTCCCGCCGGGGCCTTCGCCATGAGGTCCAGCGGCAGGTGCGGCCGGAGCGCCGTGTCGTCCGTCGCCGCCACGTCCAGGTCGAACCAGAGGTCCTCGCCCTTCGGGCCGGTCCGCTCCTCCGCGTACTCGAAGACCGGCCGGGGCAGGATCTCGGCCATCCGGCGCACCTCCGTGACCGTTCGCAGCTCCGCGAAGAGCTCGACCTCCTCTTCGCGTGTCGCCAGGAGGGCGCACAGGCGCTCGGCCTGCGCGTACGCCAACGAGGCGTCGGTGGTTCTGAAGACGGGATACGCCTGGGAGTTGCCCATGGGGCGAAGCGTCACACGCCCCTGGCCGCCCGTGCCACCGGATTTCCCCGGCGGCCGGTGACGTACCGGCGGCCGACTGAGTATCTGTACGGATGGCGTAAACCGATCAGGCTGGGCAGTCTGACTGTATGAACAACTCCCGTGCGGCCGCCCACCCCCTGCCCCTCGACCCCGCCCAGCGACGCGTCGCGCTCGGTATGGTCCTCGGCGGGGCCGTCGGTCTCGTCTGGCTGGGCGCGATGCTTTACACACTGGCCGGCTGGATCTTCTAGCGGGGGCTGTTCACCGCACCGCCGCCACCCGGAAGCGCAGCCCCGCCGCCGTCAGCCTCTCCAGCAGCGCGTCGCCCATTGCCGCCGCCGTGGTGACCTGGCCGGAGGTCTCCGGCAGCTTGTCCAGCGCGAGGCAGAGCGCCGACTCGGCGAGGATCTTGGCCGTCTCGTCGTAGCCCGGGTCGCCGCCGGACACCTCGGTGAAGACCCGTCGGCCCCCGCCCTCCCCGATGAAGCGGACCGTGAACCAGCTCCGCTTCCGGCGCTCCGCGTCCGGCCCCTGCCCCGCCTCGTACCGCCCCATCAGCCACTCCCGTACGCCTTCGATCTGCGCGGCGGCCACCAGCGCACCGATCGCCGCCGGGCCGCCGAGGGCCATCGGCAGGGTCTTGACCGAGGCGAAGTGGCGGTAGCGGAAGTCGGGGCCGTACCGCTCCAGCGCCCGCGCCGAGCGGCCCACGACCGCCGGGTCCACGGTCGGCAGCGGCAGCGCCCAGGCGCCGGTGGCCCCGTTGAAGTGCGGCGGTCCGGCCGGGGTGCGGACCCGGCGGCCCACCTGGCGGGGCTCGTACAGGCGCCGCTCCCTGGCGGCGAGCAGCGCCTGCGGGCCGCGCCCCATCGCGGTGAGCGCCGAGGCGAACGTACCGCCGGAGAACACGGCGTTGCTGCGGACGAAGCCGTCGACGGTCAGGGGGACGTCCTCCGGCAGCTGCTTGACCGTGAAGTACGCCCCCAGGTCGTGCGGTACGGAGTCGAAGCCGCAGGCGTGCACGATGCGGGCCCCCGTCTCCCGGGCCCGCGCGTCGTGGCGCACATAGGTGCGGTCGATGAACTCCGTCTCGCCGGTGAGGTCCAGGTAGTCCGTCCCGGCCTCGGCGCAGGCGGCGACGAGCTTCTCCCCGTACAGGATGTACGGACCCACGGTGGTGGCCACCACCCGTGCGGAGGCGGCCAGTTCGCGCAGGGCGTCCTCGTCGTCGGCGTCGGCCTCCAGCAGCGTCAGCTCCGCGCAGCCCGGGTCGATGGCCGTCAGCCGTTCGCGCAGCCGCTCCAGCTTGGTGCGGCTGCGGCCGGCCAGGGCCCAGCGCAGCCCCTCGGGGGCGTGTGCCGCCAGGTACTCGGCCGTGAGCACTCCCACGAAGCCGGTGGCACCGAAAAGGACGACGTCCAGGGGGCGTGCCGCCCCGTTCTGGCTGTGCACGAGTACCTCCGGGGAGCGCGGGGGCGGGCGGGGACGTGGCAGGCAGGCTAGCGGAGGGCGGCGGGTGGTGTGCGGCCGGGCGGGGCTCGGGCGTGGAAGGCCGGGCGGGGATGCGAGAGGATCGCGGGAGAAAGAACTAAGCGCTTGCTCGGCCCGGGGGGTTGTGCGGAGGGAGGCGCGTTCTTAGCATCACTGATGTTACATCGGTTGTGTCACACCCCTGGGGGCTCACGGATGGCAAGGACCGGGCAGCACGGCCCGCTGACAGGAGTCCGGGTCGTCGAGCTGGCGGGGATCGGCCCCGGACCGTTCGCGGCGATGCTGCTGGCGGACCTCGGCGCCGATGTCGTACGCGTCGACCGGCCCGGCGGAGCCGCGCTCGGCATCGATCCCGCGTACGACCTCACCAACCGCAACAAGCGCTCCGTCCTTGTCGACCTCAAGAGTGAGGGCGGCGCCGACCGCGTGCTGGACCTGGCCGAACGCGCGGACATCCTGATCGAGGGGTACCGCCCCGGAGTCGCGGAACGGCTCGGCGTCGGGCCCGACGCGTGCCTCGCCCGCAACCCGCGGCTGGTCTACGGGCGGATGACGGGCTGGGGCCAGGACGGGCCGCTGGCGCAGCGGGCCGGGCACGATGTCGCGTACCTCGCGCTCACCGGCACTCTCTCCATGATCGGTAAGCCGGACGAACCGCCGGTGGTCCCCGCCAACCTGGTCGGCGACTACGCGGGCGGCTCGCTCTACCTTGTCGTCGGCGTCCTCGCCGCCCTCCAGCACGCCCGCACCCCGGGCGGCGCGGGGCAGGTGGTGGACGCGGCGATCGTGGACGGCGCCGCCCACCTCGCCTCGATGATCCACGGCATGCTGGCCGCCGGGAGCTGGCAGGACCGGCGCGGCACCAACCTGCTGGACGGCGGCTGCCCCTTCTACGGCACCTACGCCACCTCCGACGGCGGCCATATGGCGGTCGGCCCCCTGGAAGGGCAGTTCTACGCCGAGTTCGTCCGCCTCCTCGGCCTGGCCGACGCCTTCCCCGACCGCTGGGAGCTGGCCCGCTGGGACGAGCTGCGCGCCGCCGTCGCCGAGCGCTTCCTGACCCGTACGCGTGCGGAGTGGACCGAGGTCTTCGAGGGCACCGACGCCTGCGTCGCCCCCGTCCTCTCCCTCCGCGAGGCGCCGCACCACCCGCACCTCGCCGCCCGCTCCACCTACGTCGAGCACAGCGGCATCACCCAGCCCGCCCCCGCCCCGCGCTTCTCCGCCACCCCCGTCTCCGTCCGCGGCGGCCCCGCACGGCCGGGCGCCGACACGGACGCCGTCGCCGCCGACTGGGACGTACCGGGGCTCAGGACCGACCACCAAGACTAGGAGACCCCGTGCAGCGGCAGATCTTCACCGAGGAGCACGACGCGTTCCGCGAGACCGTCCGGGCCTTCCTGGCCAAGGAGGTGCTCCCGTACTACGAGCAGTGGGAGCAGGACGGCATCGTCTCCCGCGACGCCTGGCTCGCCGCCGGGCGCGCCGGGCTGCTCGGCCTCGCCGTCCCCGAGGAGTACGGGGGCGGCGGCTCCACCGACTTCCGCTACAGCGCGGTCCTGGCCGAGGAGTTCACCCGGGCCGGGGCGCCGGGCCTCGCGATCGGCCTGCACAACGACATCATCGGCCCCTACCTCACCGGCCTCGCCACCGACGAGCAGAAGCGGCGCTGGCTGCCCGGCTTCTGTTCCGGCGAGACCATCACTGCCATCGCCATGACCGAACCGGGCGCCGGCTCCGACCTCCAGGCGATCCGTACGACGGCCGAGGACAAGGGCGACCACTGGCTGCTCAACGGCTCGAAGACCTTCATCTCCAACGGCATCCTGGCCGACCTGGTGATCGTCGTCGCCAAGACCACGCCCGACGGCGGCGCCAAGGGGCTCTCGCTGATCGTCGTCGAGCGCGGGGCCGAAGGGTTCGAGCGGGGCCGCAACCTCGACAAGATCGGCCAGAAGTCGCAGGACACCGCCGAGCTGTTCTTCAACGACGTCCGCGTCCCCAAGGAGAACCTCCTCGGTGAACTCGACGGTGCCTTCATCCACTTGATGACCAACCTGGCCCAGGAGCGCATGGGCATAGCGGTCGCCGCCATCGCCGCCGCCGAACACCTGCTGGAGATCACCACCCAGTACGTCAAGGAGCGCGAGGCGTTCGGCCGCCCGCTGGCCAAGCTCCAGCACATCCGCTTCGAGATCGCCGAGATGGCTACCGAATGCGCGGTCACCCGCGCCTTCCTGGACCGCTGCATCATCGACCACTCGGACGGGACGCTGGACGCCGTCCACGCCTCGATGGCCAAGTGGTGGGCCACCGAACTCCAGAAGCGCACCGCCGACCGCTGCCTCCAACTCCACGGCGGCTACGGCTACATGAGCGAGTACAGGGTCGCCAAGGCGTTCACCGACGGCCGTATCCAGACCATCTACGGCGGCACCACCGAGATCATGAAGGAGATCATCGGCCGCTCGCTGCTCGCCTGAGCCCTCCCGGCTCCCCGTCTCTTCCTCACCACCACCCTCGAAAGGCAGCTGTCTTGAGTACCGAAGCATTCGTCTACGACGCGATCCGCACCCCGCGCGGCCGGGGCAAGGCCAACGGCTCCCTGCACGGCACCAAGCCGATCGACCTGGTCGTCGGCCTCATCCACGAGATCCGGAACCGCTTCCCGGACCTGGACCCGGCCGCCATCGACGACATCGTCCTCGGCGTGGTCAGCCCGCTCGGGGACCAGGGCTCCGACATCGCCCGGATCGCCGCCATCGCGGCCGGGCTCCCCGATTCCGTGGCCGGGGTCCAGGAGAACCGCTTCTGTGCCTCGGGCCTGGAGGCCGTCAACCTGGCTGCGGCGAAGGTCCGTTCGGGGTGGGAGGACCTCGTGCTGGCCGGGGGCGTCGAGTCGATGTCCCGGGTGCCGATGGGCTCCGACGGCGGGGCCTGGGCGATGGACCCGATGACCAGCTTCGAGACCGGCTTCGCCCCGCAGGGCATCGGCGCCGACCTCATCGCCACCATCGAGGGCTTCAGCCGCCGTGACGTCGACGAGTACGCCGCCCTCTCCCAGGAGCGCGCCGCCGCGGCCTGGAAGGACGGCCGCTTCGCCCGCTCCGTCGTCCCCGTCCGGGACCGTAACGGCCTCCTCGTCCTGGACCACGACGAGCACCTGCGCCCCGGCACCACCGCCGACTCGCTCGCCGGACTCAAGCCCTCCTTCGCCGCCATCGGTGACCTGGGCGGCTTCGACGCGGTGGCGCTGCAGAAGTACCACTGGATCGAGAAGATCGACCACGTCCACCACGCGGGCAACTCCTCCGGCATCGTCGACGGCGCCGCCCTCGTCGCCATCGGCTCGAAGGAGGTCGGGGAGCGCTACGGCCTCACCCCGCGCGCCCGGATCGTCTCCGCCGCCGTCTCCGGCTCCGAGCCCACCATCATGCTCACCGGCCCCGCCCCCGCCACCCGCAAGGCGCTCGCCAAGGCCGGGCTCACCATCGACGACATCGACCTCGTCGAGATCAACGAAGCCTTCGCCGGGGTCGTCCTGCGCTTCGTCAAGGACATGGGACTGAGCCTGGACAAGGTCAACGTCAACGGCGGCGCCATCGCGCTCGGCCACCCCCTCGGCGCGACCGGCGCGATGATCCTCGGCACCGTCATCGATGAACTGGAGCGCCGCGACCAGCGGTTCGGCCTGGTCACCCTCTGCGTCGGCGGCGGCATGGGCGTCGCGACCATCGTCGAACGCATCTGACCTGTTCCCGGCCCCACCTGTTTACGGAGAGAACACCGACATGACGACCGAGAGCACCACCATCCGCTGGGAACAGGACGAGACCGGCGTCGTCACCCTCGTCCTCGACGACCCCAACCAGTCCGCCAACACGATGAACCAGGCGTTCAAGGACTCCATCGCGGCCATCGCCGACCGCGCCGAGGCCGAGAAGGACTCCATCCGCGGCATCATCTACACCTCCGCCAAAAAGACCTTCTTCGCGGGCGGCGACCTCAAGGACATGATCAAGGTCGGCCCCGAGAACGCCCAGGCCGCCTTCGACACCGGCACCGAGATCAAGCGCTCGCTCCGCCGCATCGAGACCCTCGGCAAGCCCGTCGTCGCCGCCATCAACGGCGCTGCCCTCGGCGGCGGTTACGAGATCGCGCTCGCCTCCCACCACCGGATCGCGCTCGACGCCCCCGGCTCCCGCATCGGCCTCCCCGAGGTCACCCTCGGCCTGCTCCCGGCGGGCGGCGGCGTCACCCGTACCGTACGCCTCATGGGCATCGCCGACGCGCTGCTCAAGGTGCTCCTCCAGGGCACCCAGTACACCCCGCGGCGCGCTCTGGAGAACGGCCTCGTCCACGAAGTCGCCGCCACGCGCGAGGAGATGCTCGAAAAGGCCCGCGCCTTCATCGACGCGAACCCCGAGTCCCAGCAGCCCTGGGACGTCAAGGGGTACAAGATCCCCGGCGGCACTCCGTCGAACCCCAAGTTCGCCGCCAACCTCCCCGCGTTCCCGGCCAACTTGAAGAAG
The DNA here is from genome assembly GCA_002082585.1 of Kitasatospora albolonga. NCBI lineage: Bacteria > Bacillati > Actinomycetota > Actinomycetes > Kitasatosporales > Streptomycetaceae > Kitasatospora > Kitasatospora albolonga. The sequence goes on from CP020563.1 coordinate 7,407,538, forward strand.
CAGATCGCGGGCGCGCCCATGCCCGCGCCGCGCAACATCCTCGCGGCGGCCGTCGAGGGCTCCCAGGTCGACTTCGAGACCGCCCTGACCATCGAGGCCCGGTACTTCACCGAGCTGGTCACCGGCCAGGTCTCCAAGAACATGATCCAGGCGTTCTTCTTCGACCTCCAGGCCGTCAACTCCGGCGCCAACCGCCCCAAGGACATCCCCGAGCGCCCGGTCCGCAGGGTCGCCGTGCTCGGCGCCGGGATGATGGGCGCGGGCATCGCCTACTCCTGCGCCAGGGCCGGGATCGACGTCGTCCTCAAGGACGTCTCCACCGAGGCCGCCGCCAAGGGCAAGGCATACAGCGAGAAGCTGCTCGCCAAGGCGCTCTCCCGGGGCCGTACGACGGAGGCCGAGCGCGACGAACTGCTGGCCCGGATCACCCCGACCGGTGACGTGGCCGACCTCGCGGGCTGTGACGCGGTGATCGAGGCCGTCTTCGAGGACACCGCCCTCAAGCACAAGGTGTTCCAGGAGATCCAGGACGTCATCGAGCCCGACGCGCTGCTCTGTTCCAACACCTCCACCCTCCCCATCACGGTCCTCGCCGAGGGCGTCTCGCGCCCGGCGGACTTCATCGGCCTGCACTTCTTCTCACCGGTCGACAAGATGCCGCTGGTCGAGATCATCAAGGGCGAGCGCACCGGCGACGAGGCGCTGGCCCGCGCCTTCGACCTCGTACGGCGCATCAAGAAGACGCCGATCGTCGTCAACGACTCGCGCGGCTTCTTCACCTCGCGCGTCATCGGCCAGTTCATCAACGAGGGCGTGGCGATGGTCGGCGAGGGCGTCGAGCCCGCCTCGATCGAGCAGGCCGCCGCCCAGTCCGGCTACCCGGCCAAGGTGCTCTCCCTGATGGACGAGCTGACCCTGACCCTGCCCCGCAAGATCCGCAACGAGACCAAGCGGGCGGTGGAGGAGGCGGGCGGCACCTGGCCCGGCCACCCCTCGGACGAGGTCATCGACCGCATGGTCGACGAGTTCGGGCGGCCGGGGCGCAGCGGGGGAGCGGGCTTCTACGACTACGACGAGGAGGGCAGGCGCACCGGCCTCTGGCCGGGCCTGCGCGAGCACTTCACCACCAAGGCCGACGCGGACGTCCCCTTCGAGGACATGAAGGAGCGGATGCTCTTCTCCGAGGCGCTGGACAGCGTCCGCTGCCTGGAGGAGAACGTCCTCATCTCGGTCGCGGACGCCAACATCGGCTCCATCATGGGCATCGGCTTCCCGCCGTGGACCGGCGGCGTGCTCCAGTACATCAACGGGTACGAGGGCGGCCTGCCCGGATTCGTCGCCCGCGCGCGGGAGTTGGCCGAGCGCTACGGCGACCGGTTCCTGCCGCCCGCGCTGCTGCTGGAGAAGGCGGAGAAGGGCGAGACCTTCCACGACTGAGGCCGTGGTGCGCCGCGTTCACCGTCACTCGGCGGTGAACGCGGCCCGCAGCTGCTCCTTGAGCGACCGCTGAAAGGCCGTCACCAGCGCCTGGACGACGATCGGTTGCATATGGGCCGACAGCGACTTCATCGCGGCCACATGCTCCGGATCGCCCTCCCGCTCCCGGTACGGATTCCACACCTCGTCCCGGAACAGCCGGGTCATCTCCTGGGCGGCGGAACGGGTGTGCTCCAGCAGGACGGTCCGGGCCGCGAGGATCGTCTCGTGCGCGATCGGCACGTCCAGCAGCTCCACGCCGAGCCGCAGCAGCCCGAGATCCACCCGGTACGCCGTGCCGTCCCCCTCGGGCCGCACCAGCACCCCCATCGCCGCCAGCCGGTCCACATCCGGCTCGGTGAGCGCCCGCCCCGCCCGCTTCTCCAGCTCGGCCCGGGTCAGGTCCTCGGCCGTGTCCGGCGCCCAGGACGCCACCAGGGCGCGGTGGATCGCCAGATCGTGGGCGCTGAGGTCGGGCGGCAGCTGCTCCAGATACCGTTCGATCGCGGCGAGCGTCATGCCCTGGCGCTGGAGCTCCTCGATCAGCGCGAGCCGCGAGAGATGGTCGGCCCCGTAGTGCCCGACCCGGCGCGGCCCGATGACCGGGGGCGGCAGCAGGCCCCGGGTGCTGTAGAACCGCACGGTACGCACGGTGACTCCGGCGCGCGCCGCCAGCTCGTCCACCGTGAGCGTGGGCTCGTCGGTCCCCGTCGCCATCTCTGCTCCCCGCGATCGAACCTCGTATCGGACAGTTCCACTGTCTCACCACTGCTGTGAAAGTCTCCGGCACCGGAGCCGCGCCGTCCACCCCGGTGCGTCGCGGTGCAGCGGCCGGGGCTCGCCCGAACCGGTGCGATTAAAGTCTGGTCATGACTGAGGAGCGCTCCGACGCGTGGGCCGCCGAGGCGATTCGGCGGGTGGGCATGCGGGGCCCGCAGACAGTGCCGACACCGCTGCGCAGACTTCCGCTCCCCGGGATTCGGGGCATCGAGGTCTACCTCAAGGACGAGTCCGCGCACCCCACCGGCAGCATGAAGTACCGCTTGGTGCGGGCCATGTTCCGCGAGGCGATCGCGGGCGGCGCCATCGAGGCAGGCACGCCGGTGATCGCGGCGACGAGCGGAGCGGTCGCCGTCGCCGGAGCCCACTTCGCGAGCCTGCTGGGCCTGGACTTCACAGCCGTCGTACCGGCCCGGACGCCCGGGGAAGTCCTGGCCAGGATCGAAGGGGAGGGCGGGCGGTGGCAGGTGGCGGAGCGGCCGCCCGCCGCCGTGCAGGAGGAGGCGAGGGCGCTGGCCGAGCGGCTCGGTGGCCACTTCCTCGACCACTTCACCGACGCGGAGCGGGCGGTGGCCGTGTGCGGTGAACCGACGATCGCCGACGAGATCTTCGTTCAGCTGGGCCGGGAGCGGCATCCGGTACCGGAGTGGATCGTCACCGGCGCCGGAACAGGAGCGACCTCCGCGACGGTCGGACGCCACCTGCGGCGACACGGCCATCCGACCCGGCTGACCGTGGTGGACCCGGAGAACTCCGCCTACTTTCCCGCATGGGCGAGCGGGTGCGGCGACTACACGACCGGGATGCCCTCGCGGATACCCGGCATCGGCCGTCCACGGACCGAACCCGGTTTCCTGCCGACGGTGATCGACCTGATGATTCCGGTACCGGACGCGGCGTCCGTCGCGGCCCTGCGGTGGCTCCGTACGGTTGCCGGGATCGAAGCCGGACCGGCGACCGGTACCAATGTCTGGGGGGTGTGCCACCTGGTGGCACGGATGCGCGAAGCGGGGGTGCGGGGCAGCGTCGTCACCCTCATCGGCGACACCGCCGGTCCGTACCTGAACACCCACCTCAGCCCGTCCTGGGTCCGTGCGCGGGGCCTCGACCCCGCACCGTACGAGGCTGACATCGAGCGTTTCTTCCGCACCGGGGAGTGGCCGATCTGAGAGCGGCGCAGGTGATGCCCAGGCGCGGACGGTTCTGCTGCTGACAGCCGCCCGGGCCCGTTGTCAGTGCCGGACCGTACGGTGAAGTCATGTCGGGGATCACGTATGTACGAGGGGACGCCACGGCCCCGCAGGGCAAGGGCGTCAAGGTGATGGCGCACGTCTGCAACGACCTGGGCGGCTGGGGCAAGGGGTTCGTGCTGGCCGTATCCCGCCGCTGGCCCGAGCCGGAGGCCGCCTACCGCCGCTGGCACCGCGAGCGCGCGGGCAACGACTTCGGCCTGGGCGCGGTGCAGTTCGTCCAGGTCGGACCGCATCTCTGGGTGGCCAACATGATCGGTCAGCGCGGGATGCGTACGGGCAGCAAGGGGGTGCCCGTGCGGTACGAGGCGATCGACGCGGCCCTCGGCACGGTGGCCGTCCGGGCGGGCGAGCTGGGGGCCTCCGTCCATATGCCGCGCATCGGCTGCGGGCTGGCGGGCGGCACGTGGTCGCGCATGGAGCCGATCATCGAGCGGCGGCTGATATCCGCCGGCCTGCCGGTGACGGTGTACGACCACGACTGACCGGGACACCGGCCGCCCCGGGCCCCGCCCCGGAGCCCCGCCCCTCCGCTCCTTCCGCCCGCGAGGGATCATGGAGGGGAGGAGACGGGCAGCGTACGGCGGGCCCGCCAGGATCTCGGGAGCACCGGATGAGCAGCGCGAACGACCCCCTGCCGCCACCGCCCGGCGGGGTGCTCTGGAGCCTGTCCGGCGACCTCCGGGCCCTGCTCATGCTGCCCGCCGCCCTCACCCTCCAGGTCGCCCACCCGGCCGTCGGCGCGGGCGTCGACGAACACTCCGTCTTCCGCACCGACCCGTGGGGGCGCGGCGAGCGCTCCCTGAGCTCGCTCCAGCTCTGGGTGTACGGCGGTACGGAGGCCGCCGAGGAGGGCCGCAGGCTGCGTCGGCTCCACCGGACCATCCGGGGCACCGACACCCGGGGCCGCACCTACCACGCGCTGACGCCCGCCAACTACGCCTGGGTGCACGCCACCGGCTTCCCCGTCTACCGGCACGCGGCGCGCTATCTGATCCGGCCGATGACCCCCGCCCAGGAACGCGCCCTGTACGCGGAGTGGCTCCAGGTCGGCCGCGTCCTCGGCATCCACGACCGGGACATGCCGCAGACCATCGAGGAGTTCTGGCCGTACTGGGAGAAAATGCTCGCCGGGGAGATCGAGGCGACCCCGGTCGTGCGCGAACTGGTCGACGTCGATCAGCCCGTGCCGCCGCCGGACCGTGGCCCGTGGCCGCTGCGGACGGTCCTGCGGGCCCTGTGGCCGGTGCTGCTGCCGCCGCTGGCCCGCGGTCGGCGGTTCGTCACCATCGGGCTCATGCCGCCGGACGCCCGCGCGGCGATCGGGCTGCCGTGGTCGGCGGCGGAGGAGCAGCGGTTGCGGCGGCTCTGCGCGGTGCTGCGGGTCGTCGTCCCCGTACTCCCGGAACGGCTGCGGTACCTGCCGAGGGCGCGGGCGGCCCGCGCCGCGCACGCCGCCGGGAACCGGAACCGTCGGAACGGCTGAACTCCGCCGCTCCGACGGCCCCTGATTCAGCGCGTGCGGCGCACATCAGCGGTGGTCGTGGCCCCCGTGATCCCGGTCCCCGTGGCCATGACCCCCGTGATCCCGCTCCCCGTGGTCGTGGATCGTGTTCGTCGCCGCGATCTTCTTCCAGGAGGCGGGGCGCTCGACCCGCGCCGCCGCCCGGGACGACAGCGCGTTCTCCGCGATGCCCGCCGAGGCCGCCGCCGGGAGCGCGGGCCGCTTCGGCTGGTACAGCCAGGTGTCGAACAGCGTGGCCAGCGGCTTGCCCGAGACCCGCTCCGCGTACCGCAGGAAGTCGCCCACGGTCGCGTTGGAGTGCGCCTTCTCCGTCGGCCACCCCTTCAGCAGCGTGAAGAACGTCTCGTCACCGACCTCGTTGCGCAGCGCCTGGAGCGCCAGCGCGCCCCGGTCGTAGACGGCGATGTCGAACTGCTTGTCCGGGCCCGGGTCGCCCGGCTTCACCTTCCAGAACGGGTCGTTCGCCGGGCGCTGGGCGTAGACGTAGTCCGCCAGCTCCTGCGCGGTGCCCTCGCCCTCCTTCTCCGACCAGAGCCACTGGCTGTAGCGGGCGAAGCCCTCGTTGATCCAGATGTCCTTCCAACCGCTCACCGAGACGCTGTTGCCGTACCACTGGTGCGCGATCTCATGGACGACGACCGAGACGTTGGCACCGTTCGCGAACTGCCGGGGGCTGTAGAAGGGCCGCGTCTGGGTCTCCAGGGCGAACCCGCTCGTCACGTTGGGCACATAGCCGCCGAGCGCGTTGAACGGGTACGGGCCGAAGACCTCCGTCAGCCACTCCGCGACCTCGGTGGTCCGCTCGATGCTGGCACGCGCGGCGCCCGCGTTGGCGCCGAGGTCCTTGCTGTACGCGTTCAGCACCGGCAGGCCGTCGGCGGTCCTGTCCGTCGTGATGTCGAACTTCCCGACCGCGAGCGTCGAGAGGTACGTGGCCTGCGGTTTGTCGGAGCGCCAGTTGAAGCGGGTCCAGCCGAGCCGGGAACTCTGCGAGACGAGGACCCCGTTGCTGATCGCCTGGGTGCCGTCGGGCACGGAGACCGAGATGTCGTACGTGGCCTTGTCGAGCGGATGGTCGTTGCTCGGGTACCACCAGACCGCCGACTCCGGCTCCTGGGCGGCCACGCCGCCGTCCGGCGTCCGGGCCCAGGCGGTCCAGCCGTTGATCTTCAGCTCGGAGGGCTTCCCGGCGTACCGGACGACCACCGAGACGTCCTTGCCCTGGGCCAGGCGGTCCGCCGGAGTGACCTCCAGCTCCTGGTCGCCGCTCTTCGCGAAGGCTGCCTTCCTGCCGTTGACCCGCACCTCGGAGACGGTGAGCCCGAAGTCGAGGTTGAAGCGGGTCAGCTCCTGCGTGGTGGTGGCGAGGATCGTCGCCGTGCCTTCCAGCAGGTCGGTCCTCGGCTCGTACTTCAGCCGCAGGTCGTAGTGGGAGACGTCGTAGCCGCCGTTTCCGCTGGCCGGGTAGTAGGGGTCGCCGATACCCGGGGCACCCACGGTGCCGGTGGCGGCCGATGCCGGGATCGCCAGCACAAGGGTGGCCGCCAGTGCGCTGGGGACGATGAATCTGCGGTGCACGCATGCTCCAAATCGTCGTGAGGGTCCGGCCGGTGGCGGAGGATGGTCCGCCGGGCCGGGAGGGCCGGACGGAGGTGTTCCGCCCGGTGGAGGGGACCGGGCGGGGGGTGGTTCCGACCGGTCGCTACGAGGCTAGACAGACCCCGGGGCAGGACGGTCGATTCCGGGCATCCCTGTCACACGATCGCCATGCCCTCGTCACGACTGGTAGTGATCGCCCCCTGTCGCCCAGGAGTTGACCGGGGTAACGTCCGCAACGCCGACAGACCGGCGGGCATCGCGGTGTCCGCAGCTCGCGCCCCGGGAGGCAGCCGCTGATGACCCCTCGCATCACCCGCGCGCTCCGTATGCTCAGCCCGCACCCCTGGCTCGGACCGGCCTCGGGACCCGGCCGCCCGCCGTCCGGTGCGCCGCGCCGGGGCCCGGCGGTCCTGCGCCGGGGCGCCGCCGCGGCGGTGCTCGCCGCGCTCGCCGCCCCCTTCGCGATCGCACCCGCCGAGGCCGCGCCCCACCCGCCGCGCACCGGGTTCGAGACGAGCCACGGGGCGCGCTGGACCGGGCCGGGGGAGGAGCAGACGTTCCTCGGCGCGGTCGACCGGGGGAGCGACCGGGTCGCCGTCGAACGGATCGGGACCACCAAGGAGGGCCGCCCCCTCCAGCTCGTACGGATCGGAAAGCAGCGCCCCGCCACCACCACCGTCCTCCTGGTGTGCAGTCAGCACGGCGACGAGCCCGCCGGGCGCGAGGCATGTCTGACCACCCTGCGCGACCTGGCCTTCGCCCAGGACCGGGCCACCCGCGCCTTCCTGTCCCGTACGACGGTGCTGGTGCTGCCCACCGCCAACCCGGACGGGCGCGCCGCCGATACCCGGGGCAACGCCGACGGCGTCGACGTCAACCGGGACCACATCGCCCTGAAGACCGCGGAGGGCCGGGCCATCGCGGCCGTCGTCCGCGACGAACGGCCCGATGTGATCTACGACTTGCACGAGTACGGCGCCACGCCCCCGTACTACGACAAGGACCTCTTCGTCCTGTGGCCCCGCAACCTGAACGTGGTGTCCCCCGTCCACGGCGTCTCGCGCGTCCTCTCGGAGCGGTACGTACGCCCCGCCGCGACCCGCGACGGCTACAGCAGCGGCCACTACGGCATCTGGACCGACCCGGTCACCGGCGACCCCATCAAACAGACGGCCGGTGACGGGCAGGAGCGCATCCTGCGCAACGCCTCCGGCCTCAAACACGCGGCCGGCCTCCTCATCGAGTCGCGGATCGACGCGCTGAGCGAGGCGGAGAAGGCCGACCGCTCCCTCAACCAGCGCCGCAGGGTCGACTCCCAGCGGACCGCGCTCGGCGGTCTCTTCGACTTCACCGAGGAGCAGCGCGCCCGCCTCCGGGCGGCCACCGTGCTTTCGCGCGCGGCCGGGTTCGCGGACCGGGGCCCCGTCTACCTGGGCGGCGCCGACAACGACCCGGCCGGGCCCGGCGAGATCCTCACCGACCCGCCGTGCGGCTACCGGCTGGACGCGGCCCAGTACGCCGGGGTGAAGGACGAGCTGGCGCTGCACGGCGTACGGTCCCACCGGGACGGAGATGGCGCATATGTGCCCCTGCGTCAGTCGGCCAGGAACCTGATTCCGCTGCTTCTCGACCAGCGAGCGACATATCCCCTCACATATGGTCAAGCCAACACCACTTGTTGATCCTTCTAGAACGTAGGCAGGTGTGGTACTGCCTACGAAGAGTGTTTTTCGGACTCGGTGAAAGGTGCCATTTGTGTCCCAGGACGACCAGTCAGCGGAGGGCCGGGAGGAGCTGTCGGTCACCGCGGACCTTCCCCCCGAACCGGTCAGCACCCGGGCCCCGACCACCGACCGGGTGGTGTTCGGCGTCACGGCGGTCCTCACCCTCGCCTTCGTCATCTGGGGAGCGACCGCCACCTCATCGCTGGAGACCGCGTCCGGCAAGCTGCTCAACGGGCTCATCCACAACGGCGGCTGGGCCTTCATGCTCGCCGCTTCGGGGTTCGTGATCTTCGCCCTGTGGCTGGCCATCAGCCGGTACGGGAAGATCTCCCTCGGCCAGGAGGGCGAGCAGCCGGAGTTCCGGACCATCTCCTGGGTCGCGATGATGTTCAGCGCCGGTATGGGCATCGGGCTGATGTTCTGGGGTGTGAGCGAGCCCCTGGCCCACTTCCGCACCCCGCCGCCCGGCACCGACCCCGCCGACCCGGCCGAGGCCATGCAGACGGCGATGGCCACCACCCTCTTCCACTGGACGCTGCATCCCTGGGCCATCTACGCGGTGGTCGGGCTCGCCATCGCGTACAGCGCCTACCGGATGCGCAGGCGGCAGACGATCAGCGCGGTGTTCGAACCGCTGATCGGCAAGCGCCACGCCCGCGGAGGCGTCGGGCGCTTCATCGACATCCTGGCCATCTTCGCGACGCTCTTCGGCTCGGCGGCCTCGCTGGGCCTCGGCGCGCTCCAGATCGGCAGCGGAATCCAGGAGCTGGAGTGGCTGGCGAAGGCGGGCACCGGCCTCCTCGTCGCCATCATCGCCGTACTGACAGCGGGCTTCGTCGCATCCGCGGTCTCCGGTGTGGAGAAGGGCATCCAGTGGCTCTCCAACATCAACATGGTGCTGGCCCTGCTGCTCGTCCTCTTCGTCTTCATCGCCGGTCCCACGATCTTCGTGCTCGACCTGGTGCCCACCTCGCTGGGCGCCTACATCAGCGACCTCGGCCAGCTCGCCGGACGCACCGAGGCGACCGGCGGCGGTGAGGTGGCCGACTGGCTCGGCGGCTGGACCGTCTTCTACTGGGCCTGGTGGATCTCCTGGACGCCCTTCGTCGGCATGTTCATCGCCCGGATCAGCCGGGGCCGTACGATCCGCCAGTTCGTCGGCGGCGTCATCCTGGTCCCCAGCACCGTCAGCCTGATCTGGTTCGCCGTCTTCGGCGGTACGGCCATGAAGCTGGACGAGGCGGGCAAGCTCACCGGCGCCGACACCCCCGAGGCCCAGCTCTTCGGTGTCCTCCAGGAGTACCCGATCGCCACCGTGACGAGCATCCTGGTGATGATCCTCGTCGGTATCTTCTTCGTCTCCGGCGCCGACGCCGCCTCGATCGTCATGGGCACGCTCTCGCAGAAGGGCGTCCTGGAGCCGAGCAAGTGGGTCGTCATCTTCTGGGGTGTCGTGACCGGGGCCGTGGCCGCGATCATGCTGCTCATCGGGGACGGCAAGGAGAACGCGCTCGAAGGGCTCCAGAACCTCACCATCCTGGTCGCTGCCCCCTTCGTCGTCGTGATGATCGGCATGTGCGTGGCTCTCATGCGGGACCTGCGCAGGGACCCGCAGATCGTCCGCCAGGAGTTCGGCGTCGAGGCGGTCGAGTCCGCGGTGATCGAGGGGCACGCCAAGTACGACGGCGACTTCGAGATCCGTATCGGCCCCGGCACGGCCGTCACCACGGACGAACGCCACAAGGAGGTCCGGATCGACAAGCGCCCCGAGAGCTGAACCGGGGCCGGGGTGCCGTCGGGCGGTGGCCGCCCGCCCGACGGCACCCTGCGCGGCGGCGGGCCTGACGGTGCGCCGCCGCGTGGCGGCGCACCGCGGGGCGGTATCGCGTACAGCGCCGCGTGGTGGTGTTCCGCGGGGCGGTATCGCGTACGGCGGTGGCGCGCCCGGCACCACCGAGCGCGCCGGCACCCCGTACGGCACACACCGCGCGGCAGCGGCGAACGCGGCGGCTCAGCCCACCAGGGCGGCCGCCGCCCGCGCGCAGCCCCAGGCCACGGTCACGCCCGCGCCGCCGTGCCCGTAGTTGTGCACCAGCAGACCGCCGCCCGGCAGGGCCTCCGCCCCGATCCGCACCCCGCCCTCCCGCACCGGCCGCAGCCCCACCCGGTGCCCCAGCACCCGGGCGCCCGCGATCTCCGGCCGGACCCGCGCACACCGCGCCACGATCTCCCGGGCCGTCACCGGGTCGGGCTCCCGGCGCTCGTCGTCCGCCTCGGCCGTACCGCCCAACACCAGACCGCCCGGCTGCGGGAAGAAGTACGTCGTCGCGGCCGACGCCGAGTCCGCCTCGGTGAACCACTCCTCGACGCCCGGGTTCTCCACCACGACCAGCTGCCCCCGCACCGCCCGCACCCCCGCGTCCGGCACCAGCTCGCGCGCCCCGAGCCCCGTGCAGTTCACCACCACCGGGCTCCGCTCCGCCGCCTCCCCGAACCCGGCCGCCGCCCGCCGCTCCACCGCACCGCCCGCCGCCACCAGCCGCCGCTCCAGCCAGGCCAGGTGCACCGGCATGTCCAGCAGCGGCAGCACCACCCGCAGCCCCTCGGCCACCTCCACCGCCCCCTTCAGCTCCGCCGCCCAGGGCCCCAGCGCCGCGAACCGCTCACCGGAGTGCACCCCCGCCACCAGCCGTACGCCGGTCTCCCCGGGCCCGGCCGCCGCCAGCTCCTCGTACACGGCAAGGGTCTCCAACGACCAGGCGCCGACGCGCTCGGCCGGCTCGATCCGGTACGGCCACCACAACGCGCCCGCCACCGCCGAGGTCGTCGCCCCGGCCGGATCGCGCGACCAGACCCGCACCCGCAGCCCGCGCTCCGCCAGCGTCACGGCGGTGGTGAGGCCGATGACCCCACCACCCACCACGATCGCATCCGCCTCCTGAGCCACTTCCGCCTCCACTGTGCCGACCGTCCTCTCGCTGCACGGACGCTAACGGAATCCGGAATCCCGGGGCCAGGGCGCGGTGGCAGGCACGGGACGGGTTCGAGGAGTTTCCGGCAGGCTCGTTGACAGTTGTTGGCGGCGGCGGGATTCTGAGAGCGCTCTCAGAATCCAGGTGATGTACCCCAGCTCCATCCCCGGATTTCCCCGTTCCACCCACGGATTTCACCCGATGAGGAGGACGAGCATGCCCGCTCCATGGAGAGGTCTCGCTTCGCTGACCGCCGCGCTGGCCCTGGCCCTCGGTCTGACCACCGGCCCCGGCGCGACGCCCGCCGAGGCCGCGGTGCCCGCCACCATCCCGCTGACCATCAAGAACGACTCGGGACGCGCCGACCAGATCTACATCTACAACCTCGGAACGCAGCTCTCCACCGGCCGTCAGGGCTGGGCCGACGCGAACGGCACGTTCCACCCCTGGCCGGCCGGGGGCAACCCGCCCACCCCGGCGCCGGACGCCTCGATCGTGGGGCCGCGCAACGGGCAGTCGGTGACGATCCGGATGCCGAAGTTCTCCGGCCGCGTCTACTTCTCGTACGGTCAGAAGCTCGTCTTCAAGGTCACCACCGGTGGCCTCGTCCAGCCCGCGGTCCAGAACCCGAGCGACCCGAACAGGAACATCCTGTTCAACTGGACCGAGTACACGCTCAACGACGCGGGCCTGTGGATCAACAGCACCCAGGTCGATATGTTCTCCGCCCCGTACGCCGTCGGAGTCAAGACGCCCAGCGGCTCGGTCAAGAACACCGGCCGGCTCAAGGCGGGCGGCTACAACGCCGTTCTCAACGGGCTCAGGAACCAGCCCGGCGGATGGTCCAACCTCATCCAGACCCGGCCCGACGGCACGGTCGTACGCGCCCTGTCCCCGGGGCACGGCGTCGGTGCCGGTGCCCTGCCGACGGGCATCATGAACGACTACATCAACCGGGTCTGGAGCCGCTACAGCAGCTCCGTCCTCACCGTGACCCCCTTCGCGCACGAGCCGAACACCAAGTACTACGGCCGGGTCTCCGGGAACGTCATGAACTTCACCAACGGCGCGGGCGCCGTCGTGACCTCGTTCCAGAAGCCGGACTCCGACAGCGTCTTCGGCTGCTACAAGCACCTGGACGCCCCCAACGACCATGTACGCGGCCCGATCTCCCGCACCCTGTGCGCGGGCTTCAACCGCTCCACCCTGCTGAACGGCACGAACCACCCCGACAACAACGCGGCGAACTTCTACCGGGACTCCGTGACCAACCACTACTCCCGCCTCATCCACGCGCAGATGGTGGACGGCAAGGCGTACGGCTTCGCCTTCGACGACGTCGGCGCGCATGAGTCGCTGGTCCACGACGGCAACCCGCAGGAGGCGTTCATCACGCTCGACCGGTTCAGCTGACCCCCGCTCCGGGGCGGGTGGTGTGACACGTCCGGCTGTGTCACACCACCCGCCCAAGAGATGGTCAAGGTGTGACCAAGGCATGCCAGGTGCCAACTCGCGGCGCCGGTAAGGGGGTTAGCGTCCGCTCGTGAACCTCGCCCGATCTGCCCGGACGGCGCCGACCACGCGCCGCACCCTTCTCCGTGCCTCCGCCGCCACCGCGGCGGCCGGTGTACTCGCCGCCGGGTCCTCGCCCGTGGGCGCCACCACGCGAGCGCCCGCCGCACCCCTGGCGAGACCCACGACCCCCGGCGCGGCGCTGAAGGAACTCGCCGCCGGAAACCGCCGCTGGCGCACGCTGCGCCAGCGCCATCCCCACGAGGCCGTCGCGGTGCGCCGCGCGCTGGTGTCCGGCCAGTCGCCCTTCGCGCTGATACTCGGCTGCATCGACTCCCGCGTCCCGCCGGAGCTGGTCTTCGACCAGGGGCTCGGTGATCTCATGACCGTCCGCTCGGCCGGTGAGGTGCTGGACGAGGCGGTGCTCGGCAGCATCGCCTACGGCGTCCTCGAACTGGGCATCCCGCTGGTCGTGGTCCTGGGCCACCAGTCGTGCGGCGCGGTCGCCGCCGCCGTACACGCGGAGGAGACGGGGGAGCACCTGCCCGCGCACATCCAGTACGTCGCCGACCAGATCAGGCCCGCGATCGACCACGCCCACCATGGTGCCGCCCGGGTGGACGCCACGGTCAGCGCCCAGGTCCGGCTGGTCCGGAACCGGCTGGCGCGCGAGGCCGACCTCGCGGCGAAGGTGGCCGCCGGAAAGCTGGCGGTGGTGGGCGCGCGGTACGAACTGAACACCCAGCTGGTCCACCGCATCGACTGACGGCCGGTCGTCGGGCGAGCGGCTGCCGCTGCCCGGCTCGGCCGGGAGCGGACCCGCAGCCGCCCGGCGCGGCCAGGCCCGGGACCGGGCTGCCACCGTCCGGCACGGCCGGCACAGGACCTGGACACGGCCGGGCGGCACCGGACGGCCGGGCGAGCCGCCTCCGCCCGGCCCGGCTGGGCGGCGATGACCGCGCGCCCGGCCCGGGCCGCGTCCCGGTGGCCGCGCGCCCGTGGCCGGGCAGCGCCCGCACCGCCCGGCGTGGACACGGGGACGCGGCCATTAGAATCGGCCCCCTGATGACTGCCACCCTCGTCGCCAAGGACCTCGCCGCCGGACACGGTGACCGCACCCTCTTCGCCGGACTCGACCTCGTCGTCGCGCCCGGGGACGTGATCGGTCTCGTCGGAGTCAACGGCGCCGGAAAATCCTCCCTGCTCCGCCTGCTCGCCGGGCTCGACCGCCCCGAGGAGGGCGAGCTGCGGCTCTCCCCGCCCACCGCCACCGTCGGCCACCTCCCGCAGGAGCCCGAGCGGCGCGAGGGCGAGACCGTGGCCGCGTTCCTGGCCCGCCGCACCGGGGTCGCCGACGCCCAGCGCGCCATGGACGAGGCGACGGAGGGCCTGGTCTCCGGGGTACCCGGCGCGGACGACGCGTACTCCGAGACCCTGGAGCGGTGGCTCGCCCTCGGCGGCGCCGACCTGGAGGAGCGGGCCGCGCAGGTTGCCGCCGAGCTGGGGCTCACCGTCAGCCTGGAGCTGCCGATGACGGCTCTCTCCGGCGGCCAGGCGGCGCGCGCCGGACTCGCCTCCCTCCTTCTCTCCCGCTATGACGTCTTCCTGCTGGACGAGCCCACCAACGACCTGGACCTCGACGGCCTGGAGCGCCTGGAGCGCTTCGTCTCGGGGCTGCGCGCAGGCACCGTCGTCATCAGCCACGACCGCGAGTTCCTGATGCGCACGGTCACCAAGGTGCTCGAACTCGACCTCGCCCAGCAGCAGATCAACCTGTACGGCGGTGGGTACGGGGCCTATCTGGAGGAGCGTGAGACCGCCCGTCGGCACGCCCGCGAGGGGTACGAGGAGTACGCGGACAAGAAGGCCGCCCTCGAAGCGCGCGGCCATATGCAGCGCTCCTGGATGGACAAGGGCGTCAAGAACGCCCGCCGCAAGGCCACCGACGGCGACAAGCTCGGCCGCAACGCCCGCAGCGAGGCGAGCGAGAAGCAGGCGGCGAAGGCCCGGCAGACCCAGCGCATGATCGAGCGCCTCGATGTCGTCGAGGAGCCGCGCAAGGAGTGGGAGCTGCGGATGGAGATCGCCACCGCCCCGCGCTCCGGCTCGGTCGTGGCGACCCTCCGCGAGGCCCAAGTGGTGCGCGGTGACTTCTCGTTCGGCCCCGCCTCGCTCCAGATCGACTGGGCCGACCGGGTCGCCATCACCGGCGCCAACGGGGCGGGCAAGTCCACCCTGCTCGCCGCCCTGCTGGAGCGGCTCCCGCTCGACTCCGGCCACGCCGCGCTCGGTTCGGGCGTCGTGGTCGGCGAGGTCGACCAGGCCCGGAAGCTCTTCCTCGGCTCCCAGTCGCTGCTGGAGGCGTTCTGCGCCGCCGTGCCCGACGAGGAACCCGCCGAAGTCCGCACCCTGCTCGCCAAGTTCGGGCTCAAGGCCGACCATGTGATGCGCCCGGCCACCAGCCTCTCGCCGGGCGAACGCACCCGCGCCGCCCTCGCCCTGCTCCAGGGCCGGGGCGTCAACCTCCTGGTGCTCGACGAGCCGACGAACCATCTGGACCTGCCCGCCATCGAGCAGCTGGAAGCGGCCCTGGAGAGCTACACGGGCACCCTGCTGCTGGTCACCCACGACCGGCGGATGCTCGAAGCGGTCCGCACCACGCGCCGCATCGAAGTGGCGGACGGCCAGGTCAAGGAAGTCTGAGCACGGTTACGGGGACCGGGAGGGGCGGACCGTCCACACGGCCCGCCCCTCCCGAGAGCCCACCGGAGCTCAGCGACCCCGGCCGCCACCGCCCTGCTTCGGGTCGGACGTCAGCCCGGCCCGCCGCAGCGCATCGGCCATCGCGCTGTTCGCCGGAGCCGGAGCACCCTGACCCTGCCGGGAGCCACCGCCGCCACCGCCGCGCCGGTCCCGGCCGCCGCCCTGACGGCCCTGGCCGCCGCCGGACCCCTGACCGCCCTGCCCCTGCCGCTGCTTCGGCGGCCGGGCGCCCCGATCGCCGCGCCCCTGACCACCGCCGGAGCCGCCGCCCGCGCCCGGCTCGTCGTCCAGCCGCAGCGACAGCGAGATCCGCTTGCGCGGGATGTCCACGTCCATGACCTTGACCTTCACGATGTCCCCGGGCTTCACGACCTCGCGCGGGTCCTTCACGAACGTCTTCGACAGCGCCGACACATGCACCAGGCCGTCCTGGTGGACACCGATGTCGACAAACGCGCCGAACGCCGCCACATTCGTCACGACGCCCTCCAGCACCATGCCGGACTCCAGGTCGCCGAGCTTCTCGACGCCCTCCTTGAAGGTCGCCGTGCGGAAGGCGGGCCGGGGGTCGCGCCCCGGCTTCTCCAGCTCCTTCAGGATGTCCGTCACGGTCGGCAGACCGAACGTGTCGTCCACGAAGTCCGCCGCGCGCAGCGACCGCAGGGTGTCCGTGCTGCCGATCAGCGCGGCGACCTCGCCGCCCGTCGTCTTCGCCATCGCCCGCACCACGGGGTAAGCCTCCGGGTGCACGCTGGAACCGTCCAGCGGATCGTCGCCGCCCCGGATGCGGAGGAAGCCCGCGCACTGCTCGTACGCCTTCGGGCCGAGCCGGGCCACGTCCTTGAGCGCCTTGCGGGAGCGGAAGGGGCCGTTGGTGTCACGGTGCGCGACGATGTTCTCGGCGAGCCCGGAGCTGATCCCGGAGACCCGTGAAAGCAGCGGTGCGGAGGCGGTGTTGACGTCCACACCGACGCCGTTCACACAGTCCTCGACAACCGCGTCCAGCGAGCGCGAGAGCTTCACCTCGGACAGGTCGTGCTGGTACTGGCCGACGCCGATCGACTTCGGGTCGATCTTCACCAGCTCGGCCAGCGGGTCCTGGAGCCGCCGCGCGATCGAGACCGCGCCGCGCAACGACACGTCCATGTCGGGGAGTTCCTGCGAGGCGAAGGCCGAGGCGGAGTACACCGAGGCGCCCGCCTCCGAGACCATCACCTTGGTGAGCTTCAACTCCGGGTGCTTGTCGATCAGTTCACCGGCGAGCTTGTCCGTCTCGCGGGACGCCGTACCGTTGCCGATCGCGATCAGGTCGACCGCGTGCTCCTTCGCGAGGCGGGCGAGGGTCGCCAGCGCCTGGTCCCACTTGTTGGCGGGCACATGCGGGTGGATCACCTCGGTGGCCACCACCTTGCCGGTGGCGTCGACGACCGCGACCTTCACCCCCGTACGGAAACCGGGGTCCAGGCCCAGCGTGGCCCGCGTCCCGGCCGGGGCGGCGAGCAGCAGATCGCGCAGGTTCGACGCGAAGACCCGTACCGCCTCGTCCTCCGCCGCCGTGCGCAGCCGCAGCCGCAGGTCGATGCCCAGGTGCACCTGGATACGGGTCCGCCAGGCCCAACGCACCGTGTCACCCAGCCACTTGTCGGCCGGGCGGCCCCGGTCCGCGACGCCGAAGCGGCGGGCGATCATGTTCTCGTACGCGGACGGGCCCGGCTGCCCGGCGGCCTCGGGCTCCTCCGGCTCCAGGACCAGATCGAGCACGTTCTCCTTCTCGCCGCGCAGCATCGCGAGCACCCGGTGCGAGGGCAGCGCGGTGAACGGCTCCGCGAAGTCGAAGTAGTCGGCGAACTTGGCGCCCGCCTCCTCCTGCCCCTCGCGCACCTTCGCCGCCAGCCGCCCCCGGGTCCACATGCGCTCGCGCAGCTCACCCGTCAGGTCCGCGTCCTCGGAGAACCGCTCGGTGAGGATCGCCCGCGCGCCCTCCAGGGCCGCCGCCGCGTCCGCCACGCCCTTGTCGCCGTCCACGAACGCGGCAGCGGCGGCGAGCGGATCGACCGACGGGTCCCCGAGCAGGCCGTCCGCCAGCGGTTCGAGCCCCGCCTCCCGGGCGATCTGGGCCTTCGTCCGCCGCTTCGGCTTGAACGGCAGATAGATGTCCTCCAGGCGCGCCTTGGTCTCGGCACCCCGGATCGCGGCCTCCAGCGCGGCGTCGAGCTTGCCCTGTTCGCGTACGGACTCGAGGATCGACGTCCGCCGCTCCTCCAGCTCCCGCAGATACCGCAGCCGCTCCTCCAGCGTGCGCAGCTGCGCGTCGTCGAGCGATTCGGTCGCCTC